>CAZKIO010000014.1:0-80355 GCA_964552795.1 uncultured Planctomycetaceae bacterium
ATGGGATCGGTGCCGACGCCGTATTGAGCGTGCGTCGCGAACGTGCCGTTGCCCTGGTTCAGGAGCACCGACGCCGTGCTCGAGTTGTAGTTCGCAGTCGCCAGATCCGCGTCCCCGTCGCCGTCCAGGTCCGCCCCCGTCACGGAGATGGGAGGAAACCCGACGCCGTACTGGCCAAACTGCGCGTGCTCCGCGAACGTGCCGTTGCCCCGGTTCAGGAGCACCGACACCGTGTTCGAGTACGAGTTCGCGCTCGCCAGATCCGCGTCCCCGTCACCGTCCAGGTCCGCGCTCGTCACGGAGACTGGACTGAGGCCGACGCTGTATTGCACGTGCGTCGCGAACGTGCCATTGCCCTGGTTGAGGAGCACCGACACCGAGTCCGCGCCGTAGCCCAAGTTCGCCAGATCCGCGTCCCCGTCGCCGTCCAGGTCCGCGCTCGTCACGGAGACTGGATTGATGCCGACGCCGTACTGTACGTGCGTCGCGAACGTACCGTTGCCTTGATTCAGGAGCACCGACACCGAGTTCGTGTTGTAGTTCGCGCTCGCCAGATCCACGTCTCCGTCACCGTCCAGGTCCGCGCTCGTCACGGAGCGGGGACCGACACCGACGCCGTACTGTACGTACGTCGCAAACGTGCCGCTGCCCTGGTTCAGGAGGACCGAGACCGTGTTCGAGCTCTCATTCGCGGTTGCACAATCCACGTCACCGTCGCCGTCCAGATCCGCGCTCGTCACGGAGACTGGATTGATGCCGACGCCGTACTGTACGTGCGTCGCGAACGTGCCGTTGCCCTGGTTCAAGAGCACCGACACCGTGCCCGAGTTGAAGTTCGCGCTCACCAGATCCGCGTCCCCGTCGCCGTCCACGTCCGCGCTCGTCACGGAATTGGGACGGAGACCGACGCCGTACTGCACATGCGTCGCGAACGTACCGTTGCCCTGGTTCAGGAGCACCGACACCGAGTTCGCGCCGAAGTTCGCGGTGGCCAGGTCCACGTCTCCGTCGCCGTCCAGGTCCGCGCTCGTCACGGAGACTGGAATGAGGTCGACGCCGTACTGCACGTGCGGCGCGAACGTGCCGTTGCCCTGGTTCAAGAGTACCGACACCGTCCTCGCTTGGAGGTTCGCGCTCGTCAGATCCACGTCCCCGTCGCCGTCCAGGTCCGCCTTCGTCACGGATATGGGCTCGGTGCCGACACCGAAACCCGGGCTGCCCTCGAAGCACACTTGTGGAGTCGCCCCAGCGAAGCCGCAGGCGAGCGCGATGGTGGCGAGTGCCGTGCGAGAACCCGCGTCGAAGAAGCGCTGAAGAGCGCCTCGGGCGCGGGACGTCCGTCGAGGTAGGAAGGCAATCATGAGTCACTCCGACCGAAAGCTTGGGGGGGGGGGGGGCTGGACACCGATGTCCCCGGTTGCACAGATCACGGTTCTACCTGCGCTCCGGCTCCTCCCGGGCGCGCCGGACTCCGCGAGCGCGTCGGCCCTCCCGCGCCCGTGCTGTCCATTCCGGCCCGGGGAACGTGAGAAGATCCATCGACCTCATGGCGCCCAGACGGCCGTCAGGCCGTTCGTCAGGTTGAACGTGTCGGCCGTGCAGAACGCGGCCGCGTTGCGGTACCAGACCTGGTAGTGCCGCGAGCCGCCGTCGGGCGGGAGGGCGCCGCGCACGGAGATCGGCGGGTCGCCGCCTTCCGGATAGCCTGACGCGTTCGAGACGTTGAGCTTCGTTCCGAGGCGGACGACACTGCCGCCGACGCAGCGCAGGCCGTCGCCGAAGGCGGCGCCCAACCCGGCCGCGGTCCGTGCCGTGCCCTGGAAGTACAACGCGGTGCTGTTCGGCATGCCGCTCCCCGCGAGAGCGAACGTGTCGGCAGTGATCCGCGGCACGCCCGAACCGGCGAGACGCCCCGCGAGACCCAGCGAGTTCAGGCAACCGGCCGGCTCGCCCGCCGCACCGAAGTTGCCGCACGGACAGGGCGAGGCCGAGCCGTCGCCCAGACAGTAGGCCATCCCCGTGCCGAGGCAGTTTCGCAGGATCGTCAGCCCCGGGCCGTACGAGTCGGCGGTGAGGATGTCGAGATCCCCGTCCTCGTCGATGTCCAGCGCCGTGCCGCCTTGAGGGAGCGTACCGCCGGTGACGAATTCCTGATGGCCGGCGAACGTCCCGTTGCCCAGGTTTCGCAGCACCGACACCGAGTTCCCGAAGGAATTGACGGTGAAGATCTCGGGGCCTGGCTGTCCGTCGAGCTCGGCGTGTCCGATGGCCAAGGGAAGCGCGCCGACCGGATAGGTCGTCGACGTGAACGTGCCGGTGCCCGAGTTCCGGTAGACGCGGACACTGTAGTTCATGAACGTGTCGCTGTAGGCGCGGTTGCACACGGCCAGATCGAAGTCGCCGTCGCCGTCGAAGTCTGCGCTCGTGATCGACGTCGGCCGGAATCCCGACGGCAGCGTCGTCGGTGCGGAGAACGTCCCGCCGCCCTGGTTGAACACGACGGAGATCGAGTCACCGCTGAAGTTCGCGCTGGCCAGGTCCGGGTCGCCGTCGCCGTCCAGGTCGGCACTGCACACCCAGTAGGGCGACGGACCGACGGCGATGCTCGTCGCTGCTCCGAATACACCTGTCCCCGTGTTCAGGAGGAGCCCCAGGCCGCTCGTACCGGAGTTGGCGGTGACCAAGTCGTTGTCGCCATCCCCGTCGACGTCCAGGCCCAGCACGAAGCGCGGGTTCCCGCTCATCGGCACGAACGTCGGCGCCGCGAGCACCCCGTTGCCCGGATTGAGCAGCACGGCCAGATCGCTCGGGCTCTGGTTGGCCGTCACCACGTCCTGATCGCCGTCGCCGTCGAGGTCGACGCTCGCAGCGTGCATCTGCGTGCCGGCGATGTCGTAGAAGACCGGAGCCGCGAACACGCCCTGTCCCTGGCCGAGCAGGACGCGCAGCCCGCCGGCCACGGCGAGGAGATCGGCCTGGCCGTCCCCGTTGAGGTCTGCCTCGGTCACCCTGAAGGCCGAACTGCCGAGCGCGATCGTGTCGCACGTCGTGTACGTGCCGGCCCCGTGGTTGGCGTGAACAGTCACGGTCCCGCCCCCGCCGCTGGGAACGACGAAATCGCGGTCCCCGTCCCCATCCATGTCCGCGAGTTCGAGGCTGTACGGCTGGTAGCTGGTTGGCCGCCGCGCCGTGTAGGCGAAAGCGCCGGCGCCCTGGTTCGCGAACACGAGCAGCTCGCTGGGATAGTCGGATCCCACGGCCACGAGATCCGGGTCGCCGTCGCCGTCGATGTCCCCGACCTGCAAGCCCGCCAGTGCCCGCGGCGCCGCGAAGTCCACGGGAGCTGCGAACGTGGCTCCGCCGAGGTTCAGGACCACGCGCACGGCGTTCCCGGGCGTGGTCGCGATGTCGAGGTCCGAATCGCCGTCCAGATCGGCCAGCACGAACTCGACGAACGCGCCCGCGATCGGCTGGGGAGGAGCGAACGTGCCCGCACCCAGGTTCCTCAGGAATTGGACCGCCCCGTAGCCGTGCAGCACGATGTCCACGGCGCCGTCCCCATCGAGGTCGCCGAGCTCGATCTCCACGACATCGCCGGAGAAGGTGATCGGGATCGGCGCGCCGAATGCGCCGGATCCCTGGTTCATGTGCAGGGAGAGTTGTGGAACGCCCGGGTACATCTCGTAGCCGGCGACCACGTCCTGATCCCCGTCCCCGTCCAGGTCTGCGGCGCGCACGACGAGCTTGGTGAGGTAGGCGGGGATCAACGTCGGGGCGTTGAACGTGCCGAGTCCCGTGTTCGTGAGCAGAGCAAGCCAATTCGTGCCGAAGCTCCCGCTCATGACGTCGACGTAGCCGTCACCAGTGAAATCGGCGACGGCAATGGAGCGCGGGAAGGCTCCTGCGGCGTAGGTCTCGCGCGGCGCGAAGGTGCCGTCGCCCAGGTTCCTGAGCAGGGAGACGACGCTGTTGTTCGCGACCCCCGACGGGGCCAGGACGTCGAGGTCGCCGTCGAGGTCGACGTCGACGACCGCCACCGCGTCGGGGTAGTAGCTGGAGGTCCAGGCGGGGTCCCCAGCCAGGCAGATCTGCGCTGCTGCCGGACCGGCCGAGGCGGCGACCAGGGCGACGCACACAGTCCTGCGGAAGGTGGCGGTCATGAAGCCCTCGACGGACTCCCCGCGCGGCATCCGCACCGGAACACTCGGACCTTCGATCATGGGAGCGATCCAGTGCGGCACGGCGGCCCGGACCGGTTTCGCGATTCTCCCGAATTCGAGGTGCGCGCCCGAGGCGTCGCTGGGGTCGGTGGTCAACGGAAGGCTGCCTTCAGTCCGCGACAGCAGGCAGGACGGGCGTAGATGTGTCCGTCACGGTGGCAGGGAAGGTGAACCTCCCCCGCGCGCACCTGCGGACAGTTGGAGCCGGTCGCGTCGCGGGGTCGTGTGTCCCGAGCACTCGTCGAGGGGCGACGACCCGGGAAAGGCTGAATCCCCGTACCCTCGAGGGCGTCGTCCGCCTGGATGCCCTGTCCCCAAGTCCCTCGCCGACTCAGCCCGACGACGACGTGCCCTGAACGCGTCCGATCGCGACCGCGGTCGCTTCCGTCGGCAGGGACGAGCGCGAAGCCGCGGAGGTGCACGCACTGGCATTCCACGAGCGCGCTGCTCGGCCCGGGCGCCGAACACGCCTTCGTGGGCCACGGCGCGCGGCTGCTCGTGCGTCTCAATGAGAGTCGGACACACCTGACGACGCCGCGCGCTGGCGCCGCTGAACGCGCACCGCAGACCCTAGTGTCCGGCCATCGGCAACCGCGAGCGCGACCGCCGCGCCGTCTGCAGACGCCTCCAACGCACCAGCTCGTCCCGCGCCTCGTCGCTCTCGTACGCCACGATGTGCGCACCCAGCAGGAAGGCGACCACCGCCAGCGTGACGAATCCGATCAGGTTCAAGTCCAGGAGCGCGACGATCAACATCCCTCCCAGCACGAGCAGGTACGGAGAGCAGGCCAGGAACGCCGCGTGCAGAGCCCACTGCCGGCCCATCCAGAATCCGGCGATCGCCGCCGCGTGGAGTGCGAGCAGGACCGCGCACACCCCGACCAGGCAGGCCAGCACACCGGGCGGGAAGGGTCCACCGGAAGACCCCCGACCGGCGAGTTGCACGGCGACCCCGACGGTGATCAGCGCGAAGGTGCACTGCGCGATCGTCAGGCCGATGATGCGCATCCGAAGGAAGCGGGGCTCGGCGGCTGCCAGCGAACGCTTCAGGAGGCGCGGCACGAAGCCCGATCCAGGCGCTGATTGCGTCGCTCGCGCGGACGTGTCGATGTCTTCCTGCATCGTCGCTCTTCCCGCCCGGGCCGTCCGCAGCGCTCGGGCTTGGGCTGGTTCCCTTGGGCACCTGCGTGGGCCGGCCGGTCGATCTTGCCCAGGTGATCCTACCGCCCGCCGAGCACCCCGTCGTTCGACCCGCCTCCTTGCGCACGCGCCGCACAGGAGGCAGGCCGTCCGCGCACGTTCAGGGTCCGAAGCGCACGAGGATCCCGTTGGAGAGGTTCCACGTCTGGCCCAGCGGCGGAGCGCAGAACGCGGGATTCGGGTCGCGGTAGTAGACCTGGTAGGCGCGCTGGCCGCCCGCGACGAGGACGTCCCCCTGCGCCGCGGACCGCGCCGTGATCGACGGGTCTCCCGCCGCGGGATACGACACGACTCCGGCGGACGCGTTGCGCGTGTACATCCGCATGATGGAGCCTCCCACGCAGCGCAGACCATCGCCGAACTGTGTCCCGCCAGTGGCCGTCGGCGCCTGGATGAGCAGCGACGTCGCGCTGGGCGTCGTGCCCGAGCAAACGAGGGCCAGCGAGTCGGCGGAGACGCTCGCGACGCCCTGGTCGACGAGGCGCGCGGCGGCGCCGACCGAGTTGGCGCAGCCGGCCTGCTCGAGGGAAGGACTGGAGTTCGCGCACGGACAGGGCGTCCCCGAGCCGTCCCCCAGGCAGTAGACCTGCGACTGGCGGACCAGATCGACGACCAGCACGTCGGCGGGACCGAAGCCCGTCCCCGGCGCATAGGGCTGCGTCCAGCCCGCGAGCGCGAGCGATCCATCGCCGCCGGTCGCGATCGCGCCGAACTGCTCGCTCTGCCCCGCGTGGTCGATCGTGCGCGACCAGCGCAACTGCCCGTTCGCGGCGTACTGCGCGACGGCCAGGTCCTGGAAGGGCCCGCCGGGAACCCCGACGACGCCGGCGACCGCGACGTCGCCCGCGGGCGTCAGGACGAGATCGACCCAGGAGGTGCCGTCGAAGCCCGCGGCGGCGAAGACCTGCTGCCACAGCACGCTGCCCGCGAGGTCGAGCCGCGCGCAGAGTGCCTGGCTCCCGGTGGTGCCGGCGACGACGACCGAACCGGCGGGGTCGAACGCGATCCGCTGCGCGATGGTGTTGGGACCCGGGGCGAGCGGCGTCAACCACCGGAACGTCCCGTTCGGGTCGTACGAAACGACCACGGCCTGGAAGGTCGACGGCGCGGTGCCGGCGAAACCCACGGCGTAGACGTTGCCGGCCGCGTCGCACACGACGCCCCCCAGGCTCTGCGTCGGTCCGCCGGGCGCGAACACGTGCGTGCGCGTCCACTGGTGCACGCCGCTCGCGTCGAGCTTGACGACGGCCAGGACCGAGGCACCCGACTGCACGCCGTCCATGCTTCCCACCGCGAACAGGTTGCCCGCAGCATCGCTGCACAGCGAACTCAGCCTGTCGCCCGCGCCGGCGGGTCCGGGGATGACCGTCGCAAAACGTTGCACGCCGGACGCATCGTGACTCAGCACGACCATGTCCGTAGTGACCAGGGACGAGGTGGTGGTGCAGCCCACGTAGCTGTTCCCCGAGGCGTCGAGCAGGAGTTCGCGCGCGCTGACGTACGCGCCCGCGTACGGTCCGGCACTGGCCGTCGGATTGCCGCTCGGGTCGTAGCGCAGCACGCGCACGCCCAGGCTGGCGCTGCCCGAGGTCGCAGCGACCACCACTCCTTCCGGGGTCAGTGCCAGGGCGTTCACGCTGCCGCCTTCCGGCGATCCGCCGAACACGCGCGACCAGAGCACGTTCCCCGCGGGGTCCAGCCGCAGGACGAGCGGGTAGGTGAACTGGAACTGGGTCGCGCTGCTGCGCGTCGAACCGCCCACGACGAACCCGCCCGACGGATACGGCGCGACATGGCGCGCGAGATCGGCACTGTAGGGTGTGCCGTGGTCGTACAGGCGGCGCCAGGCTTCGCTGACCTGGGCGCTCGTACTCTGCGCCAGGCCCAGGAGGCAAAGGGTGGACAGGCCGAGGCTCAGCTTGAGCATGAGGAATGGCACCTCTTCGTTGCGGACAGTACGGCCCGGGTGCTGGGATCGGCCTGGTGCGTCCCCAGACGCGGCGCAGTTTCCGCACGGACGAGAATACCTCCGTCCGCGGCGGGCGGGCGGGCAGCTGCACGTCCCGCGGCTTCGGCCGGGTCGGGTGCCGGCGCGGGCGCCTTCTTCAGCCCCGGGCCGACGCCGGCCGCGGCCCCGGCACGGTCCGGCGCCCGGGCACGCCGCCGGTCACGTGCTCGCCCGCGAGCTGCCCGCGTGCGTAGAGCTGGCGCTCGACCATCACGCGGAACGCGTGCTCGAGGCGCTCCTGCACTGACGGACCCTCGAGGATCCCGAGCGCGCGCGCGATCGCTTCGAACGTCGCCAGGAAGCGCGGGTCGGGGTGGCGGCGCAGCCGGTAGCTCGACGGCGGCCCGTCGGGCAGCCGCACGCGCTCGGCGCGTGCCAGCGCAGGCTCGCGCGCCGCCAGCTTCTGCGCGCGGCGCCAGTTGGCGTCGGGGACGAGCAGCGTGACGGGCGGACCGTGCGCGTCCGCGGGCGTCAACGTCCGCGCGTCGTCGCCGGGGTACAAGAGCAGCGTGCGCCGCGCGGGGTCGTACAGGCCCGCGGCGTCGAAGGTCGTGCCGCGCGCGCCGAACGTGCGCACCTCGCCGCCGCGGAGCGCGATCGGGACGAGCCGCCCTGTGTTGGTCGGCTTGTGGAGCTCCGTGCGGTGGCGCAGGACGAGCACGCGCGTCGCCACGTCGATCGGTTCGACGCACGCGCACAGGCACAGCGGCAGGTGCAGCAGGCAGCGGCCGCAGCGCGCGAGCGGCACGCGCGCGGGGGCGAGCTTCTGCTTCAGGGATTCGCGGGCGCTCATCGTCGCGGGGCGTGCGCCGGCACGCCGACCCGCAGCCTACCGTGCCGACCGGGGCGAGGGCCCGCACCGGCCGCGAGCCGGTGGCCGCGCGCGCGCCCACAGCGCAGAATCCCGGCGATGTCGCCGCGCTCCCGCACCTCGGCTGGTTCCGTCCGCCGCTTCCTGCTGGCGTCCCCGCCGGAGGGCGCGCGCGGCGCCGTCGCGCTCGCCGCGGGCGAAGCCGATCACGCGCGGCGCGTGCTGCGCCTCGTCGCGGGCGACCGGCTGATCGGCCTCGACGGCGCGGGCGCGGCCTGGCCGCTGCGCGTCGTGCGCGCCGACCCGCGCGCGTTCGACGTCGCCATCGACGGCGAGCCCGAGCGCGAGCCCGCGCCGGGCGAGGCGGGCGCGCCGCTGGCGTGGATCGAGATCGTGACCGCGCTGCCGCGCGGCGAGCGCGCGGAGCAGATGGTCGACCGGCTCGTGCAGCTCGGCGCGGCCGCGGTCGTCCCCGTCACGGCGGAACGCGCGCCGCCGAACGCGGCGCACGACAGCCCGCGGCGCGCCGAGAGGCTCGTGCGCGTCGCGCGCGAGGCCTGCAAGCAGGCGGGGCGCCTGTGGTGGCCCCGGATCGACGCGCCGCGCGACCTCGCCGAGCAACTCGCGCGCGCGGGAGCGGAGCGCGTCGTCCTCGATCCGGAGGCCGGCGCCGCGCTGCCGCAGGTGCTCGGCGCCCTCGCCGCCGGCCGCGCGCCGGCCACGTGGACGCGCGAACGACCGCTCGAGCTGTGGGTCGGGCCCGAGGGCGGCTTCGCGCCGGCCGAGCAGGAGGCCCTGGCCCGGGCCGGGGCGCGCGGCGCGCGGCTGGGGCCGCACATCCTGCGGATCGAGACCGCGGCCGAGGCCGCGCTGGCGGTCGCGACGGCGCTCCTGCCCGCGCCCTGAAGGGCTCAGCCCGGCGCGTCGAACCGCAGGCGCTCGCGCAGCGACACCCAGCGCTCGTCCGCGATGACGACGTGATCGAGCAACGGCACGCCCAGCAGGTGGCCGGCCTCGATCAGCCGCCGCGTGACCGCGACGTCCTCGGCCGATGGCTCGGGATCGCCCGAGGGGTGGTTGTGGACCGCGATCACCGCCGCCGCCGCCTCGCGCACCGCCGGCGCGAACACCTCGCGCGGGTGGACGAGCGAGCTGGTCAGAGTCCCCTCGCTGACGCGCACGGTCCGGCGCAGGCGGTGCTTGCCGTCCAGGAGCAGCACGTGGAAGGTCTCGCGGTCCAGGCCACGCAGCGCCGAAGCCATCGCGTCGTGCACCAGCGCGGGCGAACGCAGGGCGCGGCGCGGCGCGCGCACCGACCGCTCGACGCGCCGGCCCAGCGCGAACGCCGCGGACAGCCGGCGCGCCGCGTCCGCGGGGAGGCCCGGATCGCGCTGCAGGTGCGCGGCGCTGCGGCGCGCCAGCTCGCACAGGTCGAGGTCGACGAGCCGCGCGAGCAGGACCTCCGTCAAGCCCCCACCCCCGAGAACCCGCAGGATATCGCGCGTTTCGAGCCCGTCCGCGCCCTCGGTCGCGAGGCGCCGGCGGGCACGGGCCAGACCGTCGACGGCGCACCGGGCCGGGTCCTGGATCGCGCGCGCCTCCATCCACCTCAACGACGCGCGGCGCCGGCGGCGGTTGCACGCCGCGCGGCGCGCGCCGGATTCCCAACTGCGAAACAGGGGCCCGTCCAGGTTCCGAGAATCCTGATTTCGCAGGGATCGTTACCCCCCCCTCCCGCCGAAGTAATGCCTCGACGAGGAGGTGTCTCATGCAGGAAGCGAGGGAAATCGAGATCCTTCCTCTCGCAGGGGCGGTCCTGGCAAGCCTGTGGGTGCTCGAGGTGGTCGTTTTCCTCGTGGCCTACCGGCTCGGCAGGAGTCCGACGTCGAACCCGGCTGGACTGAGCACCGGCTGGGCCGACTTCGAAAGGGTGTCGACGCCACTCTGCCCCTCCGGCGCGCGAACCGCGCCGTTGCCCGGTTCCCGCGTTTCCTGAAGCGGGATCGCCGGGGCGGAACGGACGGCCGTGCTCCTGACACGGCCGTCCGTCTTTCTTTCTCCGCTCTGCGGACGACGCCCGCCGAGCCAGCCGGATTCCGGATTCCGGGTTAGTCTTCAGCGGTAACCCTCGCCCCTCCCAACTCGCGGCCTGCCCGCGGCCTCGAAGCCCTCGAGGGCACCGCGTGACCCCGGGAGGGAGCGACTCGCACCACCCGAGGAAACCACGTGCGCTACTCCCTCGCTCTCGCGGCCGCCATGGCCGGCCTCCTGTCCTCCCCGCTCCAGGCCCAGCTCGTCGTCGGCAACGACCAGTCCGGCACGGCGACGATCTACAACATCGATCCCTCGACCGGCATCGCCACGCCGATCCACTCGGCGAGCACCAGCGACGCCAAGCCGTGGGGCATGGCCTACGACTCCGCGACCAACACCCTGTACTGGAACAACGGCTCGACCCTGTTCTCGTCGCCGATGGGGCCGACGCTGACGCCGACGAACCTGGGCACGATGATGTTCAACTCGGCGACGGTGAACTTCGTCGCGCTGAGCTTCGCCAACGGCAAGCTGTACGGGACACGCAACATCGCGACCGAGGCGGTCTACGAGATCGACCCCGGGACGCTGATCGCCACGCAGTTGTACGTCTATCCCACGGCGTTCGACTTCGGCGGCCTCGAGCACGACGCGACCACCGGCCTGCTGTACGGGCTCACGGACGCGGCGCCCGCGCCCGACGTGCGCGGCCTGTACCGCATCGACCCGGTCGGCATGACGACGACCTTCGTCGCGCCGTACCCGGCGGGCGAGACGGACATCGACGGTCTCGCGGTCGCCAACGGCCTGGCGTACTACGTGTCGGACGGCCCGAACACGACGCAGGCCAACTTCTACGTGTTCGACACTGCGACCGGCCTGCAGGTCGGCACGATCCCCTCGCCGTTCACGGGCAGCGGCACGTTCTCGGCGGCGACCTGGGTCGGCGGGCCGAGCACGCCGGTCACCAGCTACTGCTTCGGCGACGGCACCGGCACGGCCTGCCCGTGCGGGAACTCCGGCGCGTCCGGCAACGGCTGCGCCAGCAGCGTCAACGCCAGCGGCGCGAACCTGGCCGCCACGGGCAGCGCGAGCATCGGCGCCGATTCGTTCACGCTGCAGGGCTCGGGCATGCCGAACAGCTCGGTGCTGTACTTCCAGGGCACCAACCAGCAGGCCGGCGGCCTGGGCGTGACGTTCGGCGACGGCCTGCGCTGCGCGGGCGGCACGATCATCCGCCTCTTGACCAAGACGAACGTCGGCGGGGCCAGCCAGTACCCGGGCGTGGGCGAGATCCCGATCTCGATCCGCGGCGCGAACGTCGCCGGCAACGTGCGCACGTACCAGGCCTGGTACCGCAACGCGGCGGACTTCTGCACGCCGAGCACGTTCAACCTGACGAACGGCGTGCAGGTGACCTGGGTGCCGTGACCCGCTGAGGCGGATTCGGAATCAGGACAGCTTCCACGGGTTGGGGGCGCTGCGCCTGGGGCGCGGCGCCCCCAACCTGTGGAAGCTGTCCTGACTCGGTATCCGCCGTCAGCGGCGCGCGGGCGACTTGCGGCCGCCCTTCCTGGGCGTCGCCGGCACGATCACCTTGGGCGGCGGCGCGACGTTGGTCGGCGTGCGCGGCGCGCTGACGCCGGCCAGCGCGTCGACCAGGTCCTCGAGCTTCAGCTTGCGGCGCGCGGGCGCGACCCTCGCGTAGCGCACGAAGTCGGCCAGGGACAGCATCCCGACCAGCCGCCCCTGCACGTCGACGACCGGCAGACGGCGCACGGCGTGCTTGGCGAGCGCCTCCAGCGCGTCCTGCAGGCTGGCATCCGGTCCGATGGTGAAGAGCTTGCGCGACATCACGCGGTCGACCGGGATCTCGTGCAGCGCGCGGCCCTGCGTGTAGGTCGCCATGCAGATGTCGCGGTCGGTCACGATGCCGGCGAGCTGGCCCGCGGGGTCGATCACGGGCACGGCGCCGCAGTCGCGCTCCCACATGATCTGCGCCGCGCGCGAGAGGTGGTCGCTGGTCGAGCACACGGCCGGTGCGGGGGTCATCAATTCCTGTACGTTCATCGCGATTCTCCGGTATCCAGGGGCGGGTCGGGGACAGCGTGCGCCCGCGCTCCGAACGCGGCATCCTAGCGGGATCGCCCGCCGAATTCGATCCCTCGGGCGCCGGCTGCGCATCGTCGCCGCCTGCGCGCTGATTGCCGCGTCGCTGGCGGCGTGGTGCGGCTGCACGTCCACCGTCACGCCGCCCGCGCGTCCCGAGCGACCGGTCACCGTCCATCTTCTCGAGTCGGGACTGCACGCGGGGCTCGTGCTGCCCACGTCCGACGGCGCCGCGGTCGAGTACGGCTACGGATCGTGGAGCTGGTACGCGCGCAACCGCGACCGCTGGTACCACGCGCCGTTGACGGTGCTGTGGCCCAACCAGGGGACGCTCGGGCGGCGCATCCTCGCGCCGGACGAGCTCGCGCACGGCGCGTACGCCGGCCGCGTGCAATCGATCCTCGTCGATCGCGACCGGGCCGCGCGGCTCGTCCGGCGGCTCGACGCCGAGTTCGCGTCGGGCGGCGCGCCGCTGTGGAACCCGGTGACGGGGCTGCACTTCGTGAAACACGCCGAGGACTTCTGGATGTTCCACGACTGCCACGACGAGACCGCCGAGTGGCTGCGCGAGCTGGGCTGCGAGGTCGGCTGGGCGCCGATCCGCGGCGGACTGCGGGTCGCCGACGAGCCGCGCTCGCGCTGACGCGGCGCGCCGTCAGCGCGGCAGCGCGCGGAAGTCCTCGAATGCCAGCGCCAGCGGAATGCCCGCGCGGCGCTCGAAGGCCGCCTCGATGCCGCCCGGCAACGAATTGCCGGCCACCATGGCGTACGGCACCCGGTCGCCGTGCTCGCGCGCGATGAAGTCGACCAGCAGCAGCGACTGCGCGTACGCGCGGCCGATCGCGGCCTCGTCGCCGACGGCGCCCAGGCTGCCCTTCAACGTCTCGAGCGTCGCCAGCTCGAAGCCGCGCAGCTTGGCGCGCGCCGCCTGGAGGTTGCGCCCCAGCGTCGCGGGGTCGTTCGACTCCAGGAGCTGCGCGAGGCCCTCGTTCAGCCATCCGGGCACGTCGCGTCCGCCGCTCTCGTGCACGAACGCGTGCACCAGCTCGTGCCGCAGCACGCGCCGCAACTGCTCGCGCTCGCGGCCCAGGTCCTCCAGCGGCACGCGGATGCTGCCGTCGTACAGGCCGCCGGCCCAGTGCCCCATGCCGGTCGCGCCCAGGAACCCCTCGCGCTTGTAGAGCACCACGCGGATGCGGCCGCGCCCCTGCGCGACCGGATCGAGTCCGAACAGCTCGGTGAAATCGAGGTACGCGCTCTCCAGCGCGTCGAACACCTCGGCCGTGCGGAACGACAGGTCGTCGCGCGAACCGTCGTAGGAGAGGTCGAAGTGCCCGGAGCTCTCGTGCAGGTTGCCGGCCTCCGAGCCCAAGAGCTGGCGCATCTGCGCGAGGCGCGCGGCGAGGTCCTCGCGCCCCGGCGCCATCTCCACCGCGCGCGCCATGTTCGCGACCGCCTCTCCCTGCAGCGCGCTGCCGCCGCGGTCCCACTGCTGCGTCGAGAGCCGCGCCAGCGCCTCCGACAGGTTCTGGCGGAAGATCTTCTGTCCCGGCTCGGCCGCGACGCACTCCTCGAACAGCGCGACCGCGCGCTCGAGCTCGCCGCGCTCCAGCAGCGCGATCGCCTCGCGGTTCTTGCGCGGCAGTTCGGGATCGGGCGCGGGAGCATCGGACGCGCGGGCAACCTTCACCGGCTGGCCGTCCGGCCCGATCGCCACGCGGCTCCCCGCCGTCGCGCGGTCGTCCAGGTCCGGCCGTGCCTCGCGGCCCGACGCGGGATCGCGCCGCTTCACGGGTTCGCGGAACAGGAAGACGATCCCCATCCCGAGCAGGATGCCGGAGCCGGCGAGCAGCATCGCCAGCGGTCTCACGGCGCGACCTCGGTGATCCGGACGCCGCGCGCGCGCAGCAGGGCGCGCGCCTCGCCGTAGGCCGCGGGGTAGTCCTCTCCGCGCTCGATCGCGCGCAGCTCGCCGCGCCAGCGCTCGCCGTCGGCGCCGGCGCGCGCGACGCGGCACCCCAGCGGTCGCGCCGGTCCCAGCCGGCAGGCCGGATCGCGCGTGCCGCGTTCGGCGGCGTGGTCGGCCTCGAGGGCGCTCATGTACAGATCGTCGGCCCGCGCGCCGTCGAGGCAACACCCCTGCTCGCCCGCCGGCGCCGCGGACGCGTCCAGGCGACGGTAGAGGCCCTCCAGGGCCGCGAACGCCCGTTGCCGGCGTCCCGACTCGACGACGACGGCAATGCCCGGGCAGGTCGCGCGTGCCGCCTCGAAGCCCGCCCCGCCCGCCATCACCGACGGCCAGTACGGGAACGCGCGGCAGTGCTCGGGCCGCGCGTCGTAGGCGCGGCAGGTGTTGCGCCCCGCGAGCAACGAGCAGCGCCCGTCGCGCCCCTGCGCCAGCGCCAGGCGCCGTTCGCCCGTCCGCGGATCGGACACCGATCGCACGTGCGTCGCGGCGAACGCCGCGCCGCCCGCGCCCAATGCCGCGGCCAGCGCGTCGACCTCGCCCGGCTGGAGCCAGACGTGGCCGTCGCCGCCGCTGCAGCAATGCCCGCAGCGCGAGCACTCGAAGCGGAACGGCACGGCGGCCGCGAGGCCCGGGTCGTCGCGGCCGGCCATCAGAAGCGCCGGCGCCGCGGCGCGCCCTTGCGCGCCGACGGCGGCGCGGCCTCGTTCATCGCGCGCATCTTGGCGATCGTGTCGCGCGTCTCGCCGATCTCGCGCTGCAGTTCCTCCCAGCTCTGGAAGCGGTGCTCGGGATCCTTGGCCATCATCTTCTCGATCAGGTAGTGCAGGTGCGGCGAGACGTTGCGCGACTTGATCTCGGGCGAGCTCAGGCTCTGAAGGACGTGCTGGCGCAGCAGCTCCTGGTCGTCGGTCGCCTCGAAGGGCAGGCGCCCCACGAGCAGGTGGAAGAGCGTCGCGCCCAGCGAGTACACGTCGCTGCGCAAGTCGGCCGCGCCGCCGCCCAGCGCCTGCTCCGGCGCGATGTACTCCTTGGTCCCGGTGGCGACGCCCTCGCGCGCGCGCTCGTGCGTCCCGGCCGCGAATCCCAGGTCGATCAGCTTGACCGCGCCGTCGCGCGTCATCATCAGGTTGCCGGGCTTCACGTCGCGGTGCACGACGCCGCGCGAGGTCAGGTGCCCCAGCGCCTCGGCGACCTCGGCCACGATGCGCAGCAATTCGTCCTCGGTGAAGGTCTCGCCGGCGTCGAGCCGTTCCAGCAGCGTCCGTCCGTCGACCAGCTCCAGCACCGAGAAGTACTGCCACGCGCCCGGCGCGAACCCGGCGAACTTGCGCACGCCCTGGCACTTCACGACGCCCGGGCAATCCAGCTCCGACAGGCGCCGCGCCTCGCCGACGAAGGCCTTGAGCGTCGCGGGCTGGCAGGCGCAGGACATGTGCAGCACCTTCAGCGCGACGCGCTCGCCGGTCTTCTTGTCGCGCGCCGCGAACACGTCGGCAGTGCCGCCCGTGCCCAGGCGCGGGCCGACCTCGAAGCCCGGGATCTCGGGCCGTTCGCCGGCGTCCGTGCGCCGCGCGCGCGCGACCGCTTCCGCGCTCCACCCGGCCTCCTGCTCGAGGGCCGCGTCGAGCGCCGTCCCCGCGCGCACCGCGGCGTCGATCGCGCGCGCGGCCTCCAGGTCCAGGTGGCCCCGCTGCACGAGGCGGGCCAGGAATCGAGCTTCGCGCGCGGCGTCCATGCGACGAGGGATCCTATCGGCCGGGAGGCCCCGGCGTGAAACCGTCCCCGGGACGCGAATCGTCCCCGGGCGTCAAGTCGCCGCCGGGGTGGCTCCGAAAGGGTTGCCACAGCGACGTCTCCGCGGTCCTGCGCGGCGAGCACGCTCCCCCCACCACGTGAACCCGGTCAAGAGCCGCAGCGTCTGGCGCTACTTCGAGCCCGCCGACACCTTCGTCCGCATCCTGATCTGCGATGCCGGCGCGCTGGATGCCCAGTCGGCCCGCGGCCTCAACCGCGCGGCCTACCGCCGCCTGGTCGTCACCGCCTGCGTGCCCGATCTCAAGGAGGAGTTCGGCGAGCGCCTGGCGACGATCGCGGGCGACGATCCGCTGCTGGCCGAGGACCTCCTGTACCAGTTGTGCGTCGAGGTCAACCCGTCGCTCGACATCCACACGGTGCGCCTGCGCGGCGAGCAGCAGCCGGCCGGCGAGCCGATGTCGGCCGCGACGGCGACGGCCCCCGGCCGCGGCGCGTCCGAGGACTTCCATCAACGGCTGATGCGCCGCACGCGCGGGCTGGAGTCGCGCCTCGCGCGCCGCGTGATCGGCCAGTCCGAGGCCGTCGCCAAGGTCGTGCGCGCGGTCGAGAAGACGGCCGCGGGTCTGCAGGCGCCGAACCGTCCGCTGGGCTGCTTCCTGCTCGTGGGCCGCACCGGCACGGGCAAGACCGAGCTCGCGCGCGCGCTGGCCTCCGAGTTGTTCGCCGACACGCGCGCCCATCCCAAGGGGCTGGTGCGCATCGACTGCGGCGAGTACGCGCTGGGCCACGAGGCCAGCAAGCTGATCGGCGCTCCGCCGGGCTACGTCGGCCACGAGGACGGCGGCTACCTGACCGAGGCGCTGCACAAGACGCCCGAGACGATCGTGCTGTTCGACGAGATCGAGAAGGCGCATCCGCGGATGCACAACCTGCTGCTCTCGATCCTGGAGGACGGGATCCTGACCGACGGCAAGGGCCGCACGGCGAGCTTCGATCGCGCGCTGGTGATCCTGACCAGCAACGCCGGCGCGCAGGAGATGATCCAGGCGCGCAAGCGCCTGGGTTTCGAGCGCAGCGTCTCGCTGGAGCACGCCTCTCTGGCCGACATCGCGCACGAGGCCATCGAACGCAGCTTCAGCCCCGAGTTCCTGGGCCGCATCGACGAGACCATCGTGTTCCGCGAACTCGACGCGCGCACGGCGCAGGCCATCGCGCAGCGCCAGCTCGCCGAGCTGGCGGCGCGCGCGCGGCGCCGCGGCCTGCGCGTGGCGTTCACGCCGGCGGTGTCGCGCTGGATCTCCGAGCGCGGCTTTTCGCCCGAGTACGGCGCGCGCGAGCTGCGCCGCGTCGTGGCGCGCGAGATCGAGGGACCGCTGTCGAAGCTCCTGCTCGACGGGACGCCCAAGCGCGCCCTGGTCCGCGCGCGCATCCAGGGCGACCGCCCGGCGTTCGAGATCGAGCGCTGAACGCCCTCAGTTGCCGCGCGCGATCGGCCCCAGGCCGCGCGCCGCGAGCCACGCGATCAGGCGCTCGGTCTGCTCGCCCTGCACGACCAGCGCGCCGTCGACGACGCGCGCGCCCGCGCCCAGGCCGCGCGCCGCGTCGCGCGCGAGCCGAGCGACGTCGATCCCGGCGAGACCCGCGCCCTCCGCGATCGTGACCGCCTTGCCGCCGTGGCCCTTGCGCTCGCGGCGCACGACGATGCGTCCGGCGCCCGCGGAACGCTCGGCGGACGGCGCTCCTCTGGCGGGCACGACGCCGGGCGCCGGGGTTCCGGCGCCGGCCTGCGCGGCGGGCTTCAACGCGGCGAACGGGTTGTGGACCAGCCGTCCGGCGGACGGTGCGGACTCGTTCCCAGGATCCCGGTCGCGGCGCTGCACCGCCCGAGTCTAGCCGCTCGCGGCGCGCGCGGCCGCCCAGCGCGCGCGGCGGCGACCCGCGCCTTCCCGCGCGGAGCCCGCGGGGCTATCTTGCCGCGCCGCCATGCTCTCCGCTCAGGAACCGCGCCGCGTCCGGCGTCCGCGCGCCGCGACCATGCTCGCCGCGCTGGCGGCGCTGTGCTGCGGCGCGGCGGCGCCGCTCGGCGCGGAGGACGAGATCGTCGCGCAGGCCTTCGAGACGACGCTCAGCGCCGCGGAGCTCGAGGACGTCCTCGCGCTGCGTCGCGCCGCGGGCGAGGAGGGTCGCGGCAGCCTGCGCCACCTGGCCGAGTCGCGGCTGCTCGAGAAGCTCGGGCGCGAGAACGGGCTGATGTTCTCGGAGAAGGACCTGGAGCAGCGCGCCGCGGAGTTCGACCGGCAGATCAAGGCCTCCGGCGACGCCGAGGGCCTCGCCGGGCACCTCAAGCGCGCGCGCCTCTCGCGCGCGGAGTTCCTGCGCTACCTGGCGCTGGCGCAGGTGCACGAGACGCTGACGCGCCGCGCGCTGGGCCTCTCCGACACGGCCGCCGTGACGCCCGACCAGCAGCGCCTGTGGATGGAGGAGGAGCTCGGCAAGCGCTCGTTCCAGGCCTTCGCCCCGCCGTGGAAGGACGGCATCGCCGCGCGCGCCGACGACTTCACGATCTCCTCCGCCGAGTTCCTGGCCTACATGCGCAAGCACCTGCCGGCCGAGATGCTGCGCGAGGACTGCTACCAGCTCCTGCTCGCCAAGCGGATGCTCGCGCGCATGCCCGACGTCGCGCCCGAGCGCCTGCAGCGCGCCTACGAGGAGGAGATCCAGCGTCGCCGCGACGAGGCCGGCGCCGACCCGCGCAACAAGGGCGTCGGCCTGGACCAGATCCTGTCCGCGCAGGGCATCCAGGTCGCGCGCCTCGCCGAGGATCCGGCGGTGCGCATCTCGGCGCTCTCCAAGCTGTGGGTCGAGCGCGCGTACGATGCCGCGACGCTCAAGCGCGTGTACCAGGACGAGCGCGAGCTGTTCGACGGCCACTACGGACCGGCGCACGAGGTGACGCTCCTGTTCCTGCGCGCGGCGCGCCTGAAGAACGAGTTCAACCCGCGCACGTTCGAGGAGGCCGAGGCCGAGTTGCGCGGGCTGATGGTCGGCGTGCGCACGCGGCAGGAGCTGCAGCAGCTCGCCAAGCAGCGCTCCGAGGACGCCGACTCGCGCGCGGCGGGCGGCGAGCTGGGCTGGGTGTCGCCGCTGTCGCCCAAGATCCCGCGCGAGATCCGCGCGCTGGTCACGGAACGCCTGGCGCTGCCCGACGGACAGGCCGCCGGGCTGGCGGGGCCCTTGCGCCTGTCGACCGGCGCCTGTCTGCTCTGGATCGGACGCCGGCGTCCGGCGCCTTCCTGGGACGTCATGTCGGCCTACGTGAAGGCCGAACTGCGCCGGCGATTCGTCGAGGACGTGCTGCCGCGTTCGGCGCTCTCCACCGTGTACGAGGAACCCTGATGCTGATCGGAAAGGTCGTGGGCAGCGTCGTGGCGACGCGCAAGGACGAGAAGCTCGAGAACCACAAGCTCCTCGTGGTGCAGGTGCACGACCAGGCCAACAAGCCCAAGGACCAGTACGTGGTCGCCGTCGATGCGGTCGGCGCGGGGCAGGACGACCTCGTGCTGTACGCGACCGGTTCCAGCGCGCGCCAGACGCGCCAGACCGAGAACCGGCCCTGCGACGCCGTGGTGATGGCGATCGTCGACTCGTGGGACCTGGGCGGTCACAACGTCTACGAGAAGTGGGCGGGAAGCTGAGATGTACCTGGCGCGCGTGATCGGCCGCGTCGTCGCGACGCAGCGCTACGAGGGACTCGCGGGCGTGCCGCTGCAGTGGATCCAGCCGCTCGACGAGCGCGGGGCGGACATGGGCGACGCGCTGGTGGCGTGCGCGGTGGTCTCGACCGGCCCGGGCGACCTGGTGCAGTTCGTCGACGGCCGCGAGGCGGCGCTGGCTTGCCCCGAGACGTTCGTGCCCGTCGACGCCGCGATCATCGGCTACGTGGAGCAGGTCTTCGCCAACGGCGCGTTCGTCGGCCGGGCGGCCGTGGAGGCGCGCTGATGTTCCTGGCCGAGGTCGTCGGCACGGTCGTCGCGCCGGTGCAGATCCCGGTGCTGGAGGGGCGCACGCTGCTGCTCCTGCGCCCCATCGCGCCCGACGGCCGCGCGCTGGGCAAGACGCGCATCGGCATCGACCGCGCCCAGGCCGGCGTGGGCGACCGCGTGCTGGTGATCGACGAGGGCAACTCGGCGCGCCAGATCCTGGGCGACAAGGACGCTGCGGCCAAGACGATCGTGGTCGGCGTCGTGGACTACGTCGAGGTCGGCGGCGCGCTGGCCTACGACCACCGTGCGAGGAGCGGATGAGCACCCTGGAGGAAACGGCCCGCGCACGCGGCTGGAGCGAGGAGGAGGCGCGGCTGCGCAACGCGATCTGCGAGATCGGGCGCCTGTGCTACGCGCGCAACTACATCGTCGGCGCGGACGGCAACATCTCGGCGCAGCTCGCCGACAAGACCGTGCTGATCACGCCGGCCGGCGCGATGAAGGGCTTCCTTGCGCCGGAGCAGTTGGCGCACGTCGACCTCTCCGGTCGCACCGTCGACCAGGGCCCCAAGGCCTCGACCGAGGTCGGGATCCACATGGTCAGCTACCACGAGCGGCCCGACATCCGCGCGGTGCTGCACTGCCACCCGCCGCACGCCGTGGCGCTGACGCTGGCCGGCATCGACATGCAGATCCCGGTCATCCCCGAGATCATCGTCACGATCGGCGGCATCCCCACCGCGCCCTTCGGCACGCCCGGGACCGACGAGCTGCCCGAGTCGATCCGCAACATCGTGCGCTGCTCGGACACGGTCGTGATGCAGAACCACGGCTCGGTGACGCTCGGGACCAACCTGCTCGACGCCTACAAGAAGCTCGACATGCTCGAGCACACCGCGCGCATCCTGTGGATCGCGAACTGCATCGGGACGGTCAAGCCGCTCGACCCCGAGGCCGTGCAGAAGCTGCTCGGCACGCGCCAGAAGCTCGGAATCCGCACGCTCAACACGCTGGAGAACCAGTGCGGCCGCGGCGCGTCGCGCTGATCGCGCTGGCGACCGCGACGCTGCTCTTGGTCCTGGAGGGCGCCGCGCGCGTCGCCGCGCACGCCGCCGGCCGGCCGCGCGGCCTGGGGCTCGACCCCGTGCTGGGCTGGCGCCCGCTGCCCGACGTCGAGAAGCGCGGCGCGTGGTGGGGCCGCGAACGCGCCGCGCGCACCAACGCGCTGGGCTGGCGCGACGCGCCGCGCGCCGTCGCGAAGCCCGCCGGCGTGCGCCGCGCGGTCCTGCTGGGCGACTCGTTCGTGTTCGGCGTGAACGTCGACGACGGCGAGCGCGTGTCGGAGCACCTGGAGCGCGAAGTGCCGGGCCTGGAGGCCTGGAACCTGGGCGTGACCGCCTACGGACCCGACCAGGAACTGCTCGTGCTGGAGACGCTGGTGCCGGAGTACGCGCCGGATCTCGTGGTGTGGTTCGTGTGCCTCTCCAACGACGTCGAGGACCTGCGCCACCGCGTGCGCTACGGCTGGGCCAAGCCCTGGTTCGGCCCGCCGGCGGCGGGCGCGTGGCGGCGGCACGCGCCCGAGCCGGGCGCCCTGGCGCGCCTGCGCGACGCGAGCTACCTCGTCGAGTTCGCGCTCGCGCCGCTGGACGGACGGCGCGTTGCGCATCGGCTCGCTCCGGACTGGGAGGATCCACGCGCGGATGCGCTGCAACTGCTGGGCGCGATCGCCGGACGGATGCGCGCGCGCGCCGCGGAGCTCGGCGCGCAGTTCCTGTGCGTCGTGATCCCCTCCGACCTGCAGGAGTCCGAGCCGCGCGCCGCCGACACGCGGGCCGTCGAGGCTTTGCGCACCTGCGGATTGGATCCCGTGCTGCTGCGGCCCGCGTTCGCGGCCGCGATCGGCGCCGGAAAAGGCGTCCTGCAAGCCGACGGGCATTGGACCGCCCCCGGACACGCGCTGGCCGCGCACCTCGTCGCGGCCGAGCTGCGCGCGCGCGCGCTGGTCCGCTGATGCGCGCGGGGCGCGGAGGACTAGACTGCGGCCATGCGCCGCGCATCGCTCCTGCTCGCCGTGTCCGTGCCGGTGGCCGTGCTCCTGGCGTGGCTCGCGCTGCGCGGATCCGGGCCGGACGCACCGACGGGCGCGAGCGGTCCGGGCGCCGGTCTCGAGGTTCCCGGAGGCCTGGGGGAACTGCAACTGGCCGGCGACGACGAAGCGGACGCGGATCGCAGCGGCGGCGCGAGCCTCCTGCCGCGGCCGAGTCCGGCGGCGGACGGGGCGCGCGAAGCCACCCGCACCGCGCTGCCCGTGCGCGTGCGCGCGCTCGACGCGGGCGGCCAGCCGCTGTCCGCCGTCGTGATCGCGTACGGATCGATGCCGGCGGTCGATCCGTCCGAGGCAGGGTCGCCGCAGGCAGCGACCGTTCCGGCGCCGGGTTCGCGCTACGTGCGGACCGAAGCGGACGGCGTCGCGCTGCTGCGCGACGCACCCGAGGGGCTGCTGAAGTTCATCGCGAGCAAGGACGGCTACGAGCCCGTGGTGATCGCCCCGCTGGACGCCGCCGCGCTGCCCGAGTCGTCGCTCGAGATCGTCCTGCACGATGCGAGCGGCGAAGGCTGGATCGAGATCCTCGTGCTCCAGCCGGACGGGAAGCCCTGCGCCCAAGCGCAGATCCAGGTCGAGTACAGCTGCGAACAGGTCAGCAGCTCGATCAGCAAGTTCGCCGACAGCACCGGCCGCCTGCGCGCCCGGATCGAACACGACTGCCCGGTGGCAGTGCGCGCCAACGACCGCGCGGGCCGGTTCGGCGCCGCGGAACGGCTCGGGTTGTCGCGCCTGCAGCGCGAGGTCGTGCTGCAGCTCACGCGGCCGCGCCAACTGTTGCTAAGCGTGTTCGACGGCCGCGGCACGGCGCTGCCGCGCTTCGACGCGCGCGTCGTCGCTCCGGACAACCCGCACCGGCTCGTCGGCAGCTCGGTCGAGGACGTCAGTTCCCAGGCCGGCGCCGTGATCCTCAACGTGCCCGATCTCGCCTGCGTGGTGGTCGTCGAGAGCGAAGGCTACGCGCGCGCCGAGCTGGGTCCCTACCCGGTGGGCGGCGTGCCGCCCGAGCTCGAGGTGCGCCTCGCGGCGCTCGCGGGGATCAGCGGGCGCGTGCTGTCCGGCGGACGCCCCGTGGCCGGAGCGCAGGTCGGCGTCCACCCCGCCTACGGTCCCGACCGGCACGCGACGGTGGACGACCTGCCCGTGCGCAGCCAGCGCGGACCGAGCGCCCACGCCACGACCGACGCGGACGGCGTGTTCGCGCTCACGCTGCGCGAGTCCGGTCGCGTCTACGTGCGCGCGCTGGCCGAGGGGCTGGCGCCGGCCGAGGTCGGTCCGATCGACTACGACCCCGCGCGTGGATACGCCGGTCTCGAGATCCGGATGGACGCGGGCGGCGCGATCGAGGGGCTCCTGATCGACGTCCCCGCTGCGAGCCTGCAGGGCCGCTACATCGCCGCGTCGCGCGGCGACGGCTGGCCGCGGGTCGCGCGCACCGATGCGCAGGGCCGCTACCGCCTCGAGCGGTTGACGCCCGGCCGCTGGCTCGTGCGCGCGGTGGGCCACGATCTCGAGCACAGCCACACGCGCAGCAGCTCATTCCGCGGCAGCGATCCGCGCGAACCGCGCGAGGCGCCGGAGCTGCCCTGGGACGTGGAGGTGCACGCCGGCCTGACGACGCCCTTCGATCTCGATCTCACCGCGCGGCCGCGCGTGGAGGGCGAGTTGGCTGCCCGGACCCCGCTCCCCGGCAAGTGGACGGCCGAATTGCGCTCCATGGACGGATCCGAATTGCGCGCGCGGTGCGACATCGACGCCGCGGGACGCTTCACGCTGCTCGGCCGCGCGCCCGGCGCGCACACGCTGCAGATCTCGGCCGAACTCCCCGGCGAGAACGGCCGCGTCGCGCGTCTGCGCTACATGGCGGTCGACGTGCAGCTTCCCGCGGGAGCGCTGCGCTGGCGCCAGGCGGTCGAATTCGGCCGGCTCACGCTGCGCGGCGCGCGCATCCAAGGCGCCACCGCGCAGCTCTTCGCACCGGATGGCGCGGTCGCGCTGATTGCCTGCGACGGACCGCTCGAGCTGCCGGCCGCACCGGCGGGCAAGTGGACCCTGCAGGGTGGCCAGGCCAGCGGATCGGCCGCAAGGTGCGAGTTGGCGCCGGGCGGCGCCGCGGTCCTCGGCTCCGACTGATCCGCGGCGCACCGGCCACGCAATGGAGCGGGGCGGCTCGCGTGTGCGCGAACCGCCCCGCGTCGAACAGCCTCGGCGCGAGGCCGTCGGCCAACTCACCTCACGGCGCCCAGGCGATCTCGAAACCGTTCGAGAGGTTGAACACCGACGGCGTGCAGAACGCCGCGGAGTTGCGGTACCAGGCCTGGTAGGTGCGCGTGCCGGCCGTCGTGACGCCGCCGCGCACCGAGACCGACGGATCGCCCGCCTGCGGGTACGTGCTGGTCGCCGCGCCGGGCGTGCCCGTCGCCGTGTAGGTCTTCAGGCGGATGATCGTGCCGCCCGCGCAGCGCAGGCCGTCGCCGAACTGGCTGCCGGCACCGCCGTTCTGCTGCGTCGTGCCCTGGAAGAACAGCACGCTGGCCGCGGGCAGGTTGCCGGCGCTCAAGAGGACCGTGTCGCCCGAGATGCTCGGCGTGCCCGTCCCGCGCAGGCTGGCGCCCACGCCGAACGAGTTGAGGCAGCCCAGGCCCGCGCCGCTCGCGCTGTTGTTGGCGCAGGGGCAGCCCGGGGTCGGGTTGGCCGCCGAGCCCTCGCAGAACACGGTGCCGGCGCTGACCGGACCGGACGAGCAATTCGCCCGCAGGTTGAAGCGGTAGGAGTTGCCGTTGGTGGTCTGGAACGGAGGCGCCGAGTTCGCGGTCAGGTTGTTCATGTCCAGCGGCCCGCCGGCGTTGCCCACCAGCCAGCCCATGAACGGACGCCCGCCGCAACCGGTCACGTCACGCGGGGCCGGGAAGCCGGTCGTGTGCTCGACCCAGGCACCGATGAAGAACTTCCCGGTGGCCGTCACCGAGGACGACAGCGCGATGGTCTGGAAGGCGTCGGTGTGCTGGCCGACCATGGGCGCCGAGCCGGAACCGAGCAGCACCGCGTCGTTGGGGTTGCCGTCGTCATTGGGGTCTTCCCAGACCGCGACGTTCCCCGTCAGACCCGCGGGCAGCGGCGAACCCGTGCCCGTCCAGCCCCAGATCGTGGAGACCGTGGACACGGTGGTGGCCGAGCCGATGTCGCCGATGCTGTGAATCCAGCCGGTCGAGCGCAGCGTGCCCTGGGTGCCGACGCTGTTGGCGTTCTCGGTCGTTCCATCGTCGTGCTGGCACGTCTCGGCGGGCACGTAGCTGATCGTGAACGTTCCCATGCCGCCGGCCGACCCCGTGCCAGGGTACGAGCCGATCTGCAGCATGTACTGGCTGCCGGCAACCGCGTCGAACTCAGTCCACGACTGGTAGTTGAACGGCACGATGTTGCCCGCGATGTCGTCGTTGCAGCCGAGCGCGGTCGCGCCGTTCGGCGGACAGGTGGCGCCCGAGTACGCGGCGATCTTGGTGTCGACCGTCGTCCCGCCGCAGGTCGAGACCTGGACGCGTCCCGTGCTGGGCGCGGTCCAGACGAACCACACGTCGAAGTTGATCGCGATCAGGTTGTAGAAGATGCAGTTGACCGTCGACTGGCCCTCCGAACCGGTGGTCGCGGCGCTGCTGTTGAACGGGAACGTGCCCGTGCCGCTGATCGGATCCGGCGTCGCGCACGAGTCCGAACCGGTCGAGGCCAGCGACGAAGTGCCCGAGCCGCCTGAGCCTTGCTGGATCTGCCGCCCGTTCAGCGCGGGCCGATCGTCTTCCACCATGACGTTCTGCGCGAATCCGTGAGGGAGGACCAGCGCCGTCAGCGCACACAGAGGCGTGAGGGATCGTGAGAGCATGAGTTTCGAGGAGATCGCCCTGAAGTAGCGGAACGGGAACGGGGAGGTCCGCAGGCCGGCGCGGGTCGGGCGATCGGGAGCACCCGCGGCGGGTCGCACTTCCCCTGAGGGACGACTGTTCCGATTCAGTATGACGCGCGGCCGCGGAACGTGGGTTCCCCGCGTGTTCGGATTGAAGCGGTTTCCGCGGCGCGACCGGGAGCGGGCGCCCATCCCCCCCCCCTCCTTGACAAGCGGACCGGCAATGCCGTTGTCAGCGCCGCGCGCAGCGCTGGCCAATCCCCTCCACCCTACGGGATCCAGGCGATGCCCAGCGCGTTCGTCAGGTTGTAGAACGCGCTGGTGCAAAACGCCGGGTCCGAGTTGCGGTACCAGACCTGGTAGTAGCGCTGCCCCCCCGCCGCCGGAACCTGGCCGCGCACCGACACGGACGGCTCGGCGCCGACCGGGACCTGCGAGCCGCCGCCGAAGTTGGTCCGGGTCGCGAGGCGGAGCACGGCGCCGGACGCGCAGCGCAGTCCGTCGCCGAACCGCACGCCCGCGCCCCCGCCGGCCAGGGCCGTCCCCTGGAAGTACAGCGCCGAGGACGTCGGCATGCCCGTGCCGACCAGCGTGAGACTGTCGAGCGCGACGCTCGCCAGACCCGTGCCCGCGAGCAGCCCGCCCGCCGGCTCGACGGAGTTCGCGCAGCCGCGGCCCGCACCGCCGCTGTTGCCGCAGGGACACGGCGCCCCGGTCCCGTCGCCCGTGCAGACGACGGCGATCGGCGGCGGACCGTCGATGACGGTCAACCGGTACCACGCGATCTCGAAGGGCAGTACCGGGAGGCTCGCGGGGACCTGGACCGTCCCGGTCGCGTCCATCAGCGCGAAGGACACGTCGGCGCTGCCGGACGCGCTCCACGAGAGCAGCGTGTCGGGGAAGTCGAGCACGGGCGCCAGCGGATAGTCGTCGTCCGCGCCGCTCAGCAGGTGGTCCGCGACGTTGAAGCGGCCGACCGCCAGGTGATAGACGCCGGCGGGAACGACGCGCGCGAGGCGCGACTGCGCGGTCGGACCGCCTGGATCGTCGTCGTTGCGCCAGCCGGGGATCGGCACGAGGTCGTGATCGAGTACGAAGAGCTCGGTGTCGGTGTTGTGCCCCTGCCCGACGGTCGTGATCGTGATCGGTCCCGAGCGCAGCGCCGCGGGGAGCACCGTCGCGGCGACCGGCTCGACGGCCAGCGTCAGGGCGTACGGCAGCGTCGTGTTCGCGGTCCCCGCGACGCGCACGAACAGCTCCTGCGGACGTCCGAAGCCGTACCACACCAGCTGCCGCGCGCCGCCCGGCGCGGCCGCGTATTGCAGCGCCGTGTCGGAGCCCGCCACGATCGCCGGGGCGCCGGCCGGGCCCGACACGCTGAGACCGCGCACGGTCAGCGTGAACTCGTCCGCGCCGGCGGTCGAGAGGAGCAGGCGCTGCTTCCACACTCCCGGCGGCAGCGGCGCGGTCGTGATCCGGTAGGTGTCGGCGCTCGCCGGGCCCGCATCGCCGGGCGCCGTCGACGCACCCGTGCTCGTTCCCGAAAGCACGTCACCGGCCGCGAAGCCCGTCACCACGACCGCCTCGGCCTTCGTCCCGTTCGGTTCGACCTCGAGGAACGTGCTCTGCGTCGCCAGCGCCGGAGCGCACGACGACGCCAACACGCAGAGCCAGCGCGGGCGCAGGGGGGGCATCGCTTCTCGACGGACCGATTCCCCGAGGCGGGGCGGCGGCGGGCCGCCGACCCTCCCACCCGGTGTCCGGATCCGCTTCGCGATGATCCCCGCGCGCGCCGGGGCCCGCAAGACCCCCCCTCCCTAGTCGCGCCGGCGCATCAGGAGGTAGGCCAACGTGGCGATCGACGTCAGCGCGCCGGCCACGTAGGTCATGGCCGCCGCGCGCAGCACCTTGCTGACGCCCAGCGCCTCCTCCTGCGTCGTGACGATGCCCGTCGAGGCCAGCACGGCCTTCGCGCGGTTGCTGGCGTCGAACTCGACCGGCAGCGTCACGAGCTGGAACACGACCGTGATGCCGAACAGCACGATGCCGATGTTCACGAGCAGCGGGATCTGCATGAATTGCCCCGCGATGAACACCCAGATCCACGCGCTGGAGCCGATCTGCGTGACGGGCACCATCTGCGAGCGGAAGTTGAGCATCGCGTAGCCGCGCTCGTGCTGGATGGCATGCCCGGCCTCGTGCGCGGCGACCGCGATCGAGGAGATCGACCGGCCGTCGTGGACCTCGGGCGAGAGGCGCAGGGTCTTCGAGCGCGGATCGTAGTGGTCCGACAGGAAGCCCTGGTGCCGCTCGACGGTCACGTCCAGCGCACCGCCCGCGCGCGCGACGGCCATGGCGGCCTGGGCGCCGGTCATGCCGGTGCGCACGCCGACCTCGGAAAAGGCGTGGAAGGTGCTCTTGACGCGGAGGGAGGCCCACAGCGCGAGGAGCAGGGTCGGGCCGACCAGCAGCCAGTACAGCGGATCGAAGGTGATGAAGGCCAGCATGGGGAATCCTGCGCCCCGCGCGGTAGGCGGCGGGGCGTGCGCATCTATACGCCATCGGCGCCCCCCGATTGAAGCCAATCCGGGCCGGCGGACGCCCCGGGGAGCGGATCCCCGGCCCGCGGCCTCGATCCTCCCGGAACCTCACGTAAGATCGAAGCGTCCGACTCCCGACTCCTGACGGTTCCCCAACGCCCGCCTGATGCAACCTTCCACGGACCTCCTGAAGATCGGCGACTTCGCCCGCGTCGCCGACACCAACCTGCGCACGCTGCGCTACTACGAGGAGATCGGCCTCCTCCAGCCCGCGGCCCGCAGCCAGGGGGGGTTTCGGTACTACCGCCAGGCCGACGTCCACCGGGTGCACCTGATCCGCGACCTGCAGGCCATCGGCCTGCACCTGGACCGGATCCGCGAGCTCCTGGGAGCCCGAGCCGACGGCGAGCCGCGCGAACGCTACTTCGAACGCGTCCGCCAGGCCCTGGAGGAGCAGGATCGCCTGCTCCAGGCGCGGCTCACGGAGATCGAGGAGCAGCGCCGGCGCGTGACGCAGGCCCTGCACAAGATCGGCGAGTGCCGGCACTGCACCCACATGCCGCGCCCCGACAACAATTTCTGCGAGCCCTGCGTCACGACGGGCGAGCGGCTGCCCCACCACCTGAGCGCGCTGTACCGCTGATCGCGCGCTCCGGACGCGCGCCCGCGCGTGCGGCGCGCGCACCCCAGCGACCCCAAGCGTGATCTACCTCGACCACAACGCCACGACGCCCGTGCTCGACGGCGTGCGCGAGGCGATCCTGCCCTGGCTGGGCGCGCGCTGCGGCAACCCCAGCAGCGCGCATCCCCTGGGCGAGGAGGCGGCCGATGCGCTGCGCGCCGCGCGCGGCCACGTGGCGCGCCTCGCGGGCGCCGATCCGCGCGCCATCGTGTTCACGTCGGGCGGCACCGAGGCGACGGCCACGGCGCTGCGCTCGGCAGTCCAGGCGGCGGGAGCGCGGCGCACGATCGTCACCTCGACGGTGGAGCACAGCGCGACGCTCGAGCCGCTCGAGGAACTCGAGGCGCAGGGCTGGACGATCGTGCGCGTCGCCGTGGACGGCGAGGGCCGGCTCGATCGCGCGGCACTCGACGCGGCGCTCGACGAGCGCGTGGCGCTCGTCAGCCTGCAGACCGCCAACAACGAGACCGGCGTGCTGTTCGACCTCGACGGGATCGGGCCCGCGTGCCGCCGCGCCGGCGCGCGGCTGCACGTCGACGCGGTGCAGAGCCTGGGCAAGGCGCCGATCGACCTGCGCGGGCTCGACGTCGACTACGCCTCGCTGTCGGCGCACAAGTTGCACGGGCCGAAGGGTTGCGGCGCGCTGTACGTCCGCGCGGGCGCGCCGTTCGCCGCGCTGCTCGTCGGCGGCCCGCAGGAGAATCGCCGGCGCGCGGGCACCGAGAACGTGCCGGGCATCGTCGGCTTCGGCCGCGCGGCCGAGCTGGCCGCGGACGCACTGCGGTCGGACGCCGCCGCACGGATGGCCCGCCTGCGCGACGCGTTCGAGCGCACGGTCCTGGAGCACGTGCCCGACGTGCGCGTGCACGGCGCGCGCGCGCCGCGCCTGCCGAACACGACCAACCTCGCCTTCGGCGGCCTGGACGCCGAGGCGCTCCTCCTGCAACTGGGCGCGGTGGGCGTGTGCGCCTCGGCGGGCTCGGCCTGCCACGCGCAAGCCCGCAGGCCCTCGCACGTGCTGCTCGCGATGGGCTGCTCGGCCGCCGAGGCCGCCGGATCGCTGCGCTTCTCGCTCGGCCGCACGACGCGCGCCGAGGAGATCGAGGAGGCGGCGGGCCGGGTGGCCGAAGCCGCGGCGGCCCTGCGCGGGTTGGTTTCGGGCTGAGCCGCGTTGCCAAGCCCCGGCGCAGCGGGGAGACTTTTTGCCCCCCCCTCAGGCGGGGCCACGGAACGGCCGATCCATGGATCCGCCCGGCCCCGGTCGCATGCCCGAACCCATCACCACGTACCGCATCCACCGCCACGGCCTGTGGAACGTCCGCCACGAGGTCCACGACCAGACCGGCAAGCTCGGCGTGCTCGTGGCCGAGCGCCGCCCCACGGGCCTGACCCAAGAGGCCGTGTGGCGACCGGAGAAGGGCGAGGTCCTCACGATGCGGCGCGGACCCGGGCTCCTGCGCAGCCAGTTCTCCATCTGGACGGAGAACCGCGAGTGGCTCGGCTCTTCGCTGCGCTCGAACTTCCTGCGCCGAGAGATCCTCTTGTCCACCCCCAGCAAGTCGCTGCGCCTCGTGCCCGTGCCGGGGTTCCGCCGCGGCTGGCGGCTCCACGCTCCCAAGACGGGCGAGATGGCCTGCGTCGTGCCGCGCGGCATCGCGCGGACGTCCGAGGTCCTCGTGTACCGGCGCCTGGAACTGGAGATCGTGCTGCTCGCCTACCTCCTGGGCAGCCTGGTCTACGCCGAGTCGTTCTGGCCCGGCCGCGCCGCCGACGACGACCTGGAGAGCCTGCCCACGGCGTCGTCGAGCGCCTGAGGCATTGCGCGGCGCGTCGCCGGACGAATTTTCCGGGGGGGGCGGGTACCATCCGGCGCCTTCGCGGGAAGCCTCGCGGTCCCCGGGCGTCTGCGCTCCACGGCAGCCCTCCACCGGGCGCCCCCATCCGACCGAACTCCATTCCGTACCCGCCGGCAGGATCCTGCGCGGGTGCTCCCAACGACATGCGACCCCTCCTCGTCCTCGTCCTCGTCCTGGCCGCCATCTCCGCCCTGCTCTTCGCGGTGTTCCGCATCGACAGCGGACCGCGCGGGAACGAGCTCACGCCTCCGGTCACCGAGACGCCCGCGGCCCCGCAGAAGCCCGTCCAGCTCGACGGCGCGGCCAATCCCGGCGGCGACCGCGTGGTGACCGCGCCGAGCAAGCCCGACCGTTCGGTGGTCGGCGGCAGCGGCGCGGTGGCGCTCGACAACCGCCTGACGGGCCTGGTGCGCAACCCGCAGAACCAGCCCGTCGCGGGTTGCGAGGTGATCCTCACCACGCTCAACGCGACGGAGATGTTCTTCGTCAACGATCCCCTGCCCGACCTCTCCAAGGAGCCGCGCGTGCGGACCGACGGCGAGGGGCGCTACACGTTCGTCGGGGTCGCGCCGCGCGATCGCTACACGCTGGTGCTGACGCACCCGGACTACTCGCGCAAGGAAGAAGGGACGCTGCCGGTGGCCGAGACCGGCGTTGCCGAGATGCCGCCGATCACGATGGTGCCCGGCGCATCGCTCTCCGGCCGCGTGCGCAACGAGGCCGGCGATCCCGTCGCCGGCGCGACCCTGCACCTGGAGGGTTTCAGCTACCAGGGCCTGGGGATCGTCGCGCCCGACCGCCTGACGGTCCTGTCGGACGCGCAGGGCGGGTTCACGTTCAAGAACGTGCCCAAGGGCCAGCGCTTCATGACCGCCGCGGCGCCGGGCTACGCGCAGAAGACCATCCCCGGACTGAACTTCGAGAAGGAGGAGGTCGTGATGCGCGACGTCACGCTGCCGCTGGCCGAGGGCCTGTGCGGGCGCGTGATCGGCCCGGGCAACGCCGGCATCGAGGGCGCGACGGTGATCGCCGTCGGCGTCTCCAACCTGCAGCAGACCTCGCGCGCGCAGGTGCTGACGAACAAGAACGGCGAGTGGTGCTTCGACGTCCTCGCGCCGGGCGACTACAACATCATCGCCTCCGCCAAGGGTTTCCGCATGGTCTCGCGCAGCAACCGCGTGGGGACCGGCACGAGCAACCACGTGATCGAGATGCTCAAGGAGGCCACGCTCACCGGCCGCGTGACCGAGATGGGCAGCGGCAAGCCCGTCACCAGCTACTCGACCCGCGTGCGCGTCCACTACGGCGCGGGCGTGCCGACCGCGCCGTACAACGACGACGTGTTCCCGCAGCAGAGCGCGACCGGCGAGTTCGTCATCGACGGCATCCCGCCGGGCGATTTCGTGGTGGAGGCCTGGGCGCCGGGCTACGCCCCCGCGTTCTCCGCGCCGTTCACCGTGACGCCGGGCAACCCGGTCTCGGGCATCACCGTGCAGCTCGGGCGCGGCGGATCCATCTCGGGCCGCCTGGTCGACGCCGACGGCAAGCCGGTGGCGCGCGCGCGCGTCACCAGCCACGACAACGAGTGGACCGACGACGAGTTCACGAAGGCCCTGGGCAACACGTATCCGACCAACGCGACCGCGGCCGAGACGCGCACCGGCGACGACGGCCGCTTCATGCTGCAGGGGCTGACGCCCGAGACGTACCAGATCAACGTGGCGGCCGCGGGCTTCACGGCGCTCATGCGCAAGGACATCCGGGTCAGCGAGGGCGTCGACACCGCGGTCGGAGACCTGCGCCTGGGCCGCGGCGGCAGCGTGCGCGGCACGCTGTTCGATGCGGCGGGCAAGCCGCTCGTCGGCGGCACCGTGAACCTGACCATCGCCAGCGGCGACGTGCCGCGCAGCTACTCGACGCGCACGGGCTCCGACGGCCGCTTCCAGATCTCCAGCGTGGCGCCGGGCCGCTACAAGATCAGCGGCATGCGGCCGGGCAGCGGCGAGTCCAACCCCTTCGCCCAGATCGCCGACCAGCGCAACTCCGAGCTGAGCGTGGTCGTCGAGGAAGGCCAGACCTCGACGCAGGATCTGCACCTGACGGAGTGACGGGGCCGGATCCCGGGATTAGCATCGCGCGCGTGGCACGAGCCGCGCGCGCGATCGCTTCTGCTCCGGACGTTGCCGTCACCGGCACGTCCGGCCTGGACTCCGAGGCGGCCTGGGCGGCGTTCCTCGGCGTCGAGCTGCGCTGCGACGTGCGCGTGCGCTTCACGCGCTCGCGCAAGACGCCCGTGCAGGTGCGGCCGTTGCGCGCGCCGCGCGGAGCCCTCGAAGTGCGGCTCCACGGCGGGTTCGGCGACGCGCCGCCCGACCTGGGTGCGGCGGTCGCGAGCTGGATCCGTTCCGGCCGCCGTGCGCCGCGCGCCTGCGCGCGGCTGGACGCCTACATCGCCGAGCTGCTCGAGCGCCTGCCGCCGTCCTCGCCGCGCCACGCGGTGGTGGCCCGCGGCGCGCACCACGACCTCGAACGGATGGCGCGCGAGCTCCTGGCCGGCGAGTTGGCCGACGAGTTCCCCGCGCGCCGGCCGCGCGTGTCGTGGGGCCGGCGCGGGCCGAGCCGCACGCGGCGCTCGCTGCGCCTGGGAAGCTACGACTCCGACTCCAACCTCGTGCGCATCCATCCCGTGCTCGACCAGCCGGGGATCCCCGAGTGGTTCGTGCGCTACGTGGTGTTCCACGAACTGCTGCACGCGGTCTTCCCGCCCGCGCGCGGCAACGGCGACCGCTGGATCCACCACGGCCGCGCGTTCCGCCAGCGCGAGGCGCGCTACGCCGACTACGCCCGCGCGCTGGAGTGGGAGCGCGCCCACCTCGGCGCGCTGATCCGCTCGGCGCGCCGCGGAACGCCGTTCGCACCGACGCAGTCACCGGATCAGGCGCGAACACAGGCGCCGGCGCAAGCACCGGGACAGACACGCGCACCGCGGCGCACGGGCGTGCTGCGCCTGCTCCAGGGGCTGCTCTTCCCCGGCGCGGATCAGCCGCCGGCGTAGTCGCGCAGGCCGCTCTCGACCGGCGCGCCGGTGAGGCACGTGCCCAGCACGTTGCCGCCCAGCGTCTCGAGCTGGTTGTGGGCCTGCTCGACCAGGTTGCGCGGCGTCACGCCCAGGCGCACGACCAGCACGATCCCGTCGGCCAGCGAGCCCAGGAGCGCCGCGTCGCTGATCGAGATCGCCTCGGGCGTGTCGATCAGGATGTACTTGAAGCGCTGCTTGAACTGGCCGAGCACCGTGCGCATGCGCTCCGACCCCAAGAGCTCCGAGGGATTGCGCGGCAATTCGCCCGGGCCGAGCACCGAGACGCCCTCGACGCTCGTGGCGCGGATCGCGCGGTCGAGCGGACAGGTGCCGCGCAGCACCTCGACCAGGCCCGCGCGGCGCGGCAGGCCCAGGTACTGCTCGAGCATCGGGTGGTGCAGGTCGGCGTCGACCAGCAGCACGCGCGTGCCCGGGACCTCGGCCATCGCCAGGCCCAGGTTGATCGTCGCCACGGTCTTGCCCTCGCGGCGCAGCGCGCTGGCCACCACGACCGTGCGCGGCGCACCCTCGGGGTTCAGCGCGGTGATCGAGTTGCGCAGCTGCCGGAACTGCTCGGCGATGGTGCCGCGCGGATCGATCGAGAGCGCGATCTCCTCGCGCTTCAACGGGATCTTGCGCGCTTCGTCGGGGTCGGCCGGTTGGAGCGGGCCGCCGGCTGCGGCGGGCTTGGAAGGCGAGGCCATGGCATGCACAGGATGCTCTTCGGCGGGCCGCGGTTCACGCCCCAAGCGGCGTGGAGGAAAAGCCCGGTCGCACCGCGCCCTACAGCCCCAGGAGGGAAGGGTCGCGTGAGATCGCCGACAGATCGCGCACCGGCAGCACGGACCGCGGCGGCAGGTCCGCCGCCAGGCGGATCGCGGAGAGCTGGCCGCCGGGTCCGATGCTGAGCGCGGCGCGGAACCCGCGCAGGAACTCGCGTTCGTCGGCGTCGAGGCCGGCGGCGCGCAGCGCCTCGACCGCGCGGATGGCGGCAGGCAGCACTTCCTCCTGGCCGAGCGCACCGGCCAGGGCCAGAAGCCGTGCACGCGCCACCGCGCCGTCCGGCCCGGCACATGCCGCCCCCAGTGCGAGCCACTCTCCCGGCGATGCGGGCGTGCGCTCCGCGAGCGCGCGCCGGACGGCCTCCAGTCCGGCCGGCGTCGCGACGCCCGCGCGCACGCGCAGGAACGGGAGATCCGCCGCGGCGATGCCGTGCGCGACCGCGCGCTCCCATGCCTCGGCGATGCACGCGTCCGCGTGCACGCCGCGCAGCGCGCCGAGCCGCTCGGGCAGGTCGGGAACGTCCGCGAGGAGCGCCGCGGCGTAGCGGCCGGCCTCGTCGACGCGCCCGTGCGCCAGCCAGCCGTCGAGCACGGGCACGACGAGGCCGGCGGGCGCGAAGCGCAACGGCACGGCCGGATCCGCCCAGTCCTCGGGCGGCCAGCCCTCCATGCCGCGGGCGAGCGCGCCGAACTCAGGAAGGTCTCCGAGGACCGCGAGCGCGAACAGGCTCTGCGCTCCGGCGAGATGGAAGCTCGCGGGCGGATCCCCGCTCGCCGCGGCGACCCGCAGGGCCTGGTAGGCGATGCCCGTGTGCAGTCCCGCGTCGGCCAGGAGAGCGCGCGCGATCCCGGCAGCCGGTGCGAAGGCCGCACCCCAGCCCTCGAGCACGACGAGGCGCAGACACGCGGCGCGTGGCAACGCGGTGTCCGGCGCGCGCGCGGCGCGTTCCGCTTCGGCGCTCCGGGGCGGCGGCGGGCCCGCGGCGGCCAGCGCGAGCGCGACGTGCAGACCGCGCGGCTCGTCCGCGCCGGACTCCAGCGCGTTCCACAGCCTTTCCCGAGCCCCTGCGCCCTGGAAGCACGCGGGCGCTCCGGCGCGCGCCGCGAGCAGCAAGCCTTCGAAGGCGGCGGCGTCCCCGTGCTCCCACCGTCGGCCGAACCAGTCGAGCACGGGGATCCAGCGCAGCGCTCCGAGCGCGCGCGCGGACGCGGCCCGGCGCTCGTCGTCGCCGGCCCGCGCGAAGTCGAGGCACCAGCGCGCGACGAGTTCGAGCGGCACGGAATCCGCCTCCGCGCCGCGCTCGCGCGGGACGATCGCCAGCCAGCGCACGGCGGCCGGCTCCGCCTCGCGGCGCAGCCCGCTGCCGACCAGCCGGCCGCGGACCGTCTGCGCCGCGCGGCGGACGAACGCGGGCCAGTGCCCCTCGTTCTCGCCGAAGGGCCGCGCCGCGCGGTCGGCGAACCCCGGATCGATCGCGACCGGCGGCGCGCCGGACTGCGCGGCGGCGGCGAGCGCGACGAGTTCCTGCAGCGAGACCCGGCTCACGAGCTCGATCGAGGCGCGCAGCGGCACGCCCTCCTCGTCGAGCAGCGCGGCGCGCAGGTCGTCGCCCTCGAGCCAGGGCTCGCGCGCCGCCGGATCGAGGCGTTCGATCGCGAGGCGCAGCGATGCGAGGCCGGCGCGCGCGAGCTCCGGCTCGGGATCGGTCGCGAGCTCCGCGGCGAGTCCGAACAGTCGATCCTCGCCCGCGAGCACTTCCGCGAGGCGCAGCCGGGTCTCGGCGCCGCCGGATGCGAACGCGGAACGCACCAGCGCGCGGTCCGCACCGGTGAGCAGACCTGCGAGGCGGCGCTGCGCGAGCTCGCGCTCCGCCCACGCCGGGGACTCCAGGCGCCGGATCCACTCGCCGGCGTCCTGCGCGCGCGCGGACACCGGTGCCGCCAGGAGCAGGAGCGCGAAGCAGGCGATCACGCGGCACAGCCTAGCGCACGCCGGCAGTCGCCGCGGCCGGGATCCCGTGCCGCCGTGGCCGCGCGGACCGGGCGACGGTAGGCTCCCGCGCACGGTGTTCCGAACCCTCCTGGTGGCCAACCGCGGCGAGGTCGCGGTGCGCGTCGCGCGCGCGGCGCGCGAGCTCTCGATCCGCACGGTCGGCGTGTGCTCGACCGCCGACCGCGGCGCGGCGTGGACGCGCGCGTTCGACGAGATGGTGTGCGTCGGCCCGCCGGCCAGCCGCGACAGCTACCTGCGCATCGAGCGCATCGTGCAGGCCGCGCTGCAGACCAACGCCAGCGCAGTCCACCCCGGCTGGGGCTTCCTGGCCGAGAACGCGCGCTTCGCGGCGCTGTGCGAGCAGCACGGCATCACGTTCGTGGGCCCCACGCCGCGCGTGATGGAGCTGATGGGCCTGAAGTCCCCCGCCAAGCGCGCGATGCGCGACGCGGGCCTGCCCGTCATCCCCGGTTCCGACGGCCCCGTGGCCACCGTCGAGCAGGCCCTCGCGGCAGCGCGCGGCGCGGGCTACCCGGTGATCCTGAAGGCCGACGCCGGCGGCGGCGGCCGCGGCATGCGGTTGTGCGCGGACGAGGCCGCGCTGCGCGCCGCATTCGGGCAGGCGGCGCACGAGGCGCAGGCCGCGTTCGGCAACGGCGCGATCTACGTCGAGAAGTACCTGACCGGCGGCCGCCACATCGAGATCCAGGTGCTCGCCGACCGCTTCGGCCACGCGATCCACCTGTACGAGCGCGACTGCTCGGTGCAGCGCAACCACCAGAAGCTCGTCGAGGAGAGCCCGAGCCCGGCGCTCACGCCCGCGGAACGCGAGGACCTGGGCGCGAGGGCGGCGCGCGCGGCGGCGGCGATCGGCTACCGCGGCGCGGGGACGATCGAGTTCCTGCGCGCGGCCGACGGCGCGCTGTACTTCCTGGAGATGAACACGCGCTTGCAGGTCGAGCACCCGGTGACGGAGATGCTGACCGGCGTCGACATCGTGAAGGAGCAGCTGGCGATCGCCGCCAACCGGCCGCTCGCGCTGCGCCAGGAGGGAATCCAGGCCCGCGGGCACGCCATCGAGGTGCGCGTCAACGCGGAGGATCCCGAGCAGGGCTTCCAGCCCTCGCCGGGGGTGCTGGAGCGCTTCGAGATCCCGACCGACCGCGGCCCCGGGCGCGTGCGTGTCGAGACGCACATGGCGCCGGGCGAGGAGGTGCTGCCGCACTACGATTCGCTGATCGCCAAGGTGATCGCGCACGGCGACACGCGCCATGCTGCGATCGACACGCTGCTCGCGACGCTGGCGGCCGCGCGCATCGAGGGCGTCGCCACGACGATTCCGCTGCACCTCGCCGTGCTCGACAGCCGGGAGTTCCGCTCGGGCGCCTACGACACGAGCAGGATCCCCGGCTGGAAGGCCGCGCCCGCGGCCCGGCGATGAGCCGCGCGGACCGGTTCCTCGCCGCAGCGTGCGCGCTGGCGCCTTGGGCCTGCGTCTCGCCGCCGGTCCTGCGCGATCCGCCGCCGCTCGTGCGCGACGAACGGCGCCCCGCGCTGTATCCGGCGAGCGCCGAGTGGATCGAGGTCTCGGCCCGGGACGGCACGCACCTGCGCGGCGTGTTCGTGCCGGCCGATCCCGGCGCGCCGGTCGTGCTGGCGCTCCTGGAGGCGCAGTCGAGCGTCGCCGAACACCCGCGCGGCTACCGCGAACTGGTCGAGCGCCTCGGCGACGCCGGCTTCGCGACGCTCGCCTGCGACTGGCGCGGCGTCGGGATCTCGGGCGGCAGCCGCTCTGCCGACCACCTGGGCGAGGACGCGGCGGCGCTGTTCGCCGAGGCCGTGCGGCGCGCGGGCGGCGACGCGTCGCGCGTCGCGGTGCGCGGCGTGTCGCTGGGCACGCTGGCGCTGGCGGAGCTGCTCGCCTCGGGCGCCGCGCCGGGCGCCGCGCTGTACGTCGCGCCCGTGCGCAACGCGACGTTCGCCGAGCGCCAGGCGGGCGAGATGTTCGGCGGCGCGGCCGGCGGCGTGGCGCGCCTCTCGTTCCGGCGCGTCCCGGGCGTCGACCCGGCCGAGGCGCTGGCGCAGTCCACGGTTCCGACGCTCGTGATCCTCCTGAAGGACGAGAGCTACCTCAGCGACGCGGAACGCGCCGAGCTGCGCGACGCGGTCGCCGGCCGCGACAACGTGCGGCTCCTCGAACCCGAGCTCGTGCCCGGCGCGCTGATCCTGGGCGAGCGCGGCCTGCTGGAAGAGGAGCAAGCCTGGCTCGCGCGCACGTTCCCCAAGCGCTTCCACCTGCCCAAGCGCCGCGAGCGCGCGCTGCTCGCGCTGGCGCCGGAAGCGCTGGCGCAGCTCCCGCCCCAGTCCCTGGAGCGCGCGCGCTTCGAGGCGCTCGCGATGGCGCAGATCCACACCGATCCCGCGTGGCTCGCCGCGGCCGCGCTGTCGGGCAGCGGCCCCGAGTACGCCGAGGTCTTCGCGCGCGCGCGCTCGAAGCCCGGCGCGTGGAAGGGACTCGCGTTCGACGACCTGGAGCACGCGCTCGACTTCGGCGATCCCTCAGGGCGCCTGCCCGCGAAGCTGCTCGGGAGCTGGACGCGCACGCTGCCCCTCGACGAGGACGCCTACGGCGGCGGCTTCGAGGGCGCGCTCGCCGGCGTCGCGGACGTCGTGCGCGCGCGCGGGGTGTCGCCCGAACTGGAGCGCGGCTTCGAGTTCCAGGCCTGGTCCACCCGGGACAAGCGGCGCTTCCGCGTGCTGCGCGACTACGCGCCGGTGTGGGCGGCTCTCGCGAAGGACGTCGGCGAGGCCGACGCCGCGCGGCGCTTCACGCGCTTCCTGCTGAAGGCCTGGGGCCTCGCCGCCGACCGCGTCGCCGCCGGCCCCGACGGAACGCCGCGCGTGGAGGTGCTCGCGGACGGACGGTGGATCCCCTTCGACGAGGCCGCGCGTCGCGACGCTGCGGCGTACGCAGAGCGATGACGATCGGGCGGCTGCTCGCGGCCCCGTGCCTCGTGACGCTGACGGGCTGCCTCGCGCCGCCCGCGCTGCTCGATCCGATCCAGTTCGCGCCCGATCGCCTGGAGCAGGAGTTCCCGCCCGGCATCGAACGCGTCGAGGTCCCGGTGGGCTCCAGGGGCGCCCGTTTGCGCGGCGTGTTCGTGCCCGCCGACCCGGGTGCGCCGGTGGTGCTGCAGTTGCAGGAGTCCTCGCTCAGCGTCGCGACGCGCGGCCTGGGCTACGGACCGCTCGCGCGCGAGATGGCGGACCTGGGCCTCGCGACGCTGGTCTGCGACTGGCGCGGCGTGGGCCTGTCGAGCGGCTCGCGGTCGGTCGACCACATCGCCGCCGACGCGCGCGTCCTGTGGGACGAGGCCGTGCGCCGCGCGGGCGGCGATCCGCGCCGCGTCGTCCTGCGCGGCGCGTCGCTGGGCACGATCGGGGCCGCCGAGCTCCTGCGCGCCGGCGTCGAGCCCGGCGTGCTGGTCCTCGTCGCGCCCGTGCGCCCGGCGAGCGCCGCGCGGCGCTTCGCGTGGCACATGTACGGCGCCCCGACGGGCCTGGTCGCGAGCGCGGTGTTCCGCGGCATCTCGGACGCCGATCCGATCACCGAGCTGCGCCGCGTGCGCGTGCCGGCGCTGATCGCGCCGTCGAGGAACGACTTCTTCCTGGTGGGCGAGGATCTGGACGAGATCCGGTCGGCGGCGCTCGAATCGGGCGCGCGCCTGCTCGTGATGTCCGAGGAGCACGCGTTCGCGTCGCTCGCGGGCCACCACGTGCTGCGGCCGGACGAGGAGGACTTGCTACGCGCCGCGGGCCTCGTGCAGCCCGACGTCGCCTGGCGCATGGAGCGTCTTATGGCGCGCCTGGATCCGGCGATCGCCGCGCGCTTCGCGCCCGGTTCCGCCGAGCACGAGCGGCTCGCCGCGTTCGCGAGGCGCCAGGTGCACACGCCCGCGCCGTGGCTCGCCGCGGCGGCGCTGTCGGGCTGGGACGCCGCGCGGACCGAGCACCTGCTGCGGACGGCGCGCTCGTCGCCGCGGCTGTGGCACGCGATCGACTTCGACCTCCTGCTCACCGTGTTCGACCTCGAGGACCCGGCCGGTCCGATCGATCCGCGCGAGATCGCGGAGTGGATGCGGGAGCTGCCGTTCTCGGTAGGTTCGCCCGAGCAGCGCCACCTGGGCGTTCTCGACAGCCTCGAGAAGGTGCGCGCGGGGCTCGACGGCCCGCAGGATCCGCGCGGAGCACCGTTCCACATCCGCGTCGTGCCGGGCGAGGCCAGCGCGACGTTCTGGTCGGACGTGCGGCCCCTGTGGGCCTCGATCCAGGAGCGCGTCGCGGAACGCGCCGGCGCGGAACGGATCCTCGTGCGGACCCTGCTGAAGGCCTGGAGGCACTGCCCCGATCGCGTCGTGGCCGGGCCGGACGGTGCGCCCGAGCTCCAGGTCCACGTGGATGGAGCGTGGCTGCCGCTCGAGGAGGCAGCGGCTCTCGACGCCCGGGCCCTGGCGGTGGCCGCTGCCGCCTCCCGGGCCCCCTGACCCCGGCTGCGATCCCGGACTCGATCCTGGATTCCAAGCCCTCTCTTGACGGCTACGCCCGATGTGTATATGTGTACTAATACGCTAGGGCACCCCGCCATGCTGATCGTCCTCGACCGCCACTCCGGCCAGCCCGTCTTCCGTCAGATCGTGGAGCAGGTCCGCTTCCACGTCGCCGGCGGCGTGCTGCGCCCGGGCGACGAACTGCCCTCGACGCGCGCGCTCGCCGCGGACCTGGGCCTCAACCCGATGACGGTCAGCAAGGCCTACGCGCTCCTCGAACAGGAGGGCGTGGTCGAGCGGCGGCCCGGGCTCGCGCTCCTCGTGCGCGCGCGGCCCGACGACCAGGCGCGCGTCGAGCGCGCCGAACAGTTCGCGCGCTTCGCCCGCCCGGCGGCGGCGGCGGCGCGGCAGCTCGGCCTCAGCCGGGAGGAAGCGCTTCAGGCATTCGAACGTGCGCTCGACGAGCGCGGAGGCACCGATGACCAAGCTGGATGACACGCAGGCCGTCCTCTTCGCCGAGGGTCTGCACAAGCAGTACGCCGACACCGCCGCGCTGGCCGGCGTGACCCTGCGCATCCCGCGCGGCCGCATCGTCGGCCTCGTGGGGCGCAACGGCAGCGGCAAGACCACGCTCCTGCGCGCGTTCCTGGGCCTCGTGCTGCCGACGCAGGGCGACTGCCGCGCCTTCGGCACGCGCTGCGCCGAGCTCGGCGAGCGCGAGCTGGCGCGCATCGGCGCCGTGCAGCAGGAGAACCGCTTCCTGGGCTGGATGACCGCTCGGGCGCACCTCGACTTCGTGCGCACCTTCCACGAGCGCTGGGACGACGCGCGAGAGCGCAAGCTGGTCGACGCGCTCGAGCTCGACCTCTCCCAGCGCATCTCGGCCATGTCGCCGGGCGCGGTGCAGAAGCTCGCCCTCGTGACGGCCGTCGGCCACCACCCCGACCTGCTCCTGCTCGACGAGCCGGCCGCGTCGCTCGACCCGCTGGCGCGCGAGGCGCTGCTCGAGACCCTGGTCGAGCTCCTGCAGGAGGACGGCGCGACGATCGTGATCTCGTCGCACGTCCTGCGCGACGTCGAGCGCGTCGTGGACTGGATCGTGTGCCTGGAGCGCGGCCGCGTCGTGCAGGACGCCGCGCTCGACGACCTGCAGGAGACCTACGGCGAGTGGCGCGTCCGCTCGCGCAACGGCGGCCTGCCGGCGCGTTTCGCCGAGCCCTGGGTGCTGTCGCAGACCGGCGCCGGCCGGGAGGCCCTCCTGTGCGTGCGCGACGCCGACGCCGACCTGGAGGGCTTTCGCGCGCGCTACCACGCCGAGGTCGAGCGCGCGCCGCTCAACCTGGAGCGCATGTTCCCGCTGTGGATCCGGGAGCGGCGGTCATGACGCGCGCACCGATCCTGCCGCGCCTCCTGTGGCGGCCGGCGACGCTCTACAACCTGTTCGTTGCGGTCGCGATGGCGGCCGTGCTCGGCCGCGGCGCGTGGATCGCGCGCTCGGCCTGGAACGACGACGCGCCGGGCCCCGCGACCGCGCTGATCCTGGCGTGCACGATCGCGGCGACCGGCGTGGGCGCGATCGCCGCGTGGTCCTCGTTCGAGATGGCGTTGTGCACCTGCACCGCGGCGCTGCCCGGGCTCGCGCGCCGACTGCGCGCCGAGCTGTGGGTGCTGGGCGCCGCGTGCGCGCTCGCCGCGGCCGCGGCAGCCGAGATCGCCGCGGCATTGCACGCCGATCCGGCCGCCTGCGCGGGACTCGCCGCGCTGGGCTTCGGCCTGGGCGTCTACGTTTCCGAGCCGCGCGCGGCGCGCGGCAGCCCGCGCGGGTGGCTGTGCTTCGGCCTGGTGGCGGCCCTGGTGCTGTTCTCCCCCACCCTCGGCGCACGGATCGCGGAGCTTCCGCTCGCCGCGACGCCGCTGGCGGTCGCCGCCGCCGCCGTGCTCGTCGCCCTGCCGTTCACGCGCGCGCGCCAGCGCGCGCGCGTCGTCACCCCCACGCAGGAGATCGGGATGGCCTACGCGCAGCCCGACCTGCGCTCGGGCGTCTGGGGCGCGCAACTCACCGCGCCCGACAGCGGCGTGCCGCGGTGGAAACAGCGCCTCGCCAGCGACCGCGACTGGATGCGCGCGACGCTGCACGAGGTCCACGGCTACCGGCGCGGCGGCTGGATCGGCACCGCGGTCGGAGCGGGGTTCTTCTGGGCCCTCGTGATCGTCGCCTGGTTCGCGTACCTGGGCTGGGAAGACCACGGCGACCTCGCCGGCGTGGCGCTCAACCTGCGCGGTGCGCTCCTCGAGAGCAACCCCGGCCGCCTGAGCGTCGGCACCGCGTTCTTCCTGGCGATCTGGCTCGGGATGGGCCTGATCCTGACGCCGTGCACGCCGGTCACGACGCTGCTGCGGCCCGTCTCGCGCTCGCGCCGGGCGCGCCTCGCCTGGCGTGCCAGCCTCGCCTGGACGGTCGTCGCGCTGGGGACCGTGGCCGCGTGCCTGGCGCTGGCGGCCGAATGGGTCCGGTGGCGCGATCCCGCGGCGCCGGAGGCCGCCGGCCTGCCCGAGTGGCTGCGCGCCGTCGTCGTGCTCGCGATCCTGTGGCCGATCGCCCAGTGGGCGCGCATCCGGTTCATCGACGCAAGCCCGGTGCCGCCCGGCCCCGTGCGCCAGGGCGTCGTGGGCGGGATCACGGTGATCGCGCTGGCGGCGGCGGCCACGTTCGTCGCGCAGGTCTGGGCCAAGGCCTCGGGCACCCCGGTCGCCCTCCAGCTCGCCGCGGCGGCGCTCCTGTTCGCCAACGCGCAGTGGATCTGGCGCACGGTCCTGGACCAGCACTTCCGGCGCGTCGATCTCCGCGCCTGAACGCCTGGATTCGGCCGCGCGGAATGCGGATGATCCGGCGTTGCCAGCGCCATGGCCAAAGTCCCCCTTGCCCCCATCGGGCGTCCGCGCGACGCCTTCCTCGACGACGCGACGTTCGCGCGCAACCGCGCGGCGCTGCGTGCGAAGGAGGAAGTGCTGGCCGAGCGCCGCGCCGCCGTCGCCGCCGGCTGGGGGCCGGACTACCTCGCGCGCGTCCACCAGAAGCAGAAGCTGTCCGCGCGCGAGCGCATCGAGCGCCTGAAGGACCCCGGCTCGCGCACGTTCGAGGTCGGCACCTTCGTCAACTTCGGGCGCGCATTCGGCAAGCTGGAGAGCCCGGCCGCCGGCGTCGTGACCGCCTTCGTGCGCGTCCACGCGCGCTGGACGATCGTGATCGCCAACGACAACACCGTCGCGTCCGGCTCGTGGTGGCCGCGCACGCCCGAGAAGATCGAGCGCGCGCAGGAGATCGCGCTGCGCCTGCGCCTGCCGGTCGTGTACCTCGTCGACTGCTCGGGCCTGTACCTGCCCGAGCAGTCGCAGTCGTTCCCCGGCGGCACCGGCGCGGGCCACATCTTCCAGAAGAACGCGCTGCTCTCGGCCGCCGGCGTGCCGCAGATCGCGGGCGTGTTCGGCGACTGCATCGCGGGCGGCGGCTACATGCCGATCATCAGCGACCGCGTGTACATGACCGAGAGCGCGTACATGGTCATCGCCGGCGCCGCGCTGATCCAGGGCGCCAAGAGCCAGAAGCTGTCGAGCCTGGACATCGGCGGGCCCGAGGTGCACGTGGCGCTGTCGGGCTGCGCCGACGTGCGCGTCCCGGACGACACGACGGCGCTGGCCTTGATCCGCGAGGACGTCGCGCGCCTGCCGACCTCGGCCGCGGACTACTACCGCGGCGGCGCGGATCCGGCGGCGCCGCACCAGCCGGCGCACGAGCTCGAGGGCCTGTTCCCCAGCGACCACCGCATGACGTACCCGGTCGAGGAGGTGCTCGCGCGCCTCGTCGACCAGAGCCTGTTCTGGGAGCTGTGGCCCGAGCGCGGCGTCGAGATGGTCGTCGGCGTCGGCCGCGTCGACGGCCTGTACATGGGCTTCGTCGCCAACCGCCAGGGCGTGATCGACGACGTCGAGCACCGCGGCGCGCACAAGCCCGCGGGGATCCTGTACCGCGAGGGCATCGCCAAGGTCGCGGCGTTCAGCCGCGCCTGCGAGGCCGACGGCATCCCGATCGTGTGGCTGCAGGACGTCTCGGGATTCGACATCGGCGTCGAGGCCGAGCGTCTGGGCCTCCTGGGCTACGGCTCGAGCCTGATCTACGCCAACAGCACGAACCGCGTGCCGATGTTCACCGTGCTCCTGCGCAAGGCCTCGGGCGCGGGCTACTACGCGCTGGCGGGCAAGCCGTACGAGCCGGTCGTGCAGCTCTCCACGACGATCTCGCGCCTGGCGGTCATGGAGGGCCGCACGCTGGCGATCGCCGCGTACAACACCAAGCTCGACGACCAGTTCCGGATCGCCGCGACCGACCCCGAGGAGCGCGCGCGGATCGAGTCGGGCATGCAGCAGACCGAGGCCCGCATCGAGGGCGACATGGATCCGTACAAGGCCGCCGCGCAGATGGACACGGACGAGGTCGTCCCGGTCCACGAGCTGCGCGCGTGGCTCTCGCTGCTGGCCGAGGCGAGCTACCAGTCGACCGGCCACCGCACCATCAAGAACCCGCGCATCTGGTCGTTGCACGACTACTCGACGCTCGACGGACCGCGCGGCTGAACCACCACCCGAGGGGAACCAACATGAAGATTCTGGGAACGATCGTCGCGAGCGCGCTGCTCGCGCTGGGAATCGCGGGCTGCGCGATGCACAACGACCGGCTCAAGCTCGACCTGCCGATGGAGCAGAAGGCGGTCGTGCTGGGCCTGGACGAGACCAAGCTGATGATCGGCGTCGAGCGCGACCTGTCGTTCACCGCCGTCGACGGCAACAACACGTTCCGCGGCTGGGGCAAGGGCTACCCCGTGTCGGTCGAGTTGACGCCGGGCCGCCACAAGCTGACTGCGCTGTACCGCATCACCGACCAGGGCGCGCCAGGCCCGACCGGCGAGATCACCACCGAGATCGAGGTGCGCGCCGGACGGACCTATCGTTCGGACCTGTACCTGGAGGACGGCCGCTGGCAGGTCCGCTACCTGGAGATCACCGACGCCGAACTGCGCGCTCAGGAGGAGCGCCGCGCGAAGATCCGCGCGGAGCAGTTCGACTCCTGAGGTCATGCACGCGCCGCTCGCCCTGATCGTCGAGGCGGGCCAGGCCGGCACGCGCCTGGTCTCGCCCGAGGTCGGCACCTTCACCGGCGCCCTGCCGCGCGGCACGCCCGTGGTGCCGGGCGCGCCGGCCGGGGTGCTGGTGCAGCTCGGCGTGCGCCGGCGCCTCGTGATCCCCGACGGCGTCGCGGGCAGCATCGCCAACGATCCGTTCGAACGCGTGCATCAACCCGTGGGGTACGGCGATCTCGTCTACGAGGTCGAGCCGGAGCGCGCGCGCACCGCCGCGGGCGCGCGCAAGCCCGCGGCGCGCAGTGCGGACGCGGCCGCGGGTCTGGTCCTGCGCGCGCGCACCAGCGGGCGCTTCTGGGCTCGGCCGACGCCGGCCGAGCCCCCCTTCGTATCGCCCGGCGCCGTCGTGCGCGACGGCCAGCCCGTGGGCCTGATCGAGGTGATGAAGACCTTCGGCCACGCGGTCTACCGCGCGGGCGACGGCCTGCCGCCCGTGGCGCGCGTGGTCGCCGTGCTGGTCGCCGACGGCGCGGACGTGCGGCAGGGCGACCCCCTGCTCTCGGTCGAACCGGCGGGCGGCGAACGGTGAACGTCCTCGTCACCGGCGGCACGGGGTTCGTCGGCAACCAGCTCGTCAACCTCCTGTGCGCGCGCGGCGACCGCGTCGCGATCGTGACGCGCAACCCCGATCGCGCGCGCACCGCCCGCGCCGGCGTGAGCTACGTCGGCTGGCCGCCGGACCCCGGCCGCCACCAGGCGATCGTGCACCTCGCCGGCGCGAACATCGCCGGGCGTCGCTGGAACGATGCCTACAAGGAGGAACTGCGCGCGAGCCGCGTCGACCGCACGCGCGAGCTGGTCGCCGCGCTCGCGTCGGCCGCGACGAAACCGCGCGTGCTCGTGTCGATCTCCGCGGTCGGCTACTACGGCGACCGCGGGTCGGAGGAGCTCACCGAGGACTCCGCGCCGGGCGACGATTTCCTGGCGCGGTTGTGCGTCGACTGGGAAGCGGAGGCGCTGCGCGCCGAGGGGCACGGCGTGCGCGTCGTGATCGTGCGCCTGGGCGTCGTGCTCGGCCGGCGCGGCGGCGCGCTGGAGAGCCTGCTGCCGATCTTCAAGCTGGGCCTGGGCGGGCCGATCGGCGGCGGTCGCGGGTGGTTCCCGTGGGTCCACGTGAACGATGCGGCCGGCTTGATGCTGTTCGCGATCGACCGCGAGGACGTGCGCGGCGCCGTCAACGCCGTCGCGCCCGGCATCGTCGACCAGCGCGCGTGGGCGCGCACCTTGGGCCGCGTGCTGTCGAGGCCGGCCTTCCTGCCCGTGCCGCGGCTCGCGCTGCGCATCGTGCTGGGCGAGGTCGCCGACGCGCTGGCCGCCAGCCAGCGCTGCGTGCCTGGACGCGCGCTGGCGCTGGGCTACGGCTTCCAGCATCCCGAACTCGAGCCCGCGCTGCGCGGCCTGCTGCACAAGAGGTGAGGCCATGGCCGTCGTCGCAGTCGGCATCGATCTGGCGCGCATCGATCGCCTGGAGGCCGCGCACGGCCGCCGCGGCGAACGCCTCCTTGCGCGCCTCTTCACCGACGGGGAGCGCGCCTACTGCGAGGCGCGGCGCGAGCGCTTCTCCAGCTATGCTGGGCGCTTCGCGGTGAAGGAGGCGGTGATGAAGGTGCTGGGCACGGGCTGGGCGCGCGGCGTGCGCTGGCGCGACATCGAGGTCGTGCGCGAGCGCGGCAGCGCGCCGCGCTGCGTGCTGCACGGCGCGGCGGCGCGCATCGCCGCGGCCAAGGGCATCGCCAGCATCCACGTGGCGATCACGCACGACGGCGGCATGGCGGCGGCGGTGGCCGTTGCGGAGGGCTGACGTGCGCGTCCGCGGCTCGCGCCTCGTGCTGGGCTTCGGCGCGCTGCTCGTGCTGATGGCCGGCGCGATGATGTTCCTGCGCTACCAGGAACGCGACCTGCCTTTCGTGCGCAACGAGCCTGTGCGCGTCCCGGCCGCCGCGGGCGAACTGCTGGCCAAGGAGCCGGTCGACCTGGCCGAGGCGCGTCCGGCGCCGGCGCGCACGGCGGAAGCCGGCGACGCGCCCGCGAAGGAAGACGCCCCGCCCGCCGCCGCCGCGTCGACGCTCGTCCACGGGCGCGTCCTCGACGTGCTCGGCAGCGGACTCCCCGACCTCCCCATCGCGCAGGCGTCGTCGCCCGCGCACGTGTGGACGCGCAGCGACGCTGGGGGGCGCTTCGAACTGCCCTCGGCCGACGACGACCTCGTGGTCGCCGACACGGACTGGTACACGCTGCGCAGCGGCGAGGCCGTCGAGCAAGCGGGCACCGGCGGGATGCTCGTGATCGCCGCGCGCGCCACGCGCCTCGCGGGCGTCGTACTCGACCCGCAGGGCGCGCCGGTCGCCGGCGCGCTCGTCCGCTTCCGCCTGCCGCACACGGTGTTCGCGCGCTTCCCCGAGCCGCTCGACCGCCTGCGCGAGCCGCGCCAGGAGGAGACCGAGAGCGGCGCCGACGGGACCTTCGAACTGAGAGCCGCGGGCGTCGAGCGCGCGCAGCTCTTCGTGTCCAGGGAAGGGTTCGAGACGCGATCGTTCCCCGCGCCCGGCGTCGATCGCGGCGACCTCGTGCTGACGCTGGCGCCCGACGGCGAGGACGGCGAGATCCGGATCGAGGGCGTCGTCGTGCACGCCGACGGCTCCCCTGCCGCCGAGGCCGACGTGCTGCTGGCGGATCGCAACGTGCGCACGGACGGAACCGGACGTTTCGCGCTCAAGTCGCCGCGTTGGATCGAGGAGAGCGCACCGCTGTGCGCCGTGCTGCCGGGGCTGCAGGCCGCGGTCGTGCCGGAGTTCGGCGCGATCCTGCGCGGCGCGGGCGCCGAGTTGCCCCCGCAGCGGCTGGTGCTCGGCGCGCCCACGCTCGGCATCGAGGGGTTCGTGGTCGATGCCGACGGCGCGCCGAAACCGGGCTGGACGGTGCAGCCGATCGACCCGGTCCTGCTCCTGGAAGGCCACATCCCGCCGCGCTCGGTCGAAGCCGTGGGGCTGCGCGGCAGCCTCGGCACGCGCACCGCCGCGGACGGCTCGTTCGAGCTGCGCGGTCTCTTCGACCGCGCGTACCGGCTGCAGGCGACCTCGGGCACCGAGCTCCTGCGCGTCGAGTCGGCGCCGATCCCGGCGGGTTCGCGCAACGCGCGCATCGTGGTGCCGGCGGACGCGCGCATCCCGCGCGTGGCAGGCGTGGTCGTCGGTGTCGACGGCCGACCGGTCGAGGGCGTGCTCGTGCGCATCGTCCTCGTCACGTTCCGCACGCGCAACGGCTACACCATGGAGCACTCCCAGGGGATGACCACCGGAGCCGACGGCCGTTTCGAGTTGAAGGACGTGCCGCGGCGCGACGCCTCGCTCGACCTGTGGGGCGACGGGATCGTGCCCGAGAAGTTCGAATACGCCGACCGCGGCGACCTCGAGGACCTGCGCGTCGAGGTCGTGCGCCGCCTGCACCTGCGCGTCGAAGGCGTCCCGCCGGGCTCGAACGTGGGCACGATCGAGGTGCACGACGCGCGCGGCGAGCGGCTGCAGGTCATGGGCTTCCAGGGCGGCGGCTGGTGGTCGTCGACGTCGGCGGCGATCGAGGGGGGCATCACGCCGATCCTGGCCGTGCCCGAGACCGCGCGCAGCGTGGCCTTCGTCGGCCGCGGCGACGCCGGCGTGCTCGGGACGCGCCCGATCGCGTTCACGCCGGGCGAGATCACGGTCGTGCGCTGGTAGCGGCGGCGCGTTCTCACTCGCGCAGCAGGCGGAGCGCGCGCTCGTTGGCCGCGATGCGATCGTCGCGCTCCTCGCCTTCCTGCAGGGCCTCGATCGCGGCGCGAATCCGCTCGCGTCGTCCCAGCTTCAACGCCACCTGCGCCGCCACGAGCGGCACGCTGATGTCCATTCCGGCGCGCACGCCCAGGGCCTCGATGGCCAGGTCTTCCGCACGATCAGGGTCCAGGAGGTCCGGGTTGGCGGCGTACACCGCGCGGCACTCGGCGCACTCGTCGGACTTGGCCCCGGCCAGGAGGAATGCCAGCGACACCTGCGCCTTGGCGCGGGCGCCGACGTCGCGCACACGCACATAGGTGTCGTGCGCCTCGCGGACCTTGTGCGAGTAGTCGTAGGAGTACGCCAGGTTGAAGTACGCGGCGGCATCCCGCGGATCCTCCTCGATCAACCGGCGCAAGACGGCCTGCGATTCCTCGTGGAGCTTGTTGTTGTCGAGCAGCGCCGCCAGGGTCTTGCGCATGCGGCGCGGCGCGGCGGGCCCGGCGAGTTCGACCGAGCGGCGCGCCGCCGCCAGTCCCTCCGGGAACTGCGCGCGACGGTAGTGGATGCGTGCCAGGAGATGCCACGTGTCCGCATCCGTGCCGTCCAGTTCCAAGGCGCGCTCGGCCGCCCTCTGCGCCTCGTCGTCGCGCTTGTCCTCGTAGCGAGCCCGCGCCAGCTTGCGCTGCACGGCTGCGGATCCCGGCAGTAGGCGCGAGGCGGCGGTGTACTCGGCGGCCGCCATCGAGTGCTCGTCCGCGGCGCTGGCCGCCTCGGCCAGGAGCAGAACGGGGAGCACGTTCTCTGCGGCCAGAGTGGCGCTACGCCGCAGGTCGACCAGCGCATCCTTCGGCCTGCGTTCGCGGACCAGGCGCCAGCCGTCGATGGCCGCAGCGAGCGCCGGATCAGGACTCGCCGGCGGATCCTGGTTCGCGACCAGTGCGGCCAGGAACCCGGCCCAGCCGCCCACGAAGGGATCGCCGGCCAGCCCGGCCAGCTCGACGCGCACTCCCTCGTCGTCGTCCGCGCACCAGGCCGCGACCGCGCGCTCGAACCGCGCGTGGGCCAGGCTGCGCGCCTGGGTCCTGCGCGCCTCCAGCCAGGGCCAGATCGACGCGGCCAGCACGAGCACCGTCGCCAGGACCAGGAGCCGTGCGCGCTGGAACGTCCACAGGCGCGACAGGCGTTCTCCCGCGCTCGGCGGCCCGGCCAGGACCGGACGTCCGGCGGCGCAAGCCTCGAGGTCCGCCGCGAGCAGCGCAGCGTTCGACGTGCGATGGCGGCGGTGATGGGCGAGAGCCCGCGCGACGATGTGCCCCAGGTCGCGCGGGGTCGCGCGCGCGTGGCGCCGTACGGGATCGATCGGCCGCGTGCGCACGCGCTCCAGCACGCGCACCGGGTCATCGCCGCCGTGCGGCGGACGCAGCGTCAAGAGCTCGTACAGGATGCAGCCCAGGCCGTACACGTCGGCGCGATCGTCCAGCCGTTCGCCGCGCGCCTGCTCGGGCGGCATGTACTGCGGCGTGCCGAGCAGATCGCCTGTGCGCGTCAGCGTCTCGGCGCTCTCGCTGTGCACGAGGCCGAAATCGACGAGGACGGGATGTCCGTGCGGATCGAGCAGCACGTTGGCCGGCTTCAGGTCGCGGTGCAGCATGCCGGCCGCGTGTAGGGCGGAAACCGAGCGTGCCAGCGCCGCCACGAGCGTCGCGACCCGTTGCCATCCTGGACCATCACCGGGCAGCGCAAGCGCTTCGCAGGGGGCGTCTCCCCGCGCGTGCGCCGAGTCACGCGCGCGAGTCACCGCGGAGGCAAGGCTCTCGCCGCGCACGAGGTCCATGACGATGAAGGGCGTGGACCCGGCGACGTCGACGTCCCGCACGCGGACGATCCCGGGGTGCGAGAGGCCGCGCAGGATCTCCCCTTCGCGTCGGAAGCGTTCCAGCGCACGCTCGGCGGAAGCCAACGGCGCGTCGAGCAGCTTGAGCGCCAAGTCGCTGCCCGGCTCGTCCGGGTCCTCGACGCGCAGCACGCGTCCCATGCCGCCGCGTCCGATCTCGCCCAGCACGCGGTAACGTCCGACGTGACCCGGGAGCGCCGTTACGGGCTCCGGCCACAGTTCCTCGGTCCAGCCCAGCGCTTCGAGCGCCACGCGCAGCGGCTCGCCCGCCGCGGGATGGGCGCGCACGTACGCCGCCGCGCTGGGCGCTTCCCCGCGCTCGCGCAACTCGATGTAGCGCTCGACGAGCGCCTCGACGTCAGGTCGTTCCGCGCTCATGCCCCATCGACGTGGTCAGGCGGGCCAGCGCGCGCGAGTACAGCTTGCGCGCGGAGTCGTCGCTGCGCCCCATCCGCTCGGCCGCCTCGCGGCTGGTGAGGCCCTCCGCGCGGCGCAGGACCAGGATCGTGCGCATGTCCTCGGGCAGCGCCGCCAGCGCGCGCTCGAGCTTGAAGAAGCGCTCGTCGTGGTAGCCGGGCTCGGCCTGGGCGACGTTCTCGGCCAGGACCAGCGCGCTCTCCCCGCGCAGCGCCGCGAGGTCGCGCTTCTGCGCGCTCCAGTGGTCCGCCAGGTCGCGGACCTTGTTGAGCACGATGCGCTGCAGCCAGCGGCGCACGCTGCCCGGGCCGCCATGCTCGAAGCGCGGCAGCGCCTGCAAGGCCTCCAGCGCCACGCTCTGCAGCACGTCCTCGCTCTGCAGCACGCCGCGCAGACGCGCGCCCAATCGTGCGCGGACCGCGAACAGGATCTCGTCGTGGTAGCGGCGGTAGAACTCCTCGCCCGCGGCGCTGTCCCCGGCACGCGCGCGTTCGACCAGGTCGCGGCTCTGGGCGTCGTCGGGGGGCGCGGGAAGCGGATCCACCGCCGGATCGTAGTGCCTGAGGGCCGCCGCCGGGCCTCCCGCGGGGTTCCGCGGGATCCCGGTCACATCCGGCCGCGCTTTCGCGCTGCGGTTCCTGGCGGAAGAACCGCCTCCCCACAGGAGATCCCCATGAACACCCCCCGCCCGATCCGGCCCATTCTTCCCCTCTTGATCGCCGTCCTCGCGAGCGTGCCTGGCCCGTCGCACGCGCAGGAGGGACCTCGTCCCTGGACTCGCGCCGCACTGCTGGCTCCGCGCGAACTGGCCGACGTCCTGCAGGTCTCGGGGCCGATCCGCTCCGCGGACGAGGCGCGCGCGGCTGCCGCGGAGGCGCTGCGGCTGCGTGCCTCCGACCTGGGAGTCGAAGCCGCCGCGCTCGCCGCGCGCGACGCGCGCCGGGTCGGCGAGACCTGGTCGGTCGAGTACGAGCAGGTGCTCGACGGGTTGCCGGTGGTCGGCAGCCGTGTCCACGCGCTGATCTCGGACGCGGGCACGCTGCTCTCGCTGCGCAGCCTCGGGCTCACGGCGGCCGGCACGGACATGAGCTTTGGGATCGACGCAGCCGTCGCGGGTTCGCGGGCCAGAGAGGCTGCGCGCGCGGTGACCGCGGGCTCCGTCGAGATCGGCGCCGCGCGCGCGGTCCTCGTGCCGCTCGCGGATCGGCCGGACCGGCACGTGCCCGCCTGGCAGGTCGCGGTCGAGGATCCCGCGCGGCACGACGGAAGCTGGCTCGTCACCGTCGGCGGCCGCGACGGCATCGTGCTCGCCGTGGAACCCCGCGTCACCTGCGCGGTCACCGGCACCGTGAAGGGGCGCGGGCACGGGAGCGGCCCGTCGACCTCGTCGGCGCCGGCCGCGTTGGGCCTGGCCAACCTGACGCTCTCGGCCAGCGACCCGGCCGCCCTGGTCACGCGCCTGACGGCCAACGCCTGCCCGGACGATCAGGCCGTCATCAGCTCCGACGGGGCCCGCGTGGCCTTCGTCTCCGGCTGCGACGGCGATGCGGAGATCTGGACGAGCCGGACCGACGGGACCGGCCTGCTGCAACTCACCAGCAACGGAGCCGCTGATCGATCGCCGTCGATCTCCGCCGACGGGGCCTGGATCGCGTTCGTCAGCGAGGTCGACGGCGATCCCGAGATCTTCGTCGTGCGCAGCGACGGCACGGGCCTGCTGCAGGTCTCGCACAACACGGAAGCCGACGAGGAGCCCAGCCTGTCGGGCGACGGCGCGCTCGTGGTGTGGTCGTCGGCGGTGGGTGGTGACTTCGAGATCTGGCGCTCGAGCACCGTGGTTCCTGCTCCCGCCGCACTGACCGCCAACACCGCGCGGGATTCCGCGCCGGCCCTGTCGCTGGACGGATCGAGGATCGCGTGGGTCAGCGACATCGACGGCGACGACGAGATCTTCGTGATGAACGCCGACGGCACGGGAACCGTGCAACTCACGCACAACACGATTCCCGACGGCGCGCCGTCGATCCGCGAGGACGGCCTGCGGATCGTGTTCGAGTCGCAGTTGCCCCGGCCCACCGCGCCCGACGCCGGCGATCCCTCCGCGGTCCGCCATTCGCCGCGCGTGCGCGTCGCGCCGGTGCTGGCGCCGGACTACGACCTGTTCGTCGTTGGGGCCGACGGCACGGGCCTCGCGCGCCTCACGTCCAGCCACGCCAACGAGCGGGCGCCCGCGCTGTCCCCGCAAGGTGGTGCCGTGGCCTTCACCAGCGACGAGGACGGACCCGGCGGAATCCGCCTCCTGCTGCTGGGCATGGGCACCGAGTTCGACATCACCCGCGACGCTCTGTTCCATCGCGCGCCGAGCACGGACTACGCCGGGACGCGCGGCGCGTTCTCGGTGCGCGACGGCGACGACGAGATCGGGGCCTGGAACTTCCTGGCCGCGGGCGCGTTCGTGACGGGAACCACGGGCGCGGGCGGCGCCTACTCGCTGCCCGTGGCGGACGGAACCGCGGCCGAGGTCAGCGGGCGACTTCAGGGGTTGTGGGCGCGGGTCAGCGACGAGTCGGCGAACTCGCCGAACCTCTCCGCGCGCGCCGGCGTGGTCGCGCCGTCCGCAGGCAACGACCTCCTGTTCAACCCGACGAGCGCCAGCCCGCTCTCCAGCACGCAGGTCACGGCGTACTACCACACGAACGCCGCGCACGACGGCCTGGCGGCGGTCATGCGCCGCGCGCCGCTGGCCTTGACCGGATCGCTCGCGATCGACCGTCCGTTGCACGCGCGGGTGAACATCCCGGTCCCGACGGCCAACGCGTTCTACAACCTCGCGCGCCAGGAGACGGCGTTCTTCATCGGCGCGGGGCCCACCCGGCCGAACACCGCGTACGACAGCGTGATCCTGCACGAGTACGGCCACTTCTTCGACGACGTGTACGGCGGCATCGGCGCCGGCAGCGCGTGCGAGGCGCCGTTCGCGCTGGGCGAGGGCGCGGCGGACGCCGTCTCGATGCTGATCCTCGGCAGTCCGGTCCTGGGCGCCGACTGGACCGGGCCCGGCACGTGGTTGCGTAACTACAGCGTCCCGGTGTTCGCGGGCGGGAGCGCGGGGCGCCAGTACGACGGGCTCGACTGCCTGTCCGTGGCGGGACGTCCGGAAGTCCACCAGCACGGCGAGGCGTTCGCCGGGTTCGCCTGGCGACTGCGTTCGTCCGTCGGCGCGGTGACGGCGGAGAACCTGCTGGTCGGCGCCATGCTCACCAACCCGCCCGACATGCAGGGGGCCGTGAGCGCCGTGTTCGCGCTGGCGGCGACGCCCGCGTTCGGCGGCACGGGCTCGCCGGCCACGAGCCCGCTGTACGACATGATCTGCGCGGCGGCCGCGTCGCAGGGCTTCGACTGCTATCCGCGCACGGACCAGCAGTCGTACGGCTGCATCACGTCGGTGTGCGGCGTGCCGCCTTCGCACAAGGTGTGCGTCACGGAGTGGCTGGGGCCCGTGGTGGATTTCGAGAGCGGCTGCGAGCCGATCCCCAACCCGGACGACGACGGCCTGGTCGTCCCGCCCGCGCTGGCCAGCGGTTCGATGGCGCCGCTGACGTTCACGCTGAAGGTGAACCCCGCGCTGCGCTTCACGGGTCGTTACGGCGGCAGCGTGGGCGGAGCGCCGCTGAAGGAACGCCTCGTCTACCTGAACGTGTGGTTCCTGATCGACAACGCGATGGGCGGTTTCGACGTCGTGAAGGTGCTCGGGACCGCGAGCGGCAGCGGCATCTCAGGCCCCGCCGGATTCGGGCCCGACACGCTGGCCTACAACCCCGACACGTGGGCGGGTCCTTCGCTGACCGTGACGTACACCGTGCCGGTGCCGAGCGTGCCGACGGACCGTTTCACGATCATCCGCACGCGCCTCGACTATGGCGAGGACTGCGGAAGGGTCGGGACCTGCCTCTCGAGCCCCACGCTGTCGGGACCGTGCGGCACCGCGCGGTTCGGCGAGGTCGAGGAGAAGCAGATCGTGATCACCGGACCTTGAGTCGGGTGCCGGGCGGGATCAGCGCTCGCGGTAGCCGAGCACCACCAGCAGGCACGGGCCGCCCGCGATCACCGACAGGCCCAGCTCGCGCGCGCGCCGCACGGCGCGCGCGCTCTCCGCTCCGGGCTGCATCCACAGGCGCGTGATCCCGGCCGCGGCGGCGTCCTCGACGACGCGCTCGGTCACCTCGGGCGGCGTGATGATCGACACGCCGTGCACCGGCTCGGGCAGGGCAAAGAGGTCGGGCACGCAGGTCTGCCCCTCGATCTCGCGCTCGCGCGGATGGACCGGGTGCGCGCGCCGGCCGTTCTGGAGGTAGCAACGCAGCACCTTGTTGCCGTACTTCGCGCGGTCCGTCGAGGCACCCACCACCGCGTAGGCTTCGCCGCGCAGGAAGTCGTCCATCCGCTCCTGGTCGTCCATGCGGCGTCGTATCCTAGGGCCGTGAAGCGCCAAGAGAAGGCCGATCGCATCCGCGCGACGCTGGAAGAGCTGTATCCGGCGCCGCCGATCCCGCTCGAGCACCGGGACCCGTTCACGCTGCTCGTCGCCGTCGTGCTCTCGGCGCAGACGACCGACGCGCGCGTCAACCTGGTGACGCCGGCCCTGTTCGCGCGCGCGCCGGACGCTGCGGCCATGGCGCGCCTCCCGGTCGAGGAGATTCACGGCTTCATCCGCACCTGCGGCCTCGCGCCGGCCAAGGCCAAGAACCTGTCCGCGCTGTCGAAGCTGATCGTCGAGCGCCACGGCGGGCGCGTGCCGCGCACCTTCGAGGAGCTCGAGGCGCTGCCCGGCGTCGGCCACAAGACGGCCAGCGTCGTCATGGCGCAGGCCTTCGGCGTGCCGGCCTTCCCGGTGGACACGCACATCCACCGGCTCGCGGAGCGCTGGGGCCTGTCGGACGGCAGCTCGGTCGAGCGCACCGAGCGCGATCTGAAGGCGCTGTTCCCCGAGAGCACGTGGACGCACCTGCACCTCGCGATCATCTACTTCGGCCGCGAGCACTGCCCCGCGCAGCGCCACGACATGAGCGCGTGCCCGATCTGCTCGTGGGCCGCGCCCAAGGCGCGCGTGCGGTCCAGCACGCCGCGCAAGACCGCCGCGAAGCGGCCGCGCTGAACCGCGTCAGCGCGCGTCGACGTCGGCGCGCAGCGCCGCGAGCAGCTCGGTCCAGCTCGTGACCTCCACGAGGCGCGCGCGCACCTCGGGGTCGCGCAGCGTCTTGCCGATGTCCGCGAGCAGCGCGAGCTGCGCGTCGGGCTGCTCGGCCGGCGTCAGGATCAGGAACACGATGCGCACGGGCTCGCCGTCGGGCGCGGCGAAGTCGATCCCGGCCGGCGACAGGCCCAGCGCGACGCGCGGCCGCGAGAGCCCGGCGAGGCGCGCGTGCGGGATCGCCATGCCCGAGCCGATCGCGGTCGTGCCGGCCTGCTCGCGCGTCCACACGGCGCGCTCGACCGCGGGGGCGTCCAGCCCGTGCGCGCCCGCGAGCACGCGCGCGAGCTCGCCGATGACGGCGCGCCGGTCCGTTCCGGCAAGACGTTCGACGAAGGCCTTGGCGCGCAGGAGACCCGCGAAGCGCCGCGGCCGCTCGCGCCGCAGCACGCGCTGGATCAGCGGGCCAGAGAGCGTCGACGTCACGAAGGCCATCACCGCCAGCGCCACGAAGAGCGACTGGTCCACGATGCCGTGCTGCAGCGCCGTCAGCCCCAGGATCAAGGCCATGCTGCCGCGCGAGTTCAACGCGAAGCCCGTGGCCCACGCGTCGCGCGGCGCCATGCCCGAGACGCGCGCCCCCAGCGCTGCGCCCGCGATCTTCGCGCCGCAGGCCAGCACCAGAACCGTCGCGCACAACGCTGGGTCCAGGTCGCGCGAGAGGTCGATCGACGTGCCGATCCCCGCGAAGAACAGCGGCGCGAAGAAGCTGGAGACGAACTCGCGGATGGTCGTGCGCGTGCGTTCGCGCAGGTGCGCCGAATCCCCCAGCGCCACACCCGCCAGGAACGCTCCGAAGATCGCGTGCAGGCCCAGGGCCTCGGTCAGCGCCGCGGCCGCGAGCGCCAGCACGATCGCGAACACGAGCACGCCGCTGGGCCAGGACGTGTGGGCCTGCACCCACGGGAGCGAGCGGTGGATGAGCCAGCGGCCGACGGTCAGCGTCCCGACCGCGAACAGGACGCTGCCCAACAGCGCATACACGAGCACACCGGGATCGGGACCCGCCGCCGCGACGGCCAGGAGCACAGCGAACAGGATCCAGCCCACGATGTCGTCGAAGATCGCCGCGCCGATCACGACCATGCCGAAGTCGGAGCGGTACAGCCGCAGGTCGAGGAGCGTGCGCGCGATCACCGGGAGCGCGCTGATCGACAGGACGATCGCGACGAAGGCCGCGTGAATCTCGCGCTCGACGCCCGCGCTCCGACCGGTCCACCCGGGCCAGGTCCACGCCGCGCCGAAGCCGACCGCGAGCGGCACGAGCAGGCCGAACAGCGCGACCACCGACGTCGTGCGGCCCTGGCGCAGGACGCGCGAGAAGTCGACCTCCAGGCCGGCGACGAGCAGGAACAGCACCACCGCGAGCAGGCGGACGCCGGCGTGCACCGCCACGGTCGGGCCCGCGTCGGGGAACACCCAGGCCTCGACCTCCGGCGCGACGCGACCGAACAAGGACGGTCCGAGCAGGATGCCGGCGGTCAACTCGCCGAGGACGGACGGCTGCCCGAGCTTGCGCGCGATCTCCCCCAGCACGCGCGCCGCGAGCAGCAGCGCGGCGAGCCCGACGAGCAGCCGGGTCACGTCGAGCGCGGTGAAGCCCTCCGCGGGCACGCAGATCGCGATGGGGAACACGCTCGGGATGGCCGCTCGAGCGGGAGAGGGTAGGCACGCCGCGGGGATTGCTCAATGGCTGCTGGCCCGCGGGCGTGCGCCCCGTCACAATCGCGCGCCCAAACCATGGAGACCCGCGACGACGATGCCGCCTGGGAGGCGCAGGACGACGACGAACTCGGTCCCGAGGACGAGGCGCTGGACCGAGCCTGGTCGGCGATCGACGCGGGCGACTACGAGGCGGCGCTGCGCGAGCTCGAGACGGTCGATCCCGATTGGCCCGACCGCTGGATCCCCGAGGCGCTGGTGCGCACGGACCTGGGCGAGCTCAAGCGCGCGCGCGCGCTGCTCGACCGCGTGCGGTCCGCGGCGGAAGTCGACGAGCACCCCGACTGGCTGTGGGCCGAGGGTGCGCTGTGCACCGCCGAGTGGCGCATCGGTCCCGCGCGCGAGGTGCTGGAGCGCCTCGTGTCGGTGGAGCGGTCGGCCGCGGCGCTGGAGCGCCTCGCGCTGTGCCACGACGTGCTCGGCGAGCACGAGCGCGCGGACGAGCTCCTGGCCGAGGCGCACAAGCTGAACCCCGAGGCCGTCCCGCTGCCGGCGCGCATGCCGCTCGAGGATCTGGAGGCCGAGGTCGCGCGCGCGCTCGAGGACCTGCCCGCGCAATTCCGCAAGGCGCTGGAGACGACCGAGATCGTCGTCGAACCGATGCCGGCGGAGTGGATGATCGACCTCGCCGACCCGGCCGAGACGCCGCCCGACGTCCTGGGCCTGTTCGTGGGCGTCTCGGACATCGAGCGCAGCGAGGACGCCTCGGCCGAGCTGCCGCGCCGGATCTACCTGTTCCAGCGCAACCTGGAGCGCGCGGCGGAGAGTCGCGAGGAGCTGGTCGAGGAAGTGAGGACCACGCTGTTCCACGAGATCGGCCACCTCTTGGGCTTCGACGAGGAAGGCGTGGCCGAGATGGGCCTGGAGTAGGCCGCGCGGCCATTTTTCGCGTCCAGCGCGGGAGGCTCCTGCGTAGTTTGGCCGTCGTCCGGCGCCCCGCGCCGAGCCGTTCCCATCCCCCGACCCCGCTCGCGGACCCGGTCCGCGCAGGATCATGAAGTACGCCAGTCCTCTTCTCGCCGCCGCCGTGGCGGCCCTCGTCGCCGGCGCGCCGCTCGCCGGTTGTCACGCCCCCAAGAAGCATTCCTCGATGGCCTCGATGGCCGCCGACAAGCACGCCTGCGCCGGCAAGAACGCCTGCAAGGGCCAGGGCGGCTGCAAGTCGTCCGACAACGGCTGCGCCGGCAAGAACTCGTGCAAGGGCAGGGGCGGCTGCGCCACCGTCGACCGTCACGCCTGCAAGGGCATGAACTCCTGCAAGGGCCAGGGCGGCTGCAAGACCGCCAGCAACGCCTGCGCCGGTCACAACGCGTGCAAGGGCCAGGGCGGCTGCGCCGTCCCGCACAAGCACTGATCGGGCGGGCGGCACGGCCCGCCCGCGCTCTCCGTGAACCCGACCGCGCCGCGCTTCGACCTGCCCAACCTGGGCGTCGGCGTCGGCTTGCGCACGACGCACTTCGCGCACGTGCTCGAGCGGCGCCCGCGCGTCGACTGGTTCGAGGTGATCACGGAGAACTTCCTCGCCACAGGCGGCCGCCCGCTCCACGTGCTGGAGCAGGTGGCCGCCTCGTATCCGGTCGTGTTCCACGGCGTGTCGCTGTCGATCGGCAGCGCGGATCCGCTCGACCGCGACTACCTGCGGCAGGTGAAGGAGCTGGCGGCGCGCGTGCAGCCGCGCTGGATCAGCGACCACCTGTGCTGGACCGGCGTGGCGGGACGCAACGTGCACGACCTCTTGCCGCTGCCGTACACCGAGGCCGCGCTGCGGCACGTCGTGCGGCGCGTGAAGGCGGTGCAGGAGTACCTGGAGCGGCCGCTGGTCCTCGAGAACCCCTCGTCGTACGTGGAGTTCCGTGCCTCGCAGATGAACGAGCACGAGTTCCTGGCGCGCCTCGCCGAGGAGGCCGACTGCGGCCTCTTGCTCGACGTCAACAACGTCTTCGTCTCCAGCGTCAACCACGGCTTCGACGCGCGCGCGTACGTCGACGCCATCCCGGCGGATCGCATCGTGCAGTTCCACGTCGCCGGACACACCGACAAGGGCACGCACCTGCTCGACACGCACACGGGCTGCGCCCGGGCCGAGGTGTGGGACCTCTTGCGCCACGCCTCGACGCGCACGGGCGGGCGATCGGTGCTGTACGAATGGGACGAGGACATCCCGGAGTTCGACGTGGTGCTCGCCGAGGCGCAGCGCGCGTACGCGATGCCGGGCATGCGCGGGCGGGAGGTGCTGCATGCCGCACGCTGACCCGGCCGGCGATTTGCGCGAGCTCGAGGAGTGGTTCCAGGCCCTCGTCGTGCGCCCGAGCCTGCCGCGCGGCGCGCGCGGAGCGAGACCCCCATCCGCCGCGCGGCGCGTGCTGCCCTCGGCGACGCTGTCGCCGGACGAGCGCGTCGCGATCTACGCCCGGATGCACGCCGCGCGCCTCTTCGAGTGCCTCGCCGAGGACTACTCCGCGTTGCGCGCCGTCGCGGGCGAGGCGCTGTTCCGGCGCATCGTCGCGGGCTACCTCGCCGACCACCCGCCGGCCGGCTTCACGCTGAGCCTGCTGGGCCGCGCGCTGCCCGAATGGATCGCGGGACGCCGGTCGCTGCCGCGCCGGAGCCTGTTCGCCGACGTCGCGCGCGTGGAGGTCTCGATCACGCGCGTGTTCGACGCGCCGCGCGAGGATCCGCTCGCGCCCGCCGACCTCGCCGCGCTGCCGCCCGAGGCCTGGACCGCGCCCAGGCCGCGCCTGATCGGCGCGCTGGAGTTGCTGGAGTGCTCGCACCGCGCCAACGCGATCGTGCGGGCCGCGCGCCACGGCGAGCCGCTTCCGCCGTTGTCGCGCAAGCGCACGTGGACGGTCGTGTGGCGCAAGGAGCACGTCGTGTGGCGCCAGGACCTGGACCGCATCGCTTTCACGATCCTGCGAGCGCTGCAGCAGGGGCGTTCGCTGGCCGAGGCCGTCGTCGCCGGCGAGGCTGCGCACGCGGGCAGCGCGGACGCCCTGCAGGCGATCGTCGCGCGTTCGTTCCAGGAGTGGGCGGCCGAGGGCTTCTTCGCGGCGATCGAGCGCGGATGAGCGGTGCGGGGCCCGCCGCGCTATCCTCGGAGCGATGGAACGCCAGGAGTACCTGCGGCTCGCCGACGAATGCCTCGATCGCGTCGCGCGCTGGGGCGACGGCTTCGACCCCGACGAGCTCGAGGTCACGGCCACGGACGGCGTCGTCACGCTGGAGTTCGCCGACCGCACGCGCTTCGTGCTGAACCGCCAGACCGCCGCCAACCAGATGTGGTTCGCGGCGCAGGCGCGCGCGTGGCACTACGACTGGAATCCCGGGCGCAAGGCGTGGCTCGACGACAAGGACGGCCACGAGCTGTTCGGCCGCATCGAGCAATGCGTCGCCGAGCGCGGCGTCGCGGCGCGGCCGCTCGCGTAGCGACCGCGGTTCAGCCGTCCTTCTTCTTCTTGCCCCCCAGCAGGCCGTCGAGCAGGTCCCCGACGCCCTTGCCGGCGGCCTTCTCCAGCGCCTTCTCGAGGAACTTGCCGCCCAGCGCGAGGCGCGGCTTGCGCCACGTGCCGTGGATCTCGATCGGCACCGCCGTGTCGGGCGGCAGGAACGAGCGCACGCGCTCGAGTTCCGCGTTGAACTTCTTGCCCAGCATCTCGAGCGGGATGTCGGTCGCGAAGCTCATCTCGCCGCTCTGGAGCTGTACCGATCCCTTGAGCACGAGTTCGCGGCCGCCGATCTTGATCGGCAGCCGGTCGTAGCGCGCGACGCCCTTGCGGATCGGCACCGTGAACGCGGGGAGGCGGATCTGCGCCTGCGTGCCCGCCAATCCGAGCGCGGCCAGCGCCGGCATGCCGCTCCAGTTGAGGCGCCCCAGGTCGACCTTGAGGTCGGCGTCGAGGTTCGCGACGTCGCCGTCGATCGGGAAGCTGAGCGAATCGGACTGCAGGAGGAACGGCACGAGGTCGACGCTCTGCTCCGCGGCCTCCAGGAAGCCCGCGGTCTGCGCGCCGCCCAAGAGCGGCATCAGCTTGACCACGATGCGGTCCATCACGATCGGACCGAGAGCCAGGCGCGCGTCCAGGCCGTCGACCTGGTCGATGCGCAGGCTTCCGGCGTCGAGGCGGCCCGCGCAGCGCACCGAGTGCTTGTCGCTGGTCAGCTTCCCGGCGAAGGCGCCGGCGTTCCTCGAGACCTGGGGTGCGTCGAACTCCATCTCCAGGCGCGCGCCGAGCGCGTCGACCAGCAATCCCTCCTGCGCGGCCAGCACGTCGAGCAGCGCCGTGGGCAGAGCCTGCGCGCGCAGGCGCACCGCCGCGCGGAAACGGTCGATGCCGCCCTCCTCCATCAGGGTCGCCAGCGGATCGAGCGCCCGCAGGTCGAACTCCACCCCGCCCGGAGGCGTGTCGTCGACCCGCGCGGTGAAGCGCAGGACCGCGGGCTCCGCGGCCGAGAGCCGCGCCGTGAGGCGGCCGCCCGACAGTTCGACCGTGCGTCCGGCGGCCGCGGTGCGCGGATCGACGTACTCGATCGCCGGCAGTTCGGCCTCCAGGCCCAGCTCCGTCGCCGCGAGCAAGGCGGGAACGTCCGCGAAGTCGAGCGGCAGGACCAGGTCGCGCACGCGCAGCGTGACCGGCGCGCCGCCGCCCGCGACCTCGATGCGCGCACCCTCGGGCAACGATCCCTGCGCGCGCGCGCGCAGGAACTCGGTCGAGAGGCGCGCCGTGGCGTCGAACCCCGCGTCCCCGGCGGCGGTGAAACGCCCGGCCGCAATGCTCCCGCGCAGCGCGACGCTGCCCTCGTCGCCCGCGATCCGCGCGTCGATGCTGCCCGCGTCGGGCAGCGCGCCCGTGGTCTGCACCACGATGCCGAGCTTGGGACCCAGCAGCGCCGAGATCCGGCCTTCCTGACCGGCGAGGCGTTCCAGTGCCGAGGTGTCGAGCCCCTGCACCTCCAGGCGCGTGTCGACGTCGGGCCGCGGCTCGGCCATCAGCGCATCGAGCGTCCCGCGCGTGCGGGCCGTGAGCTTCAACGCGGCCGGGGTCGCCGTTCCGCACACGACGCGCGCGGTCACATCGGCCTCGACGCCCTTGTCGGGCGCGACCGCGAGGACGATGCGCGGCTCGTCCAGGCCCGTCGCGAGGCCCGCCGCCGCCGTGTGCGCATCGCTCCAGCGCACGGCGGGGAGCGAAACGGACAGCGCACCCTCCAGGGCGGACAGCAGCGAGACGTCCGGTTTCGCGGCATCCGGCAACAAGATCCGCGCTCGCGCGACGTCCACCTCGACGGACCCCGGCTCGATCGCGAGGGCCGCGCCCTCGGGCACGAAGGGAGCGATCTCGCGCGCCAGGAAGGCCGGATCGGGACGCCATGCGATGCGCGTCGGACGCTCGCCGCCGAGCTCGAGGACGCCGTCCCGGATCTCGCCGCCCGCTTCCACGTTTGCGCGTTCCGCGCGCAGCGCGAGCGCCACGCGTCCGCCGCCCAAGTGCGCGCCGCGTGCCTCGGCGGTCAGCGCGAGCCTGGGACCCAAGGCCTGCGCGAAGCGCGCGCCCTGCCCCGCGATCTCCCCCAGTGCGTGCGTCGAGAGGCCGTCGATCGACGCATCGACGTCGACCGCCGGCAGGCCGCCCGCGGCGAGCGACGCGAAAGGCCGGCGGGCGGCGACGGTGATCTGGGCGCTGCCGGGCTCGCCCGCGGCGAGATCGGCGTCGAGGCGCGCGGTGAACGGCTTCTCCGCCTGACTCCACAACCGGACCTTCAGCGCCGACGCCGACGCGGAGACACCGGCCGCGCGCAGCTCGGCCGAGTCCAGCGTCACGCGGCACGGCAGCGCGGCTTCGAGCTCGAACTCGGCCGCGTCCAGGATCGGCGCCAGCGCGGCGAGATCCCACGCACCCGCTTGGGGCAGTGCGACGCGCAGGCGAGGCACGCGCACCGACCAGGGAGCGCCGGCATCCGCGAACGCGACGCCCGTCTCCGGCGGCAGGCGTCCCGCGAGCGCGCGTTCGAGCGCGCGTCGGGGCAACGGCAGCTCCGCCAGCAGGAACGGACGCTCGGTGGCCGTCACGGCACCGCCTTCCATCCGCGCCGCGAGCGACACGCTGCCGCGCGCGCCGCGCACGTCGAGGTCGATCGTCCCGGCGTCGAGGGACGCGATCTCTGCGCGCAGGTTCGCGCCGAACTCGTCGCCCACGGCGTCGACCAGCGCGCCCTGCAGCCCCGCCAGCCCGTCGATCAGGCCCGCCGAGAAGCGCTCGATGCGCGCCGTGGCACGCGTGCGGCCGGCCGGCCAGCGCTGCTCCAGGCGGATCGGCCCGTCGCACGTCGCGTCGACCTCCAGCACGCCGGCGGGTTCGCCCGCGATGTGTCCGCGCAGCTTGAACACGTACGGCTGGCCCGGCCGGGCCTGGACCGTCAGCACGAGGTCGCGCAGCTCGTACGACCGCCGCGCGGCGCGCGTGCGGACGTCGGACCAGGTGATGCGCGGGGCGTCGATGTGCAGATCGAGCGCGAGACGCTCGAGCAGGCGCTCGAGGTCCGCGTAGGGCTCCGCGTCGACCCGCCGCGGATCGGCCTCTGGCGGCGCGGGCCGGCGCGGCTCGAGCGCGCGGTCCAGGTTCGTGGCGCCGGCGTCGTCCGCGACGAGGTCCGCCTCGACGCGCACGCGCACTTCGCCGATCGCGCCGTCGCCGGCGCCCAACAGGTCGAGGATCGAGGGGCAACTGGCCCAGACGCGCGCGACTGCGCGCCCGTCGGGATCGAGCAGCTCGGCGTCGCGCAGCTCCTGGCGTTGGAACCAGCCCAGCGAGACCTCGCCGATGCGCAGGCTGCCCTGGTGCTGCGCGCCGAACTGGTCCGCGGTCCAGCGGCTGACCGGACCCGAGAGCATGGTCGGCACCAGCAGCACGAGGACGACCAGGCTGCCGACGCCGAACGACAGACAGCCGAGCGTCGTCGCGAAGAGGAACCGCAGGACGCTGCGCCGTTTCGGCGGATTCTGGGGCGGGTTCGCTTCGGACACGACGGTTCTCCAGGGCGGCGCGCGCCGGGCGGGTGCGTGCCGGGTTGCGGACGGGGAAGCCCATCTTCAGGCCCGCGCAGGATCGTTCAATGCCGCAACTCGTGAACCTGCCAACCCCTAGCAATTGTGTCCTTGGATGAGCGGGCCCCGAGGGGTAGGGTCCCCGCCCGAGGTCCCCCCCATGAAGCCCACCGTCCGCATCTACCTCGTCGGCGCCCACGCCACGGGCAAGACCACGCTGGCCCGCTGGATCCGCGACCGCTACGGCCTGCCGATGATCTCCGAGGTCGCCCGCGGCGTCCTGGCCGAGATGGAGGCGCAGCTCGGTGCGCTGCGCTCGAACGTCGATCTCGTCGGCAAGTACCAGCGTCAGGTGTTCGAGCGCCAGATCGAGTCCGAGGCCCAGCAAACGGGCTCCTTCGTGTCGGACCGCGCGTTCTGCAACCTGGCCTACGCCGGCCACCACGCCACGATCCTGGGCGACATCGCCAGCGACCCGCGGCTCCTGCGGTACCTGGAGTCCGTCCGCGAGGGCATCGTGTTCTTCCTGCGGCCGCACAAGGAGCTGATCGTCGCCGACGGCGTCCGTGCGGGCCTCGACTGGGAGGAAGTGCTGCGCATCGACGGGATGGTGAAGCTCCTCCTGGAGCTGTTCCGCATCCCGTACATCCCCGTCGCTTCGCTCTCGATGCAGGAGCGCGTGCGCCTCGTCGAGCGGATCGCGGGGCTGACGGGCCTGCGACCGCTGGACGAACTCGATCAGACCGAGTCGGAGCGCACCTCGGACAGCCGGTTCTCGAGGTCCCTGACGTAGCGCGCCACCGCGCGCAGGAGCGCCACGGAATCGACGTTCCGGGCCTCCGCCATCAGGTCGAGGACGTGCGGGGACAACTCGCGCTGGACCTTCAGGGCCGCCGCCAGCTGGGCCGGGGTGCACGCGCCGGTCTCGAGGACGATTTCGCCCAGGGCCAGACCGGGCTCGCGGGACTGGCGCTCCAGCGCCTCCGCGAGCTGGTTCATGGTCAGCCAGCCCTTCTGGCGCAGGATCTGACCCAGCGGGACCCAGGTGTCCCGCAGACGGCAGCGCATCGACTCAGCCGACGCGCGATCGATGGCACACTCCTGGACGAGGCGCTCCAAGAAGGCCTCGTCCGGCGTCCGGCTCTGTTCCAAGTCCCCTCCTCACGGCAATCACGACGCAGAAACTCGCGAGGGCGCCGGGCACAGACGGCGCCGCCTCGAATCCGCGCGGGAAGGGGCGCGCGGTCGAATTTCTTCGGAACTTTTCTAGGAAAGCGTCGGTTCGCGAAGCGAGCGTGCCCCGGAGAAAACCTGCCCCGGGCGCTCCTGTGGCCCTCAGTTCCAGGTCACGTCGGGCGGCAGGTCCTCGAGGCCGGCGGCATCGCCGCCCAGCGAGCGGACCACCTGCCGCCACACACCCGGCGGATCGGGCGCGAACACCCATTCGGGCCGCAGCGTGGCGGGCAGCCAGGATCCGCCGGTCAGCTCGGCGTCGAGCTGGCCCCCGGACCAGCCCGCATAGCCCAGGACGAGGCGCACGTCCTCCCCCGCCGCCGCGCCGCGACGGGTCAGGTGTTCCGCCACGGCGTCGAGGTCCCCGCCCAGGTGGAGCCCCTCGCACAACTCGACGCCGCCGGGAATGCTGTCCGGGACGCGATGCACGATCTGCAGCGTGTCGAGGCCGACCGGCCCGCCGGCGTGCACCGGAAAGCGCAGGCGCGCGAGCAGCGGATGTTGCGGCAGCAGCGTGTCGATCGTGATCGGCGAGGGCCGGTTGATCACGAGGCCGTGCGCGCCCTCCTCGTTGTGCACGCAGACCAGCACCACGCCGTGGACGAAGTTGGGGTCGCGGAGATCGGGGCTCGCCGCCAACAGGCTGCCCGGCACGGCGCGCATCTCCCTCATGCGGTCGGAAGGTAGCGATCGCAACCGGCGCAGGAAACCACCGGCCGCGGCGGGTTCGCGGGCAACCGGATCCGTTGCTGTGCCGGCGCCGCTGGAGCGCGCCCCCTCGCCCGGACCGACCGCGCGCGGGGCGGTACTCCGCGCGCGGTCTCCCTCGCGCAGTCCCTCGAGACGGCGCGTGGACTCGACCGCGGCCCCCGTCCGGCGGTGGGCCGGAGCCCGCGCTGCGGCGGCGGGTCGCGCCGAGTTCTCCCGGTCGGCGCGGGGAGCGTCGCGGGCGCCGGCCGCGGCGTCGGAGGTCGGGCCCGATGCCCTCGCTGCCGCGTTGTGCGTATGGAAATCCGCACCCGCTCGCGAATCATCCGTTCGCCCGCTCCGCCCTGCCCGCCGCGCGCGCCCGGCCGATGCGCACGCGGCGCACACCGGGAAGCACGACGCCCGATCAGCCCCCCACCCTCACGGAGACTCCATGAACCAGTCGATGCCCTCGCGCCGTACCACGTTGCTCGCCGCCGCCTGCGCAAGCGCCCTGACCGCTCCGGCCTTCGCGTGGCAGGCCGCGGCGACGGCGGCGCCCGCCGCGGCCGAAGCCGCGCCCGAGCCCGGCTTCTGGGAGGCGCTGACCACCGGGTCGGTCAAGCTCGACCTGCGACTGCGCGCCGAGTCCGCGGACCAGGACGGCCTGAGGGCTTCGGAGGCGTTCACGGCGCGCACGCGGCTGGGCTACCTGACGCGGCCGTGGAACGGCTTCCATGCGTACGTCGAGATGGAGGACGTGCGCACGCCGGACGACGACACCTACAACTCGACCTTGAACTCGAACCCCGGTCGCACGGTCATCGCCGATCCGGAGGGGACGGAGCTCAATGAGGCCTGGCTGGGGTACGAGGCCCACGACGCCAAGCACCTGCGAGCGAAGTTCGGACGCCAGACCCTGACCCTCGACGACCACCGCTTCCTCGGCGACGTCGGCTGGCGCCAGGACAACCAGACCTTCGACGCGCTGTCGTTGCGCTCGGGGCTGGGCGTCGAGCAGCTCCAGGCGACGTACGGCTACCTCGGCCAGGTCAACCGCATCTTCGCGCAGGAGGCCGACTGGGACTCGGACTCGCACGTGTTCAACGTCCGCTACGCGGGTTCGGGCGCCTGGAACGTCGTGGGTTTCGCGTACCTGCTCGACTTCGAGGAGTCTTCGCCGGCCAACAGCAGCCAGACCTACGGCGCACGACTGACGGGCAGCGCCTCGCTCGGCGAGCACACGGCGCTCGAGTACGCGGCCTCGGTCGCCGCGCAGTCCGACCACGGCGACAACCCCGTGAGCTATGACGCGCCCTACTACGCGCTCGACCTGGGCCTCAAGGTCGATGCGGTGGGCGTCTTCGGCGCCGGCTACGAGGTCCTCGGCAGCGACGACGGCGCCAAGGGCTTCGCCACGCCGCTCGCGACGCTGCACAAGTTCAACGGCTACGCCGACAAGTTCCTGAACACGCCGGCGGACGGCCTGCGCGACCTGTACGTCTTCGCGCGCGGGCTGAAACTGCCGGGTGAGCTCACCGGATACGTCGCCTACCACGACTTCCAGGCCGACGACGGCGGAGCGGACTACGGTCAGGAGCTCGACGTCCACGTCACGCGCAAGATCAACGACCACGTGAGCGTCGGAGCGAAGTACGCGCAGTTCTGGGGCGACTCCGCGGGCTTCGACGACACGGCGAAGTTCATCCTGGATCTGACCGTCGTCTTCTAGGCCGGCGCGCGGCGGGCCGCGCCCTCAGACGGACGGAACGAAGCGCTCGAAACCGGCGCACGAGATCACCGGCTGCGGGGGGTAGCGCGGATAGCGCGGGTCCTCCGCGGCCCGCCGGCACATCAGGAACGTCGCCCCTTTGGCCGAACGGACCGCGCGGACGTGGGCGCAGTCCTCGCACAGGCTGCCGAAGGCGCGCGGGGGCCGCGCTTCGGACTCGGACGGCTCCTCGCGCGCTCTCACGCCCGCCGCTCCAGCAGCAGGACGCATTCGACGTGCGGCGTGTGCGGGAAGAGGTCGAACGGCCGGACCCGCGCGAGGCGCCAGCCGCCCGCGGCGAGGCCGGCGACGTCGCCAGCGGCCGCGGCGGGGTTGCAGGAGACGTACACCAGGCGCCGCGCGGGAAGCGCCGCGAGGCGCGCGACAACGCGCGGGTGCAACCCCGCGCGCGGGGGATCGACGACCACGACGGCGGGAACCGGTTCGGTCGCGGCGCCGGCGAGGCCCTCCAGCACGTCGCCCTCGACGAAGCGCGCGTTCGCGATGCCGTTGCGCGCGGCGTTGGCGCGCGCGTCGAGGATCGCGGACGGGACCAGCTCGAAGCCCACGACCTCGCGCGCGCCGCGCGCCAGCACGAGCGCGATCGTGCCGGTGCCGCAGTACAGGTCCCAGGCCGACTCGTCCGGCGCGAGCGCGGCTTCCTCGCGCACGGCCTCGAACAGCGCCTCGGCGGCGGCGCTGTTCGTTTGGAAGAACGAGTTGGCGGAGATCGCGAAATCCAGGCCCGCGATGCGCTCGACGATCGCGCCGCCGCCGTGCAGCACGCGCTCGCGTTCGCCGAACGCGGTCGTGGCCGCGCGCGAGTTGACGTTCTGGACGAGCGTCGTGATCTCGGGGTGGCGCGCGAGCAGGGCCTGCGCGAAGGGCTCGACGCGATCGGGCGCATCCTCGGAGGTGACCACGTTCACCAGGATCTGGCCCGTGCCGTGCGCCACGCGCAGCACGAGGTGCCGCAAGAGGCCGCGGTGCTCGCGGATGTCCCAGGCCGCGAGGCCCTGCTCGCGGGCCAGTTCGCGCGCGCTCGCAAGGATCCGGTCGGCCGCCGCGCTCTGGATCGGGCACGCGCCGATGTCGACGACCTTGGAGAACAGGCCCACGGCGTGCAGGCCGAGCGCGAACGAGGCGTCGACGCCCTCGGGCTCCTCGGGCGCGATCCAGCGCCGGTTGGAGAACGTGAACTCCATCTTGTTGCGGTAGCGCCACGGCGCGGGCGCGGGCACGACCGGCTCGATCGCGACGCCTTCCGTGAGCAGCCCGCGGGCCTCGAACGCCTCCGCGATCCCGCGGCGCAGGCCGTCGAGCTGCGCCGCGTAGTCGAGGTCCTGGAAGCTGCAGCCGCCGCAGGAACGGAAGTGCGCGCAGCGCGGCTCGACGGAGTGCGGTCCGCGCTCCAGCGTCTCCAGTGTCACCGCTTCGACGAACGCCTTGCGCCGGCGCAGCACCTTGGCGCGCACGCGCGCGCCGACCGGGCCGCGCAGCACGCGCACGCGGTGACCGTCGTGGCGCGCGACGCCGTGGCCGCGCGCGTCGAACGCCTCGACGACGAGCTCGAGCTCGTCGCCGGGCCGCGGCCGGCGCGCCGTCCCCTCCGCTCGCGACGCGGCGTTCATGCGTCCAGGCGCACCGCGCGGCTGGCCGGCCACACGTCGACCGCCGCTTCGGGGTGGGGCTCGTAGGCGCCGGCGTTGTCGGGCAGCGGCAGGCCGGCGCGCACGAGCGCGGTGTAGACGCCCAGGCAGGCCACGTTGGCCAGGTTGAGGCTGCGCACGCCGGGACGGATCGGCACGTAGACGCGCCGTTCGGGATGGCTCGCGAGCAGATCCGGCGGCAGGCCGCTGCTCTCGGACCCGAACGCGAGCACGTCGTCGCGCCCGAAAGGCGTCTCGAACAGCGACGTGCCGCCGCGCGCGGTGAACAGGCGCACGCGCTCCGCGAGCGGCCGTCCGGGCAGCGCCGCCGCCAGCCGCTCCCACGACGCGTGCACCACGAGGTCCACGAGCGGCCAGTAGTCCAGGCCCGCGCGCTTCAGGTAGCGGTCGTCCAGCGAGAAGCCCAGCGGCTCGACCAGATGCAGCCGCAGCCCCAGCGCGGCGGCGAGGCGCGCCGCGCAGCCGGTGTTGTGCGGGATCTCGGGGTGGACGAGGACGATTTCCATGGTCGCGGCCCGACGGGCCAGCCCGCCAGCGTACACGACGCCGCGCCCTCAGCGGCCGCGCGCGGCGCCGCCCGCCAGCGGGACGAGCCGCTCGAGGTCCGCACGCGAGCGCTCGCGCAGCCGATGCGGCAGGTCCGCGAGCGCGCGGGGCCGGGACTCGGCGGGGTCCGCCTCGAGATCGAAGGCCTGCGGCGCCGACCCGCCGCGCGCGAGGTCGCGCTGCACGACCTTCCACCGGCCGTAGCGCAGCGCCACCTGGCCGCCGTAGCCGGGGAACGCCCAGGCGAGGCGCTCGGGCGCCGGCATCGATCCGGGCGCGAGCATCTCGGGGAGGATGCTGCGGCCCTCGCCCGCGGGCGCCGCGAGGCGCGCCGCCTCGGCCAGCGTCGGGAAGAGGTCCCACACGGCGGTCGGCAGGGCACTGGTTCCGCCGGGCTCGATGCGGCCGGGCCACCACGCGATCAACGGCACGCGCAGCCCGCCCTCCCAGACGCTGCCCTTGCGCCCGCGCAGGCCGCCCGCGCTGTCGAAGAAGCCCGTGTCCACGCCGCCGACGTCGTGCGTGGGTCCGTTGTCGCTGGTGAAGAGCACCAGCGTGTCGCGGTCGAGCCCCAGTTCGCGGAGGCGCGCCACGAGGAGGCCGACGTCGCGGTCGATGCGCGTGATCATCGCCGCGTAGGCCGCGCGCGGCGACGGATGCGCGCGGTAGCCGCGCCGGCCGTCGTACGGCGGGTCGTCGAACGCGCCGCGGTACGCGTCGACCTCGTCCTCGGGCACCTGCAGCGCGAGGTGCGGCAGCGCCAGCGCGTAGTAGAGGAAGAACGGGCGTTCGCGCGGCGCCGCGACGAACGCCAGCGCACGCTCGAGGAACAGATCGTCGGTGTACGCGCCGCCGAGCAAGGTGTCGGGCAGGTTCTGCGGCAGCTCCACGCGCCGGTCGTCCTCCCACAGATGCGCCGGGTAGTGGTCGTGCGCCGCGCGCTGGCACAAGTATCCGTAGAAGCTGCGGAAGCCGTGATCGCGCGGCTCGCTGCCGGATCCCGGGCCGCCCAGGCCCCACTTGCCGATCGCGGCCGTGTCGTAGCCGCCCTCGGCGAGGCTGCGCGCCAGCGTCGGCGTGCCCCGCGGCAGCGGCATCTGGCCCTCCACGAGCTTGCCGTCGGGACCGCGCATCTCGTGGTTGTCGCGGATCGCCATGTGCTCGGGATCGCGGCCGGTGAGCAGCGCGCAGCGCGCCGGCGCGCACACCGGCGCGCCCGCGTAGGCCTGCGTGAAGCGCAGCCCCTCGCGCGCGAGCTGGTCGAGGTGCGGCGTCCGGATGCGCTGCTGGCCGTAGCTGCCCAGCTCGCCCCAGCCCAGGTCGTCCACGTAGACGAGCACGAGGTTGGGGCGTGCGGCCGTCGCGCCGTCCCGCGGATCCGGCTCCGCGCGCGGCGAGCGGCAGGCGTGGAGCAGGATCGGCGCGAGGGCCATCAGCAGCCCGCAGGCGTGGACTCGACGACGCATCCCGCGAGCGTAGACTCCGCGCGCGCCCGCGGCCACGGCCGCGCGCGCGGCGCCATGAACCTGCCGCGACTCGAACGCGCGCTCGCGATCCTGCCGTGCGCGCTGTCTTGCGCCTGCGCGTCCGCACCGGATGCGGTCGTGGGCGCGGGCTGCACGCTGGAGTACCGCGTGCGCCTGGCCGCTCCGCACGAGCGCGCGGTCGACGTCGAGGCCCGGCTGCGCGGATTGCCGGCGGGCACGCGACGGCTCGAGATCGGCCTGCCCGAGAGCTACGCGTTCGTGTCGCTGCCGGCGCCGCTGCTCGAGGCCCCGCCGCTCGCGCGCGGCACGGACGGCGCGCGGCTCGACGTCACCCCCGCCGGCGCGTTCGCGTGGCGCGTCGACACGCGGGGCCGCGATGCCGTCGACCTCGCCTGGCGCGTGCGCCTCACCGCGCACGACCTCCCGGAGGTCGCCGGCCGCGACGAGTACGAACACCCGTACGTCGCCGCCGACCATGCGCTGCTCGTGACCGGCGCGCTCTTGATCGCGCCGCACATGGAGCCCGAGCCCGCGCTGCGCGTCGCGTTCGAGCGCCCGGCGGGCTGGCCGGTCCTGTGCCCGTGGCCGGAGCCCGAGCCGGGCTGGTTCGCGCCCGGATCGATGCGCGCGCTGCAGAACGACCTGGTCGGCCTGGGCGCGTGGTCCACGCAGCGCGTGCACGCCGGAGGCATGGAGATCGACGTCGCGTTCGCGCCCGGCCAGCCCGAGCTCGAGCGCCTCGCGGGTGCCTGGATCGGGCCGATCTGCGAGGCGGAGCTGGCCCTGTTCGGGATGACGCCGCGCGAGAAGTACCTGTTCCTGTTCGTGGCGCCGCGCGCGACGGCGGGGTTCTCGTTCGCGGGCTCGCCCAAGACCGGGTCGATGACGCTGCAGGTCTCGGGCGATCTCGCCGATCCGATCGCGACCGAGCTCGTCGCCCACCTCGTCGCGCACGAGTTCCACCACACCTGGGCGCAGGCGCGCTGCGAGCTGCCCGACGACCTGCGCTTCCTGGGCGAGGGATTCACCGACTGGTACGCGCACGTCGTGCCGGCGCGCCTCGGCGCGATCACGCCGCAGCGGTTCGCCGAACGGCTGGGAGAGCTCGTCGCGGACTGGCAGCGCCTCCGCGCGCGGATCGACACGCCGCTCTCCGGCGCGGGAGGGCCCGCGTTCTTCGAAGGCCGCGACGCGTACCACGCCACGTACAAGGGCGGCCTGCTCGTCGCCGCGCTGCTCGACCTGGAGCTCTGGCGCGCGCGCCATCCCGAGGCACTGGACGGCTGGCTGCGCGCGTTCCTGAACGATCCGCGCTGGTCGCCGGGCGGAGCGCGCCCCAGCCTGGACGACTTCCTGGCGCAGGTGGAGCAGGCGCTCGGCGGCGACGCGCGCTCGCGCGTCGAGCGCTGGGTGCGCGTCCGCGACGGCTTCGATCCGCTCGCGGAGCTGGCGCGCCTGGGCGTGGAGGTCCACGAGACCTGGCCCGCGCGCACGCTGCGCGCGAACTTCGACGGTCTGCGCGTCGTCGCGCTCGATCCCCAGGGCGAGGCGGCCGCGCTGGGCCTGCGCGTCGGCGACGTGCTCGTCGCCGTCAATGGACGCACGGTGACCGACGAGGCCGGCATCCAGGACGCGTGGCGGACGCCGCGCGACGGCGTCGCGGCGCTGCGGGTCGAGCGCGGAGGCGAGCGCCTGGACCTCGCCGCGCCGGCCGAACCGGCGCGGCCGGCCTACCGGGTCGATCCCCGACCCTGGATCGGCGCGGAACGCGGTTCCTGAGCCGCTCCCCGCGCCTGCGCGCGCCATGCCGCGGACTCCGCCCTCCCCCGCCTAGACCGGATCGCGCGGGCAGGGCACGATTGAGGGGGTAGGCTCGCCCCTCTGCACGCCGGAGCAAGGATTTCCGGCGACCCTCTCCCATGACGCACCCCCGCACCCTGCTCTCCACCCTGGCCTGCCTGGCGGCGATCCTCGCGCCCGCGCGCGCGCACGACGGCGACCAGAAGCTCCTCGACAAGCAGCCGGCCTACCAGGGCCCCGGCTGGCGCAACGCGTGGCTGCAGACGCAGACGACCGGCGGCGGTTCGCAGAGCCTCGTCGGACCCGGCACGACGTTCCAGAGCAACAACGTGACGCTGCTGGCGTGGATGCCGCTCTCGGACTTCGGCGTGCCCGCGGGCGGCAACGGCAATTCCTGCTTCGGCTACGTGTCGCCGTCGGGGCGCGAGTACGCGCTGTTCGGCCACTCCGAGGGCACCGCGGTCGTCGAGATCACGCAGCCGGGCAACCCCGTGATCGTCGGGCAGATCGCCGGGCCGAGCAGCCTGTGGCGCGACATCCGCGTGTTCGGGTCCTACGCCTACGCTGGCAGCGAGGGCGGCAGCGGGATCCAGGTCATCAACCTCACGAACGTCGACAGCGGGTCGGTGACGCTCGCGAACACGATCACGACGGGCGGTAGCACGGCCACGCACACGCTCGAGATCAACACCGCTTCCGGGCGCCTGTACCGCGCCGGCGGCGGCAGCAACGGACTGCGCATCTACGACCTCAACGCGAACCCCGCGAACCCCGTCTACCTGGGAAGCTGGAGCGCGCGCTACGTCCACGAGGCGCAGGTGGTCACCTACCCCACGGGCGGGCCCGGCGGCGGGCCGCGCGAGATCGCGATCTGCAACGGCGGCCTCAACGGCGGCTTCACGGACACCGGCATCGACATCGTCGACGTGACGAACGCCGCCAGCCCGGTGCACGTGGCGCACTTCACCTACGGATCGCCGGGCTTCTCGCACCAGTCCTGGCTGTCTCCCGACCGCCAGTACCTGTTCCACAACGACGAGACCGACGGCCGCCCGTACACGCGCGTGTTCAACGCGTCGAACATCAACTCGCCGACGCCCACGCTGCCGTACCTGGGCGAGTTCCTGAACGGCACGTCGGTCGACCACAACATCTACACCAAGGGATCGCTGGTGTTCGAATCGAACTACCGCAGCGGCCTGCGCGTGTTCGACACGTCCAGCGGCGTCACGACGCCCACGCTGTACGCCTGGTTCGACACGTATCCCGAGGACGACGCCGGCGGCTACAACGGCCTCTGGAACAACTACCCGTACTTCCCCAGCGGCGTGGTGATCGGCAGCGACCTCGAGCGCGGCCTGTTCGTCCTGTGGGTCGGCACGCCGCAACTCCAGATCGCGTTCCCCGCGGGTGCGCCCGCGCTGCTGAACCCGGCCGGCGACTCGGCCGTGGTGCAGATCACCGAGTCGACGCCGGGCATCCTGCAGGCCGGCACGGCGCGCCTGTACTGGAGCACCGGCGGCGCCTACACCGCCAGCGACCTCGTGCCGCTGGGCGGCGGCAGCTACCGCGCGAACTTCCCGTCCTTCGCGTGCGGCACCAGCGTCGACTACTACGTCGGCGCGACGAGTTCGAACGGCATCCTGTGGACCGCGCCGGACGGCGCGCCGGGGACGGCGAGCAAGGCCGTGGCGGGCTACGGCGCGACGGCGGTCGCGAGCACGGACTTCGAGGCCGGCGCCGCGGGTTTCGTGCGCGACACGGCGGGCGACAACGCCACCTCCGGCCTGTGGGTGCGCGGCGACCCCGTCGGGACGGCCGCGCAGCCCGAGGACGACCACACCGCGGCACCCGGCGTGCAGTGCTGGGTCACGGGACAGGGCACCGTCGGCGGCAGCCTCGGCGCCGCGGACGTCGACGGCGGCAAGACGACGCTGCTCTCGCCGGTCTACAACCTCTCGACCTACTCCGCACCGACCGTCGGCTACTGGCGCTGGTACGTGAACGACGGGAACAGCGCCGTCGACGACACCTTCCGCGTGGACGTGTCCGCGAACGGCGGGTCGACGTGGGTGAACGTCGAGACGCTGGGACCCGGCCATCCCGAGGCCTCGGGCGGCTGGTTCCATCACGAGCTGCGCGTCACGGACTTCGTCGCGCTCACCAGCCAGTTCCGGCTGCGCTTCGTGGCCGAGGACATCGGCTCGGGGTCGATCGTCGAGGCGGCCATCGACGACTTCCGGATCGATGACGTCGCGTGCAGCGGTTTCGAGAGCTTCTGCGCGGGCGACGGCACGGGCACCGCGTGTCCCTGCGGCAACACCGGCGCGAGCGGCGCGGGCTGCGCCAACTCGACCGGCACCAGCGGGCTCCTCGCCGCCAGCGGCACGCCGCGCGTCAGCGCGGACACCCTGTCCCTCGCCGTGAGCGGCCTGCCCGCCAGCGTTTCCGTCCTGTTCTTCCAGGGCACGCAGCAGCAGAACGCGGGCATGGGCTCGGCCTTCGGCGACGGCCTGCGCTGCGCCGGCGGCTCGGTCGTGCGCCTGGGCACCAAGCTCACCGTCGCCGGCGCCTCGAGCTACCCGCAGGGCGGCGACGCGTCGGTCTCGGTGCGCGGCGGGGTCGCCGCGGGCAACTCGCGCACGTACCAGGCCTGGTACCGCAACGCGGCCGCGTTCTGCACGGCCGACACGTTCAACCTGACGAACGGCGTCGCGGTCACCTGGGGCAGTTGAGCGGCCGCGCCGGACCGGGGGTGCCGTGCTGCGGCACCGCGGTTCGCGGCCGGCGCACGGGTTAGGCATCCGTTAGGATGGGCGGCATGGCCGCCCCGTCCCGCACGATCCTGCACCTCGACATCGACGCGTTCCTGGCGTCCGTCGAGCAGGCGCTCCACCCCGAACTGCGCGGCCGGCCGGTCGTCGTCGGCGGCCTGCCGACCGACCGCAACCTCGTCATGTCGTGCTCGTACGAGGCGCGCGCGCACGGCGTGCGGCCCGGGATGATGCTCGCGGAGGCCGCGCGCCGCTGTCCCGACGCGGTGTTTCGCCGCGGCGACTCGCAGGCCGCGAACCGGCTGCGCGAGGAGGTCGCGGGCGTGGTGCTGCGCGCGACGCCGCTCGTCGAGGTGACCTCGATCGACGACCTCTACGCCGACCTCGGCGGCACGGAGCGCGCGCTGGGGCTGCCGATCGACGTGGGCGCGGACTTGCGCCGCGCGATCCGCGACGAGATCGGGCTGCCGGCCACGATCGGCCTGGGCTCGAGCCGCACGCTGGCGCGCATCGCGGGCAAGCTGGGCAAGCCCGGCGGCGTGGCCTGGATCCTGCCCGGCGCCGAACGCGCGTTCCTGGAGCACCTGCCGGTCGAGCACCTGCCCGGCTGCGGCCACGCCGCCGGGCGCCAGCTCGAGCGCTTCGGCGTGCGCACCGTGGGCCAGCTCGCGCGCGTGCCGCGCGAGGTGCTGTTCACCAGCTTCGGCGCGCTGGGCCTCGTGCTGCACGACCGCGCGCGCGGCCTCGACGCCGAACCCGTCGAACCCACGTACGCGTGGCTGGCCGACGGCACGCGCGTCGCGCGCGCGCCGCGCTCGATCCGCCGCGACGGCACCTTCGAGCCCGAGGAGGGCCGGAGCGAGATCGTGCAGGCGATGCTGTGCTACCTGCTCGAGCGCGCGGCGCACCGCCTGCGCGCGCACGCGTGCCGCGCGCGGACGATCGCGGTGCGGATCCAGCACGTCGACACGCGCACCGGCGCGGCGCGCAACGCCGCGCACGGCACGGAAGGAGGGCCGGCGTTCGCCGAGAAGCGCGCGCGTCTCGACCCCCCCACCGAGGCGACCGGCGCGCTGCTGGAACGCGCGCGCGCGCTGTTCGCCGAGCTGCCGCGCCGCCGCGCGCTCGTGAAGCGCGTGGGCGTCACGCTCGACGACCTCGCGCCCGCCGCCGGCTGGCAGCGCCACCTCCTCGAGGCGGACGGCCGCGAGGCGCGCGCCGACCGCGAGCGGCGCCTCGACGACGCGCTCGACCGCCTGCGCGAGCGCCACGGCTTCGGCCGCATCCTGCGCGGAGCGAGCTGGCCGCTGGCGGCGACGCACCCGCTGGAGAAGGACGGCTTCCGGCTGCGGACGCCGTCGCTGAACCAGTGAGGCGGGCCGTCCCGACGGCCGGCCTGTCTCCGCGCGGCGCACCCGCGCCGGCGGGGCGGGCAACAGCCCGCGGCTGCCTGCCCTGAAGCAGTGGGGAGTTCCTCGCCGGACTGCTAGCCCGGACCTCTCACACACGGAATGACTGACGCGCCGCGAGATCGTACCTGG
>CAZKIO010000015.1:0-76090 GCA_964552795.1 uncultured Planctomycetaceae bacterium
CCGCTCCGGGCGCCCCGCGGACCCGATCGCTACGATCCCTCCATGACCCACGAACCCCCGCCCAAGGCCTCGGCACCCCACACCGCGGTCGGCGGCAAGACCTTCGACGAGTTCGCCCCCGGTTCGACCTGGCGGACCCTGTCGCGGACTCTGACCGAGGCCGACATCGGCGCCTTCGCGGGGTTGTCGGGCGACTTCAATCCGCTGCACGTCGACGCCGAGCACGCCGCGCGGACGCCGTTCCGCACGCGGATCGCGCACGGCCTCCTCGTCCAGGCGATCGCCAGCGGGCTGGCCTGGCAGGCCGGCTGGTTCGCCGGGACGATCGTCGCGCTGCGCGAGGTGTCGATGACCTTCCTGGCGGCGGCGGTCCCGGGCGACACGCTGACCCTCGAGTTGGAGGTCGTCGAGCGCGAGCCGGATCCCGGGCCGCGCCGCGGTTGGGTTCGCTTCGCGACGCGCGTCCGCAATCAACGCGACGAGATCGTCCTGGACGGCGTCTGGCTGGCGCTGGTCACGCGCAGGCGCGTCCAACGCAACGGGAGCGCGCGATGACCCGCAAGTTCTGCTTCATGAACGCGCAGCGCCCCTGCGATCTCACGTGCAAGGCCGCCTTCGAGGTCGACGATCCGGTCGACAACATCGATTGCCACTTCGTCTGGCTCGCTTACCACTTCGGCGAGGGGTTGTTCGAACTTCGGCGCGTCATGGAGGCGCAGGTCGGCAACCTGCCGACGCCGGGCTCGGGCGGCCCGCCCAAGGGCCCCAAGGGCTTCCCTTCGAATTGAGTCAGCCGTTCCGGCGGGGACACGTCCCCCGCCCGGCCCGTTTCGGATCCGGAACGTCGCTCCCACTCCCCCGCCGGTCGACGGAAGTTCCTTGCTGCCGTAGCGTTGCGCGCACGGGCGACCCGGCTAGGATGGGCCCGTCGAACTGTCCTGCGGCACAGGGATTGCCTTACGCAGAAGCAACGATGGACGCGGCGTCCACCGGGCCGGCCTTCGGGGATCACCTCCCCGCCAGCGGACCGGGGTTTTGCCCCCCAGAGTCGACACATCCACTCGAACCCAAGCGAATCGTCATGAAGAAACTCCTCGTCCTCGGTGCCTTGCTCGCGGCCGGCAGCCTCTGCCTGCAGGACGTCTCGATCGGGCACGGCGGCAGCTACCGTGGCCCCGGTGACACGGTTCCGCCCGGCGGCGGCGGCGGCGGCGGCGGCGGAACCGGCCCCAGCACGCCCGGCCCCTCGGGTCCCAGCACGGGTGGCCCCGCCGGCCCCAGCACGCCCGGCCCGGCCGGTCCCGGCGTCCCGACCGGCGGCCCCGCCGGTCGTCCGGCCGGCCCGTCCACCGGCGGCGGCGCGACCGGTCCCGACCTCACCACCTGGGAGTTCTGGTGGGGCTTCAACAAGGACCAGTACCTGAACCTGAAGGCGCACATCCACACCGGTCTGCCCAGCACGGGCGGCGACGATTTCTTCGCCGGCCTGGGCCAGACGCAGCAGGCCAAGAACACGCTGAAGCCCTCCGACGAGACGATCCGCACGAAGGTCGTCCCGGCCCTGAAGGAGGCGCTCGAGAAGGAGCGCAGCAACGACATCGTGACCGGCGCGCTGATCGCGCTCGGCAAGATCGGTGACGTGACCAGCGAGGATGGCAAGAGCGAGTTCGAGCCGATCATGGCCAAGTTCCTGAGCGACTCGAACCAGGAGATCGCCGAGACGGCGGCCGTCGCCATGGGCATCCTGGCCAACGACGCGTCGATCCCGCGCCTCAAGGACCTCGCGCTCGACACGCGCGAAGGCCGCAAGCTGGTGGGCTCCACGGAGGTCAAGTACCGCACGCGCGCGTTCGCGACCTACGGCCTGGGCCTGATCGGCGCCAAGGCCACCAAGAACGAGACGCGCCAGGAGATCGTGCGCGTCCTCGTGGACATCCTGCAGAAGCCCGACTCGTCGACGCGCGACGTCAAGGTGGCCGCCCTGGTCTCCCTGGGCCTCGTCAAGGTCGACGTCGATCCCAGCGAGAACCCCGAGGGTTCCGCCGATCACGGCGCCTCGCGGCAGTCGCAGATCAAGTTCCTGCGTCGCTTCTACCAGGACCAGAACAACCACTACCTGCTGCGCGCGCACGCCCCCACCGCCATGGCACGTCTGCTGGACGGCGCCCCGGCGGAGCTGAAGGACGGCGTGGCCAAGCTCCTCTTGGAAGCGCTCGATCGCCACTCGAAGGAGCGCGACGAAGTGCGCATGAGCTGCGTGCTGTCCCTGGGCATGATCGGCGACTCGGACTCCGACAAGGTCGACCAGGACATCCGCACCGCACTCAAGCAGATGTCCGACGAAGGCGACGTGCAGTCGAAGAACTTCACCAACATCGCGATGGCGCAGGTCGGCGGCCGCCCCGGCAAGGGCGCGGACAACGAGAAGGGCCAGAAGGAAGCGCGTGAGTTCCTGCTGCAGCAGATCACCAAGGGCAAGAGCCACATGAAGCCCTGGGCCGGCATCGGCATCGGCGTCATGGAGCACGCGCTGACGAAGGCCGAGGTCATCGCCGGCTCGGCGTCGGCGACGGCGAAGGACATGCTGCGCAAGGCGCTCGACGACGCGCGCAGCCCCGAGCAGGTCGGTGCCTACTCGATCGGCCTGGGCATCGCCGGCGATCTGGAAGGCAAGAAGATCCTGGAGGACAAGTTGAAGAACACCTCCGAGGCCAACGCTCGCGGCTACGTCGCGATCGGGCTGGGACTGATGGACGACCGCGAGGCGATCGGCGACATCCGCACGATCGTGCTCGAGTCGAAGTACAAGCCCGACCTCCTGAAGTCGGCGGCCATCGGCCTGGGCCTCCTGGGCGACAAGGAGCTCGTCCCCGAGCTCTGCAAGATGCTCGAGGAAGCCAAGGGCCTCTCGTCGCAGGCGGCGATCGCCTCGGCGCTGGGCTTCATCGGCGACTCGCGCTCGGTGGATCCGCTGGTGACGATGTTGAAGCGCAAGGACGGGATCACGGACTCGGCGCGCGGCTTCGCGGCCGTCGCCCTGGGCATCGTGGCGGACAAGGAGCCGCTGCCCTGGAACTCCAAGATCTCGACCAACATCAACTACCGCGCGAACACGACCACCCTGACGGGTGAGAACGGCACGGGGATCCTCGACATCCTCTGAGTCCGACGCGATCGGCATCCCCGCCGCCCGGCGCGCCCCACGCGCGCCGGGCGGCGGTTTTTTTCGGGCGAGCGACCCAAGGTCTACGCGCCGGGGATGACAGGGCCGGGCCAGGCGACTAGAACAGTGTTGGACCTGGCGAGCGCAAGACCATGCCCCGACCCGCCCGCCTGCACCGCATCGCACTCCTCCCCTGCCTGACCACGCTCGCCGCGCTCCTTCTGTGCGCGCCGCTCTGCGCCCACGGCGGAACCTACCGCGGCCCCGGCGGCGGCCTGGGGCCGGCAGGAGCGCCCGGCAGCGGGCCGGCCGGCCCCGGAACGGGCCCGGGAGCCGGCGGTCCCTCCGCCGGCGGCGGCCCGACCACCGGCCAGGACGCGGCCGGCGACCTGACCGCCTGGCAGATGTGGTGGGGCTTCAACCGCGAGCCGTACCTGGAACTGCGTCGCGTGCTGGCCCAGGGCAGCGCCGTCTCGACCGCAGGCGCGCGCGTGCATGACCGCGCCGGCGACGACGAGATGCGCCGCAGCGTCGTGCCGGCGCTCCTGCGGGTTCTCGAGGTCGAGCGCAACCCCGACATCGTGACGGCCGCGCTGCTCGCCGTGGCGAAGATCGGACCGCGCCTGGATCGCGATCTTGCGCGCCGGGCCTCGCAGCAGATCCAGGACCGGCTGTCGGACGCCAATCAGGAGGTCGCCGAGACCGCGGCACTCGCCCTGGGCATCCTGGCGCTTCCGGACGACCTCCCGCTGCTCGCCGACCTCATGGCCGATGGTCCGCTCGCGCGCGAGCGGCGCGGTCGCGACTCGGTCCCCACGCGCTCGCGCGCCTTCGCGGCGTACGCGCTCGGCGTCTCCGGCTCGCGCCACGAGAACCCCGACCTGCGGCGCTGGATCGTGCACCACCTCGCGCGTGGGATCGAGCAACCCGTCGGCGCCTCCCGCGACGTGCACGTCGCCTGCCTGATCGCGATGGGGCTCGTGCCGCTGCCGAACGCTGGCGCGGCCCTCGCCGGCGACGGCCCCGCTCCGGCGGCGAGTTCCCTCGAGGCGCAGGTGGACTTCCTCGCCGAGTGGTATGCCGACGCGCGCAACGAGGCCCTCGTGCGCGCCTACGCCCCGGTGAGCCTGGCGCGCCTGGCCGGCGGGGTGGACGACGAGCGCCGCGAGGCCGTCGTGCGCCTCTTGTCGAAGCCCCTGGAATCGGGGTCGCCGGAGCCGGCGCCCGTGCGTCAGGCCGCGATCTCCGCGCTGGGTCTGGTGGCCGACGGCGGCGGAGGAGCCCACGATCAGCGCGCGCGCGCGCTGCTGAAGCTCGCGGGCACCGAGGGCGACCGCCTGGGCCGGCGCCTGGCCTGGATCGCCCTGGCCCGCGCCAGCGCGCGGCCAGGCCGCGGAGGAGCGGACGCGCTGGGCGAATCGCGCGCCCACCTCGTGGGCCTCCTCTCGCGCGGATCCACTCCCGAGCGTCCGTGGCTGTCGCTCGCGCTGGGCGTGGGCGAGCGGGCGGCGATCGAGTCCGGGCAGCCCCGCTCGCGCGGTGTGCAGACGGCGCTCGAGGCCGCGCTGCGCCAGCACACCAGCCCGGCCGAGGCCGGGGCACACACGCTGGCCCTGGCGCTCGCCGGTGCGGACTCCGCCCCGGTGCTCCTGCTCGAGCGGCTGGCGGAACTGCGCGACGACGACGCGCGTGCGCATTGCGCGGTCGCGCTGGGCATCGCGCGCGTCGGCCAGGCCGTCGATCCGCTGCGCGAGATCGTGCTGGGCTCCCGCTACAAGCCGCGGCTCCTGCGCGAGACCGCGATCGGGCTGGGCCTCTTGGGCGACCAGAGCCTGACGCCCGTGCTGGTCGACATGTTGCGCAGCGCGCGCGGCCAGTCGGCGCTGGCTTCGACGGCGACCGCGCTGGGTTGGGTCGGCGATCAGCGCGCGGTCGCGCCGCTTCTCGCCATCGCGGGGGACACGGGGATCGACGCGGGCGCGCGCGCGTTCGCCATCGTCGCGCTCGGCCTCCTGGGCGACCCGGCTCCGCTGCCGTGGAACACGGCGATCGCGCTCGACACGGGCTGGTGGCTGCCGCCCGCGACGCTGTACGAACCGGCTACGTCGACGGGCGTGCTCGATCTGCTCTGAACGCCAGGGCGCCGAGCACGACGCACACGACGAGCGCGGCCACCGCGCTCACGGCGCGCGCCCTCTGCACGGCCGCGTCGCGCTCGGCCAGCAGGCGCTCGAGCGCCGCGACTTCGACCGCGTGCGCCTGCGCCTGCGCGCGCCAGCGCCGGGCATCGTCGGCAGCGAGCCGCCCGGACGCGATCTCCTGCTCGAGCAGCGTCACCGCGTCACGGGCCTCGCGCGGGAGGCGCAGGCTGATCGCGATGTACGCCGCGCGCTCCAGCAGCCACGGGTCGCTCGGTACATCCGCGATCGCGCCGCGCGTCACGGCGAAGGCGCCCTGCACGTCGCCGGCGTGGTGGCGCACCCACGCGACGGCCTGCGCGCGGCGCGTCGCATCCGGCTCCGCTTCGGCAGCCCGGAGCGCGGCGACGTAGCGTCCCTCGCCGCACAGGCGCACCGCCGCGTCGAGGTCCGGTCGCGCCAGCGTCGAGAGCAGCAGCGCCAGCAACTCCATCAGGCGCCCTCCGCGTGACCGGCGTCGAGGACCGAGCGCTGCTGCAGGTGTTCGATGGGGTTCAGGTCGTCGGTCAGCGGAGGCGTGAGCGGCGCTTCGAACCACGCCGACATCCCCGGCAGCGCCAGCGCTTCCAGGAGGCGCGCGCCGCCCGCGGCCGACCAGCCCGGCCCGCCCGGTTCCGGCGCCTCGTCACCGCGCCGCGCGAACAGCACCACGTTGCGCGCGAACGGGACGCGCAGCGCGAGCACGCGACCGGCGAACGCGTGCGCCAGCGTCGATGCGATCGTCACCAGCACCGGGTCCCGCAGCCCGAACGCGCCGACGTTCACGCACATCCAACCCGAGGGCGCCAGGTGCTGCCGGCACTCGGCGAAGAACTCCGCGCTCGCGAGCTGCGGCGGGATCTCCATCTGGTTCTGGTACGCGTCCAGGACGATCTGATCGAGGTCGCGAGGCAGCGCGCGCAACGCCGCGCGCGCGTCGACTCCGGCGACGACGCGCAGCAGCGGGTCGCCCGCGGGCGGCAGGTCCATCCAACGCTGCCCCAACTCGACGACGCCGGGATCGATCTCGACGCCCACGCTCACGAGGCGGGTCTGCGCCGGCAGTTCCCCGGCCAGGACGCGCCACGTGGTGCCCGCGCCCAGGCCCAGGACCGCGAGGCTCCAGTCGCCGGGCGCGGCCGCGAACAGCGGCGGCAAGGCGAACAGGTTGTAGTAGTGGCCGTCCGGAAGGAAACCCGGCCGGACCTGCCACACGGACTGGAACGAGCCGAAGCTCTCGTTGACCTGCAGGAAGCGCAGGCGCGCTTCGCCCTCGGCGACCTCGACCACGCGCGCGCTCTGGTACGTCGTCTCCCGCGCGCCGAGCAGGCGCTCGCCGGGGAGCAGCGCCGGCGGCGTGACGCGCGAGCCCGGGAGCGCCGCGCCCACCGCGCCCAGGAGCACGAGGCCCGCGGCGCGCGGACCGCGCCGCAGCACGAACGGCAGGCCGCACAGCGCGAGCAGCACGCCCGCGCCCAGGAACGTCGCCTGCAGGCCCAGCCGCGGAACCAGCGTGTACGTCGTGGCGAAGGTCCCCACCAGGCTGCCCAGCGTGCCCGCTGCCAGCACGATCCCGCCGGCCCTGCCGGCGGGGATGCCGCGCGCGCGCTGCAGCGCTTCGGTCACGAGCGGAGCGACGGTGCCCAGCGCCGCCGCGGCCGGCGCGAACAGACACAGCGCGGACGCCAGGCTCCCCCACCGCAGCGATTCGCCGGCTTCCTCCAGCGTCAGGCCCTCCGGCAGGAACGCGCGGGCGACGGGGCGCGCCAGCGCCGGCAGCCACGCGCTGGCAGCGCCGGCCAGGACGAGGACGATCCCCAGTGCGCGGCGCGGGTCGGCCACGCCCGAGAGACGCGCGCCCGCCAGATACCCGACCGAGAGTGCCACGAGGACCACGCCGATGACGTTGGTCCACACGACGCTGCTCGTGCCGAACCAGGGCGCCAGCAGGCGCACGGCCGCCAGTTCGACGGTCATGGTGCAGGTCCCGGCCGCGAAGGCGACCGCGATCAGCCCGCTGGCCGGGACTCTCTGCACGCGGTCCCTGCGCCTACTTGGGCTTGGGCTTGGCGGGCAGGTCGAACTCCATGCTGGCCACGTAGAACTTGCCCGGATCGCTGCGCGAGTTCATCACGAGGTCGAGTGTGCGGCTCAGGCTGCGCGGCACGGTGCGCTCGTTGACGGTGCCGTTGCAGACGACCTTCACCGGCTTGTCGAGGTCGACCAGCACGTCGTTGAAGTAGACGAAGAAGCTGGGCACGCCCTCGCCCTCGACCTCGATCGTGTTCGTGGCGCGATCGACCTTGGCCTTCAGGTAGGCCGTGCCCTGGCCGTCCGTCGGGCGCACCTCCAGCCAGTACGCGCGCTTGGGCACCGGCGAGCCGATGTGCAGCACGACCTCCGTCGGGTTCGAGACGCGCGGATGGCCGGTCATCCACGAGTGGATGTCGCTCTCCTTGCCTTCCGCCATCACGGTGCAGTTGCCGTAGCCGAGCGTCTTCAGCCGCTCGGCCAGCTCCGTGGTCTTGCCGCCGGCGCCGGCGAAGAAGGTCGGCAGGTTCGACAGGTTCTCGGCGACGACGGCGCCGACGTCGCCCGAACGCCCGATCACGCCCGCGAAGCGGTCCGGGAAGCTCGAAGCGTAGGCCACCGCCAGTTCGACGCCGCGGCCGTGACCCGCGAGATAGATCCGGTCGTAGTCGACCGCGAGGTTGCGCAGCACGAGCGAGAACACGTAGGCGACGTTGCCCATGCCGGTCTCCTTCGTGCCCGAGATGCCCTCGAGCCACACCGACGTGTCCTCCGGCAGCGGGACCGCGACCAGGATGGTCGCGTCGCGCAGATCCGGGTTCGTCCAGCGTTCGATCAGGTGATCGGTGATCTTCTCCTTCTCGTCCGGGAGGCACAGGATCACGGGGTAGGCCTTGCGCGGGTCGTACTTGCCGGGCATCCACGCGGAGTAGGTGAACTTGGTCTTGGGGTCCCAGTACGCGGCGACCGTGGTCGTATCGACCTTGCCGCGCGCCACGCTGCCCTTGCGGTCGTAGTCGAACGAGGCCCACAGGGCCTGCCCCATCTCGGCGGGCAGCGACAGCGGGTCGCGCTTCAAGCGCTTCTCGATCTTCTCGAGCTCCTTGGAGATGTCCTCCAGCGCCTTGTCGCGGCCCTTGTTGGCGTTGAGCGCGTCGACGTACGCGCTGAGCTTCTTGCCGAGGCTGTCGTAGTCGCTGCTCTTGAAGGAGTCCTGCGCGGGGACGGGCGCGGCCAGCACGGCGGCCGCCGCGAGGAGGATCGGACGCGAGAGGAAGTGCGGGGTCGGCATCATGGTTCAGCTAGGGTCGTTGGAGGGGCGGGTTTCAGCGTAGCGGCGCGGTCGCCGCGGGAGGAGCGTCGCGCCGCGAGAGTTGCGCCAGGGCCCACATCGCCGTCAGGCGGCCGCGGCTCGCGCCCGATCCGGCTTCGATCCAGGCCCCGGCGAGGCGCCGGGCGCGCTCGGGGTGGCCTGCGTGCAGTTCCAGGCGCGCCAGGACCTCGGCGGCCTCCGGGGCGCCGAGCGTCAACGCGGATCCCAGGGCGTGGCGCGCCGCGTCGGCGTCGTCGCGCGCGAGCGCGACGCGCGCGGCCGCGAGGTGCAGCCCCGGATCCGCGGCGCGCGTCGCCGCGGCCGCGAGCGTCGCGGAAACGAGCGCCTCGGCCGCGTCCACGTCGCCGCGCCGGATCTCGCACTCGACGAGGACGCGCGTCGCGTCGGTTCCGGGCTCGAGTTCCAGGAGCCGCCGCGCGAGCGCGCGCGCGCCGTCGAGGAGCAGCCCGCGCAGGTTCTCGGCCAGGATCCGCTCGGCCCGTTCGATCCGCGGCGCGAGTTCCTCCTCCTCGGCCTCGTCGAGCGCCGCCAGCATCGCGTCCGTGCGCGCGTCGCAGACCGCGAACGCGCGCGCCGCGATCCACGCTTCCCCCGGCAGCCACGCGACGCTCGACCGGGGCGCGGGCACCGGTCGCCGGGCGCGGCCCGCGATCCGCTGCAGTTCCCAGCCCAGGAGCCGCGCGCGGACGAGGTCCGGTTCCTCGCCGGAAGCGCGCGCGCGTTGTTCCAGTTCCGCGGCGAGGCGCGTCAGGCGCTGCAACTGCGCGCGCGCGCCGGAAGTGTCGCGCGGCGACGCATCCAGGCGCTGCACGTCGCGCCACACTGCCGTCCAGTACTCGCGGCTCTCGTCGGACGGATCGGTTGCCGGCGGCGGACCCGCCTGCAGGAACGCCGTGAGCGCGAGCGCGGTCAGGAGGCCCAGCGCACGACCCCTTCGCCGCCCCGCGCGGGCTCGGTGCGTCCGATGAGCAGCAGCGCTTCGCCCATGGCCTCGAGGTGCGCGCGCACCGCCGAGAGGTCCGCCTCCTCGACGAATGCCACCATGCCGATGCCCATGTTGAAGACCTGGTAGGCCTCCGCGGGCGCCACGCGACCGCGCTCGCACAAGAGGCGGAACAGCGCCGGAACCTCCCACGCGCCGCGGTCGATCACCGCGTCGCAGCGTCCCAGCACGCGCGGCACGTTGTCGACCAGGCCGCCGCCCGTGATGTGCGCCAAGGCATGGATGCGGTTCTGCTCGAGCAGCGGCCACAGGATCGGCAGGTAGTTGCGGTGGACGGCGAGCAACGCCTCCCCCACCGTCCTGCCGCCGAGTTCCGCCGGCCGGTCGTCGATCCCGAGCTTCAGCTCGTCGAACAGGATGCGCCGCGCCAGCGAGTAGCCGTTGGTGTGCAGGCCCGACGAAGACAGGCCCACGAGAACCTGCCCCGGACGCACGCGGCTGCCGTCGAGCAGCTTGTCGCGCTTCACGGCGCCGACGATCGTGCCCGCGAGGTCGAAGTCGCCGGGCTGGTACAGACCCGGCATCTCGGCGGTCTCGCCGCCCAGAAGCGCCAGGCCCCCGTCGCGGCAGGCGTCCGCGCACCCCGCGATGATGTCGGCGACCATGTCCGCGTCCATCCGGCCCACGGCCACGTAGTCCAGGAAGAACAGCGGCCACGCGCCCTGCACGAGGATGTCGCCGATGCAGTGGTGCACGAGATCGCGGCCGATCGTCGAGTACACGCGCGCGCGCTTGGCGACCTCGAGCTTCGTGCCCACGCCGTCGGTGCTCGCCACCAACAGCGCGTCGCCGAACCCCATCCGCGCCGGATCGAACAGGCCGCCGAAGCTGCCGACGTCCCCCACGACGCCGGCCGTGAACGTCGAGCGGATGGCCGCGGTGGCGCGTTCGACGGCGTCGTACTTGCGTTGGATGTCGACGCCCGCCTCGGCGTAGCGCGATCGCGATCCGGGGGGTGCGCTCATGCGGACGACGAGCCTAGCGACGCCGGCGGAACCGCTCCAGGATGCGCGGCCCGTTCCCGAATCCCAGGTCGGCGGGCAGCGCGTGGAGGTCGAACCAGGCCGCGTCGAGGACGTCCGGACCGGGACGCAGGTCGCCGCCCACGGCGCGGCAGACGAACACCGCCAGGTTCGCCGGCTTGCGGCCCGCCTCGGCCACGAACATCAGGTCGAACAGCTCCTCGACGGCCACGACGATCCCGGCCTCCTCGAGGATCTCGCGCGCCGCCGCGGCGGCGGGCTCCTCGTCGATCTCCTGGTAGCCCGCCGGCAGGGCCCAGGATCCCAGGTAGGGCTCGATCGCGCGGCGCACGAGGAGCACCCGCCGGTGCTCGTCGAGGACGATCCCGGCGGCCGCGCAGGCCGGGTTCTCGTACCAGACGAACGCGCAGGCGCGGCAGCACGGGCGCTCGCGCCCTTCCACGGGCGCGGGCCCCAGCGGGGCGCCGCAGGCAGGACAATGCTTCGCGGGGCGGTGGGACAAGGCACGCGGCGCTTCTCTCCTCCGCCACGCACAGCATAAGCTAGGCGGGATCCGGCGAGGGGGCAACGCGGCCCGCGACCGGGACCCCTGAGTCAGCGCATGCGATCTGTGATCCTCCTCGGCAGCACCGGCTCGATCGGCACGCAGACGCTCGATCTGGTGCGGATGGAGCGCGGCTCCTTCCGCGTCGAGGGATTGGCCGCGCGCGCCTCGACCCGCGAACTGCTCGCGCAGGCCGAGGAGTTCCGTCCGCGCTTCGTGGCGCTCACGGACGCGGGCGCGGCGGACGAGTTGCGGCCGCGGCTGCCGGCCGCGACGCACCTCTTCGCGGGGCCGACGGCCCTGGAGGACCTGTGCCGCGAGGCCGACTACGAGATCGCGGTCCACGGCGTGGTCGGCGCCGCCGGGGTGTTGCCGTCGGTGCGCGTGCTGGAGCGCGGCCGGCGACTGGCGCTGGCCAACAAGGAATCGCTGGTGGTCGCCGGCGCGCTGCTCATGGCGCTCGCCGCCGAGCACGGCGCCGAGATCGTGCCCGTGGACAGCGAGCACTCGGCCATCTTCCAGTGCCTGCGCGGAGAGGACATCGGGCGCGTGCGCCGCGTGATCCTGACGGCGAGCGGCGGCCCGTTCCGCGCGCGGCCGGCGGCGGAGTTCGCCGGCGTCACGCCGGCCGAGGCGCTGCGGCACCCGAACTGGACGATGGGGCCGCGCATCACGATCGGCTCGGCGACCCTGATGAACAAGGCGCTCGAGATCATCGAGCTGCACCACCTGTTCGGCCTCTCGCGCGAACGGATCGGCGTCATCATCCACCCGCAGTCGCTGGTGCACTCGATCGTCGAGTTCGTGGACGGGTCGCTGATCGCGCAGATGGGTCTGCCCGACATGCGCGGTCCGATCCACTACGCCCTGCACCACCCCGACCGCGCGCCGGCGGACCTCGTGGGCTTCGACCCCGCCGCGTTCCGCACGCTCTCGTTCGAGGAACCCGATCACGCGCGCTTCCCGGCCCTCGAGCTGGGCTACCGCTGCGTCGATGAGGGCTCGGACGCGGGCACGGTGCTCAACGCGGCGGACGAGATCGCGGTCGCGGCCTTCCTGCGCGAGGAGATCGCCTTCCCCGAGATCGCGCGCATCAACCGCACGGTGCTCGACCGGCGCCCGGGTCTCGACGGCAGCGTCGAGGACCTCCTGCGCTCCGACGGCATCGCACGCTCCCTGGCCTCCCTCGAGATCGCGGCGCTCTCCGCCGCACGCTAGACGGTCCCTGCAACGATGGACGGATTCCTCCTCGAAGTCTGGCGCTACGCGCTGGTCGTGTTCGGCATCGGCCTCGTGATCTTCGTGCACGAGCTGGGCCACTTCCTGGCGGCGCGCTGGTGCGGCGTGCGCGTCGAGACCTTCAGCCTGGGCTTCGGTCCCAAGCTCCTGGGCTGGACGCGCGGCGCGACCACGTACCAGGTGGCCGCAGTTCCGCTCGGCGGTTTCGTGCGCATGGCCGGCGAGGAGGTCGCCGAGGGCCGCCCGCCGCTGCCCGACGAGCTGCCCTCGAAGACCGTCGGCCAGCGCTTCCTCATCTACTCGGGCGGCGTGATCATGAACGTCGTCTTCGCGCTGATCGTGTTCCCGATCATCCTGACCGTGGGCGTGCCGTTCGCGGCGCCCGTGCTGGGACCCTCGGCCCCGGGTTCGCCGGCCTGGCACGCCGGGCTCGCGCCGGGCACGCGCGTGGAGTCGGTGAACGGCAACCCGGTCTACGGCTTCATCAACATCCCGACCGAGGTCGCGCTGGGTTCGCCCGAGGAGGCACGCCTCGTCGTGCGCGACCCGGGGTCCGACGCGCCGCGCAACGTGCGCCTGATCCCCGAGTGGAACGAGGCCCTGGGGGCCTTCTCGATCGGGGCCATGCCGGCCGCCGATCCCGACGGCACGATCGAGGTGCAGCGCGACTCGCCGGCCGCCCGCGCCGGGCTGCGCGCCGGCGACCGCCTCGTCGCCGTCCCTGACGCGACGCCGGGTCTCACGCTGGAGGAGCAGCTCGCGCAGGTCTCGCGCGGCGGCCAGCCGGTGCGCGGTCGCTTCCTGCGCGACGGGGCCGAGTTCGAGGCCGTCGTCCAGCCCGAGCCCGATCCGCGCAACGAGACGCGCCTCCTGGGAGTGGGCCCGCCGTACCGCACCGTGCTCGCCGTGCGCGACACGCCGCTGGCGCACGGCACGGGCCTGCAGAAGGAGGACCGCGTCCTCTCGGTGAACGACGTCCCCTGCCTGCGGCCCTTCGATCTCCTGGCGGGCCTCGAGGTTCCCGCGCCGTCCGTGCGCTGGCGCGTGCTGCGCCACGGCTCGCCGCTCGAGTTCGAGAGCCCGGCGCTCGCGCCGGGCCAGGCCGTCGACCTGTTCCACGACATCGCGCTCGCGCTCGACCAGGACACCAACCAGGTCGTGATCACGCCGGGTTCCGCGGCCGCCGACGCGGGGCTGCGCGACGGCGACCGCATCGTGCGCATCGGCGGCGCCGAGGTGGCCGGTTTCGCCGACATCCTGGCCGCGGCCAAGTCCGCCGGCGACGGCGCCGCGCTCGCACTGGAGGTCGAGCGGCCCGGCGAGCGCCTGACGCTCGAGGTCGCGCCGCGCCCGTGGCGCGCGCCGTCCTACGGCCTGGGCATCCGCGACGCGCAGTACCTGTTCCAGGCCGATGGCGCGCTCGACGCCATCCGCGTCGGCTTCGCGCTCTCCTGGAAGTTCCTCGAGGAGTCTTGGCTCACGCTCAAGCGCATCCTGTTCCGGCAGGTCAGCGGCCAGAACATCGGCGGCATCATCACGATCGGGGTCGTGTCCCACTCCTTCGCGTCGGTGGGCCTCGCGAAGCTCTTCTACTTCCTGTGCATGCTCAGCATGAACCTGGCGTTCCTGAACGTGCTGCCGATCCCCGTTCTCGACGGCGGCCACCTGATGTTCCTGCTGATCGAGCGCGTGAAGGGCTCGCCCGTATCGGAGCGCGTGCACGGCTACAGCCAGCTCGTCGGCGTCGTGCTGATCGTGTCGTTGATGGTGTACGTGACCTTCAACGACGTCGTGCGCTGGATCGTGCGCTAGGCCGCGAGCATGTCGATCGGCCGGCTGCTGCGCCTGTCGCTCGCGCCCAGCGCCGCGGCCGACGCGGTCGCGGGCCTGGTGCTGGGTCACGGCGGCGCGTGGCCGGAGGAAGCGCGCGCGTGGTGGCTGGTGCCGGCCTCGCTGTGCATCTACCACGGCGCGCTGGCCTGGAACGACTGGGCCGATCGCGAACACGACGCGCGCACCCGTCCGGACCGCCCGATCCCCGGCGGCCGCGTCTCCGCGGGCGCTGCGTTCGCGCTCGGCGCCGCGCTGATGCTCGCGGGGATCGCCTGCGCCTGGATCGCCGCGCCGACGAGCGCACTGTGGATGGGCGGCGTCGCGGCGTGCGCGGCCGCCTACGACTTCGCGGGCCGCGGCCCGTGGATCGGTCCGCTGCTCCTCGGGCTGTGCCGCGCGGGGAACCTCGGCGCGGGCATCGCCTGGGTAGCGGCGCGCGAGTGGCGCGTCGTCGCCGACACCGACTCGCTCTGGCCCTGCATCGTGTACGGCGCGTACGTGTTCCTCGTCTCCCGGCTCGGCCGCATGGAGGACGGCGAGGACGCGCGTCCCATCGGACGTCGCCCGGTGCCGCTGCTGCTCGCGGCAGGCGCGCTGATCGTCCTCGCGGCGCCGCTGGCCCGGTTCGGACTCGCCTGGTCCCACGCGCCGGCGGTGGCGCTCGGAGCGGCCGCGGCGACCGGACTCTGGCAGGCCGCGCGGAGCGCAGGGCCGCAGGAAGCGTGGACGCGCGCACGCGTGCAGGCCGCGATGGGCCTGTGCCTGCGCCGCCTGCTGGTGTTCGCGGCGGTGCTCGTGCTCGCCGACTGGAGCCCCGGGCGGAACACGCCGCTCTTGGCCGCCGGCGTTCTGCTCGCCGGCTACCCGCTGGCTCACGGGCTGCGCCGCGTGTTCCCGCCGTCCTGACCTCCGATCCGCGCGACCAGCCACGCCAGCGCTTGCGCGCGCGTGCGCAGCGCGCCGTCGAGTTGCAGGGTCTCGAGATCGCGCAGCACTTCGCCGTAGAGCGGGCCGGGACGGATCCCCCGCTCCGCGAGATCGTCCGGCCCCAGCAGCGCCGCCACACGCAAGCCTTCGGCGCCCAGTTCCGCGCGTTCGGCGCGCAGCCGTTCCCACCGTGCCGCGTCCTCGTCGTGCGCGCGCGCCCAGGCGCGCAGGGCCGCGATCGCCGTGTCGAACCCCGGCCGGCGCATCCAGCGCACGCGGACCGAACGCGCGGGCTCGCGTTCGGACCGCAGGGCCGGCATCAGATCCCAGGCGTCCGCGACCGCCACCCGCAACGCGCGCGACGTGCGCAGTCCGTCGAGGATCGCGAGGCCCCGCGCAGTGGCCGGCTCCGGCGCCTGGCCGGGCTCCGGCCCCAGGAAGACGCACAGGCCCGATCCCGTGCCCGGCGCGGGTCCGAGTGCAGCCAGGGCGCGACACCGCCGCGCGATCCAGAACGCCGCGTCGGCGCCGGGCTCGCGCAGACCGGCGTACCCGGGCAGGGCGGGCTCGAGAAGGTCCGTCTCCCAGAGGATGGCCAGCGTGCGGCCGGCGCCGGAGCGCCGGAACACGCCCTCGAACTCGCGCAGCACGCGCTCGCGGCTGACCCCTGCGAGCGTCGGAGCCGCGGCGCGGGCCGCCGCCAGCGTCGCCGCGTCCGGCGCGAGGTCGAGCCCGCCGGCGAAGCGCGCCATGCGCAGCGGACGCAGGGCGTCCTCGCGGAAGCGTTCGTGCGCGTCCCCCACGCACGCCAGCCGGCGCGCGGCCAGGTCGTCGAGGCCGCCGCGCGGGTCGGCCACCTCGTCGTTCAGGGGATCGAGGTAGATGGCGTTGCAGGTGAAGTCGCGTCGCTCCGAGTCCTGCTCGACGCTCGTGCCGAACTCGACCGCGTCGGGGCGGCGGCCGTCGCTGTACACGGACTCGCTGCGGAACGTGGTGTGCTCCACGTCGCCGCCGTCGAGGTGGACGATCACCGTGCCGAAGGCGCGGCCGAGCGGGATCGTGCGTTCGAAGAGCTGCTGCACCGTCTCCGGCACGGCCGCCGAGCACAGGTCGATCTCGGCCGGCGACAGTCCCAGCGCCAGGTCGCGCGGCGCGCCGCCGACGATCCACGTCCGCGCTCCGGCCGCGCCGAGCCGGCGCGCGATCGCACGCGCGACCCGCGCCAGATCGGGCGAAAGGTCTTGCATCGAGGGTCGCCGCGACATGGAGTGGAAGCTAGCACGAACGGGGCGCGTTCCCCGCGTGCCGAGGTCGAGGGGGACATGTCCGCACACGCCGAACCCAGCGCGCTCGTCGCGTCGAACGCGGCCCGGGCGCCGGCCGCAACCCAGGTCGCGGAGCACGCGCGCACCTTGTCCTGGACCGACCGCCTGACCCTGGCCGCGATCGGCCTGGTGGTCGTGATCGTCACGCTTCCGGTGCTGCGCGGCTTCGCGCTGCGCGCCAACGAGCTGGATGCCCTGCGCACCGTGCGCGCCCTGGCGGCGCAGCCCGCCGTGCCTGCCTCGGTGGCCGCTCCGGGCGACCTCGCCGCGCTGGCCGCCAACGATCGCGCGCTCCAGCGCCGCCTCGAGGACCTCGAGATCCTGCCCGACGGCCGACTGCGCCGGCACGGCTACCTGTTCGACGTCGTCCACGCGGGCGCGGGCGGATCGATGCTGCGCGCCTGGCCCTGGGAACACGGCCAGACCGGCCGCGGCGCCTTCGTGTGGACGGCGCAGACCGGTCTGCTCGGCCACGCCAACGGCGAAGGGCTTTTCAGCGGGCCCGATCAGGCGCCGGTGCAGGTTCCCGGGCCCGGTTGGGTCCGGATGAAGCGCTGAGGCGCGCGCGGACTCAGCGGCCGGGGCGGCGCCGCGCCTCCTCGCGGTACCACGCCGCGAGTTCGGTGCGCCCCAGCAGCTCGAACACCTGCGCCACCATGCCCAGCTCGCGCTCCGGCGGGCGGGCCCAGCGTCCCCCGCCCAGGAGCGCCTCCGTCCCGCGGCGGGTCGGATCCAGCGCGCCGACCGCGGCCGCATCCGCCAGGATCGACTCCCCCGCGCTCGGACCGCAGCGCACGAGCGCCAGTGCACCGCCGGAGTCGAGGAACAGGAAGGCGGGCAGCGGCAGCCGGTCGAACGGCCCGAGCACCTCGACGAGCAGCACCTCGACCACCTGCAGGAGCCGCTTGTCGGCGATCCCGCCCTCCGCGCGCGCCCCCGCGCGGGAGAGCAGTTCGACGGCGGCCGCGCCGCCGCCCGGCTCGGGCTCGATCCACGGGATGGCCCGCGCGCCGACGCGCGCGAGGTCGGGCCGCAGGTCCGCCAGCGTGCGCAGCAGCGGCGCGGTCCCCGGATCGGCGGCGCGTGCGAGGACGACGACCAGCGCCGAACCGGCATGGTCGCGAACGGTCCGCACGCCACCGTCGGGAGCGGTCCATTCGATCGCCGCCATGGGCAGCCGGTCGCACAGCGGGATGCGTCCGACCTCTGCCCCCCCGATGGCGGGGACGGCGCCCGTCGACGGCGCGGCGCGCGGCAGATCGATCTCCTGGACCCGGCCGGAGTCCTGCACGAGCCGGTAGCGCCCGCCCGGCATCGCGCCCGCGAACGACTCGGTCGCGCCGCCGGGCCAGCGCACGTGCAACGACTCGACGGAGGACGCCGCACCCAGGCCCAGCACGAGGCGCTTGGAGGAGCCGGTGAGGTAACCGTCGCCCAGGCGCACGCTCGCGCGCAGGCGCCGACCTGCGGCGACGACGGACACGACCGCGCCGACGGCGTCGGGGTGTCCGTGCACGGCCTGCAGTTCGACGGTCAGCGTGCGCCCCGGCCGCGGATGGCTGCCCAGGAGCAGGCGCAGGCGCGGACCTGTGCGCGACACGACCCACAGGTCCTCCAAACCGTCGCCGTCCCAGTCGCAGCGCGCCGCGCCGCGCCCGTCGTCGACGAAGTCCAGGCCCAGCGCGCGCGAGGCGTCGACGAAGCGTCCGCCGACGTTGAGGTAGGCGTCGTGGCGCTCGCGGCCGTTCCAGCCGTAGCCGTCGAACAGCACGGCGTGGCGCAGGAACTCCCACGCGCGCAGGTACGCCTCCGTCGGCGGCGGCGCCGCGGGCGTGCTGTCGATGAGCACGCGCCAGAAGAAGCTCTCGACGTCGTCCGCGCGCGCGTTGCTGAGGAAGCCGTTCGGCACCAGCAGGTCCTGCAGGCCGTCCGCATTCCAGTCCACGAGCGTCGAACCCCAGGCCCAGCCGCCGCGGCGCGCGCCGCTCGACTCCTGCCCGTCGCGGAAGCGCAGCCCGCCCTCGTTCCACAAGAGCGTGTTGCCCCGCGCGTGGCGCACGTAGGCCGCGCGCTCGCCGTCGCGCCCGCGCAGGAAGCGCGGATCGCGGGCGATGCGGCCGCCCGCCGGGCTCTCCATGTTCGTGACGTAGATGTCCAGGTCGCCGTCGAGGTCCAGGTCGCCGATCGCCGCGCCCATGCTGGCGGCCACGTCCTCCGCGCCGGCCTCCGCCGCGACGTCGGTGAAGCGGCCGCCGTCGTTGCGGTACAGGTTGTTGCGCCCGAAATCGTTGGTGACGTACAGGTCCGGATCCCCGTCGTCGTCGAGGTCCTCGAACACGGCCGCCAGGGAGAACCGGTCGTTGTTCTGGTCCAACCCGACTTCGGCCGCGCACTCGCGGAAGCGGCGCTGCCCCTCGTTCCTCCAGTACAGGTTGCGCGCGCCGTTGCGCGCGTCGTGGTACGGCGCCGGCGCGCCGCCCACGACGCCGCCTTCGACGTAGCGGCAGACGTAGAGGTCCAGATCGCCGTCGAGGTCGGGATCGCCGCAGGTGACGCCGTAGAGCTCGGCCGGATCGGGCGCGCGCAGCACGTTGCCGTCGGGAAAGGTACCGCGTCCGTCGTTCCACGCGAGCAGCAGCGCTTCGCCCGTCCCGACGGCCAGGTCCTGCGCGCCGTCACCGTCGAGGTCGGCGATGAGCGCCGGCCCGGATCCGTCGAGGAACGCGACGGAGCTCCCTGCGGCGACGTCCTGAACCGTTCCGTCCGGCAGGTGGCGCAGGAGACGGTTCGGCAGACCGGTAGGCTGGCAGACGTAGAGATCCTCCAGCCCGTCGCCGTCGACGTCGCCGACCGCGACGCCGCGCATCCCCAGGAACGGGTCGAGCCCCAGCCGGTCGCGCCGCAGGTGTCGCGCGTCGTCGCCGATCGCGAGGTCCGCGCGCAGCCGCTCGTCGGCGCCCAGCACGGCGAGCGTGACCTCGCGCACGACGGGCGCGGCCGCGCGCACCTCGGTGTGCACGCGCGGTTCGATCTCCACCAGGCGCGCCTCGCCCGCGCGCACGCGCCACGTCGTGGTCCACTCGGCGGTCGTCTGCACGCTGGCCTGCCCGCGGGCCAGGAGCCGCACGCACGCCTCGGCGCGCACCAGATCGTCTTCCTGCGGGGTCCACGTCTCGAGCCGCACGTCGCAGCGTTCGGGCGTCGCGCCCCCGAGTCCGGCGCGCCACGCCGCGAAGGCTCCGGCCGCGCTCTCGACGGGGGCGAACCGCCGCGCCTCGGCGACGTGCAGCACGCCGTCGTCGAGCAGGGTCGCGAGCGTCGCGGGCCGCAATTCGCCGGCCGCGCGCAGTCCGGGTTCGGCGACCGCGGCCAGCGCGCGCGCGGGATCCGCTCCGCTCAGGACCTGGACGATCGCCGTCCCCAGCAGCGCCTCCAGCCGCGGGGCCAGCGCCTCGCCCGGCCATCCGTCGCGCCGCGCATCCAGGCGCGCGCGCAGCGGGTCGGCCCACGGCGGCAGCTTGCGCACGCGGCCCTGGAACCAGGTGACCGGCGCGCCGTCCATGCGATCCGAGACGCGCGGCGCGGCCGTCGGAAGATCGGGCGCCGCGTCCGTGCACGCCGCGGCGAGGACCAGCGCAAGCAGCAGGACCGCCGTTCGCTCGAAAGCTCCGGATCGGGCTTGGGAGGAGGACACGGGCGTCGTTCCGCGACGCGACGAACGTAAGAGCCACGTTGCCGGCGCGCAAGGCCGGCCGGCCGGCGCGGGCCGCCCTCAGCTCTCCGGACCGTAGAACCGCCACAGGAGACAGTGGAATCCGCGCCGCGCGTCGCCGTCCTCGACCGTGAAGGCAATCCGCTTCAGGAGCGGCGCGGCCTGCGCGGCCGGAACGGTGCGCGCGTACAGATCCGCCGCGAACAGCCGCTCCCAGGGCGAGGCGCGCGGATGGTCGAGGACCTGCTCGAGGAACCCGCGCGTCTCGGGGTCCGCGCTCTGGCATCCGGCCGCGATGAGGTCCATGCGGCGCAGGAGATCGTCCTCCGCGGCCCACGCGGCGCGCAGGACGGCGCGCCCCGACGGACCCGAGTTGACCGCCTGGAGCATGTACCAGCGATGCCCCGAGAAGCCCTGGATGACCTCGCGCGTCGTCCGCGCGCGATCGAGCAGGAAGCGCGCGGCTTCAGGAAGCGGGATCTGCCCGATCGCGCGCTCGACCAGGCGCACCTCGGTGCGCGGGCCGCGTTCGAGCTCCTCGACGAGGATCTCCAGCGCCTCGCGCGCGAGATCCGGCCGCGCCTCGAGCGGAACGCGCAAGGCCGAGAGCGCCAGACCCAGGTCCGCCGAGCTGCCGCGCAGGAGGTCCAGCGCGCGGTCGAGCGCGCCCGCGTCGCCGCGCGCGCACAGGACGGTGAGCGCTGCGCGCCGCACGCCTTCGTCGCGGTCCGCCAGGGCCGCGCGGAGTTCGTCGCGCCGCGCGGGCGAGTCGGGCAGAGCGCCCAAGGCCTCGACCGCGAAGGTGCGCAGCGACGCATCGCCCGGCGCCGCGGCGAGTACGGCGACCTCCTCCGCCATTCCCGCGCCGAGCAGCGCCTGCACGGCGAGCTGGCGCAGCACGGGGTTGTCGCCGCGCAGAGCGGCGCGCATCGCTGCGAGCGCGTCCGCGTCCCCCGCCGCCGCCGCGGCCGCGCCGAACCACATCGCGACCTCCGGCGGAGCGTTCTCGATCGCGCGCACGCGCGACGCGACCGCCGCGTCGACGCCGACGGCGAGCCGCGGTGCGAGCAGCACCGCGATGCGCCGTCGCGCGGGATCCACGACCCACGCGGCGTACTCCTGCTCGAGGCGCGGGCGGTCGCACGCCAGCATCGCCAGGCCGAGCTGCGTGGCGAGCTCGAGGCCCGCGCGGGGAAGGTGCCGCGCGAGCGTGTCGTAGTCCTGCGCGCTCCCGGCGTTCGCCAGCACCTTTGCCGCGGCGCCGCGCACCGATTCGGAGGGATGCTCGAGCGCCTCGAGGCCCATCGCGCGGGCGTCCGGGGAGCCGACGGCGGCGACGATCTCCAGGACCGACAGCACGCGCGGCGCCTGCCCGGGCGCCGTGAACCAGCGCTGAAAACCGCGCCGCAACTGCGGCAGCGCCGCCGCGCCGGCCGCGAGCAGGTCCTGGCGCGCGCGCGAGGCGACGTCCGCCGGCGCCGTCACCAGCTTCTCCACGAGGACCGGGACCAGATCGCTGGTGTCGGCCGTGAAGGCGTCGGTGCGCGCGCACCCGCCCAGGAGGTGCGCGAGCCGGTCGTCCGCGCGGAAATCGGCCTGTCCGGCGACGACCGTACCCGTGCGCTGCACGACCGGCGGCGCCGGTTCCTGCCGGCAAGCGCACGCGAGCGCGAGCGCGATCGCACCGGACGTCGCCGCCGACGCGCGGCGGCCGCGGCGGTCGGGACTCACGCTGGACGGGAGCGCTCGGCGCGCGGGCACGGTCGGGGTTCCTCGGGAGGGCGCGGGTGGCGCTCCGGTCGGTCAACGGGCGGCAAGGTCGTTGCCCAGCACGCCCTGTGCCGACTGCAGGCGGATGCTCGACTTGGCGTACGAGACGCGCGCGCGGCGCTCGTTCGCCATCGCCGTGGAGAGATCGGTCTGGAACTGCAGCACCTGGAAGTTCGTGGACTGGTCGACCGCGTAGCGCGCCTGCTCGGCCTTCAACTGGCGGTCGGCCAGCTCCAGGCTCTTGCGCGCCGCGCGCACGGCTTCGGCCGCATACAGGACGTCGCGCACGGCCGCGCGCACCTCGGCCACGATGCCGGTCTCGAGCTGGTCGTAGGCGAGGCGCACCAGGCGGATCTCGGCCCACGCGGCCTTCTCGGCCCAGCTCGCCGTGGTGTTGCCCAGCGGATAGCCGAACACCAGCGAGGCGCGGTAGGTCGGGTAGTCGAAGCTCAGCGCGGTGTCGAGCGCCTTCCCCGAGTCACCCGAGAAGCCCTGGCTCGACGCCAGGAGCTCCAGGTCGAGCTGCATGAGGCGATCGCTCTTCGAGCGCCGGTGGCGCGTCTCCGCCGCCTCGATGCGGCGTCGCTGCTCGCGCAGCTCGGGGCGCTGCTCGAGGGCGGCGCGCATCGCCACCGGCCATGCCGGGACGCGATCGACGGCGACCTCGTCGGGCAGCGCGGTCGACGGGACCAGGGCCGTGTCCCACAGCGCTTCGTCCGTGCCCGGGAACAGGAGCTGGCGCAGGGCGTCCATCGCGGTGCGCAACTCGAACTCGCGCAGGAGCCGCTGCTCTTCGCGGTTGGCGACGTCCGCCTGGGCCTGCAGCACCTCGACCTCGGTCCCCAGGCCCGCGTCCAGGCGCCGCCGGTTCTGGTCGACCTGCGCGTTCGACAGCGAGAGGCTCTTCTCGGCGACGTCGAGTTGCTCGCGCGCGGACACGAGGTCCCAGTAGGCGTTGGCCACGTCGAGGAGCAGCTTCTGCCGCGCCGTGCGCACGGCCTCCGCGGCGCGCTCCGCCTCGATCTCGGCCAGGCGCTGCTCGGAAGTCGCGGCGGAACTCCACGCGCCGCGCAGCAGGGGCTGCACGTAGCTGAGCGTCACGACGTCCGTCGTCGAGAGCGGCTCGACCTGGAAGCTGGAGTCGGTCTCGGTGTTGGTGCGCGCGTACGTCGCGCCGAACAGGCCGCCCGTCGAGACCGGGCGGTTCAGGCTCAGGCTGAGGTCCTGGCTGTTCTCGCTGGAGCCGCCGAACACGTCGCGCGGCTGGAACTCCGAGTCGCGCACGCCGGCGCGCGCGCCGACGGTCCAGTCGAAGGCGCCCCACGACCCGCGCCCGCGGTAGATCGCGACCTGCGCCTCGGCCTGGCTGAGCTTCAGCGCGAGGCTGCTCTTCAAGGCCAGCTCGAAAGCCGCCTCCAGCGTCAGCTCCAGGCCGCGGCCCGGCCCCAGCAGGCGCTGCTCCTCCTGCACGGGCGTGGACTCCTGCGCGGCGACCGGCTGCGACAGGCCGGAGCACGGGACGGCCAACGCGAGACACAGCTGGGCGGCGCGGATCATGAGCGCGAAAGGATAGGAAACGGCCTCGCGCTCGGCCACGCGCCGGCGCCGAACCTAGGGGATCTCTTCGAGCCCGGCGGGGACGGGCAGGGCGGCGACGATGCGGGCCAGCTCCCGCTGGATTTCCAGCTCGCCCGCGGCCGAGACGCGGATCGTGCGCGTCTCCGGGTCGACGTGTTCGATCCGCACGCCGATGCGCGCCGCCGGCAGGTGCTCGTCGACGCGCGCGGCCCACTCGACCGCGGCGACCCCGCCCTGGCACAGCCAGTCGGAACCGCCGTCGGAGAGGAAGCCGCGCTCGCGACCCTCCATCCAGGCGTCGAAGTGGTAGAGCGCGAGGCGTCCTTCGTGCTGCGCCATGAGCGCGTAGGTCGGGCTCGCGATCGTCGCCTCGACGCCCAGGCCGCGCGCCAGACCGCGCACGAAACAGGTCTTGCCCGCACCCAGGTCGCCGTCGAGCGCGACGACGGTGCCGGCCGGAACGCGCTCGCCCAGGGCCTGCGCCAATCGTTCCGTCGCCTCGGGCGATCGCGAGATCCAGCGCCGCTCAACCGCCATGCTTCCAGCCTCCCATCGCGGGCCGCCATTCGACGCGCCGATCCTCGAAGCACAGGACGAGGCCCGCGCCGCGCACGACGCGGCCGATCTCCGCCGCGCTCGCGCGGGCCCGCGGAGGCACGCACGCGATCAACTCGTGGTCCTCGCCGTCGTGCAGCGCGTGGTCCCACGCCGGCCGGCCCGTGCGCGCCGCCTGGCGCCGCGCGTCGCGGTGGATCGGCACGAGCGCCATGTCGAGTTCGATGCGCACGCCCGAAGCGCGTGCCAGACGATAGAGGTCCCACGCCAGTCCGTCGCTGACGTCCATCAGCGCCGTCGCCCCCGCCGCGTGGAGGCGGCGGCCCTCGGCGATGCGCGGCACGATGCGCAGGTGCCGGCCGAGCAGGCTGCCGCCGCAGGGGCCGCTCAGCAGGACGCGCTGTCCCGCGCGCGCGCGGTCGCGTCCCGGCGGGCGCACGCGGGAACGCAGGTCCCCCAGCGCGGTGACGGAGAGCGCCGGCGGCCCCGGCGCCGCGGCCAGGTCTCCGCCGACGAGGTCCGCGCCGTGCTCGCGCGCGAGCGCGCGCACGCCCGCGATCGCTCCCCGCAGCCAGCGCGCCTCGCGGTCCGCCGGCGCGCGCAGCGCGAGCAGGACGGCGCGCGGCCGCGCCGCCGTGGCCGCCAGGTCCGACAGCGCGCGCGCCGCCGCCTTGCGCCCCGCGCTGCGCGCCGCCGTGCCCGGCGCGAAGTGCACGCCCTCGATGCAGTGATCGACGCACACGACGGGCGCGCCTTCCAGGGCGCGCAGCACCGCCGCGTCGTGCCCGTGGCTGCCCGCGAGCCTGCGCGGCCGCGGTCCGCGCGCCAGCGCCCGGTGCAGGTCGTCCTCGTTCCAGCCCATCACGGCCCAGCGTACCGCGCGCGACGTCACGGCCGCGCGGGCGGCCGCGGTCCCAGCGCCGCGAGGTAGCGCCGGACGGCGGCGGCCGGATCGGACGAACCGAAGATCCCGCCGAGGACGGCGACGCCGCTCGCTCCCGCTGCCAGCACCGGAGCCACGTGCTCGGGACGCAGGCCGCCCAACGCCCAGACGGGGAGCGCGCAATCCCGGACCGCCCGCGCCAGGCCGTCGAATCCCGTGGGCGCCAGGCGACCGGCCTTCGAGGGCGTCTCCAGCACCGGACCGAACGTCAGGTAGTCGGCGCCGGCGCGCGCGTCGGCGTCGTCGTGCGCGTGCGCCGAGAAGCCGACGGCGATGCGCGCGGGCAGGAGCGCGCGCGCGATGGCCGGCGGCAGCGAGCGCCAGCCCAGGTGCACGGCGTCCGCGTCCGCCGCCGGGGCCAGGTGGACGCGGTCGTGCACGCACAGCCACCCGGCGGCGCCGAGCCGCTCCCGCACGAGGCGCGCGCACGCGAGGAACGCGCGGTCGGAGAGTCCCGGTTCGCGCAGCACGATCGCGTCCAGGCCGGCCTCGACGGCGGCGCCGGCGGCGCGCGCGAAGGCAGGCCCGGCGGCGTCGACGAGCGTGCCCGGCGAAAGCGCCAGCACGCGCGCCGTCGGGATCACGCCGCGCCCTGGTCGAGCTCGACCAGGTAGCCCAGCTCGCGCAGCAAGGACTGCGTGCGGCGCAGCGTGGCGCTCGAGCGCAGGCGCGTGCGCCGCTCGTCGAGGGCCTCGCGCACGAGCGGCTTGACGCCGGCATCGGAGCGGAAGCGCGCCACGAGGTCGGCGTCCTCGGCGCTGACGACGTAGTCCGAGGAGAGGTGCATGCACCCGGCGCGCGCGGCCCAGTCGCGGACCGAGAACAGCACGTTCTGCGGCACCGGCGTGCGCGAGTGCCGCTCCAGCGTCGAGACGATGCGGCGCAGGTACATGCCCTCGTGCAGCGCGCGCTGCACCGAGCGCTCGCTGATCCGGAAGCTGATCACCTCGCCCTGCCGCTCGCGCGTGCAGAAGCGATCCAGGTCGTGGATCAGTTCGCCGTCGTCGCCCGTGGGGAACAGCACGACCTCGAAGTCCGGCGTCACGATCAGGCTGCCGACCTGCGACGTGCCCTCGGGCGTGCCGTCGACGACGCCCAGGAGGCGCGCCCCGATGCGCGTGAGCCGCATCGCCACGGGGCGTCCGGACTTGTCGTAGCCCAGGTCCACGATGCCCAGGAGGTACAGGCGCTGGCGCACCCAGGTGACGAGGTTCCAGGCGAGGCGCTGGATGTCGTCCATCGGCACGTACGACCCGCCGTGGAAGCGCTGCGCGAAGTACTCGTCGACGGCCAGATCGTCGAGGCTGCACAGGTACGTGTTGCGCGCCAGGAACGGCACGTACATCAGGTCGTACCAGACCAGCGGCTCGACGCGCTTCATGAGCCGCATCAGGATGCGGCGCATGCGCGCCTGATGATGGTGCTCGCCGGGGCCTTCGCGGTCCTCGATCGCGTGCTCCAGGAGCAGGCGCAGCTTCGCGTCCAGGTCGCGCGTCTCCCAGTCGCGGCCGGCGGAGGTCAGGGCGAACGTGCGCTCGCCGGTCGACTCGATCAGGCGTTGCGCGCGCGCGAAGCCGTACAGGAACGAGAGCACGTCGGCGCGCGTGAGCTCGCGCCCCGGATTGGGCAGCAGGCCCTCCTGGATGCGGCGCTCGGTGGTCTTGAAGATCTCGCCGCGCACGGTGAAGCGCACGTCGTGCTCGACGATGTAGGCCATGAAGCGCGAGAGGTTCGAGGCCAGGTCCACGCCCAGGCACGACTCCTCGAAGGGCCGGTCGGGGTCGCCCGGCACGGCCACGCGCCGCAGCCAGGCCAGCGCGACCTCGTTGAACACGATCAGCGTCTCGTCGTTGTGCTGGATGCCGTAGCGGCCCAGCTCCATGCGCTCGGCGGTGCCGACCAGCGACTCCTCCAGCGCGTGGCCCCAGCGCCGGCCGTCCCAGGGGACCTTGGACTCCATGCGGTCGAACAGCGTGCGCGGCAGGATGCCGCCGAACTCCACGATCGCCTTCTCGACGAGCTGGCGCAGGCCGTCGGGCAGGCGTTCGACGCGGCTGACCGCGGCGGACTCGTTGGAGTACATCTTGTACAGCTCGCGGATGCGCGAGGCGCTGGTGCGCTGGCTGCGCGCCGGATCGTCGTACAGCCGGTCGATGTGCCCGCGCAGCGTGAAGGCGTCGAACACGCCCCGCTTGCGCGCGCGCCGCTGGCGCAGGATGGCGTCGCCCAGGTCCTGCGGCACGGTCCAGGCGCGCTGGCCGAAGCTCTCGGCGCCGCCGTTGCGCGTCTCGACCAGCAGGCCGTGCCGTCCCAGCACCGCCAGGCTGGCCTGCAGGTCGTAGTTCGACATGTAGGCCAGGTTGCGCGCGTTGAGCAGGTCGGCGGCGCTGCACTGGTAGCGCGGCAGTTCCAGGTGCAGGTCGAGGATCGACAACAGGCGCCGCGGCAGCGCGGCCACGCGCGCCTCGACCACCGAAGGCTGCGACATCCATTCGACCACCTGACGGCGGACGTGGGCCGGATCCTCGGGGACGCGTTCGGCGCGCTGGCCGCACCAGAAGCGGAACAGCTCCGCCAGGTCGGAATCGCGCACCGCGTTGACGGCGTCGGCCGCGCGCGGGCGCGTGATGCGGCCCGGCTCGGCACCGTTCTCGACGCGGCCGGCGGCGCGGCGCTGGTCGTCCTGGGAACTCATGTCGTGGTCACCTCGTCCGGCAGGGCCAGCGCTCCGGCGTCGACGATCTCGTAGGTGTAGCCCTGCTCGGTCAGGAAGAGCTGCCGCCGCTGGGCGAACTCCTGGTCGCGCGAGCCCAGCGTGACGACCGAATAGAACACCGCGCCGGAGCCGTCGGCCTTGGGCCGCAGGATGCGGCCCAGGCGCTGCGCTTCCTCCTGGCGCGAGCCGAAGGTCCCGGAGACCTGGATCGCCACGTTGGCGTCCGGCAGGTCGATCGCGAAGTTGCCGACCTTCGAGACGAGCAGCACCGGCACCTCGCCGGCCTTGAACGCGGCGTACAGGCGCTCGCGCTCGGGCGTGGGCGTCTTGCCCGTGATCAGCGGCGCCGCGAGGTGCCGCGCCAGCGCCTCGAGCTGGTCGATGTACTGCCCGATGATCAGCACGTGCGCGCCCGCGTGGCGCGCCAGGATGCGCTTCACCACGGCCGTCTTGGCCGGGTTCTCCGAGGCCACGCGGAACTTGCCGCGCGCGTCGGCGAAGGCGTACTGCGACTTCCAGTTGGGATCCAGGGGCACGCGCACCTCGACGCAGCGCGCCTCGGCGATGAAGCCCTTTTCCTCGAGCACCTTCCAAGGCACGTCGTAGCGCTTGGGCCCGATCAGGCAGAACACCTCGTCCTCCTTGCCGTCCTCGCGGACCAGCGTGGCGGTCAGGCCCAGGCGGCGGCGCGCCTGCAGCTCGGCCGTCACGCGGAAGATGGGCGCCGGCAGGAGGTGCACCTCGTCGTACACGACCAGCCCCCAGTTCTCCTTGCTGAACAGCTCGAAGTGCTCGAACTCGCCGGTCTTCGTGCGCCGCCAGGTGAGCATCTGGTAGGTCGAGATCGTCACCGGCGCGACGCACTTGCCGTCGCCGGTGTACTCGCCCACGTCCGCGGGCGAGAGGTCCGTCTTGTCGAGCAGTTCCTCGCGCCACTGGCGGACCGCGACCGTGTTCGTGGTCAGGATCAGCGTCTTCGTCCCGACCAGGTTCATCACGGCCATGCCGACGATCGTCTTGCCCGCGCCGCAGGGCAGCACGATCACGCCGCTGCCGCCCAGCACCGAACCGCCCGCGTGAAACGCCTTCGCGGCCTCGAACTGGTAGGGCCGCAGCGCGAACGGCCGGCCCGACCGGGCCTCCGTCCGCAGCGGGATGGAGAGCGGATCGCCCTCCAGGTAGCCGCCCCGGTCGTCGACGGGGTAGCCGATCTTGATCAGCGCCTGCTTGATCGTGCCGCGCGACAGCTCGTCCAGCACCGGGCGATCGCCCTCCATGCGCAGGAGGTCGCGGATGGACCGATGGCCGAGAACGTCCTTCAGCGCGTCGGGATCGTCCGATGCGAGCTCGAAGCCGCCGCTCTCGCGCCGCTCGATGCGCAGCAGGCCGTAGCGCGCCATCCAGCCGCGGATCTCCTCCAGCACGTTGCGCGGGACCGGCACGCAGGCCAGGTCCTCGAGCGTCTCCTGGATCTGCGCGGCCGTGAGCCCCAGCGCGGCGGCGTTCCAGATCGAGATCGGCGTGATGCGGTAGGAGTGCAGGTAGTCGGGGCTCTTCTCCAGCTCCGCGAACTGCGCCAGGCGGTCGCGCGCCTCGGCGAAGCGCGGGTGCTCGCGTGTCAGCGGACGTCCCTGCTCGTCCTTCTGCGGCCGGCCCTGCGCGTCGACGACGGCCGAGACCGTGTGCAGCATGAGCGAGCGGTCGCTCTGCACGATCAGCGGGTTGTCGGGACGCATCATCCCACGACCCTCCGCCGGGCGCGCTTCGCGCCGGGAGCCGGGCGCCGGGCCGCGCGCAGTTCCTCGAGCCACGGGCCGGTGACGGACGCAGGGTTCGCGGCCAGTTCCGCCGGCGTGCCCTGCGCGATGATCCGGCCGCCGCCCTCGCCGCCCGTCGGCCCCAGTTCGACCAGCCGGTCGCAGGCCGACAAGAGGCCGGTGTGGTGCTCGATCACGAGCAGCGCGTTGCCGCGCGCCGCGAGCCGGTCGAGGACGACGAGCAGATGCGCGACGTCGCGGGTCGAGAGGCCCGTGGTCGGCTCGTCGAGCACGAGCACGCTGCGCGCGCCCGCGTCGGCGCGGAACAGCTCGGCCGCCAGCTTGACGCGCTGCGCCTCGCCGCCCGACAGCGTGGTGGAGCTCTGGCCGAGCTGCAGGTAGCCCAGGCCGACCTCGCTCAGCGTGCGCAGCACCTCCACGAGGCGCGGGTGGTGCTCGAAGAATTCCAGCGCCTCGTCGACGGGCATCTCGAGGACGTCGGCGACGCTCTTGCCGCGGTGGCGCACCTCGAGCACCTCGGGCGCGTAGCGCCGGCCGTCGCAGGACTCGCAGGTCAGCCACAGGTCCGCCAGGAACTGCATCTCGACGCGCGTCGCGCCCCGGCCCTCGCACGCGGGACAGCGGCCGCGCGGCGAGTTGAACGAGAAGCGCGCGGCGTCGAACCCGCGGACCTGCGCGTCCGGCGTGCGCGCGTACAGTTCGCGCAGCGGCTCCATCAGGCCCGCGTACGTCGCCGGCACGCTGGCCGGCGTGCGGCCGATCGGGCTGGCGTCGACCACGACGACCCGGATCCCCGGCGGCGCCGTGATGCGCTTCCAGCGACCCTCGGGGGCCTCGTTGTTCAGCGCGGGCACCAGCGCATCGAGCACCAGCGTGCTCTTGCCCGAGCCCGACGGCCCGCACACGCCGGTCAGCTCGCCGAACGCGAACTCCAGGTCGACGCCCTTCAGGTTGTGTTCGCGCGCGCCGCCGAGCTGGACCGTCATCCGCGGCCCCTCGCGCGGGACGGCCCGGCGTTCGAGCGGGATCTCGGCGCGCAGCGCGGCCGCCGTCGAAGACGTGGCGTGAGCGCGCACGACGTCCGGCGGACCGCTGGCGACGACCTCGCCGCCGAAGCGGCCCGATCCCGGCCCCATGTCGAGGATCCAGTCCGCGCGACGCATGATCGAGAGGTCGTGCTCGACGGCGATCACCGTGTTGCCGCGCGAGCGCAGGTCCAGCAGGGCGTCCGTCAGGCGCTCGACGTCCTGCGGGTGCAGGCCGATCGTCGGCTCGTCGAGCACGTAGCACACGCCCACGAGCTGCGATCCCAGGCTGGCCGAGAGGCGCACGCGCCGCGCCTCGCCGCCCGACAGGGTGGAGCTGGCGCGATCGAGCGTGAGGTATCCCAGGCCGACGCGCTCGAGCAGGCGCAGGCGGCTCTCGATCTCCGCCACCACGGGCGCGACGGCCTCCCCGAAGCGTGCCTTGGCGCGCAGGTTCTCGACCCAGCGCAGGCTGGCCTCGACGCTGAGCCGCAGGAATTCGGGCAGGCGCACGCGCCCGATCGTCGCGGCGCGCGACTCGGGCCGCAGGCGCTCGCCGCCGCAGGCGTCACAGGTGCGCCGCGTCATGACGCGCTCGAGGATCGCGGCCCATTCGGCGTCCTCGGTCTTGGCGTGCCACGCGTCGACGTGGCCGCACAGACCGGCCCAGGCCGCGGTGAACGACTCCTGGATCTCGGCGTTGCGCGTGTGGCGCTCGATCTCCACGCGGTAGCTGGCCTTGGCCCCGGTGCCGTGCGCGAGGAGCGCGCGCTGCGCGTCGGTGTAGCGCTCCCAGGGCACGTCGAGCCGGATCTTGTGCGCCTTCGCCACCGTGCGCAGCAGCATCTCGTAGTAGCCCTTGCCCTTGGCGAGGTACCGCCCGAGCTTGGGGTGCAGCGCGCCGTCCTCGATCGACAGTTCGGGGCTCGTCACCAGCAGCGCCGGATCGCACTGCACGCGCCGGCCCAGGCCGTCGCACGCGGGGCACGCTCCGACGTGCGTGTTGAAGGAGAAGTGGCGCGGCTCCAGCGCGCCGTCGACGCGAAAGCCGCACTCGGTGCACGCGCCGGCGGTCGAATAGGTGCGCCGCGCCGGCTGTCCTGCGGGCCCGCCCTTGCCGCGCAGCACGACCGCCACGCGCCCGGCGCCCGGCACCTCGGCCTGCTCCACCGCTTCGGCGATGCGCGCGCGGCTCTCGGCGCCGAACTTCACGCGGTCGATCACGAGGTCCAGCGCGGCGCCCTGTGCGGGCGTCGCCGCGGGGTCGTCGAGCCGCACTTCGGCGCCGTCGACGAGCAGGCGCACGAAGCCGGCCTTCTTCCAGGCCGCGGCGCGGTCCCGCAGCACGGCCTCGGGATCGCCGTCGGCACCCGCCGCGAGGATCGGCGCCACGATCCAGCCGGTGCCGCCGTCGCAGTCCTGCAGGATGCGCCGCGCGACGCGGCCGGCGTCGGTGCGCTCGAGCTTCTCGCCGTGGACCGGACAGCGCAACGTCGCCGCGCGCGCCCACAGCACGCGCACGTGGTCGTGGATCTCGGTCGTCGTGGCCACCGTCGAGCGTGGCTGGCTGGCGCCGGCCCGCGCTTCGACGGCCACGGCCGGACCCAGGCCCTCGACGCGCTCGACCGGTGCGCGGTCCTTGCTGCCCAGGAACTGCCGCGCGTACGTCGAGAGCGACTCGACGAAGCGCCGCCGTCCCTCGCTGTAGACGGTGTCGAGCGCCAGGGAGCTCTTGCCCGAGCCGCTCGGCCCGGTGACGACGATCAGGCTCTCGCGCGGCAGGTCGACGTCGACGTTCTTCAGGTTGTGCGTGCGCGCGCCGATCACCCGCAGCCGGTCGCTCGGCGCGAGCGCGGCGCCACGCGCCCCCTGCTCGGAGACCTCGTGGCGGCCGGAACGGAACGCCGCGAGCGCCCCGCCCGTGTGCGATCCCGCCGCGGCCTCGATCTCCTCGGGCGTGCCCGCCGCGAGCAGGCGTCCGCCCTCGGCGCCGCCCTCGGGACCCAGGTCGATCACGTGGTCCGCAGCCAGCACCACGTCCAGGTTGTGCTCGATCACGACCACGGTGCTGCCGCGTTCGACGAGCGCCTGCAGCGCGGCGACGAGCCGCGCCACGTCCGAGAGGTGCAGCCCGGTCGTCGGCTCGTCGAGCACGTACAGGACGTGCCCGCTGGGCCGCCGCTGCAGTTCGGTGACGAGCTTGAGGCGCTGCGCCTCGCCGCCGGAGAGCGTCGTCGAGGGCTGGCCCAGCGTCAGGTAGCCCAGCCCGATCTCGACCATCGTCTCGAGCGGGCGCGCGATCTTGGGATGGTCGCGGAACAACTCCAGCGCGTCCTCGGCGGTGAGCGCCAGCACGTCCGCGATCGACTTGCCGCGGTAGCGCACGTCGAGCGTCTCGGACTGGAAGCGGTGGCCGCCGCAGTCCTCGCAGGGCACCGTGACCGGCGCCAGGAATTGCAGCTCGACGTACTTCGCGCCCGCGCCGCCGCAGGCCTCGCAGCGTCCGCCGGCGACGTTGAACGAGAAGCGCGACTTGGTGTAGCCGCGCATGCGCGCCTCGGGCAGCGCCGCGAACAGGTCGCGAATCGGACCGAGCACGCCGGTGTACGTGGCCGGATTCGAACGCGGCGTGCGACCGATCGGCGCGGCGTCGATCGTCACGAGCGCCTCGAGGTGCGCGAGGCCGCTGATGCCGTCGTGCGCCTCGGGCGGCGGCGCCTCCAGCCCCAGGTGCCGGCGCACGCCGCGCTCCAGGATGCGGTTGACCAGCGTCGACTTGCCCGAGCCGCTGACGCCCGTGACCACGGTCAGCGTGCCCAGCGGGAACGCGACGTCCACGCCCTTGAGGTTGAACGCGCGCGCGCCGTGGATGGTGAGCGCGTGCCCGTTCCCGCGGCGGCGCTCTGCCGGCGCTTCCAGCGCGATCTCGCCGCGCAGGAGCCGCCCCGTGGGCGTGTCGTGGCGCGCGATCTCCGCCGGCGGCCCCTGCGCCACGATGCGCCCGCCGTTGCGCCCCGCGCCGGGACCGACGTCCACGAGCCAGTCGGCGGCGCGCAGCGTGGCGTCGTCGTGCTCGACGACGACGACCGAGTTGCCCGCGTCGCGCAACGCGCGCAACGCGCCGAGCAGGCGTCCCTGGTCGCGCGCGTGCAGACCGATCGACGGCTCGTCCAGCACGTACAGCACGCCCTGCAGCCCCGCACCCAGTTGCGCGGCCAGGCGGATGCGCTGCGCCTCGCCGCCCGAGAGGGTCTCGGCCGAACGATCGAGCGTCAGGTAGCCCAGGCCGACCTGCAGCAGGAACTCGACGCGCCGCAGGATCTCCTGCACCAGGTCCTGCGCGATGCGCCGCTCGCGCGGGCTGAGCGCGAGGCCGGCGAGCACCGCCGGCAGATCGCGGATCGGCGCGCGGGTCACGTCGCCCAGCGGCAGCGTGTCGAGCAGCACGGCGTTGGCCGCGGGTTTGAGCCGGCTGCCGTCGCAGGCCGGGCAGGTCTGGCGCGCCAGCAGGCGTTCGGCGTGCTTCTTGTGCGCGCCCGAGCGTGCCGCCTTCTCGACGGCCGGCAGCACGCCCTGGAAGCGCCGCTGCCAGCGCACGGAGCCGGAGTACTTCTGGCCCGACCAGCTGGCCTCGTCCTCGAAGCGCTCGTCGCCCGTCCCGAACAGGATGACCTTCTGCGCCGCGCGCGGCAGCGCCTTCCACGGCGTGTCGAGGTCGAAGTCGTGGGCCCGGGCGATCTGCTCCAGGAAGTCGAACTTGACGTGCGGGAAGACCAGCGCGCCGCCCGCGGCGCGCGTGACGGCCAGCGCGCCGGCGCGGATCGACAGCGCCGGATCGCGCACGACCGCGCGCTCGGAGGCCGACAGCGTCTCGCCCAGACCCTCGCAGGTCTCGCACGCGCCGTGCGGCGAGTTGAACGAGAACAGGCGCGGTTCCAGCGGCGGGACTTCGCCGCCGCAGCCCGGGCAGGTGCGGCTGGTGGAGTACGTCCGCTCGCCGTCCTCGCCGGCGACCGTCACGTCGCCGCCCGAGAGCTCCAACGCCTGCTCCAGGGCCTCGCGCAGGCGCGCGATCTTCTCCTGCGCGGGCGTCACGCGGTCGATCACGGCTTCGACCGTGTGGCGCACGTAGCGTCCCAGTTCGGGCACGTCCTCGATGCGCGCCACGTTGCCGTCGACCCGCGCGCGCACGAAGCCCTTGCGGCGCAGGCTCTCCAGCACTTCCTTGTGCTGGCCCTTGCGGTCGCGCACGAGGGGCGCGAGCAGCATCACGCTCTTCCCCCCGTTCTCGCGCAGGATCTGCTGCACGATGTCCTCGGGCGTCTGCGAGCGGATCGGCAGCCGGCATGCGGGGCAGTGCGGCCGCCCGGCGCGCGCGTACAGGACGCGCAGGTGGTCGACGATCTCGGTCAGCGTGCCGACGGTCGAGCGCGGCCCGCGCTGGATCGAACGCTGGTCGACGGCGATGGCCGGCGAGAGCCCCTCGATGGACTCGACGTCGGGCTTCTCCATCTCGCCCAGGAACTGGCGCGCGTACGCCGAGAGCGTTTCGAGGAAGCGCCGCTGCCCCTCGCGGAACAAGGTGTCGAAGGCCAGCGAGGACTTGCCCGACCCCGACACCCCCGTGATCGCCACCAGCCGGTTGCGCGGCAGGTCCACGTCGACCCCGGCCAGGTTGTTCTGGCGGGCCTTGCGGATCCGGATGTGGCCGTCGGTCATGGGATCGCCGTCGGCCGCCTGCCCCCGCGCCGGGGTCCCGGGAGGGGTTCCCGCTGCGCGCGAACACAGTGCGGCAAGCTACGCAGGATAGCCGCGGCGGCGAGGCGCGGAAAGGCGCACCGGCGATCGCCCGCGAGGACCACTCCGGCGACGCCCGCGGGGCCGGTCGGAGGATCCCGCGCGCCGGGGTTGCCGCGGACGACGGCGAGAGCGGACGCGCGGCCCCCCCCGCGGCTCAGGCGCGCACGTGAGCGCGCAGCGCCTCGAAGATCCCCTCGCCTGCCGCGACCACGTGCCCGGCGCGGAGCCATCCGTCACCGCCGTGCGCGTCCGTCACGCGCCCGCCCGCCTCGCGAACCAGCAACGCGCCTGCGGCGAGGTCGTGCGCGCCCAGGTGCAGTTCCCAGTACCCGTCGAGCCTCCCGGCGGCGACGAACGCCAGATCCATCGCGGCCGAGCCCATGCGCCGGATCCCGCGGATCTTCAGGATCAGCCGGTCGAAGTTGGCGACGTTGTTGTTCTCGAGCTCGTTGCGCCGGTACGGAAAGCCCGTCGCCAGGACGGCCTCGGAGAGTGCCGCGCACGCGGACACGCGCACGCGGCGTCCGTCGAGGAACGCGCCGCCGCCGCGCCGCGCCGAGAACGTCTCCGCCAGGCGCGGCACGTGCACGACTCCGGCCAGCGGCTCCGCGCCCAGGTAGAGCGCCATCGAGACCGCGAAGGCAGGCAGTCCGTGCACGAAGTTGACCGTCCCGTCGAGCGGGTCGAGGAACCAGCGCGGCCGCGCGTCGTCGCGCGCGTCGCGCACCTCCTCCTCGGCCTCGATCGCGTGGCCGGGGAACGCGCGCCGCAGGCGTTCCACCAGGAGGCGTTCGCTGGCCACGTCGGCCTCGGACACGAGATCGCGCGACGAGGACTTGGTTCCGACCACCGCGCGGTCGACGCGCCCGAAGCGCTCGAGCAGCAGCGCGCCCGCGTCGCGCGCGGCGGCCTCCGCCGTGCTCAGGACCTGGTCCAGTCCCGCGGGCGTGAACTCGCCGCCTTCAGCCACGCGCACCCGCCAGGATCCGGCAGATGCGGTCCTGCATGGGTTTCCACACGTGCGTGTTCAGGCCCTCCACGACCGGATACTCGACCAGGATCGAAAACACGAAGCGCTGCCCGTTCTCGGTGTCGAGCACGCCGGAGAGCGCGCTGGTGCCGCCGATGAAACCCGTCTTGGCGCGCACGCGGTCCTCCAGCCCCTGCATGCGGTCGTCCAGCGTACCGTCGGCGCGCGGTGCGGCCATCGAGTCCAGCAGCAGTTGCGCGCCCTTCCCGCCGCGTCGCAGCACCGCGCCGAGCAGCGCCGTGATCTGTCGCGCGCTGACCCGGTTGTCGCGCGACAGGCCCGAGCCGTCGACCTGCACGAAACCGTCCTCGGGAACGCCCAGTTGCCGCAGCGCGAGCGTCGTCGCCTGCTGGCCGCCCAGGCGGTCGCCCTGCCCGAACTGCGCGTGCCCCAGGGCGAAGAAGAGCTGGTCGGCGCAGGCGTTGTTCGAGTGCGCGTTGATCGGTCCGAGCAGGGATCCGATCGGCGTCGAGCACGTCGCCAGCAGGCGCGCGCCCGGCGTCGGCGGCGCTCGCTCGCGCCGCACGCCGCCCGCCACGTGGATGCCGTGGGCGCGCAGTTCCGCCAGCAGCGCGTTGCCGAACAGCGCGACCGGATCCGGTGCCGCGAAGCGGTACTCGCGCCCGCCGATGCCCTCCGGGATCTGGCCCTCGACGACGACCGTGCCCGTGCTGGCGCCGACGCGCACGTCGAGCTTCGCGCCGGCCGCGACCGTGCGCACGTCGAGCCGTTCGGGCAGGCCGTGTCCCCGCGGCAGCACCTCGATGGTCGCGCGCTGTCCGGCCGCGCCGGGCCGCACGCGCGCCGTCAGGCAGCCGGCGTTGGCGCTGAACCCGCCCGACAGCGCGCAGAACTCGCTCCAGCGCTGCCCCTCCGAGGGCCACGCGGGCCCCGGCCCGGGGACCAGGAAGCGGCCCTCGTCGAGCACCAGCGCGCCCTCGATCTCCCGGATCCCCGCGGCGCGCAACGCACCGATGGCGACCGCGAGTTGCGGTCCGACGTCGCCCCCCGCGCTGGGATCGTAGAGTGGATCCCCGCCGGCGTGCGCGCGCAGGTCGCCGCGCAGACGTCCCGCATCGATCGCGGCGTCGCTGGAGAGATGCGTGTGGAACTGCCAGTCCGGACCCAGGAGCACCAGCGCGGCGGCGGTCGTGACGAGCTTCAGGTTCGAGGCCGGACGCAGCGCGCGATCCGCGTCGAGAGCCACGATCTCGCTGCCCGATGCGGCGTCGCGCACGCCGACCGCGACGCTGACCTGCGCGGCGCGCACCCGGCCCTTGCTCTCGGCTTCCGCGCGCGCGACGGCCTCGGCGACCACCGCGCGGATGCGCTGCTCCAGCTCGCGATCGAGCCGTGCGGGCGCCGGGGGGGGCAGGCTGGCGAGCGGCGCGGCGGCCGGTGTGCTCGCCGGCGCATCGGCCGCGGGGGACGGCGCATCCGACGCGGGCTCGTCGCCGGCGCCGGCGAACACTGGCCGCAGCAGCGGCCAGAGCAGGACCAGCAGCACCGCGTCGAGCAGGAGCAGCAGCGCGATCCGCGTGCGCCGCGCGTGTCGCCGGGCCGGCGCGTCGCCGCGCGGCGCGTCTCCCTTCTCCGCCTGTGTCCCGGTCCGCTGCATGTGGAACCCGCGGTTCTCGCAATCCGCGGGCCCGCGATCAAGGCGCGGGCCGCCGTTCCGCGGCCGGGAGGGCCGCCGCCGAGGCCTCAGCGCACCTGTTCGAAGCGCTGGAACCGGCCGTCGCGCACCGAGAAGCGCACGGGCTGCGTGCGCGTCTGGAGGTCGCTCGCGCGCACCAGCAGCTCGCCCTTCCACTCGCGGCCGTCCTGCTCGGTGGCACCCACGCCGAACACGATCTGGCGCGGCACGTGCTCCAGGAACCGCCGGATCTCGTCGCGGCCGCACAGTTCGATCTCGACCTCTCCGAAGCGCGCGCGGTAGACCGCGTCGGGTGCGAACAGGCTGGCGCAGGCGGCCGTGTCCGAGGTCAGGAAGCGGGCGAAGCGCTGCAGCAGGTCGCGTTGCATGGTCGAGGGGGCGGGCCGGGACTTCGATGGGGCCTTGCGGCTCCGGCCACTACCCCGCTCCAACGCCGGCGCTACCCGGTCCTTCCGACACACATGGAAAAAACTCTGTCGCGCGACCGTCGGCGCTCCGAGGCGCGCGGACTCAGCGGCCCTCCGACCCGTAGCCGCCGGGGTGCGCGCGATGGAAGCGCCAGGCGTCGCGCACGATGTCGGCGAGGTCCGGCCGCGCCGGCACCCAGCCGAACAGGTCGCGCGCCCGCGTGCCGCCGCTGACCAGCACCGGCGGATCGCCGGGCCGGCGCGGCGAGACCGCGGCCGGGATCGCGTGGCCCGTGATCGAGCGCGCGGTCTCGATCACCTCGCGCACCGAGTAGCCCTGGCCGGTCCCCAGGTTCGCGATCAGCGGGCTCGCGCCCGTCTGCAGCTTCCACAGCGCCGCGAGGTGCGCCGCCGCCAGGTCCTCGACGTGGATGTAGTCGCGCACGCAGGTGCCGTCGGGGGTGTCGTAGTCGTCGCCGAAGATGCGGATCTCGTCGCGCTGGCCGAGCGCCACCTGCAGCACGAGCGGGATCAGGTGCGTCTCGGGGCGGTGGACCTCGCCCAGGTCGCCCTGCTGCGCGGCGCCGGCCGCGTTGAAGTAGCGCAGCGCGGCGATCGAGAACCCGTAGGCGCGCGCGAAGTCCTGCATCATGTGCTCCATGTGCAGCTTCGTTCGGCCGTAGGGCGAGATCGGGTCCTGCGGGTGCGACTCGTCGAGCGGGAGGCGCACCGGGTTGCCGTACGTCGCGCAGGTCGAGGAGAACACGATCTCGCGGCATGCGGCGCCGCGCATGGCCTCGAGCAGGTTCCAGGTGTGGATCACGTTCTCGCGGTAGTACAGCGCCGGCTGCTCGACCGATTCGCCGACGTAGGTCTTGGCCGCGAAGTGGATCACCGCGCGCGGCTGGTGCGCGGCGAACACGCGCGCCAGCGCCTCGCGATCGCCCAGGTCCACGACCTCGAGCGGCGCACTCACGGCGGCGCGCCAGCCGGTCGAGAGGTTGTCCAGGACGACCACGGGCACGCCGCGCGCCTGGAGCAGGCGCGTCGTGTGGCTGCCGATGTAGCCCGCGCCCCCGGTGACCAGGACCGGACCCAGGGGTGTGCGTTCCGCTCGTCGCTCTGCGCCCATCGGGGGAGTCTACCCGCTGCGCCCGACCGCGGCTCCGGCGCGCTCGAGCGCCGTCCAGAAGTCCGGCCAGGACTTGGCGACGCAGCGGGGGTCGGACACCAGCACGCCCTCGACGCACAGGCCCAGGAGCGCGAACGCGAACGCCATGCGGTGATCGCCGCGCGGATCGAGAGGCGCGTGCGGCACGACGGGGCCGCGACCGGGGCGGATCTCCAGCGCGCGGTCCGTCGCGCGCGCCTCGAGACCGACCGCGCGCAGGCCCCCCGCCAGGACCTCGATGCGCGAACTCTCCTTGCCAGGCAGCGTGTCGAGTCCCGTGAGCCGCGAGGCCGCGCCGTGCGCGAGCGCGGCGCGCGCCGCCACGGCGGCCAGCACCGGGGCGAGGTCGGGCTCGCCCGAGAGGTCGAGTTCGACGCCGCGCGCCGGCGCGCCGCGTGCCCACAGGCCCGCGTCGTCGCGGCCCGCGTCGCAGCCGAAGGCCGCGAGGTGCTCGACGACGCGCGCGTCGCCCTGGTGCGTGCCGGCGGGGATCCCGCGCACGCGCACCTCGCCGCCCGAGAGACAGCCGGCCGCCAGCGCGACGGCCGCGGCCGAGGCGTCGGCCTCGATCGCGAGCGGAGCCTCGGGCGCGCGCAACGGGCCCGCGACCGTGAAGCGCTCGACGCCGATCGTCGCGCGCGGCCGGACCGCGACGCCGAAGCGCGCCAGGGTCGCGATCGTCAGCGTCAGGTACGGCCGGCTCGGGATCGCGCCGCGCACCTCCAGGTCATGCTCGCCCGGATAGGCCGCGAGCGCGCACAGGAGCGCGCTGACCTCCTGGCTCGAGGACGGCGCATCGATCGCGAGCGTGCTGGGCGGGCCGACGGGGGTCAACGCGACCGGCCAGCCGTCCGCATCCGGCGGATCGGTGCGCACGCCGGCCGCGCGCAACGCCGCGAACAGCGCCGGGCTGCGCCGTGCGCGCAGCGTGCCGCGCGCCTCGACGCGGGCGTCGCGCGCTGCCGTCCCGCACAGCGCCAGGGCCGCGGTCGAGAGCCGCGCGAGCGTGCCGGATTCGCCCGCGTCCAGCGGCGCACCCGCGCTCCAGCCGCGGTGCGGTCCGGGCGGCCGGCCGTCGACCGCGACCGCGGCCGGCGCGAGCCGCTCGACGCGCGCACCGGCCGCGGCGATCAACGCCAGCGCGCGGCGCGCGTCGTCGCCGTCCGGGATTCCGGTGACGCGCGTGCGTCCGCCGCACAGCGCGGCCAGCACCAGCGCGCGCTGCGCCAGCGACTTCGACCCGGGGACCGCCACGTCGCCCGCGATCCTCCCGCCCGGTCGCAACCCCATCGACTCCATCAGGCGGGGAAGCGTACGCCGTCCGCGCGCCGAGTCACGCGCCGGCTCGCGGCGCCCGAGCGCGGCGCGCCCTTCGATCCGGCCGGTGCGGACTTCCCGCAGGCCCGGGAAAAGGGTACCTCACAGGAGCATGCGTCTTCTCCACACGGGCAAGGTGCGCGAGGTCTACGAGATCGACGCGCAGCACCTCCTCCTGGTCGCCTCCGACCGCGTCTCGGCCTTCGACGTCGTGATGGGCGCCGAGATCCCCCACAAGGGCCGGGTCCTGACCGCGATCTCGACGCACTGGTTCGAGCGCACGGGCGACATCATCGAGAACCACCTGGTCTCCAGCAGCGTGGAGGACGTGCCGGACCTCGACGCCCCCGCGCGCGAGCGCTGGCGCGGCCGCGTGCAGATCGTGCGCCGCACGCAGCCGACCACGGTCGAGTGGGTCGTGCGCGGCTACCTCGCCGGCTCGGGCTGGAAGGACTACCAGCGCTACGGCGCGGTGAGCGGCGTGCGCCTGCCCAAGGGCCTGGAGCTCGCGTCGCGCCTTCCGGCGCCGATCCTGACACCCACGACCAAGTCGTCCTCGCACGACATGCCGCTGACGCGCGACGAGGCGCGCGAGCGCGTCGGCGACGCGGTCTTCGGCAAGGCCGAGCGCGCCGCGCTGGCGCTGTTCCGCCGCGGCACGGAGGTGCTCGATCCCCTGGGCATCCTGCTGGCCGACACCAAGTTCGAGTTCGGCCGCGTCGAGGGCGAGCTGATCCTGATCGACGAGGCGTTGACGCCCGACAGCTCGCGGTTCTGGCCGCGCGAGGCCTGGAAGCCGGGCCACAACCCGCCCAGCCTCGACAAGCAGATCCTGCGCGACTGGCTGGAGGCGAGCGGCTGGAACAAGGAACCGCCGCCGCCGCCGCTGGATCCCGCGGTCGTCGAGCGCGTCTCGCGCGGCTACCTCGAGGTGTGCCGCCGGATCACGGGTTCGCTGCCGGAAGGCGTGTGACGCGCCGGCGCCCGCCTGCGCGCGCGAGCCGCGGGCCGCGGCGCGCGCTTTGCGTTACGCTGCGTTCCTTGTCCACTCCTCCGCCTGCCACACCGACCGCATGAAGCCCCACGTCGAAACCCTGCGCTGGCTGGGCGAGTTGCCCGGCCACGTCCGCCTGATCGAGCAGACGCTGCTGCCCGAGCGCCAGATCGAGCTGGAGGTGCACAGCGTCGAGGACATGTGCGATGCCATCCGGCGCCTGGCCGTGCGCGGCGCGCCGGCGATCGGCGTGGCGGCCGCCTACGGCGTCCTGCTCGGCGTGCAGGACCTGAAGGACCGCTCCCGCGAGAACGTCCTGGGCGTCGCCAAGGAGGTCGCGGCGACGCTGGCGCAGTCGCGGCCGACCGCCGTCAACCTGTTCTGGGCGCTCAAGCGCATGACCGCGCGCGCCACGCGCGACTTCAAGGCCGGACTGGACGGCGAAGGCATCCTGGGTGGCCTCTTCGCCGAGGCGCGCGCGATCCACGCCGAGGACCGCGCGACCTGCCGCAAGCTGGGCGAGGTCGGCGCGGCGCTCCTGCGCGACGGCGCGACGGTGCTGACCCACTGCAACGCCGGCGCGCTGGCCACGGGCGGCATGGGCACCGCGCTCGCGCCGATCTACGTGGCACGCGAGCGCGGACTGCGCGTCAGCGTCTACGCCGACGAGACGCGCCCGTTGCTGCAGGGCGCGCGGCTCACCTGCTGGGAGCTCGTGCAGGCCGGCGTCGAGGTGACGCTGATCACGGACAACATGGCCGCGCGCGTCATGGCCGAGGGCCGCATCGATCTCGTGCTGGTCGGCTCCGATCGCATCGCGCGCAACGGCGACGTGTGCAACAAGATCGGCACCTACGGCGTCGCGGTGCTGGCGCGCGAGCACGGCGTGCCGTTCTACGCCGTCGCGCCGCTCTCGACCTTCGACCCCGCCCTCGCGGACGGCGGCCAGATCCCGATCGAGCAGCGCGATCCGGCCGAGGTCACGCACGGTTTCGGGCGCCGCACGGCGCCGGCCGGCGTGAAGGTCTACAACCCCGCGTTCGACGTGACGCCCGCGCGCCTCGTCACCGGGATCGTCACCGAGGTCGGCCTGATCGAGGCGCCCGACACGGCCCGCGTGGAGGCCGCGCTCGCGCGCGGGGGCGTGCCGCTGGCGGCCACGCCGGCCTGAGCCCCGCGGCGGCGGGGCGCTTCAAGAATCGCCGGGCGCGCGGCCGATCCTGGGCTGGGCGCGGCCAAGACGGCGCGCGCCGACCCGCGCACCCCCGATCCGCAGCGAGACGCGACCCCATGGGCGTGACCAAGAAGAAGAAGAAGCCCCACAAGTCCGAGGACGAGACCAGCGGCCGCAAGGCCGGCGCGGTCAAGCCCGACGAGATGCCGGCCGACGTCATCGAGTTCGTCACCGCGATCGACGAGTACAAGCGCGTTCACCGCCGCCCGTTCCCGAGCTGGTCCGAGGTGCTCGAGGTGCTGAAGAGCCTGGGCTACCGGCGCGCCGGCTGACGCCCGATCGTCGCGCTCACGCCAGCCGCGCCATCTCGCGCGGGTGCTCCAGCCACCAGTCCGGAGCAGCGTCCGCGAAGTGCTCGCGCCGGAACGGCCCCCAGCCCGCCACGGCGACGCGCGCGCCCGCGGCGCGCCCCGCCGCTGCGTCGTGCGGCGAGTCCCCGACGTACACCGCGCCGTGCGCTTGCCGGCCCAGGCGCGCGAGCGCCGTGAGGACCGGTTCGGGATGCGGCTTGTGGCGCTGCACGTCGTCCAGCGCGACGACCGTCTCGAACAGGTCCGGTTCGAATCCGCAGCGCGCGAGGCCGCGGCGTGCGGCGTCGCCGCGCTTGCTGGTCACGATGCCCAGGCGCAACCCGGCCGCCTTCAGCCCGCGCACGGCTTCCAGCGCGCCGTCGTAGGGCCGCACCAGCGCGTCGTGCCGCGCCAGGTTGTGCGCACGGTAGGTCGCCGTGACCGCCGCCGCCCCCGCCGCGTCCAGCCCCAGCGCGGCGAACTGCGCGGCCAGCGGCGTGCCCAGCCCCAGCAGCAGTTCCGCGCGCGACGGCGGCTCCAGGCCGTGCGCGCGCAGCGCGTGCTCGTAGCTCTCGAAGATCAGCTCGATCGAGTCGATCAGCGTGCCGTCGAGGTCGAACAGGATCGTGTCGACGGTCCCCGCCGCCGCGCCGCGGCCGGCGCTCACGCCGGGCCGGCCAGGTAGATCGGGCACGCGCCCGCGACCTCGGCCACCTCGCCGCGCACGCGCTGCGCGAGCGCCTCGTCGCCGGGCCGCGACAAGACGTCCGCGATCCAGCCGCCCAGGCGGCGCATGTGCTCGGCGCGCAACCCGCGCGTCGTGACCGCCGCCGTGCCCAGGCGGATGCCCGAGGCCTGCATCGGCGGCAGCGGGTCGTACGGGATCAGGTTCTTGTTGCAGGTCAGGTTGACCGCGTGCAGCAGGTCCTCAGCCTGCTTGCCGTTCCGGCCGGTCGACGTCACGTCGACGAGCATCAGGTGGTTGTCGGTGCCGCCCGAGACCACGCGCAGGCCGCGCGACTGCAGCGTCTCGGCCAGCACGCGCGCGTTCTCGACGACCTGCTTCTGGTAGGCGACGAAGGCGGGCTGCTGCGCCTCGCGCAGCGCGATGGCCTTGGCGGCGATGACGTGCATCAGCGGGCCGCCCTGCCCGCCCGGGAACACGGCGCTGTTGATCTTCTTCATCGTCTCGACGTCGGACAGCACCAGTCCGCCGCGCGGGCCGCGCAGCGTCTTGTGCGTGGTCATCGTCACGACGTCGGCGTGCCCGACCGGCGTGGGGTGCACCTTGGCCGCGACCAGGCCGGCGATGTGCGCCATGTCGACCAGGAGCTTCGCGCCGCACTCCCGGGCGATCGCGGCGAACGCCGGGAAGTCCAGCGTGCGCGAGTAGGCCGAGGCGCCGGCCAGCAGCATCTTCGGCCGCACGCGCAGCGCGGTCTCGCGCACGCGGTCCATGTCGATGAGCTCGCTTCCGCGCTCCACGCCGTAGCTCTCGATCTTGTAGTAGATGCCCGAGAAGTTCTTGGGGTGGCCGTGGGACAGGTGGCCGCCGTGATCGAGCGACATGGCGAGCACCGTGTCGCCCGGCGCGATCAGCGCCATGTACGCGGCCTGGTTGGCCTGCGTTCCGCTGTGCGGCTGCACATTGGCGGCGGCCGCGCCGAACAACTGCTTGGCGCGGTCGCGCGCGATGTCCTCGACCGTGTCGACGTGCTCGCAGCCGCCGTAGTAGCGCCGGCCCGGGTAGCCCTCGGCGTACTTGTTCGTGAGCACGGTGCCCATCGCCGCGATCACCTCCGCCGAGGCGTGGTTCTCCGAGGCGATCAGCTCGAGCTGGCGCTCCTGGCGCGCGCGCTCGGCCTCGACGGCCTGCCACACGGCGCCGTCGGTGTGCGTGGAAATGCCGGTGTCCGGGCTCATCGCGCTCTCCTTGGAAGCTAGCGGGGCGCGGCCCCGACCTTGACGTCGTCCTTGTAGTCGCCGGTCTGCGCCTCGTCGGGCTGGCCGTCCTCGTGGAAGTACTGCCAGGGGCCCTGGCGCAGCCCCTGCGCGTACGTGCCCGCGCGCTGGAGCTGGCCGTTGGGATACCACTCGCGCCACTCGCCGTCGGCCTTGCCGCCGCGGTACTCGATCTGCACGCGCGGCAACCCGCCGGGGTACCACATCGTCGACGTGCCCTCGGACTTGCCGTCCGCGTAGTTCGCGACCGCCTCGGTCTTGCCGTTCTCGAACCACGTGCGCCACTCGCCGTCGCGCTTGCCGCGCACGAAACGGCCTGCGCTCTGCTGCGCGCCGCTCTCGAACCACGACATCCACTCGCCGTCCTGTTCCCCGTCCACGTAGGCGCCCTCGGTCTCCTTGGCGCCGCTCTCGTAGTACGTGGTCCAGCGTCCCACGCGCTTGCCGGCCGCGAGGTCGCCGACGGCGCTCACCTTGCTGTTGGCGTAGAACATCGTCATGCGCCCGTCGAGCTGGCCGTCGGCCCAGCCCGCTTCGCTCTTCAGCGCGCCGTCCTCGAAGTACTCGCGCCAGGTCCCGACCATGCGGCCGCGGTCGAACGCGCCCTGCGCCGACAACGCGCCGTTCGTGTGCCAGTAGCGCCACTCGCCATGCGGCTGGCCGCCCAGGATCGCGCCCTCCGCCTTCTTCTGCGTGCGCGCCGCGTCGTGGTACTCGACCCAGGGACCGTCGGGGCGCTGCGCGACGGCCGGGCCGCCCGCCGCGGGCGTGCGCGGGCCCACCGGGGGCGCGTCGCCGCAGGCGAGCAGGGCGGCGGAGCACAGGGCGGGCAGGCAGCGGCTCGCGGACACGATGCGTGCGAGGATCATCCCGGAATCGTAGCGGACGGCTCCCGCCGGCGCACCGCTTCCGGCCGGGCTCCCGCGACCCTAGGATGGCCGCCCCGCGAAGGTCCCCGCTTGCGCCGCATCGTCCTGTTCCTGGCCCTGGCGGCCGCTGCCGTGGCCGCCGTCCTCCTCCTGCGTGCGCGCGGGAACCAGCGCTGGAACGTCGTCCTCGTCACGCTGGACACCACGCGCGCGGATTTCCTCGGCTGCTACGGCTATCCGGGCGATCCCACGCCGCAGCTCGACGCCCTGGCGCGCGAGGGCGTGCGCTTCGACCAGGCCATCGCGACGGCGTCGGTGACGCCGGTCTCGCACGCCTCGATCCTGACCGGGCTCGACAACCACGCGCACGGCGTGCGCGTCCTGTCGGGCCTGTGCGGCTTCCGCCTGGGCGCGGACATCCCGAGCCTCAGCACGGTGCTGCGCGGCGCCGGCTGGGCGACGGCGGCCGTGCACAGCGCCTTCCCGGTGTCCGCGTACTTCGGGTTCGACCGCGGCTTCGACGTGTTCGAGAGCTTCAGCGGCGGGTTCCGCCCGGGACAGGCCGGCAACATGACCTGGGACCTGCCGCGCCTGCAGCGTCGATCGGACGAGACCACGACGATCGTGCTCGATCGCCTGCGCGAGACGGGCCGGCCGTTCTTCCTGTGGGTCCACATGTGGGATCCGCACGACAACGTGCTCGTGCCGCCGCCGGAGTACCTGCCGCCTTCGGTGCCGCGCCTCGCCGACGGCCGCCTGCCGGCGTCGCGCGAGCTGTACGCCGCGGAGGTGAGCTACGTCGACCACCAGCTCGGCCGGTTGTTCGCGTCGCTGCGCGAGAACGGCGAGTGGGAGCGCACGCTCGTCGTCGTCGTCGCCGATCACGGCGAGGGCCTGGGCGACCACGGCTGGCAGTACCACCGCATCCTCTACCAGGAGCAGATCCGCGTGCCGCTCCTGGTGCGGATCCCCGGACCGCCCAACGGGCGCGAGGTGCCGGCGGTCGTGCGCACGACCGACATCTTCCCCACCGTGCTCGACTACCTGGGCGTCGCCGCGCCGCGCAGCGTCTCGGGTCGCAGCCTGCGTCCGCTGATCGAGGGACGCGACGACGCGCCGCGCACCGCGTTCGCGGACCAGATCAACGGGTACGACCTGAACGTCGCCATGCTGACGCCGCGTCCGAACGACGACTTCATGTACGCCGTCATCGACGGCGGCTGGAAGCTCGTGTGGCGCCCGCTGCACCCCGAGCACAGCGAGCTGTTCCACCTCGACAGCGACCCGCGCGAGCTCGTCAACCGCTTCGACGGCGAGCCCGGAGAGGTCCTGCGCCTGCAGCGGCTCCTGGCGCGGCACGGCGGCTGGGTCACGACGCCGTGCCACGACGTGTCGGAGGACGCGCAGCTCGACGCGGCCGCGGCGGCGCGCGTCCTGGCTGAGCTGGGCTACGCCGGCGGCGGCGCGACGATCGAGGCGCGCTGGGGCTTCGCGTGCCCGGGCGAGCCGGGGCGCGTGGTCACGGACCCGGCCGAGCTGGACTGCCCGGACGGCGTCCTGCTCGTCCCCGCGCCGGACCGCTGAAACGGCGCCAACCCGCGGTTTCGGCGCGTGCCGGGCGCGGGTACACTGGGGGGATAGGCCGGACTCAGGAAGCCGGCCCATTGCCTCGCCGACCGCATCTTCGACCGGGCTTCAACCGCCCCTGATGCGCGGAGCGTGCAATGCCCCGAGCCCGCGGCGCCTGCCCCACGCCGCGGAGCGCCACGTCTCAACCCAGGGGACCTCAGGAACCATGAAAACGACCCTCCTCACCGCTGCCGCCGGGCTGTTCGCCCTGGCCACCGCGACCCCCGCGCAAGTCCTCATCAACGAGTGCTACGTCAGCCATGCCGGCGCGGACACGCTCGAGTTCGTCGAGCTCAGGGGTCCCGCCGGGACCTCGCTGAACGGCTACATGTTCCTGGTCGTCGAGGGCGACGGCGCGAGCCAAGGCACGCTCGATCGCGCCTACGACCTGAGCGGCGGCACCATCGGCGCCTCGGGACTGTGGGTCCTTGGAACCGCGGGGCTGGCCCCCACCTATCCGGCGCCCGACATGGTCCTGCCGCTGGCGAACGACAACTTCGAGAACGGCACCGACACGTTCTACCTGATCACGACCACCAACGTCGCCGGCGTCACGGCGCTCGTGGGAACCGACATCCGCAACCCGCCGGGCGGCGGCCTCGTCACCGTGCTGGCGAGCGATCCCCAGATCACGATCGTCGACCGGTTCGGCCTGGTCGACAGCGGCTACCCGGCGACCGACGCCGTCTTCGACGGCGCGGTCGTGCTCGGCCCGGACGGCACGTTCCTGCCGGCCGGGGCCGTGCGCTGCTGCGATGCGCCGAACCCGTTCAGCACGACGGTGTTCCTGGACTTCGCCGTTCCTCCGGGGACGCCGGGCTACGCAGCCATCACCCCGGGGGCATCCAACACCACGTGCGGCGCCCCGTGCAGCAGCCCCGGAACCTCGTTCTGCCCCGGTGACGGCAGCGGCACGGCCTGCCCGTGCGCCAACCACAGCGCGGTCGGCGCCAACGAGGGCTGTCTCAACTCGCTGGGCACCGCCGGCAAGCTGGTGGGCTCGGGCACCCCGAGTCTCTCGGGCGACACCGTGGTCCTGTCCGGCAGCGGCATGCCCAACTCGTCGGCCCTGTACTTCCAGGGCACGACGCAGCAGAGCGCCGGCGCCGGCGCAGCGTTCGGCGACGGCCTGCGTTGCGCGGGCGGATCGGTCATCCGCCTGGGAACGAAGACGAACGTCGCCGGCGCCAGCCAGTACCCCGCCGGCGGCGATCCCTCGGTCTCCGTCCGCGGTCTCGTGACGACGCCGGGCACCCGCACCTACCAGGTGTGGTACCGCAACGCCGCGGCGTTCTGCACCGCCAGCACGTTCAACGTGTCGAACGGCTGGGAAATCACCTGGGTGATGTGATTCGCGCGGACGCCTGAGCGCGTCCGCGATCCCCCACAGCGCCCCTCCGCGCCACGCCGGTGCGGAGGGGCGCTGCGTTGGATCGCGGTCTCGCGCTCACGGACAGGCGTCGTTGTCGCCGCGCGGCGTCCCCGTGTCGCCGTTGGTCGCGCTGATCGCGACCGAGGAGTGGCACCAGTTGGCAGGGTCGTCGTTCTGGTACGCCGTGCGCGCGTCCATGCGCAGGCTGATCGACCGCCCCGGGGTGTCCGGCCACAGCACGCCGTCGTCGTAGGCCACGCGATCGACCACCGTTCCGTCGACGCGCTTCAGGACGATCTGATCGGCGCCGTTGCCCAGGGAGAATCCGCTCCACACGTAGTCCACCTGGACGCCGCCGTTGAGCGCAGGGTCGGAGTTGTTCCCGAGCACCAGGTACTTCCCGGGGCCGAAGCGCAGGCCCGCGCCCCCCACGTGGATGATGTGGAGCGCTCCGGCGTCGTCCGCGAGGAAGAGACCCTCGAGGTTCGCGCGCCAGGGCAGGGTGTTGTAGACCTCGATCCACTCGCCGCGCGCGTCGGTGACCGTCGCCGGGTCCTTCATGAACTCGGTCACGATGATCTCGCCGGTCTGCACCGGCGGGCCCTGCCAGATGCTCGCGTCTGGGCCGGGGCCGATCTCCCGGGTGAGCGCCGCGCTCGGGCCCTGGAACGGCGACGCCGGCGACGCCGGGCAGAGGCACGGCAGGAGCGCCAGGGGTGAGAGTGCGGCGGCGAGCCTTCCGGCCGGCCGCCCGTGCTGCTTGTCTTCGAATCGCATCCAACGTCCTCGGGGGCGGACTGCGCGCGCGGTGCGCCCCCCAGCATCCCGCGCGCAGTCCACCGACCGATCGAAACCGGCAACGGTTGCAGGTCCGCGCACGGAAATCCGTTCCCCGCGCGGGCCGCGGGTCCGATACGCCCGCCGTCACCTTGACCGAATCGGCGTTCCGGGCGAGGATTTCCAGGCTCGCCCGCGTCGCAATTCCGGCGCGGAAGCCCCCCAGACTGCCGCGGCGCCCGCCACGCGCAGCAGGACCGCCAGCGCATGCAACACCTCGATCGAGCACCTTCGTCCCTGCGTCCCGCGGCCCTGGGAGCGCTGGTCCTCGCGGCCGGCGCCCTGACCACTGGCGCGCTGAGCGCGAACGCGGTCGTCCAGACGCAACTGCCCACCACGCTGCGCGACTTCCAGCAGCCGGGCACGCAGCCGGGCATGATGGTCCACCCCATCGAGCCGGCGACCAACTGCACCGGTTGCCACAGCGGCTACGACGAGACGGCCGAGCCCTACGAGCGCTGGACGGCCAGCATGATGGGCCAGGCCGGCCGCGACCCGATCTTTCACGCCGGTCTCGCCATCGCCAACCAGGACGCGGCGTTCTCGGGCGAGTGGTGCCTGCGCTGCCACGCGCCCGGCGCGTGGCTCGACGGCCGCAGCACGCCGCCGGACGGCAGCGCCCTCGACCATGGCCTCGGCGACTTCGACGGCGTGAACTGCCACCTGTGCCACCGCATGGTGGACCCGTTCGAGAGCAGCGAGAACCCCGTCGTCGACAAGCGCATCCTGCAGCAGGTGGCGATGGTCGGCGGGCTGCCGCCCACACCGGGCAACGGCCAGTTCATCGTCGATCCGACGGACACGCGGCGCGGGCCCTTCGACCTGGGTCCGAGCTTCTTCTTCCACGACTGGGCCCAGTCGGCGTTCCACCGCGACTCGCTGCTGTGCGGCACGTGCCACGACGTCTCCAACCCGGCGTTCACCAAGCAGCCCGACGGCACGTTCGCGCTGAACGCGGTCGACCAGCAGCACCCGACGCACAACAAGTACCAGCAGTACCCGATCGAGCGCACCTACAGCGAATGGCTGGAGAGCGCCTTCGCGGACGGCAACATCGAGCTGTTCGGACGCTTCGGCGGCAACAAGTCGAGCTACAGCACGTGCCAGGACTGCCACATGCAGGACACGACCGGCCAGGCCTGCCAGCCGGTGCTGAACCCGCCCGTCCGCAGCGACCTGCCGCAGCACAACCTGAACGGCGTGAACTCGTGGGTGCTGCGCGCGGTGCGCGCGCTGTACCCGGACACCGAGACGGGCCTCACCACCGCGGCGGTCATCAACGCCATGGCGCGCACGCAGTTCATGCACGAGCGCGCGCTGGACGTCCACGGCTGGGTGAACCAGGGCCAGTTGCGCGTGCGCATCGTCAACCAGACCGGCCACAAGCTGCCCACCGGCTACGGCGAGGGCCGCCGCATGTGGATCAACGTGCGCTTCTACGGCGCCGGCGACGTGCTGCTCGCGGAGCGCGGCGCGTACGACGGCACGACCGCCGTGCTGACCACGGGCGACACGCGCGTCTACGAGATCAAGCAGGGCATCGACGCGCCGCTGGCCGCGGTCACGGGCGTGCCCGAGGGGCCCAGCTTCCACTTCGTGCTCAACAACAAGGTCTTCGGCGACAACCGGATCCCGCCGCGCGGCTTCACGATCGCGGGTTTCGACGCGGTGGACGCCGAGCCCGTCGCCCACACCTACGCCGACGAGCAGTACTGGGACGACACGCACTACGCCGTCCCGCCGGGCAGCGTGCGGGCCGAGATCGACGTGTGGCACCAGACCACGACCAAGGAGTACATCGAGTTCCTGCGCGACAGGAACGTCACGAACAGCGCGGGCATGGTGGCCTACAACCAGTGGGTCGCGCAGGGCAAGAGCGCGCCGGTCCTGAAGGCCTCGGTGGCCGTGGACATCGCGGCCGCCCCGTGCGTGCAGCCGATCCAGTACGGAACGGCCAAGCGCCTCTCGAACGGCCGCTATCCGGGCGTGATCTGGTCGGGCACGCCGAGCGTCAGCGGGATCGGCTTCGCGGTCGTCGTGCGCAACGGCCTGCCGGGCAGCTTCGGCGCGCTGCGCTCGAGCCCCACGCAGGCCAGCATCCCGTTCCAGGGCGGCACGCTGCTGCTCGGCGGCGCGCTGACGAACGTGGCCTTCTACCAGCTCGACGCGATGGGTCAGGCGCTGCTCCCGATCGCCTTGCACCCCTCGATGGCCGGCACGCGCGTCAACTACCAGGCGTTCTTCCGCGACCGCCACACGCCCGGCGGCGTGGCGCTCACGAACGCGCTGCACGTCGAGTTCTGCCCGTAGCAGCCCGCATCCGAGTTCCGAGCGCGCGGCGGCCCGGCGGGTCGCCGCGCGCCGCTTTGCGCGGCGGCCCCGATCCCCTATCGTCGGACGCCATGAAGATCGTGGTCCGCGTCGGCGTCGTCCTGCTGCTCCTGCTCGTGCTGCTGCTCTCCGGCACGCTGCTCTTCACCGGATCGATCGTGAAATCGGCGATCGAGCACGGAGGCACCTGGGCCACGGGCTCGGCCACGCGCGTCGAGTCCGCCTCGGCCGGCATCGTCGGCGGCGAGCTGGAGCTCGAGCGACTCTCGATCGCCAACCCCGCGGGCTTCAGCGACCAGCCGTTCCTGCGCATCGCGACGACGCGCGCCGGCTGGGACAGCCGCTCCCTGCTCTCGGACCGGATCCACGTGCGCGAGATCGCCGTCGACGGGCTGGCGCTGCGCCTGGAACGCACGGCGCAGGGCACGAACTACGGCGCGATCCTCGCGCATCTGGAGCGCAAGGGCGGCGAGCCGGCGGCGCCGGCCGAGGGCGGCGCGCGCCGGACGCTGATCGTCGACCGCATCGTGCTCACCAACCTGACCGCGGACTTGGTCCTCGCCGACCTGCCGCTCGCCTCCGGCAGCTACAGCGCCAAGGTCCCGCGCCTGGAGATCGCGGACTTCCGCAGCGACGGCAGCACGCCCGAGATCGTCGGCAAGCTCCTGGGCGCCGTGCTGGAGGCGGCGCTGTCCAGCAGCCTCGAGGCCGGGCAGGGCATCTTCCCCAAGGACCTGTTGACGGACCTGCAGAAGAAGCTGGAGGGCGCCGAGGTGCTCGACGAAGCCAAGAAGACGTTGAAGTCCCTCGAGCCCGCGCTCGACGGCCTGGGCGACCTCTTCAAGAAGAAGCCGTAGCGTCGGATCCGGTCTCCTCCAGGCGCCACTCCTTGACGCGCTGGTAGACCTTCGCACGCGAGATCCCGAGGGCCGCCGCGGCCTGGGTCTTGTCGCCGCCGGCCGCGCGGATCGCACGCTCGATCGCGGTCCGCTCGATCTCGGCCAGGGTCCGCGGCGCGCCGCCGCCTTCCCCTTCCGTCGCAAGGTCGCGCGCCGGCCGCACGGCCGCCGGGTCGTCGAGGTCTCCGGGGCACAGCACGCACAGTCGCGCGACCTCGTTGCGCAGTTCGCGCACGTTGCCGGGCCACGCGCGGCGCGACAGAGCGGACAGCACAGCCGGCGCGATCGCGCGCGTCGTGCCGCTCTCCGCGCCCTCCAGGCGCAGGAAGTGCTCGACCAGCAGCGGGATGTCCTCCACGCGCTCGGACAGCGGCGGAAGCGCGATGCGCAGGCCGTCGAGCCGGTAGAAGAGATCGGCGCGGAACGTGCCGGCACGCACCTGCGCCTCCAGGTCGCGGTTGGTCGCCGCCAGCAGGCGGAAGTCCACCTTGCGCACGCGGCCCTCGCCCAGGCGCCGCACCTCGCCGGTCTCCAGGACGCGCAGTAGCTTCGCCTGCAGCTCGATCGGCAGCTCGCCGATCTCGTCGAGGAACAGCGTGCCGCCGTGCGCGCGCTCGAACAGGCCCGGGCGGTCGGTGTCCGCGCCCGTGAACGCCCCGCGGCGCGCGCCGAACAGCTCGGCCTCGACCAGCGACGCCGGCAGCGCCGCGCAGTTCTCGGCCACGAACGGCCCCTTCACGCGCGGGCTCTGTGCGTGCAGCGCGCGCGCCACCAGTTCCTTGCCCGTGCCGCTCGCGCCGACGACCAGGACGGGCAGCGCGACCTCGGCGGCGCGCTCGACCAGGCCGTGCACGCGCCGCATCGCCGCCGAGCGGCCGACGAGACCGCCCGGAACCGCCGGCACGCCCGCCTCGCGCAGCGCGACGCGGGCCACGCGCAGATCCGATTCCTTGTGCGCCACGTCCTGCTCCAGGTCGCTGTTCAGGCGCCGGATCTCCTCCAGGCGCCGGACCTGGCGGATCGCCAGCGCGGCCTGGCCCGCCAGCAGGGCCAGCAGGCGTTCGGCGCGCTCGCCGAACGCGTCGACGCGCACGCGGTGGTCGACGTAGATGACGCCGCGCGAGCGCGCGTCGATCGTGAACGGCACGCACAGGATCGAGCGCAGGTCCAGCGCGCTGACCGAGGGCGCCCCGCCCAGCTCCGGGTCCTCCGTGGCGTTGGAGAGACGCAACGGCTCCCCGCTCTCCAAGGCCTCCTGCACGACGCTGCGGCTGACCTCCAGCTCCGGCGCCTCGATGTCGCCGCGCCGGCTGTCGCGCGCGCTGTCGAACACCAGCTCGCCGTCCTCCTCCAGGACCAGGAAGCCGCGCTCCGCGCCGCTGACGGCCAGCGCGTGCTCGACGATCGCGCCCAGCAGCTTGGTCAGGTCCTGTTCCTCGACGAGCTTCTGGTTGATCTCCAGCAGTCGAACGATCTCCATCTCGTGCTCCTGTTCCTCGGGCGTGGGCGCGTCGAGCGCGGCAAGGTCGGCGGGTTGGGGATCCGGCCGCGCGAGCAGCGCGCGGCGCAGCGCGTCGCGTTCGCCGTCGCCCAGGCCGGCGGTGCAGCGCTTCCACAGTTCTCGGGCGCGCGCGCCCGCCTCGCGCGCGGCGTCGGGCTCGGTGCAGCGCGCGGCGAGTGCGATCCACAGCCGCGCCGCCCGGTCGTCGCTGCCGCGCGACTCGAGTTCCTCGGCCAGCGCCCGCGCGCGCGCGGAGTCGAACGGCTCGGCGAGCGCTTCGATCACCGCGTCGCGCGGCGCCGGGCCGCCGTCGCTCCGCGGCGCGCGCCGCAATCCGTGGAGGAGCGCGTCCGCCTCCTGCGCGACCGGGATCAACTCCAGCGACCGGGCCAGCTCGGCAGCGCGTTCCGCGCGCTCCCGGGCGACCGCGAACGCGCCGCGCAGCCAGGCCGCGCGCGCCAGGGCGACGAGCGCGCGCGGGTCGGCGTCCAGGCCGCCGGCGTCGCTGCGCGCCCGTTCGCGTTCGGCCGGACCCGCGGGCTGGCCGAGGCGCGCGCGCACCTCCTCGCCGCGCGCGTGCAGGTACGCCGCGTGGGCACGCCGGCCGCGCGCCTCGAGATCGGCGGCAGCCCGGGCGAGTTCGACGCCGGCCGCGTGCAGGTGGCCGCGCTCGGCCAGCAGCAGTCCGCACGTGCCGCGCGCCAGCGCCGCGCCCGCGGCGTCCCCCATGCGCTCGCACGCGTCGACCGCCGCTTCCAACGGGGCCGCGGCCTCCAGCAGGCGGCCTTCCTCGCGCAGGATCCCGCCGATCTGCGTGCGCGCGTGCGCCAGGCCGGCCAGCGTCCCCGAGCGCTCGTGGATGCGCGCGGCGCGCTCGAACAGGTCCCTCGCGCGCGCGAGGTCGCCGCTGCGCCGCTCCAGCGTGCCCAGGTTCTGGCAGATCGAAGCCGTGCGCGGCGACTCCTCGTCCGCGCCCGCCAGCAGTTCCTCGAAGAGCGCGCGGGCGCGCGCGGTCTCGCCGCGGCGCTGCAGGCTGGCGGCCAGGAGGTTCGACAGGTTGGCGCGCGCCCGTTCGCCGACCGCCGCGTCGTCGCGCGAGTTGCGCTCGAGTGCTTCCAGCTCCGCGTCCCGGCCCGCTTCGAACAACGCGCGCGCCTCGACATCGAGCGCGGCCTCGGCGTGGCGCGCGTCCAGGGCGCGCGCCTCGTGCGCCAGCGCGAGCGCCCGCTCCTGATCGCGTTCCGCGGCCGCGAGCGCCGAGAGCACGCGCGCGCGCCATCCGCGGGCGGACGCGGCGGCGCCGGCGAGACGCGACTCGACGACGGCGCGCGCGCGCTCGGGCTCGCCCAGGGCCAGCCAACCGAACGCCTCCTCGGCCGACAGCTCCAGGCCCGGGTCGCGGCCGGCGGCCCGCGCCAGCGCGAAGATCCGCTCCGCCAGGTCCAGCGCCAGCCCGGGCGCTCCGGCCGCGCGCAGCGCGCGGGACTCCTCCACGACCGCGTCCGTGCCGCCGTCCGGCAACTCCGCGCGCCAGGCGTGCGGCAGCCACGCGGCGCGCGCGGCGCCCCCGGCGCGCAAGCCGGCGGCACGGCGCGCGTGAAGTTCGCGCCAGGTCTCGGGCGGGCACGCGATCGCATCCGCGGCGACGGTCAGCAGCCAGTCGCCGCCCGCGCCCGCGCGCACCCACGGCGCGAGGTCCGCGAGGAGCGGCGCCGCGCGCACCTCGGCCAGCGCCGACACCTCCGCGCTCGTCGCGCGGCCGCCCAGGACGGCCAGCGCCGCGACGAGCGCAAGCACGTCCGCGCGCACCGCGCCGATCGACGCCCCGCCCGGAGCGAGGTCCTGCGCCGACGGAGGCGCGCCGGGGCGCAGCCGCGGCCGCGTGTCCCCCGCCAGGATCCAGCCGGACGCGACGGCTCGCTCCAGCCGCTCGGCCACGCCGGTGGACGCGCCGCCGCCCGCGTGGAGGGCCCGCGCCAGCGCGGCGCGGCGCGGCGCGTCGGGTTCGTCCAGTTCGCGCTCGAGAAAGAGCCCCACGTGCGCCTCGTCCACCGGCGGGACCGCGCGTTCCGCCGCGTCCTCCAACGGCGACGGCGCGGCGGCCGCGACCACGAGCAACCCGCCGTCGCGCGCCACCGCGCGCGCGAGGTGCGCGGCGCGCTGCGTCTCGCGCGCGCCATCGCCCGACGCATGGAAGACGATCGATCCGCTGGCGCGCGCGGCGATCGTGCGCGCGGCGGCGTCGAACGCCGCCGATCCCGGCTCCAGGCCGTCCACCGCGGAGGGCGCGATGCTCGCCGTCGGCAGGCCCTGGACCGCGAACCACGTGCGCGCGGCGGCGACGAAGGCCGATGGGTCCTCGTCCCTGGGCAGACGCCACCACGCGACGCCTCCCGCGGGCCGGCGCTCGCGCAGATGCTCCAGTTCCGCGCGACACCACGTCCCGCGCCCCTCGAGCGGCGTGAACGAGAGATCGACCGCGGCGGCGCCCGACCACGGAACGCCCAACCGGCCGGCGAGCACGCGGCCCAGATGCGCCGCGGAGCGCGGGCGCCGCGACGGATCCGCGGCCACCAGCGCGGAGACGATGTCGCGCGCCCAGTCCGGCAACTCCTCGGGCCGCACGCCGAGCGCCTCGAGGAACGGCGTGCGCGGGAACCGCGCATACAGCTCGGCTGCACGCAGTCGGCGCGGCACGAGGAGTCGCACGAGCGTCGCGCCGACGGCGAACAGGTCCACCGCGGGAGCGTAGTCCGCACCCTGCAACACTTCCGGCGCGACGAAGAACGGCGTCCCCGCAGCCGCGACGACCGCGCCGCGCGCGCGCGACAGGCCGAAGTCCGTGAGGACCGGCCGCCCCTCGTCCGTGACGAGCACGTTGCCCGGCTTGAGGTCGGCGTGCACGACCCCGCGCGCGTGCAGGTGCTCGAGCGCGGCGCACAACTCCACGACCAGGCGCCCCAGGCGCGCCGGCGCGCCGTCCTCCGCGCGCACCGCCTGCCACCAGGCGGCCAGGTCCTGCCCCTCGATCCAGCGGCGCGCCAGCCACACCGAACCGTCCGGCAGCGCGCCGTGGTCGACGAGGCGCGCGAGCCCGGGGTGCGCAAGGCCGGCCAGCGCGCGCAACTCGGCCGATGCCTGTCCGGAGCCCGTCGCCGGCTCGACGCGCACCACGAACGTCTCGCCGAAGCGCCGCGCGAGGGTGACGCGCGCGGCGCCCGCGCCCGTCGCGAGGTCGCGCACCGGTTCGAAGCCCTCGGGGAGCGCGGCAGGAATCGCAGGCTCGGAAACCATCCGGAGGTGTTCAGGGGACCGTGCCGTAGGTCCAGCCCCTGGACGCATGTCCAGATTATGGACGAACATGGGCGTTCGCGCCACCCTCGCGGTGCGCGCCCCCGCCGAAATGGGGCCGCAGTGGCGTCCGCGCGGGCGGCCGCGCCCGACGAAGATCGGGGGCATGTGGTTTGATTGGATCGGGCCTCGCACCAAGAGGCCCCCCATGCACGACGCGTTCCAGCCCATCCGCGCCCTCCTCGCACTCGCCGCCGCCGCACCGCTGGCCGGCGCGGGCGCGCTCACCCTGTTCGAGGGGCCCGCCGGAGGTCCCGGCGCGGTTCGCACCTACGACGACACGACGGGGGCGCTGCTCTCCGCGCCGCCGGAACTCGCCGACCTCACGCTGCTGCCGGTCGATCTCAGCCACCGCACGCCGCTCGAGCAGTTCCTCCCCGGCCGCGCGCGCCATTTCCCCGACGTGGCCGGCGCCGGGCGGATCGCGCTGCCGCAGAACAGGGGATCGCTGTTCCACTACTCCCGCGGCCCGGCCGGCGCGCGGACCTACGGCTACTTCTGCATCGCCGCCGACGGGTTCCCGCGCGTCCTCGTCGAGCGACCCGCGATCGGCGCCGGCGGCGACGCGAATCCGTTCCTCGCGCGCGTGGCGGTCGCGCCCGACGGACGCGCCGTCCTGTGCGCGACGCTGCCCGACGCAGGCGGCGATCTGCTCGAGGTGCGCATCGCGAGCACGATCCAGGTCGTCGACCGCACGGCGGGTTATCCGCCGCTGCGCATCGCGCCGCGCGGCCTCGCGCTCTCGGCCTCGCACGCCTGGGCCGCGACCGGGCGCGGGATCCTGCGCGCCTCGCGCGCCGACGACCTGCCTGCGGGCGGCGTGGCCTTCGCCGGTGCGCCGTCGCCGGCGCACTACAGCGGAGACCTGGTGCTGAGCCCGCGCGGACAGGCCGCCGCGTTCACCGCCGGCGACGATCCCTCGGCGCTGCATGCCTGGGTCGTGGGCGCGGACGGCGTCGCGCGGCGCGCGAGCCGCGCCGCCGCGCCGCTCTCCAGCGCCGGATCGGCGCCCGCCGCGCTGAGCGGCCCGTACCTGGCGGTCAGCGACGACGCGCAGTGGTGCGCATGGCGCACCGAGGGTCTCACGCGCGAGTGCTTCGTCGCGCGGCCCGCGGCGCCCGCCGCGGAGGCGCCCGAGCAGCTCTCGTCCGACGCCCGCTTCCTCGACACGCTCGACGAGGTCGCCGTGTTCTTCTTCCGCGGCCCGGGCGAGTTCGTGTTCGCGATGGGCGAGCGCGCCCCGACCTCCGAGATCGGCATCGAAAAGGTCGACCTGTTCCGCGCGTGGCTGACGCCCGGCGCGCCGCCGGTGCTGGAGAACCTCACGCTTTCCTCCGGCGACGCGACCGAACCGTTCCTGAGCGTGCCGCAGATCGACCCCAGCATCCTCGTGCTCGCGCCGGACCGACGCTCGCTCCTCTTGCACGACGACAGCGGGCAGGGCGGCGACCTCACGCTGCTCTCCGGCGAGCCGCTGACCGCGCAGGTCCTGCTGGGCGAGGTCAAGTCCTTCGACTGGATCGAGCTCGCAGGTCGGCGCTTCGGCATCGGCCTGCAACGCTCGAGCGGCACTCAACCGCACGAGGTGCACTCGATCCTGGCCGATTTCACGGGCCCTCTGGTGCTGTCCGCGACGCTGGGCGCGGAGGAACCCACCGCGGCCGTCGCCACGCGCACCGACGGCTGGATCGCGTGGATCGTGACCACGCTGACGGGTCAGCGCTTCGAGCGCCTGCGTCTGCCGACGACGACGGTCGAGTCGTGGGCTGGCTCCGGGCCCTTTGGCACCGCCGCCGACTGGACCGGCGTCGGCATCGCGTTCGGCACGACCGGCGCGGCGATCCACTGGCCGCTGGGCGGCGCACCGGCGCTCACGCTCGCCGTGGCGGGGCCGTTCCAGATCCTTGCCGGCCCCTGACGACCCGACCGCGCGGCGCGGGATAGGCTGGGCTGGAGGGTCATCCCTGCAATCGCTCCGCCCGCTGCCCTCGCACCATCAGGAATCCACGATGCGCACCATCCTTTCCTCGCTCGTCGCCGCGGGCCTGCTCGCCGGCGGCGCCCGCGCGAGCACGATCGACGTGACCCAGAGCGGCTTCGGCTTCACGCCGCAGCACGTGACCATCCAGGTCGGCGACACGGTGCGCTGGAACTGGACTTCGCTGGGACACACCGTCACCGAGGGAACCGACGGCGTCATCAACGGGAACGAGCTGTTCACCAGCCCGCTCGACAGCGCGACGCCCGTGTTCTCGTTCACGTTCAGCGCGGCGTTCGTGGGCGCGAACCCGATGCCCGGCGGCGTGTACCGCTACTTCTGCGAGCCGCACTTCTTCGCGGGCATGACCGGCACGATCACGGTCGTCTCCGACCCCGGGACGGGGTTCTGCTTGGGCGACGGATCGGCGACGCCCTGCCCCTGCGGCAACGCGAGCGCGGTCGGTGCCGCCGCGGGCTGCCTGAACTCGCTCGGAACCGCCGGAAGGCTCGGCGGCAGCGGCACACCCAGCGTCAGCGCCGACACGCTGATGCTCGCCGGCAGCGGCATGCCCAACAGCTCGGCCTTGTACTTCCAGGGCACGGCGCAGCAGGCCGGCGGCGCCGGCGCCGTGTTCGGCGACGGCCTGCGTTGCGCCGCGGGCAGCGTGATCCGCCTGGGAACCAAGACCAACAGCGGCGGGGCGTCGAGCTATCCCGGCGGCGGCGATCTGTCCGTCTCCGTGCGCGGCGCGATCAGCCCGGGCGACACGCGCCACTACCAGGTCTGGTACCGCAATGCCGCCGGATTCTGCACGCCGTCGACGTTCAACCTGACCAACGGCTACACGCTCAATTGGCAGGCGTGACGCTCACGAGCGTCCCGCCGCGCCACGTCTCCTCGCGCGCGACCTTCCCGGTGCGACGGTGTACGCGCCAGATGCCGACGCGGTCGCCGTCCTCGTACGTGCCCTGGCTGGAGAGATTGCCGCTGGGGTACCACTCGATCCAGGGGCCGTGACGCAGACCGCGCACGTACCGCCCGCGCGAACGCAGCGTCCCGTCGCGGAACCACGACGACCAGGTGGCGGTGCGCACGCCGCCCTCGTAGGCGCCCTCGACCTCGAGGCTGCCGTCGGGCCAGTACGAAGACCAGCGGCCGTCGAGCGCGGGACCCTGGCGCTCGTACGCGCGTGCGAGCGTCCCGTCGGGGTAGCGCACCTCGACGTGCTCGCGCGTCTCGCCGCACGCCCCGAGCGCGAGGAGGAAGACGAGGAGACGCGGCGCCATGCCCCCGATTGTGGCGCACGGTCGGCCGCGGGGCACGTCTGCGCCACGACCCTCTTGCCGGATCGGCGCGCGGCCCGCAGGCTGGACCGGATGTCCACCGCAGCGCGTCGAGCCGGGGGAATCGGGCTCTGTTGGGTGGCCACTCCCGCCCTGCTCGCCGCCCAGGGCGGCCTGCTGGGCACCTTCGACGCGCCCGGCCCCGCGGCGAACCACGGCGCCGCGGTCGCGGCCGGGGGCGACGTCGACGGCGACGGCATCGGAGACTGGCTGATCGGAACGCCCCTGGGCGACGCGGGCGCTCCCGACGGCGGCGCGGTCGAGGTCCGCTCGGGCGCGGACGGCGCGTGGATCCGCACGCACGCGGGAACGGCCGCGGGCGAGGAACTGGGCTTCAGCGTCGCCTTGCTCGGCGACGTCGACGGCGACGGCCGCGCCGACGTCGCGGCGGGATCGCGCACCTCCAACGTGGTGCGCGTGTGGTCGGGCGCGACCGGCAGTCCGTGGCTGACGCTCCCGGGCGACGCGCCCGGCGATCAGTTCGGGTTCGCGCTCGCGGGCCTGGGCGACGTCGACGGCGACGGTCGCGCGGACCTCGCGATCGGCGTGCCCGGCGGCGATCTGGGAGCGACCGACGCCGGCTACGTGCGCATCGTCTCGGGCCGCGACGGCGCGACGCTGCGCACGCTCGTCGGCGTGGGGCTCTCGACGGAGCTGGGCTACGCCGTCGCCGCCGCCGGCGACGTCGACGGCGACGGCGTCCCCGACGTGATCGCGGGCACCTCCACCGGCAGCAACCTCGCGGAGGTCTTCTCCGGCGCCACCGGCGCGCGGCTCCACACGTTCTTCGGCGACAGCAGCATCGACTGGTTCGGCACGGCAGTCGCCGGCGCGGGCGACGTCGACCTGGACGGGCGCGCGGACTTGGCGGTCGGCGCGCCGCAGGCCCTGCTGGGACCGGGGTACGTGCGCGTGTTCTCGGGCGCGACGGGTGCCGTGCTGCGTACGCACGTCGGAGCCGCGCAGCTCGATTTGTTCGGCTGGTCGCTGGCGCCCGCCGGCGACGTCGACGGCGATGGCCGGGGGGACCTCCTGATCGGCGCGCCGTTCGCGGAGACACTCTCGCGGCTGGGCGCGCTGCTCTTCAACGCCGGCGAGATCACCATCGTCTCGGGCGCGAGCGGCGCGATCCTCGGGCGCTTCGCGGGACGCGCGGACGACGAGCTCGTCGGCTGGTCCGCGGGCGGCGCACCCTGCGCGCAGGGGATCGCCGGCGCCCCCTCGGCCGGCGCCGGCGGCCGCGCGTACGCGTTCGACACCCGGCAGGTCCCGGGCTGGAGCAACTACTGCGCGGCCAACCCCAGCTCGCTGGGGGTCGCCGCGCGCATCGAGGCCGCGGGCACGACCAGTCTGGCCGCCGACGACCTGACGCTGATCGCGGTGCAACTGCCGCCGAACACCCTGGGTCTGTTCTTCCACGGACGCAGCCCCGCCCAGGTGGCCTTCGGCAACGGCTACCGCTGCATCGCCGGCCCGGTCGTGCGCCGCGGCGCGATCCAGGCCTCGGCCGCGGGCGTCGCGCAGCAGCCCTTCGCTGCGGGAAACCTGCCGCCGTCGGCGCGCGTGCGCGGCGGCGACGTGGTCCGCGCGCAGTTCTGGTACCGCAATCCGGCGGGCGGCGGCGCGGGCTTCAACCTGACCGACGGACTGCGCATCCTGTTCTGCCCCTGAGGCCGCGCCGCGCGGGGCACCGGGACATTCGGCCGGCTCGCCTCTCGCGGGGAGGGGGTCGCGCCGCGTACGCAGCATGGCCGCGGGCCGCCGCCGGCGCTACCGTCCCCCACCTTGTCTCCCCGTCGCATTCCGATCCTCGCGCGCCTGTCGGGCGCCGTCGCGCTGGCCGGCCTGTGCGCCTGCCCCTCCGCGCCGCGGCCGGTAGCACACGGTCCCAGCGTCGTCGTGATCGCGATCGACACGCTGCGTGCCGACCGGCTGTCGTGCCAGGGCGGCCGCGCGGGCCTGACGCCGCGCCTCGACGCGCTGGCCGCGCGCAGCACGCGGTTCTCGGCGGCCTTCGCGCACGCCTCCTGGACGCTGCCTTCGTTCTCCTCGCTGTTCACGTCGCTGCCGCCCGAAGCGCACGGTGCGGGCGGCAACGTGCGGACGGGCTGGTGCCGCCTGGACGACGAGCACGTGACGCTCGCCGAGCGCTTCCGCGACGCGGGCTGGCGCACCGCCGCCGTGGTGAACGTGGATTTCCTGACCGAGCCTTTCGGAACGGTGCAGGGGTTCGACCACGTCGACGCCCGGGTCTACGCCGACAACGAGCACGTGCGCCGCGCGGAGCAGACCACGGACGCCGCGCTGGCCTGGATCGGCGAGCGGCGCACGGAGCCGTTCCTCCTGCTGGTGCACTACTTCGACCCGCACGCCGAGTACGACCCGCCGAAGGAATGGCGCGCGCGCTTCGCGCGGCCCGAGGACCAGACGAGCGACGCGTTCCGCTTCGGCATGCGCGACCACGTCGTGCTGCACCGCAACGGCCGCTTCGAGCCCGACGCGAACATGCTCGCGCGCGCCAGCGCGCTGTACGACGCGGAGATCGCCTACGTGGACCATCAGGTCGGACGGCTGCTCGACGGCCTCGCGGCGCGCGGCCTGGACGCCTCGACGCTCGTCGTCGTGACATCGGACCACGGCGAGGAGTTCGGCGATCACGGCTCCTGGGAGCACGGGCACACGCTGTACGACGAACTCCTGCACGTGCCGCTGATCGTGCACGTCCCCGGCGCGCCGGCGGCCGTCGTCGACGCCCCCGTCGGGCTCATCGACGTGGCGCCGTCGCTGTGCGCGCTGGCGGGCGTGGCGCCGGCGCCGGCGTTCACGGGACGCAACCTCGCACCGCTGATCCGCGCCGGGGCCGCGCCGCCGCCGGCCGCACTGGGGGCCTACGGCAGCTTCTGGTCGTCACCGCTCTCCAGTTGGCGCGACGGCGCCTGGAAGCTGATCGCGGGCGGCGACGCGCCCGAGCTCTACGACTGGCGCGCCGACCCGCGCGAGCGGGAGAACCTGGCGGGAAGCGCGCCCGACCGCGCGGCCGCGCTGCAGGCGGCGCGCGCCGGGCGCCTGCGCGCGCTGGGTGCCGGCACGCCGCGCCCGTGCCTCTCCGTCGAGGTGGATGCGGCCGCCATCGACCGCCTCCAGGGCGTCGGCTACACCGGCGGCGATGGCGACCGCTGAGGCCACGGCGCGCGGCGACGTGCGACCGCGCACCGCGCGGCTCGCACTGGCGGCGATCCTGCTCCTCGCGCTCGCGCTGCGCGTCGTCTACGTCCTGCAGTCGCGCGGGAACCCGTTCTTCGCCGCGCCCGAGATGGACGCGCTGTACCACGTGCAATGGGCCACGGCGCTCGCGCGCGGCGAGGAGTTCCAGCCCGGCCCCTTCTTCCGCGCGCCCGGGTACCCGTGGTTCCTGGCCGCGTGCCTGCGCGTCTTCGGCGAGGGACTGCTCGCGCCGCGCCTCGTCCAGGCCGTGCTGGGCACGGTCGCCTGCGCGCTGGTGTACCTGGTCGGCGCGCGCGCGTTCGACCGGCGCACGGGCCTCGTCGCCGCGGCGCTGGCGGCCGCGTACTGGATGCTCATCTACTTCGACGGCGAGCTCCTGCTGCCGGTGCTCGAGGTCCCCACCAGCCTCGCCGCGATCCTGCTCGCGCTGCGCTTCGCCGAACGGCCCACGCCCCTCCGCGCGGCATGGGCCGGCGTCGCGCTGGGAGCGGCTGCGCTGGTGCGCCCGAACATCCTGCTGTGGGCGCCGCTCGTCGCGCTGTGGATGCTGTTCCGCGCGGGCCGCCCCACGCGCGCGGCGTGGGGCGCCGTGCTGGCCTACGTGCTCGCCGCGTTCGCGCCGATCCTCCCGGTCACCGCCTACAACACCCTGGCGGGCGGCGACCTCGTGCTGATCAGCTCGCAGGGCGGCGTGAACCTGTGGATCGGCAACAACCCCGCGTCGGACGGCAGCACGGCGATCGCGCCGGGCACCCGCCCGGACTGGTGGGGCGGCTACCACGACACCATCGCCCAGGCCGAGGCCGAGGCGGGGCGCGCGCTGAAGCCCTCCGAGGTCTCGGGCCACTACACGCGCAAGGCGCTCTCCTGGATGGCCGCGAATCCGCTCGACGCGGCGCGGCACTTCGCGTGGAAGCTGCGCCTCTTCTGGACGGACTGGGAGCTCGGCAACAACCAGGACGAGGTCTTCTTCGCGCTGCGCTTCGGACCCGTGCTGCGCTGGCTGCCGGTCGGATTCGGCTGGACCGCGCCGCTGGGGCTCTTGGGCCTCGCGCTCGCGTTGCGCCGCTGGCGTGCGATCGGGCCGCTGTGGCTGTTCGTGCCCGCGTGGTGCGCCAGCGTCGTCGCGTTCTTCGTCTGTGCGCGCTTTCGCATCCCGATGGTCCCCGCGTTGCTCGTGTTCGCCGCGTTCGCCCTGACGTGGTCCCTCGATCGTTGGCGCGAGCGCCGCTGGCGGCCGCTCGGCCTGGCGCTCGTCTCCGCGGCGGTCCTGGCGTTCCTGGTGCAGGCGGTGCCCGCCGCGGTCGACCGGACTCCGGCCAAGGGGCTGTGGCAGCTCGGGATCCGCGCGGCCGCGAGCGGCGATCCCGCGCGTGCCGTCGAGTTCTACCGCGAGTCGCTCGCGCACAACCCGCGCTTCGCCATCGCGCACCAGGACCTGGGGATCGCGCTCGACGCGATCGGTCAGCCCGAGGCGGCCGAGCGCAGCCTGCGCGAGGCGCTGCGGCTCGCGCCGTCGCTGGCCGGCGCACGCCAGGCCCTGACCGAGCAACTGCTGGCGCGCGGCCGCACCACCGAGGCGCTGGGGAGCGCGCAGGCGGGCGTGACCGCCGCGCCGCTGGCGTCCGCCGCGCACTACGCGCTCGCGCGCGTGCTGCTGGCGCGCGGCGAGGCCCAGGGCGCCGCCGCGGTCCCCGAGGCGGAGCACACCCTGCGGCGGGCGCTGGAACTGGCGCGCACGCCGGACGAGACCTTCAACGCAGCCTTTGCCCTCGCCGAGATCGCCCGCCGCTCCGGTCGCGCCGCCGAGGCCGTGCGCGCGTACGAACGCGCGCTCGACGCGCGGCCCGCTCCCGATGCCGCGGGCTGGTGGCTGCGCTGCCAGGAAGGCCGCCTGGCCGCGCTGGCGCAGGCCGGAGAGATCGAGCGCGCGCGCTCCCTCGCCCGCGATCTCGCGGCGCGGCACGCGGCCGACGCGCGGATCCTGCGCGCGCTGCGTCCCTACCTCGGAGGCTGAGGACTGCGCACGGACGCTCGCGACCCGCCTTCGATCGCGGGGGAAAAAGGACGCGGGCGGCGCCGCATCGCAGCACCGCCCGCTCCCGAGTCACGCGGCCGGTCGGCCGCGTGCGTCGATCAGATCCGGATCACGCGCCCCAGGCGATTTCGTGACCGTTCGACAGGTTGAACACGCTGGCCGTGCAGAACGCGGCGGCGTTGCGGTACCAGACCTGGTAGGTGCGCAGGCCCGGCGTGGTGACCAGACCGCGGACCGACACCGACGGATCGCCCGCCTGCGGGTACGAGGTCGTGGCCGCGCCCGGCGTGCCCACCGCGTTGTAGGTCTTCAGACGGATGACCGAACCGCCCGCGCAGCGCAGGCCGTCACCGAACACCGCGCCGTTGAGGCCCGCGGCCATCTGACGGATGGTGCCCTGGAAGAACAGCGAGCTGGCGGCCGGCAGCCCGCCGGCGTTCAGGACGACCGTGTCGGCCGAGATGCTCGCGGTGCCGGTCGAGCGCAGCGTGCCGGCCGTGGCGAACGAGTTGAGGCAGCCCGCGGCCGCGGCCGTCGCGCTGTGGTTCGCGCACGGGCAGGGGGTGTTGCCCGCCGCGCCGTCGCCGAAGCAGAAGTTCACGCCCGGCGAGGTCGGTCCGCAGGCGTCCGCGTACAGCTCCAGGTGGAAGCTTGCGAACGGCGCGCCGCCGAAGAAGTAGCAGCCCGGGGTGGTGGCACCACCCTCGATGCGGAACTGGTCGAGCGTGCCCATGCCCGTGCCCGCCTCAGCGTAGTTGATCGGCGAATCCCAGCGGGTGCCGTCGAAGCGCTGGCAGACGTTCGGGTCGCCCGCGATGAAGGGGCCCGTCGAGGTGCCCGGCGCGGTGCTGCCCATCGACCAGCCGAACAGGTTGCTGTTGTCCGGCGTGGCCCAGACACCGTCGCCGTCGGCCTGCATCGAGAACGCCAGGCTGGCGGTCTGCGGCGGGCTGTCGAGGTCGAGCGTCACGACCCAGCAGGCCAGCGTGCCCAGCGCCGTCGAGGCCGGCAGGCCGCCGATCGCGAAGCCCGCGGTCGGGGTCACGCCGATGGCGGTCGCGCAGGCCGCGTAGGACTGGAAGAAGTTGACCGTGTACGTGCCGATCGTGGCGGACGTCTGGTCGGTGCAGTAGCCGAGCTGGAACCCGTCGACCGTGTAGCTGTTCTGGCAGCCCGGGCGGCTGCCCAGGTTCGTCGGCGAGGTCGTGCTCGGGATGCGACCCTCGTCCACGTACGAGTCGCCCGAGAACGCCGAGAAGTAGCCTGTCGAGCAGGTGTTGTCGTAGATGACGTCCGCGCCGATGTTGGCGGCGGTCGCCTTGCGGGTCCACGTGTTCGTGGCCAGGTGCAGCGTGCCGGCGTCACGGACGGTCGCCGTCACCGGCTTGACCTTGCTGAACGTGGACGTTTGGGCCGAAGCGGCCGCTCCGAGGGCAACGAGGCCCGCGAGGGTAAGCGAGGAACGAAGCATACGATCTCCTGAAGTGGTTTTCGGAATCAATCGAGAGAGCCTAGTACTAGGAATGCGCCGCCCTGCTTCGCCCACTGCGGGCCGTACGACCCGATCGGGCCGGACACGGAACTCGCGGTGAGACTGGCGGCACCCTTGGTTTGGACGGAGTTCCGGTGAGGGAGGTTCCATTCCAAGGCCGTGAGCAGTGTATCACGGCCGTCTGGGCACCGTGTGGGGCCGGTTCTGGAATCCGCATTGCGGGCCCCGGGAGGCGCCGAGGGGGGGGGTGGGGGCGGACGCAAGCGGCCGCCGGGAAAGCCCTTCCCGCTTGCCCGCCCCTGCTTCCTAGCCGACCTCCGGACGTCCGGCCGCGCGGCCCGGGACGCCGGCGGGCCCGCCTCAGAGGAAGCGGATCGTCCAGGGGTAGCGGTAGCGCACGCCGTCGCTGGCCTTGAGTCCGGCCAGGATCACCAGCACGAGATGCGCGATCGGGAGCGCGATGCCGAGCGCCCACGCCAGCGGCACCGCCACGACCGCGAACACGCACGACAGGACCATCGCCGCGATGACCAGCCCCGCGGCCACCCAGGCGACCAGGTAGGTCAACTGGAAGTTCAGCGACTCCTTGGCCTGGTCGCCGACGAACTCGTCCTCGTCGCGCTTGGTCAGCCAGATCACGAGCGGCGGCAGGAAGTGGCCGAGGAACAGCAGGTAGCCGAGCAGCGACAGGAGGTGCGCGAGCATCGCCCACTGTCGCGAGGTCTGGCTGGAGGGGTTCGTTTCCATGCGGGTTGCGCTCTCACCCCGTCCGCCGCGGCGCGCGGCCTTCGGGCGGACGACGCTCGCGGATCAGCATCGCGCGCGTCCCGTGCCGGGTCAACGCCCGCGTGGCGCGGCGATCCGGACCCACTCCAGGGCCCGCGCGGCGGCGCGCGTCCCGGAGCGACGCTCGGCGAAGCGCTCGAGTTCGCGCGTCGAGGCCGCGTCCCCGCCGGCGGCATGAAACCGCGCCACGAGACGCGTCAGCTCGGTAGCGGCACTGCGTTCTGCCGCGAGGCCATCGCCCTCGATCGCGAGCGCGAGGTCGCGCGCGCGTTGTTCCAGGTCGGCGTCGCCCCTGGAGCCGGAGCGCAGGGCGTCGAGGAGATCGCCGGCCTCCTCGAACAGCCCCGCCTCGGCCAGCGCAGCTGCGCGCGCGAAGCGCCGGTCGATGCGCGCGCGCAGCGCCTCGGCCGATTCGCGCAGCGCGCTGGCACGTGCCGCGTCCTTCTCGGCTCGTGACACGACGTCCTCCGCCAGTTGCAGCGCGCGCGCGAAGCGGTTGCGCGCGAACTCCGCCCACGCCGGCGCCAGCGCCTCGGGCGTCCCGCGCGGCGGCCCGCGCCGCTGGCGCACCTCTTCCGCCACCAGCCGCTCGATGCTGCGCTCGAGCGCGATCGGGTTGCCCTTCAGCACGACCTCGCCGGAGGCGTCGAGCAGGACGAACACCGGCAACGTGTGCCCGCCGGGCCAGAACGGCACTTCGTCCGTCCACAACGCGCGTCCGCCGAGCCAGCGCTGCTCGAGCGCGAAGCGGTGCGCGGCCGCGGCGCCGGCGCCCTGAGACTCGACGAACACGACGACGAGGTCCTCGCTCCAGGTCTCCTGCAGCTTGAGCGCGGCGGGCACCGCCGTCTCCACGCAGCCGGGGCAGCGCGTGCCCCAGAACTCGAACAGCACGGGGCGACCGCGCAAGTCCTCCAGCGAGCGCACCAGGACGCCGTTCAGCGGCGGCCGCTGGAACGTGTGCCGCGGGACGTCGCCGACCTCGACGTGCCGGCCCCCGAGCGGGACGGCCGCGGAAAGAAAGCTGAGGAGGAAGGGTCCGATCATCGCGCGCGATCCGGCGATCCTTCCCTGCATCGGCAGGCGGAGGGCATCGGGTCCACCGTAGGCGCGCCGCCCGGGCGCGGCAAGTCAGCGGAGCGTAAGGCGTCCTGCAGCGGCGCGCCGCAGCAGCTCCGCGGGGACGCCGATGTCGACGAGCTCGATCCGGCCGGTCCAGCGCGCCGCACCGGGGGCCGCGAAACCCAGCTTGTGGGCCGCGAAGGTGGCGGTGACGTCGGCCGCGACGCACGGTCCCTGCGGCACGCCGGTGTCGGCGTCCAGGCCCGAGGGCAGGTCGAGCGCGAGCACGCGCGCGGCGGCGTCGCGCGTCGCGAGCGCGGCGATGACGCCGTCGATCGGCGGCCGCGGCGGTCCGCTCGCGCCCGTGCCGAGCAGCGCGTCGACGAACAGGCCCGGCGCGCGCAGCGCGGAGCGCAGGGCGCCGGGATGGTCGGCGGAGGTGACGAGGTCGCACGGGACGCGCATGCGCAACGCCGCGGCGGCCATGACCGCCGCGTCGCCGCGCAGGCGCGAGGGATCGACGCAGGAGAGCACGCGCACGTCGACGCCGTGGTTCGCGAGGTGCCGCGCGACGACCCAGCCGTCGCCGCCGTTGTTGCCGGGACCGGCCAGGACGGTCGCGCGCCGCGCGTCGCCGAGCAGCGCGAGCGCGATGCGCGCGGCCCCCGCGCCCGCGTTCTCCATGAGGACGATGCCCGGCAGCCCGAACTCCTCCTGGGCGAGGCGGTCGATCGCGCGCAGCTCGTCGCACGCAAGGCGCAGGGGTGCGGACATCGCGCGAGGAGTGTGCCGCGCGGAGTCGGCCGGCGCGACTTCGGCGCGCGGTTCGCGGCCCGGCGGCACCGCGGCGGGTGAGAAGCGCGCGGCCGGCCAGTACCATCCGCCGCCCATGGACCGGGCCCACCGCCGCCGGCGCTCGCCGCTCGCGCTCGCGCTGCCGCTGGGCATCGCGCTGCCGGTCCTCGTGCTGCTCGCGCTGCGCTTCGGATCGACCGACGCGATCGCCGGCTTCGGCGCGGCCTGGCACGGCTTCGCCGCGGCGCTGGGCTGGGCCGAACCGCTCGAAGGCTGGCGCCAGTCGGTGCTCGAGCTGCGCCTGTGGCGCGCGCTGACGGCGGCCGGCGTGGGCGCGGCGCTGGGCCTGTCGGGCGGCCTCGTGCAGGGCGTGTTCCGCAATGCGCTCGCCTCGCCCGGCGTGCTGGGCATCAGCGGCGGCGCGAGCCTGGGCGCGGTGCTGGCCGTGCTCCTGGTCGGCGGCTACGGCGTGCAGCTCACGCTGCCCGACGCGCACGGCGCAGGGCCGTGGGTCGTCCCGCTCTCCGCGTTCCTCGGCGCGCTGCTGACGGCCTTCGTCGTCTACCGCCTGGCGGTGTCGAAGGGCCGCGTGTCGATCCCCGCGCTGCTCCTGATCGGCATCGCGGTCAACACCCTGTTGGCCGGCGTCCAGCAGCTCGTGCACAGCCTGGTGCTCGACGATTTCGCCGTGTCGCGCGCCATCGTGAGCTGGAGCTTCGGCGTGCTGGACGACCGCGCGGCGTGGCACGCGCTCGTCGCGTGGATCGGCGTGGCCCTCGCGCTGGTCGCGTGGCCGCTGGTCGCCTGGGAGCTCGACCTGATGCAGGCCGGACTCGAGGACGCCGAGGCGCAGGGCGTGAACGTGCGCCGCGTGAAGGCGATCGCGATCACCGCCGCGGCGCTGGCCGCGGGCGCGGCCGTGTCGGTCGCGGGCCAGATCGGTTTCGTGGGCCTGGTCGTCCCCCACCTCGTGCGCCTCTCGTGCGGGCCCGCGCACCGCCCGCTCCTGCCCTTGTGCGCGCTGTGCGGCGCGGTCGTCGTGCTGGGCGCGGACCTCGCGCAGATGGCCTTTTTCCCGGGGCGCGGCCTGCAGCCGGGCGTGCTGATGTCGCTCCTGGGCGGCCCGTTCTTCGTGTGGCTCCTGTGGCGCAAGCGGCGCGAGATCGCCGTGTGGTGACGGGCCGTCAGGGCGCGCGTCGCCGGTAGATAAGGTAGTCCTGCGACCAGTCGAGCGGCACGTCCTCGGGCGCGAGATCCAGGCGCGTGTCGCCGCGCACGTTGAAACGCGCGATCGGCTCGTAGCGCGCCATCACGTCCGGCCGCGCGGACAGGTGGCGCAGCCGCGGGCGCTCGGCGACGACCATCAGGTACTCGGGCGCGCGCGCCTCGATGATCGCCAGCGGATGGCGGAAGGCCAGCGCCTCGGGCCAGGTCAGGCCCTCGCTGTCGAGCACGGTCCCCTGCCAGCGGTACGCGATCGCGCCGATGTCCGAGGCCAGGATCCGCGCGCCGGGCTCCGCCCGCGACGTGCGCTCGGCCCAGGCCCACAGCGGCTCGTACACGCGATCGGGGATCGGCGTCGGCGCGCGCGACGCGGCGAGGCCCGCCGCGACGGCGATCGCCGCGCTCGCGGTCTGCGGGCCAAAGCGCCGCAGGCCGTCGCGCAGCGCGGGAGCGAACCGACGCTCGATCCACGACCACGCGTGCTCGGCGCCCAGCGCGAGCCACACGATCCACAGGGTGTGCGCGAGGTAGTAGTACCAGCCCCACGTGTGCGGCCGCGCCGCGAGGTAGCTGGCGGTGATTCCCAGCGCGAACAAGCTGGCCATGCGCAGCGCGCCGGGCGCGCGCAGTGCCTGGATCAGGCCCCAGGCGACGAGCGGCAGCGCCGGCAGGTAGTACACGGACGGCAGGAACGACTGCGCGAGGATCGTCCACAGGCGCGCCAGCTTCTCGGCCGCGACGTTCTCGCCCTGCATGGCCGACTTGGCCAGGACCGACTGCGGGATCGGCGTGCCGTACACGACCGTCAGCGCGCCCGCCGCGACGAGGCCCACCACGACCACGGGCACGGTGTAGCGCACGAGCTCCCGCGGCCGCCGCGCGAGCGCGACGAACAGGAGGCCGCCCAGCAGCGCGCCCTCGGGCCGCACGACGCAGGTCGCGGCGGCCAGGATGCCGGCGAGGAGCGGGCGGCCGCCCTGGAACGCGAGGCACGCGCCGAGCGCGCACGCCGCGAACAGCGGCGACTCCATGCCGCCCACGCTGATGCGCGCGAGTTGCGGCAGCGCCGCGAAGCCCAGCACCGCGAACGTGGCCGCCGTGCGCCGCCCGCCGACGAGGCGCATCAGCACGAGCGCGGTCACCGCGTCGCAGGCGAGGTTGAAGCCCAGCGACGCCTGCACGAGGTCGAGCCCGAGGAACGCGAAGCCCGACAGGACGAGCGCGTACAAGAGCGTCGTCGTGCCCAGCACCGGCTCCCACGCCTCGCCGGGGTTGAACACGAGGCCGTGCCCCGCCGCCAGGTTCGCCGCGTAGCGGAAGGTGATGAACGCGTCGTCGTAGGTCGGGCAGGCCTGGACCGCGACCAGCCGGCAGGCAAGCACGGCCAAGACGAGGAACGCGGTCTGGACGCCGGTCAGGCGCTCGCCGGCGGGCGGAGGGGGCATGGAGGGGCTTGCATCGGCCGTGGCGGGGCGAGCGGTGAAGCCGGAGTGTAGCGGCTGGAGCCGTGCCGCTCTCGCCCCGCGTGCCTGCGCGTGGTCCACTCTGGCGATGCTCCGATCGCACGCTCACGCCCTGCTCGCGCTGGTCCCGTGCCTGGCCTGCGGGGACGCGCCCGTCGCGGCGCCCGAAGCCCCGACGAACGCCGCGCGGCCCACGGCGGCTGCGCAGGGCGCGTTCACGACCGTGCTGCTGGTCAGCGTCGACGGCTTGCGCAGCGACGCGCTCCTGGTCGGTCCGGCCGGAGCGCTGCCGGGCTTCGACCGCTTGCGGCGCGGCGCAGGCACGCTGAACGCGCGCACCGATCCCGACTGGACGATCACGCTGCCCAACCACACGGGGATGCTGACCGGGCGGCTGGTCGAGGGCCCCGAGGGCCACCACTGGATCCGCAACGACGAGGTCGAGGACGGCCTCACGCTGCACGCCCACCGCGGCGCGTACGTCGCGGGCGTGTTCGACGTCGCGCACGACCACGGCGCGTTCACCGGGATCCTGGCCGGCAAGCCCAAGTTCCACCTGTTCGACGATTCCTGGGACGCGGCGCGCGGCGCGCCCGACACGACCGGCGCCGACGACGGCACGGACAAGATCGACGTCTATCGCGTGGCGCCCGAGTCCAAGGACCTCGCCGACCTCGTGCTCGCGGAGCTCGACACGCCGCGGCAGGACCGCGCGCGCCTGTACCTCGTGCACTTCGCGATGACCGACCTCACCGCGCACAAGAAGGGCTGGGACCTGACGCCCGGCTCGGAGTACCTGAAGGCGCTGGCCGGCGTCGACGCCGCGCTCGTGCGCATCCTGGACCGGATCGAGTCCGCCGGGCACCTGCGCGGACGCACCGCGATCGTGCTGACGACCGACCACGGCGGCGGCGCGCCGCTGCGCTCGCACACGCAGGAGCACATGTGGGTGAACTACATCATCCCCTTCCTGACGTGGACGGGCGGCGCGGAGCCGAGCGACCTGTACGCGCTGAACGCCGGCCGCCGCGCCGATCCGGGCCTCGCGCGGCCGCGCCCCGGCGACGGAACGCTGCCCCCGGTGCGCAACGCCGACGCGGCGAACCTCGTGCTCGCCTGGCTCGGGATGCCACCCGTGCCCGGATCGACGGTGAACGCCGCGCAGGATCTCGCCGTCACCGCCCCCACCGCGCGATGACGCCCGCGCCGGCGATCGTCGGCCGTCTCGCGCCGAGCCCGACCGGACACCTGCACCTGGGCCACGCGCGCAGCTTCCTGGTCGCGTGGTGGCACGCCCGCAGCCGCGGCGGACGGATCGTGCTGCGGATCGAGGACCTCGACGTCGAGCGCGTGAAGCCCGGCATGATCGACGCCACGCTGCGCGACCTGGAATGGCTGGGCCTCGACTGGGACGGCGAACCGTGGATCCAATCGGTCGGGCAAGCCGAGATCGAATCCGCCGCGCGCTCGCTGCTCGAGCGCGGCCTCGCGTACCCGTGCGTGTGCACGCGCCGCGAGGTGCAAGCCGCGCAGAGCGCGCCGCACGCCGGCGAGGCCGGCGCGCGCTATCCCGGCACGTGCCGCGGAAGATGGCGGACGCTGGAGCAGGCCGAGTCCGAGACCGGCCGCCCCGCCGCGCTGCGCTTCGTCGTTCCCGAAGTCCCGATCACGATCACGGACGGCATCCAGGGCGCGCGCACGTTCGACGTGGCGCGCGACGCCGGCGACTTCCCGATCCTGCGGCGCGCGGGGATGCCGGCGTACCAGATCGCGGTGGTGGTGGACGACGCGCGGCAGGGCGTGACCGAGATCGTGCGCGGCGACGATCTGCTCGAAAGCGCCGCGCGGCAGGCGCTGCTGCAGGACGCGCTGGGCCTCGCGCGGCCGCGTTGGTGGCACGTGCCGCTGGTGACGGACGCCGAGGGCCGGCGGCTCGCGAAGCGCAGCGACTCCGTGTCGCTGGAACGCCTGCGCGCGTCGGGCGTCGATCCACGCCGCGTGGTGGCGTGGATCGCGCGAGCTTCGGGCATCGATGCGGCGGATGCGGCGAGCGCGGAAGAGTTGCGCGCCGCGTTCGACATCGCGAAGCTGCCGCGAGCGCTCGTGAGGGCCGATCGAGGGGCGCTGGCGGCGCTGGGGCTCACCTAGGAAGCCGTTTCCGCTTCATGCGGCCGAGGGCGCCTGTCGATACCCCGCCCGCTCCCGTGCTTGACACACGGGGCCCGGGGAGTACCTTTCCGGCGCCGCGAGCATTCCCCGATAGCTCAATGGTAGAGCATGCGGCTGTTAACCGCAGGGTTGTAGGTTCGAGTCCTACTCGGGGAGCCACTCGCTCGAAAGGCCGCGAACCGGCGTCGCGCGGCCGGTGAACGGCCCCCCGCCGGATCCCCCATCC
>CAZKIO010000016.1:0-74505 GCA_964552795.1 uncultured Planctomycetaceae bacterium
TCGCCGTGGGTCATGATCGCGGTCGCCTTGCACCTGATCGTGATCGCCGGCGCGGCGATCTTCTACACCGCGGGCCACACGCCCGAGCGCGCCGACGAGGCGTTCGTGTTCCAGCCGAGCACGCGGCGCGCGATCGACGAACCGCCGCTCAAGCCCGAGGAGCTGCCCGACCGGCGCAGCGTGCCGCCCAACGAGCACGTCGAGCTGACGTCGGTCGAGATCCCCTACGTCCCCGACGCCGCGCCGGTCCGCGAGGATCTGACGCAGGAGATCGGCAACCCGTTCAGCGCGCTGGACGCCGGTGGCGGCGCCAGCGGAGCGATCGGCGTCGGCGGCGCGGGCACCCGCGGCAGCGGTCCCAGCGCATTCTCCGAACGCGGGACCATGGGCCCCGGCGGCCCGCCGGGACGCCATCCCGATCGGCCCGGGCAGATCTTGGAGGAGGCCGTGCTCGAGGGCCTGCGCTGGCTCGCGCGCCATCAGAACGACGACGGATCGTGGAGCCCGGCGACGCTGCGCGAGCGCTGCGACAGCGACCACCCCGCCTACAACCCCAGGAAAGCGTACACGCGCGACTACGACACGGGGCTCACCGGGCTCGCGCTCCTGTGCTTCCTCGGCGCCGGACACAGCCACGAGTCGAAGGCCGACCTCGTGGACACCGCGCTGGGCCGGCGCCACAAGGTCGGCGACATCGTGAAGCGCGGCCTGCAGTGGCTCGTGAAGCGCCAGAACGAGGACGGCTCGTTCAGCCCCGACCGCGCGTTCCTCTACAACGAGTCGCTGGCCGCGATGGCGGTCGCCGAGGCCTACGGCCTCACGCAGTCGCGCTACTTCCGCGAGCCGGCGCAGCGCGCGGTCGGTTTCCTGCAGGCCGCGCAGCGCCCCAGCCCGCAGGGCGACGGTCTGTGGGGCTGGCGCTACGCCTCGCGCCAGGACATCGAACGCTTCCACCGCGGCGCGGGTTCGCAGGACCCCGGACTGCAGAAGGAGTTGTTCGACGCCGACACGTCGGTCACCGGCTGGGCGATCATGGCGCTGAAGTCGGCGCAGCTCTCGGGCCTGGTCGTCGATCCGCGCGCGATGGAGGGCGGCGCGGCCTTCGCGCGCTTCGTCACGCAACTGGCCGCGGACGGGCGCCCCACCGGGCTCGTCGGGTACCTCGACGCCAAGGGCGCGGGCGCCAAGGTCACCGGCCCGCACGACGAGTTCCAGTACCACCCCGGCACCATGTCGGCTCTGGGGATGTGCATCCGCATCTTCGCGCAGCATGACGTCGACGACCCGTTCCTGCGCGCGGGCGCCGACGAGATCGTGAAGGACCTGCCGCGCGTGTCGAAGGACAAGCTCTCGGTCGACTACTACTACTGGTACTACGCCTCGCTGGCGCTGAACCAGGTCGACGGGCCCGACGCCCCCAAGCGCACGGGCCGGCACTGGCCGCCGTGGAAGAAGGCCATGGAGGAAGCGGTCCTCGGGTTGCAGGACCGCGCCAAGTCGGACTGCACCCGCGGCGGCTGGATGGACCTGGACCGCTGGGCCTTCGATCACGGCGGGCCGCTGTACACGACGGCCCTCAACGTGCTGACCCTCGAGGTCTACTACCGCTACCCCAACGCCTTCGGGGGCGGGAAGCGCAACTGAGGCGGCTGGAGGGTGGTCTAGGAGGTGTCGGGCCCGCCTGGCGCACGCTGGGGGCGGGCCTGACTCCGGGGCGTCCCCGCGTGATTGTCAGCGCGTCAGAATCGGGTAACATCCCGCCCCCTCCAGGGTAGGAACGGGACGGTGGACCTCGGCGCGACCTGGCCAACGCGTTGGCCATCCGGGGTATTCCGAACCTTCTCATCCCGGTAGGCGGCGGCAGTCGAGCCGGCCCGCCCCCCCGTGGGGCCCAACCGAACGAGGCGACGAACGATGGCGGAGTCCAGGGGTTTCAACCCGATCCAGTTCCTGAAGGATGCTTCCAGGAACTCGCCGTGGGTCATGATCGCGTTCGCGCTCCACGTGATCGTGCTGGCGGGCGCCGCGGTGTTCTACACCTCCAGCCACGGGCCGAAGAAGGAAGAGGAAGCCGTCACGATCGGCATTTCCAAGCCCAAGGCGCTCGAGGAGGAGATCGTCATCCCGCCCGAGCAGATCGACCGCAAGTCGATCCCGAAGAACGAGGAAGCCGAGCTCGTCTCCTTCGAGGAGGACGTCTACATCCCGACGACCGAGGCCGTGCCCGAGGACCTGTTCCAGGACCGCGGCGATCCGCTGGCCGATGCGACCGGCGGCACGACGGGCGGCACCGCGATCGGCGTGGGCAACGTCGGGCACGCCGGCCTGCGCCCCACCGCGTTCGGCGGGCGGCGGCTGGGCACCGGCCCGCGCAAGGGCCGACCGGGCGGACCGACGCAGGGCACCGAGCGCGCCGTGCTCGACGGCCTGCGCTGGCTCGTGCGCCACCAGAACGACGACGGCTCGTGGAGCCCGGCGACGCTGCGCGAGCGCTGCGACAGCGACAACCCGGCCTACAACCCCAAGAAGCCGTACCTGAACCACTACGACACCGGCCTGACCGGCATGGCGCTCCTGTGCTTCCTCGGCGCGGGTTTCAGCCACGAGTCCAAGCAGGACATCGTCGACACGTCGATGGGCAAGCGCCACAAGATCGGCGAGGTCGTGAAGAAGGGCCTGCAGTGGCTGGTCAAGGCGCAGAACCCCGACGGCTCGTTCAGCAAGGACCGCGTGTTCATGTACAACGAGGCCCTGGCCTGCATGGCCGTGACCGAGGCCTTCGGCCTGACGCAGGCGCGCTACTGGCGCGATCCGGCGCAGAAGGCGCTGAGCTTCATCCAGGCCGCGCAGCGGCCCAGCCCGCAGGGCAGCGGCCTGTGGGGTTGGCGCTACGCCTCGCGCCAGGAGATCGAGCAGTTCCACCGCGGCGCGGGCAGCCAGGACGCCGAGCTCCTGAAGGAGCTCTACGACTCCGACACGTCGGTCACCGCCTGGTGCATCATGGCGCTCAAGTCGGGCCAGCTCTCGGGACTGGACGTCAGCCAGGAGTCGATGGCGGGCGGCTACGCCTTCTCCAACTTCGTGACGCAGATGGGCGCCGACGGCAAGCCCACGGGCCTGGTCGGCTACCTCGACGCCAAGGGCGCGGGCGCCAAGGTGACCGGCCCCAACGACAACTACATCTACCACCCCGCCTCGATCTCGGCGCTGGGGATGTGCATCCGGATCTTCACGCAGCACGATCCCGACGATCCGTTCCTGCGCGCCGCGGGCGACGTGATCGTCAAGGACCTGCCGACGATCTCCAAGGACAAGCTGTCGATCGACTACTACTACTGGTACTACGCCTCGCTGGCGCTGAACCAGATCGACGGCCCGGACGCGCCCAAGAAGACCAACAAGTACTGGCCGGCGTGGAACAAGGCGATGGTCGACGCGGTCATCGCCCTGCAGGACCACACCGAGCGCGCGTGCACCAACGGCGGCTGGATGGACATGGACCGCTGGGCCTTCGACCACGGCGGGCCGCTGTACACGACGGCCATCAACGTGCTCACGCTGGAGGTCTACTACCGCTACGAGAACGCGTTCGGCGCGGTGAAGACCGTCGCGAACAAGGGCTCCAAGTCCGGCTCGGATGAGAAGTAGGGTCCCGCAGCCCGCCTCGCCGCCCACCACCGTCCCTCTCCAACCTCCGATCTCCCGAATGAGCGCGCGCTGGATCGCTGCTTCCGTCTTCGTCGCCTTCGCCGGCACCGCCTTCGGCCAGTCCGAAGCCGTGCTGGGCCGGGCCGACGCCGCCTTTGCCCAGAGCCTCCTGAAGGCCGGCTACCCCGACCTCGCGAGCCAGCTCTGCGAGCTGCTCCAGCGCAAGGGCAACCTCGAACCCGAGGAAGCCGTGGGCGTGCGCGCGCTGTACCTCGATCTGCGCCTGGACCTCGCCCTCAAGGAGTCGGACCTCCTGAAGCGCAAGGATCTCTTGACCACGATCCTCCAGGAGAAGGAGGACCTGATCCGGCAGTACGCCGGCCGCAAGGTCGCGCAGGACGCGACGGCTTCGCTGCCCGAGATCTACCAGAAGCTGGGCGAGACGATCTCGGTCGCGATCCAGAAGGAGAAGGACCCGGCGGTGATCGCGCAGCTCCAGAAGGACGGCGCGGACACCTTCAAGGCCGCCGAGCAGAAGCTCGAGGCGCGCATCGAGGACCTCAAGCAGGCCCTGTCCGAGAGCACCAGCGCCAATCCGGCGCTCGAGGACCAGCTCGTGGCGGCGCGCTACAACCTGCCGCGCACCTACTACTTCCACGCGCTGCTGTTCGGCAAGAGCGACACCCTGTCGCGCGACACGCTCCTCGACCAGGCGATCACGCTGTTCCAGGAGTTCGGCCTCGACTACAGCGACCGGCTCTTCTACTTCGAGGGCCTGGTCTACGAGGGCCTGTGCTCGAAGGAGAAGGGCGCCGTCGAGGACGCGCTCCTGGCCTTCGACGACGCCATCCGGCTGCGCGAGCTGTACGGCGAACGCGACGGCCGCGGCCTGTGGCCGATGGAGCCGGTGGCGGCCGACCTGGTGTCGTGGGCCATCCTGCAGAAGATGGAGTTCCTGAACGAGCTCGGGCGCACGCAGGAGGCGATCGACACCGCCAAGGACTTCTGGAACACGACCCACTCGCCCCAGGAGACGCGCTACGGCCTGGCGGTCCTGGCCGCGCGCGCCGAGGCGCATCTCAAGCTGGGCGACACCAAGTCCGCCGGCGAGATGGCCGAGAAGCTGGTCGAGTACGACCCGCGCGGCCCCTGGGGCGGCACCGGCCGCGAGATCCAGGGGCGCCTCTTGGCCTCCGGCGGCACGATGGAGCCGGACAAGATGCTGCGCATCGCGCAGACGCTGCTCGACCGCGGCGACCCCGACCAGGCGCTGCGCGTGGCGCGCCAGGCCGCCGACGCGGTCGGCCGCGATCCTGCGCTGGCCAGCGTGGGCGTCAACGCCTGGCTGATGATCGGCACGATCTACCTGCGCCGCGACCCCGCCTGGGACCACGAGGCGGCGCTGGCTTTCGACATCGCGGCCGAGCGCTTCGGCGGCGACGAGCAGGCGGCCGAGGCGGTCTACCAGTCGATGCAGGCCTACTCGCGCCTGGCGCGCGCCGAGCGCAAGACGATCTACAAGGATCGCGCGGCCGAGCGCCAGCGCACGCTCGCGTCGCGCTACACGAACAGCCCGCGTGCCGCCTGGGCCCAGCTCCAGGAAGCCGAGGACCTGGTCGGCGAGGGCAAGTACGTGGAGGCCGCGGAGCTGTACGGCCGCGTGCAGCCGTCCTCCAGCGTGTACCTCGAGGCGCAGTTCCGCGCCGGCGACTGCTACTTCCTGCAGGCCTACGAGCTGCTCAAGAAGGACGCGACCAAGGCCGAGGGCAAGACCTTCGCGCAGCAGGCCGAGCGCCTGATGCGCAAGGCGATGGCCGACGCGGACAAGGAGTGGGCGGACACGCTCGACTTCCAGAAGAAGGCGACGCTCGACGGCCTGGGGCTGCGCGCGCGCAACCGCCTCGCCCAGCTCTACCTCCTGCCCGACCTGGGGAAGGCCGCCGAGGTCCTCACGCTGCTGGAGGGCACCGACGAGCGCTTCGCCAGCAACGAGGAAGTGATCAGCACGTTCTGGCGCTACCGCATCGACGCGCTGCGACAGCTCGGCAAGCTGGACGAAGCCGTCACGATGCTCGACGCCCTGATGCGCCGCACGCCCGACTCCAAGGCGATCGGCCCGGCCGCGGGCAACCTGGCGCGCGCGCTCGACGAGCGCTACTTCGAACTGCGCGACAAGGAGAAGAAGCCCAAGGAAGCGGCCGAGATGCTGCGCAAGGCGGCCGGCTACTACGCGATCGAAGGGCGCGCGCTGCTGCAGAGCGACAACCCCAACGTGCGCAAGATCGAGACCACGGCCATGCGCCTGTTCACGATCGGCCTGATCGCCAACGAGGTGCCGGACGACCAGCAGACCTTCGTCGGCTGGGATCCGAAGAACACCAAGGAGGAGTCGCACTGGAAGCTCTCGGCCGAACTGCTGGCGGCCGCGCTGCGCATCCTGCCGGGATACGCCATGCAGATCACCGAGGCGCGCAGCCTGGGCTACCTGGGACAGTACGACCGCGCGGCGTCGATCCTCGGCACGCTGTTCGACCGCGAGCCCCTCTACGACGCCGACAAGAAGGTGCTGAACCGCCAGCTCCTGCGCAGCAAGCCCGACCTCCTGGGCGCATACATCGAGTGGGGCGTCGCCGAGCACCTGGTCGCGGTCAAGGACAGCGACACCGACCGCTACCGCCGCGCGCAGGTCATCCTGGGCGTCATGGTCCGCAACCTCGACGCCAACACCCGCAGCTGGTGGTGGGCCAAGTACTACGAGATCCGCAACGCGCTCTACGCCGGCCTCTACAACGACGCGCGCTTCCTGTTCAACGACCTGGAGCGCACGACGTCCGGCATGGGCAAGGACTTCGGTCTCGAGCCCCTGTTCCGCAAGCTGAAGGACGAGCTGAAGTGAGCCACGCCACCGGCCGCGCGACCCCGACCCGAACGACGACGCCCTCCACGAGACCGACCCCGATCCACACGAACATGCGCAGTGTCCTCAAGACCGCTCTGCTGGGGCTCGCCCTGGCCGTCCCCGCCCTGGCCGCCGCCGCGACGGCCGCGGCCGCCACGCCCGTCGCGCCCGCGCAGGATTCCAACCGGGACGTCGTGCGCCTGAAGTCGGGCGCGTCGGAGCTCGGCCGCATCAAGAGCATGGACTTCTCGGGCCTGGACATCGATCCGGTCCGCGGCGAGACCAAGCGCATCTCGTGGAACGACGTGGCCGCGGGCGGCGTGTCCTTCGCAGCGCCCGAGTACATGCAGGTGCGCGACCTGCTGGATCAGAACAAGTTCGACGACGCGCTGCCCCTGCTCGAGAGCCTGAAGGCCGACACCAAGCTGCGCGCGCCGATCAGGCAGAGCGTGCTCTACTTCCTGGGCGTCGTGCAGCAGCGCCGCGGCGACGCCGACGCGGCACTCGCCACGTACACGGAGCTCCTCAAGGAGTTCCCCAAGTCGCGCTACCTGATGGAGGTCGGCGAGGCGCTGGTCGCCATCCACGTCGCCAAGAAGGACTACACCGGCGCCGCACGCGCGCTGGACCAGATGTCGTCGGACGCGCTCGCCGTCGGCGCCGACTCGAGCCTCAGCGCCGGCGTCAACGTGCTGAAGGGGCGCCTGTTCGAGGAGCAGGGCAAGCACGCCGAGGCGCGCGCCGCGTACGGCGTGGCGGCCTCGGCCGCGGGCGTGCCGAACTCGGTGCAGATGCAGGCCGAACTGGGCCAGGCGCGCTGCGCCATCGCCCTCAACCAGAAGCCCGAGGGCGAGTCCCTGTTCCGCAAGCTGATCGGCAAGGACGGCCCCAACCCCGTCATGGCCGGCGCGTGGAACGGGCTGGCCGACCTGACGCTGGAGCGCGGCCGCACCGCCAACTCGAACAAGGGCGACGCCGAGGTGATCCTCGACGCGCTCTACATGTACCTGCGCGGCGCCGTGCAGTACGCGCCCCTGCCGGGCGAGTCGACGCTCGAGTACGAGCGCGCCCTGGCCGGCAGCGCCACATGCTTCACGTACCTCTCGCAACTCGAGTCCGTGGCCGATCGCAAGCGGCTCTACGCCGAGCGCGGCGCCGCCCGCATCAACCAGCTCCGCAAGGAGTTCCCCACCTCGATCTTCCTCAAGGGCAATTGAGTTCGCGCGAGACCCCGAGAACGGATCCCCCCAACATCCCCAGCAAGGACCAGAACGCAGTGATCACCCCCCGCACCAAGAAACTCCTGTCCATGCTCGCGATCGCGTTCGTCGCCTTCGCGGGCATCGCTTTGGCGCAAGCCGGCGATGACGCCTTCCACAGCGCGCCCAAGCGCACGTGGTGGCAGCTCTTCCAGACGACGGGCCCCGTCGGCTGGATGATGCTCGCGACCTCGATGACCGGCACCGCGCTGGTGATCGAGCACATCGTCAACATCCGCCGCGAGAAGCTGGCGCCCACGCCGCTGGCGCAGGACCTGCAGGCCCTGATCGAGGAAGGCCAGTACGACGAGGCGGTCGAACTGTGCGACCAGGAAGGCGGGTACCTCTCGAACCTGGTCGGCTCGGCGCTGCGCATGCGCCACGCCGGCTACGGCGAGATGGTCAACAGCCTCGAGCAGGCGGTCATCGAGGAGTCGTTCAAGCTCCAGACCAAGATCAGCTACCTGTCGCTGATCGGGAACATCGGACCCCTGCTGGGCCTCCTGGGCACGGTGACGGGCATGATCGCGGCGTTCCAGGTGATCGAGGGCCTCAAGGCCCCGACGCCCAAGGACCTGGCGGTCGGCGTGTACGAGTCGCTCGTGAACACGACCCTCGGCCTCTTCATCGGCATCGTGTTCCTGACGGCGTACTTCATCTTCAAGAACATGGTCACGAAGATGTGCCTGTCCATGAACCTCCAGGCGGTCGAGTTGATCACCTCGCTCGCCGGCAAGGAGCACCAGCAGGGCGCCCGCCACTGAGACAGCGGCTCGCCCGCCGGCCCCGGCCGGCGGGCGGGCACGATCGAACGACCCCGACCGCGGACGAGCCCGAGCCCCCCCCACATACCCGACTCACAGGACCCCACCGATGGGCAAGCACACACCCCCGAAGCTGAAGGAGGACATCTCCCCGAACCTGGTGCCGATGATCGACATCATGTTCCTGCTCCTCCTGTTCTTCATGCTCGGCGCGGACATGGCGCAGCGCGAGTCCGTCGACGTGATGCTGCCCAAGGCCTCGATGGTCAAGGAGGACCGCGAGACCGGCGAGGATCCGACGACGACCGTCAACATCTACCACGACAAGCAGGTGGCCTGTCCGGTGTTCGACAACGGCGGCGTGTGCCGCGAGAAGGGCCACTGGCTGTGGTCGATCCGCGGGCACGACTACACGCTGGAGACCATCAAGCCGCGCCTGCAGGCCGACGCGGACGACAACCTGGAGGCCGACGTCGACCCGCTGGCCGGCAAGCGCCTCTCGGGGCGCAAGCTCCTGGTGCGCGCCGACCGCACCGCGCCCTACGGCGACGTGCAGAAGGTGATCGAGGTCTCCGGCTCGGTCGGGCTCTACAAGGTCGAGGTCGCCGGCGCCAAGCCGTCGTCGGGACCGGGCAGCACGCCCTGATTCGCGGGGCCGCCCGCACGCACACGCAGACACACGAGCAACGCTAGGAGGAAACCATGGCCGGTGGCGGAGAAGCCGAAGACAACCCAGTGCACATGAACGTCGTGGCGATGGTGGACATCATCTTCTGCCTCTGCGTGTTCTTCATGTGCTCGTTCAAGTTCAAGCAGCTCGAGGGCAAGTTCCAGTCGTGGCTGCCCAAGGGCAAGGGACTGGGCAGTGCGGTGCAGGACGAGATCCGCGAGATCCGCATCGCGATGTACTACGACAAGGCGACGTCGAAGACCGAGCGCTTTTTCGGCCACCGCCGCCTGCCGGACGGCGACGTCGGCACGGGCGAGCTCGCGACGCTGATCCAGGGCGCCTACGAGGACTGGGTGCGCAAGGGCAAGGCGGACGTGCCGGTGATCATCGACGGCGACGTCGACGTGCCCTGGGAAGAGGTGATGACGATCGTGAACATCGCCAAGCGCCTGGAGATCACGAACATCGAGTTCGCCATGGGCTCGTCGCAGTTGCCGACGGCGCCCAAGTAGTCCCCGCGATCCGGATCGGACCTCGCGCGCGCGGCTCCCCACGTCGGGGGGCCGCGCGCGGCCGTTTGGAGCGCCTTTTTGGGTCCCTGGCGGCCGGCATCGGGACTACTCTCCTGCCATGGCAGACCTTCCCCAACGCCCCGGATCGCGGCGTCCCTCGCCCTTCGAGGCCCAGGCGGAGCCGCCCTTCTGGCGCACCCCGGAGTTCACGCGCTTCGCGTGGCTCGCGCTGCTCCTGATCGGCGCGGGCATCGTGGCGTTCGTCATGGCGCGGCGGGCCGAGCGCGCCGCCACGCCGGCCGACGCGCCCGCAGCGGTCGGGGCCGAGAGCGCGGCCCCGAGCCTGCCACCGCCGCCCGCGACCGCGACCCTGACCGACGCGCAGCGCGCCGACCGCGACGCGTTCCTTGCGACCGCCTTCGAGGGCGCGCTGCGCGACCAGGAGAACGGACAGGAGATCGCCGAGACGACCGGCTACCGCAAGCTGCTCGAGCAGGTGGCCAAGTTCTCGCCCGAGGAGGTCGCGCAGCGGACGCAGCGCACGCTGGACTACCCGGCCGTGCTGGCCGACCCGGACGCCTGGCGTGGCGAGTTCGTGCGGCTCTCCGGCCTCGTCGGCGACCTGATGCCGGTCAAGCTGAGCCGGCCGGTGGCGGGCCGCTCGGACGCCTGGCGCGCCCAGTTCCTGTCCGGCGAGGACTGGGAGGAGGGCACGATCCTGGAGTTCGCCGAGCGCCCCCTGCCCCAGATGCGCGCGGGCGAGTTGCGCTCGCGCGCCGCCCAGGTCGAGGGGGTCCTGTACCGGACGGTGTCGTTCGAGGCCGAGGTCCTGACCCCGCGCGGGGACCTGGTCAGCGTGCCCCGCACGGCCCCCTGGCTGTTCGTCCGGAACCTCGAGCTGATCGACGAGCGCCCCGGGAGCAGCCGTGCCTTCCTCCAGGACAACGCGATCGTGATCCTGGCCCTGATGGCCTTTGTGATCTTCGGGGGGAGGCTGGTAGCCTTCTGGATCCAACGCCGGCGCCGCGGGTCGCGCCGAGCGGTCCAACCCGCCGGGATCCGCGAGATGTTCGAGCAGAAGCTGCGGGAGAAGGGGCACCCCCCCGCTCCTCCCCCGTCCCCCAAAACCTGAACCGACGATGGCAACGGACAAACCCGACGCGAAGGGCGGCGAGAAGCCCATGTCCATGAAGGAACGCCTGCTGGCGAAGCGCCGCGCGGAGGCGCAGGCGCAAGCGCAGGCGTCGGCACCGCCCGTTCCCGCGGCCAAGCCGGCGGCGAGGAGCGCGGAGCCCGCGCCGGCGCGCGCGCCCGCGCCGCGCGCGGCCGAACCCGAGCCGCAACCCGCGGCGCGCAGCGCCGCGCGCGCCCCGGCGCGGCCGGCGCCCGCACCCGAGAAGCCCGCGCGCAGCGTGCGCGGTCAGCGCAAGTCGCTCAGCCCCGACGTGCTGCGCGAAGTCCAGATGCTCAAGAAGCGCGAGGACAAGTGGGTCATGTACGGCTGGATCGTCGCGGGCACGCTCGTGCTGGCGGCGGGCGGCATCTGGCTGTACGTGCAGGCGAAGAAGCAGCAGATCATCGACAACCGCCTGGCCTACGAGAAGAGCGTCGACGACGTCGTGCAGGAGATCCTGGCGATCTCCCCCACGACCATCGAGAACGCGAACAAGATCATCGCGCGGGCCGAGGCCACGCGCCTGGAGATCCCCGTGCCGGGCCTGCCCCCGGGCGCGGGCTGGAAGGACACCTACGTCGACGGCGCGGCCGGCAAGATCGTCGGCCACGTCAACCGCGCCTCGACCTTCGTCCAGGACGAGACGCGCCGGCGCGAGCTGATCGAGGGCCTCGCCGCGGTCGAGGCCGCGGCCCGCGACGCCTCGAACAAGAAGCCCGAGGAACTGGCCCAATTGCGCCGGCGCCTGGGCGAGTACGAGCAGGGCGGCAGCCTCGTCGGCGCCGAGTTCGAGGCGCGGGTCGCCAAGGTCAAGATCGACATCAACCGCGCCTACGTGCGGCGGCTGTACGACGAGGCCGTGTCGCTGGCCGCCAAGGGCCCCAGCGAGTCGCGCGCCGCGCTGCAGGCGTTCCAGAAGGCCGAGGACGAGATCCGTTCGATGCTCGACGAGGCCTACACCAAGCGCCAGCAGGAAGCGATCGACTGGGTGACGCCGCTCTACGAGCAGTGCATCGCCGAGTCGGACAAGCTCGTCTACACCGTGTTCACGCCGGACACGATCGACAAGACGCCCTGGCGCGACCTCTTGACGCCCGGGACGGAGTGGCTGAACGACGGCCTGAGCGGCTTCCGCACCGACGGCGGCGTCGTGCACGCCGTGGGGGCAGCGCCCGGATCCAAGCGCGAGGGCATCTTCTCGGTGGGCGACCGCGAGAAGTGGCGCGACTTCGTGATGGAGATCGAGTTCACCCCCATCAAGGGCCAGACGCACTTCTTCTGGCGCCTGGGCCGGCAGACCTCCACCGCCCCGGACGACGTGCTGATCAACCTGCAGGCCGACGACGGCTGGAAGGCCGGCCAGTCCTACACGATGAACGTCAGCTACATCGGGAGCCGGCGCAAGTTCGAGTACAGCGCCAACGCCGACCGCGATCCGGACCACCTGGACCCGATCAACTGGCGGCGCAACCGCGCGGGCGCCTTCGGCGTGACGCTGGCCGAGGCCAGCGAGATCAAGATCACGAAGCTGCGCATCAAGGTCCTGCGCTAGCCGCCGCCAGCCTGGATCCGTCCGCCGCCGCTCGGGGACCCGCTCCCCGGGCGGCGGCGACCGTTCGCGGCCCGCCCGACGCCGCCCTCCCGGCCGTGGCTCGCCCGCGGGTCCGGCGCCGGCGGCCCCGGACCGGGGCGAGGCCCCCCCGGGACCCCACACGGATGGGACGTCGTCCTTGCACGCCGCCCCCCGCACCGCATACAACCTTCGCCCTCGTTCGCGAGCCCCACGGAGGCCACAGGACCGATGCTAGCCCCCCTCACCGCGGCCTTCGCCGCCGTCACGACCCCCGCCCTCGCCGCAGCCCAACAGGCTCACACGAGCGAGTTCGACCTCTCCATTCCCGACCTCTCCTCGGCCACGTTCCTGGGCATCACCGGGACAACCCTGCTGATGATCGGGATGGTGGTGTGCCTCCTCGGCATCGGCTTCGGCCTGATGACCTACGCGCAGCTCCAGAAGCTGCCGGTGCACCGGTCGATGCGCGACATCGCCGAGCTGATCTACGCGACCTGCAAGACGTACCTGCAGACGCAGATCAAGTTCATCATCGTCCTGGAGGTGTTCGTCGGCGCGGTGATCCTGGCCTACTTCGGCCTGATCCTGCACAAGCCGGTGTTCGAACTCCTGATCATCCTGGTGTTCAGCCTGATCGGCATCGCCGGCAGCGTCGCGGTCGCAGCCTTCGGCATCCGCGTCAACACCTTCGCCAACGCGCGCACGGCCTTCGCTGCGCTGGCGGGCAAGCCTTACCCGGTCTACCAGATCCCGCTCAAGGCCGGGATGAGCATCGGGATGCTGCTGATCTCGATCGAGCTGTTCCTGATGCTCGGCGTGCTGATCTTCATCCCCTCCGACCTGGCCTTCAAATGCTTCCTGGGCTTCGCCATCGGCGAGTCCCTGGGCGCCAGCGCGCTGCGGATCGCGGGCGGCATCTTCACCAAGATCGCCGACATCGGGTCGGACCTGATGAAGATCGTCTTCAACATCAAGGAGGACGACGCGCGCAACCCGGGCGTGATCGCCGACTGCACGGGCGACAACGCCGGCGACTCGGTCGGCCCCACGGCCGACGGCTTCGAGACCTACGGGGTCACGGGCGTGGCGCTGATCAGCTTCATCCTGCTGGCGGTGCCCGATCCGGCCGTCCAGGTGCAGCTCATCGTGTGGCTGTTCGCCATGCGCGTCATGATGATCGTGGCCTCCGGACTGTCGTACCTCCTGAACGAGGGCATGCAGTCCAACCGCTACGCCAGCGCCACGAAGATGGACTTCGAGGCCCCGCTCACCGTGCTGGTGTGGCTGACCTCGATCGTCTCGATCGCGATCACCTACGGCGCGAGCTACCTCTTGATCCCCGACCTGGGCGGCGACGGCACGCTGTGGTGGAAGCTGTCGACGATCATCACGTGCGGCACGCTGGCCGGTGCGGTGATCCCCGAGCTCGTCAAGGTCTTCACCTCGACCAAGTCGGGCCACGTCAAGGAGTGCGTCGAGGCCAGCAAGGAAGGCGGCGCCTCGCTCAACGTGCTGGCCGGCCTCACCGCGGGCAACTTCAGCGCGTACTGGCTGGGCACCGCGATGGCGGGCCTCATGGCCGCCGCGTGGTGGTTCAGCGCCGACCTGCACTCGATCATGGGCTACCAGGCGATCTTCGCCTTCGGCCTCGTGGCGTTCGGGTTCCTGGGCATGGGCCCGGTCACGATCGCGGTCGACTCCTACGGCCCGGTGACCGACAACGCCCAATCGGTGTACGAGCTGTCGTTGATCGAGGACGTCCCCAACATCAAGCAGGAGATCCAGAAGGACTTCGGCTTCGTGCCGGACTTCGAGCGCGCCAAGCACTTCCTCGAGGAGAACGACGGCGCCGGCAACACCTTCAAGGCGACGGCCAAGCCGGTGCTGATCGGCACGGCGGTGGTCGGCGCGACGACGCTGATCTTCGCCACGATCATCGCGCTGCAGAAGCAGACCGGGAACGACGAGGTGCTGTTCCGCAGCCTCTCGCTGCTGAACCCGCTGTTCCTGCTGGGGATGATCATGGGCGGCGGGATGATCTACTGGTTCACCGGCGCGTCGACCCAGGCGGTCTCCACCGGCGCCTACCGCGCGGTCGAGTTCATCAAGCGCAACATCAAGCTGGACGGCGCCACCAAGGCCTCCACCGAGGACAGCAAGAAGGTCGTCGAGATCTGCACGGTCTACGCGCAGAAGGGGATGATCAACATCTTCCTGGCGGTGTTCTTCGGGACGCTGGCGTTCGCCTTCTTCGACCCGTTCTTCTTCATCGGGTACCTGATCGCGATCGCGCTCTTCGGCCTGTTCCAGGCGCTGTTCATGGCCAACGCCGGCGGCGCGTGGGACAACGCCAAGAAGGTCGTCGAGGTCGAGCTCAAGGCCAAGGGCACCCCGCTGCACGCCGCGGCGGTCGTGGGCGACACCGTGGGCGATCCGTTCAAGGACACCAGCTCGGTGGCCATGAACCCGATCATCAAGTTCACGACGCTGTTCGGCCTCCTGGCCGTCGAGTTGGCGGTGTCCCTCAAGGACCAGCCGGGCCTGGTGCACATCCTGGCGCTGGGCTGCTTCGCCGTGACGAACTTCTTCATCTGGCGCTCCTTCTACGGGATGCGCATCAAGACCTCGAAGGGTTGACCGGGCGCTTGCGGCCGGTCTGCAGCGCGCGCCCGCGCCGGGAACCGCCCGGCGCGGGCGCGCGCCGTTGTGCTGCCTGGACCGGTCGCCGGCTCAGCCGCGCGCCGCGCGGGCGGCCCGCCGCGCGCGCCACCACTCGATCACACCCGGCAGGATCGACAGCACGATGATCACCAGGATCACGTATTGGAAGTTGCGCTTCACGAACGGCATGTTCCCGAACGCGTTGCCGGCCAGGACGAAACCCAGCACCCACACGATCGCGCCGATCACGTTGTAGGCCGCGAACTTCCTGTAGGTCATCTGTCCCACGCCGGCCACGAAGGGCGCGAAGGTGCGCACGATCGGCACGAAGCGCGCCAGGATGATCGTCTTGCCGCCGTGCCGCTCGTAGAAGGCGTGCGTGCGGTCCAGGTGCTCCTTCTTGAAGAAGCGCGAGCCCGTGCTGAACACCTTCGTCCCCACGCGCTTGCCGATCGCGTAGTTGAGCGCGTCGCCCAGGATCGCGGCGATGATCAGCAGCACGCAGATCTCCCCCACGCGGATCGGCGATCCGTCGGTCGCGGACAGGGCCCCCACGGCGAACAAGAGCGAGTCCCCGGGCAGGAAGGGCGTCACCACCAGGCCCGTCTCGCAGAAGATGATCGCGAACAGCAGCACGTAGGTCCACGGCCCCAGTTGCGCCGCCCACTCGTTGAGGTGGGCGTCGAGGTGCAGGAAGACGTCGACCAGGTAGCTCAGGGTTTCCATCAGGGGCGCGGAAGGTAGCCCGGACCCGCGCGCGCAGGAAGCGCGCGCGGCGGCCCGGATCGCTGCTATCGGCCCCCGGAGGCGCCCCGCCTGCGCGGATTCCGGGCCGGACTCAACGTTCCTCGGGCGGCGGCTTCAACGAGACCGCGACCGCGGTGCGGATCGGCGTCGCGCGCGCACCGCTCCACGCGCGCACGAGCGTCGCGCCGGCGAGGACCGCGCCGCCGGCCACGGCGACGAGGCCGGGCTCCTCGCCGTGCAGCGCCCAGGCCCACACGGGATTGAGAACCGGCTCCACCAGCAGGAGCAGCGACGCGTCGAGCGCGGAGACGTGCGCGAGGCCCGACGTGACCAGGCGGTACGCGAGCGCGATCTGCACGACGCCCAGGAACACGATCGTGGTCCAGTCGGGGTGCAGCGCGCCCTGGATCGGCCAGGCCATGGGCAGCGTCGCCGCCGCGGCGAGCACGTTGCCGGCCAGCACGGCGCCCGCGCCGCCGCTGGAGGTCACCCCCGCCGCGTCGGTGCGCCGCAGCCGGCGCAGGCCCATGACGGTGAAGGCCCAGGCGACGCCCGAGCCCAAGGCGAGCGCGTTGCCCAGGCGCGGGTCGGGCGCGGTGGACTGCGCCGCCGGTTCGCCGACGACCAGCAGCGTGAGGCCTGCGCCCATCGCCGCGAGGAACGGCACGTCGCGCCGCGTCGCGCGCTCGCCCAAGAGCCAGGGCGACAGCGCCAGGATGTAGAGCGGCGCGGTCGACTGCAGGAAGATCGTGCTCGCCGCCGTGGTCAGCTTGTTCGCGACGACGTAAAGGACGAGCGTCGACGCGTAGGCGATGCCCACCAGCCACTCCGCGCCGCTCGGCCAGCGGCGCGCGGTCGGCACGAGCACGGGGAAGGCCAGCGCGGCGACGAACGAGCGCAGGCACGCCACCTGCCAGCCGTCGAACGCGGTGCCCTTGATCAGCGCGCCGCCGGTGGAAAACAGGATCGCGGCCAGGATCAGCGCGCCGCGCGCTTGGGAGAGTTCGCGCATGGCCTTGGTGTCCCGCGAGGCCGCGAACGCTACGGCGCGCGCCGCGCCCGGGCAAGGCGCCGCCCGGACTACAATCGGCGCCGTGCCGCCCCCGAACACCGACCGCGAGGCCGCGCGCGCGCGCTGGCGTGCGGCCGCGAGCTTCCGCGACCTGTGCGTGCTGACGCAGGAGTTCCTCGGCGGAGCGCTGCCGGCCTTCCCCGGCTGGGGTGCGCCCGATCTTGACGAGGAGACCGACGCCATCGCCCCGGGCCTCGTGGCCCTCGCCGGCCGCGGGTTCCTGACGCTGGCCTCGCAGCCCGGCCTCCCCGAGCGCGCGGGCGCGCGGCGCGTCGTGCAGCGCGCCTTCGTCACCGGGTTCGTCGAGCCGCCGCTCGCGCGTCGCCTCGCGCGCGCGCGGCCGGCCCCCGGCATCGCGATCGCGGTGTTCGCTCCCGGCGCGTCGGGCGGCGACGCCGAGCCGGTGACGCGGATCGACGGCGAGCCGGTCGTCCTCGCCGGACACTGCGCACGGGACGAGGAACTCGCGCTGTTCGAGGACGAAGTGGGGCCGGCGGCCTTCGCCGAACTGCGCGCGGCCTCCTACGTGGCGATCTGGGACCGCGAGTGGGGCCGCGAACGGGCGTTGTGGGACGAACTCCTGTGCATCGTGGCGGACGATGAGTCCTGAACCGCGCTCGCGCGCGCTGTTCCTGGGCGCGAGCAACGTGCGCCTCGCGCTGCCCGAGCTCGTCGCGGCGGCGCGCGCGCGGCTCGACGGTCCGCTGGACATCCTGGCCTCGCACGGGCACGGCCGCTCGTACCTGGGGCCGAGCCGCGTCGGCCTGCGGACGCTGCCGGCGATCGCGTGCGATCCCTTCTGGCGGTTCGAGGACGGTCCGCGCATCCCGACCGCGGCCCTGGTCGCCGACGTCGGCAACGACCTCGTGTACGGCGCCGGCGCCCACGACCTCGTCGAGGCCGTGGCGCGCGTCGTGGCCCGCCTCGCGCGCGCGGGAGTGCGCACGACCGTCGTCGGGCTGCCGCTCCCGACGCTGGAAGCGCTTCCCGCGTGGAGGTTCCATCTGGCACGCGGGATCCTGTTCCCGCTGCGGCGCGTGCGGCGCGCACGCCTCCTCGCCGATGCGGGCGCGGTCCACGGCCGCCTGGCGGAGGTGGCGCGGGACTGGGGCGCGGCCTTCGTGGAGCCCAACCCGGCCTGGTACGGTCTCGACCCGATCCATCTGCGGCGTCGCCGCCGCCAGGAGGCCGCAGGAGCCCTGCTGGCCGCGTGGGGGCCCGCGGCGGCGGCGCCTGCCGTCGAGCCGCTGAGAGCCGGCCTGCGGTCCCTGCGGCCACTGGAACAGGTCGTGCTGGGCCGCCCGCGGCGCCGCGAGCAGCCCTCCGCCCGGCTGGCGGACGGCAGCCGGGCCTCGTGGCTCTAGTGCGGTCCCCGCCCGGGACCGCCGCTCGCACCGCGCGTTCGCCGTCGTAGTAGGGCGCCAGCAGGGTGCCGGGCACGTATCCTGCTTCGCCACGAACAACGCCCCGATCCACGCCCCGATCCACGCCAGGAGCCCCACGCCTTGAGCCCGACGCCGTCCCGCCTCTCGCGCCACGCGCGCCTCGCCGTGTTCCTGGCCGCCGCGTGGCTGCTGGCGGGAGCGCTGTTCAAGCTGTTCAGCGGGAGCCCCAAGCTCCTGCCGCCGCTGATCCGCGAGCACACGCCCTTCGACTGGGACCTCACGTTTCACCTCGCGATCGCGATCGAGCTCTCGCTGGTGTTCCTGGCGGTCTGCAAGCCGCACCTGGGCTGGGCACCGCTGCTGCTCCTGTTCGCCGTGTTCGAGGTCGTGCTGGCCGACATGCTGGTCGCCGGCGCGGAATCGTGCGGCTGCTTCGGCGAGACGATCACGATCTCCCCCGCCGTGATGATGGGCATCGACGGCGTGCTGTTCGTCGCGATCGTCCTGACGCGGCCGTGGCAGACCTTGAGCGGACCGGGCCTGCCCACGCTGCTGCTCGTGGCCGGCCTGGCGGCGTCCTGGGTCTCGCCGTGGCTGGTCATCCCCTCGCAGTCCGCCGTGCCCCAGGTCCCCATCGTCGGGGACGGCACCGTCACCGGCCCGTCGGGCGATCTGCGCTACGCGGTGCTCAACCCCACGGCGTGGAAGGGCAAGTCGGTGTTCGACATCGCCGAGCTCAAGCGTTGGGTGCGCGAGGAGCAGCTCCCCATCGAGGGCAGCATCGTGCTCTGGAGGCAGAGCTGCCCGCACTGCGCGGAGCACCTGCGCGCCATGGTCGCCAAGGACGACGGCTCGCGGCAGATCCTGCTGATCCAGGCCCGCGACGACCTGAAGAACGCGCGCGAGGTCGACGCGCTGCCCAGCGGCGCGCACGTGCAGACCTTCGCGTTCCCCGAGAACCTGGACTGCGCCTTCACCACGCCTTGCGAGGTCGTCGTCGAAGGCGGCACCGTGAGCGCCGTGCTCTACGAGGCGGACTTCAAGAAGCCCTGAGCAGGCGGGCCGCCCGGCTCACTTGAAGGCCAGGAGGTAGGCCAGCCAGCCCGCGCAGTCCCGCGCGCTGCGGCCCGTCTCGTCCTGCTTGTAGACGCCGTTGCCCTCGCCGTCCTCGCCCTCGCTCTGCTCGAAGTACGAGCGCACGTCCTTGAAGCCGGCCTCGGCCAAGAGCTCCTTCACCTCCGGCATCGTCCACAGGCGCCAGTGGTAGGAGAAGGCGCGCTTCATCTCGGTCCCGTCGCGGAAGCGGAAGTGGATGTAGCAGGTGTAGTCGCTGGTGCCCGGCAGGAAGCGGTGCTGGTCCCACACGTAGGTGAACCCGCCTTCGATCTTGCGCTCCTCCTGCAGCTCCTCGGTGGCCTCGGTGCCTCCGTACAGGTCGCAGGCGAACATGCCGCCCGGCGCGAGGTCCTGGTGGACGGCGCGGAAGTAGCCGCGCAGCTCGTCGCGCGTCTTGAAGATGTAGTAGGAGAAGTTCTGGGCGACGCGCACGTCGGGGCGCTGCAGCCCGCGCGCGCGCACGTCCTCCTGGTGCAGCGCCACGCGCCGCGCCGCGGCGCCCAGGGGCTCCAGGTTGTGCGCGCGACCCCACTCCAGGGTCTCGTGGTCGAGGTCGAATCCCTCGGCGCTGCGCGCCGTCCGCCCCTTGACCCAGGTGGCGCACAGCAGCGCGGTTCCGCAGAAATCCTCGCGCAGGCGCAGCGGCTCGCGGCCGCGCACTTTCTTGTACTGCCGCGTCAGGAACACGATGTCGTGCTCTGGGGACTGCACGGAGCGCTGGTACAGGTCGAACTTGTCGGCCGTGCGCGCCGTGAAGCGCGCGCGTCGGGCGCGGGACTTGCGCGGCCGCGCGGCCAGCGCCGTGCCGCCGGCGCTCCTGGTCGATCGGGTCATGGTTCCTCCATCGAGGCCGAGGATCCTAGCGCACGCGCGCAGGCGCGGCCAACGCTCAGCGGCGGCGCGGACGCTTCTCGGTCGGCGTGGCGACCAGATCGAGCGCGCCGCTCACGACGAGCCGCACGGCCTTCTCGGCTTCGCGCGCGCAGGCGGCGAGGTGCTCGTAGTCGAGCGTGTCGGCCTCGTCGCTGGGCCGGTGGTAGTCGCCGTGCAGGTCGTAGGTCGAGAACGTCTGGCCGATCACGCCGCGCAGCACGAAGGCGTAGTTGTCCGAGCGCTCGTAGAAGTGCTGCTCGGGTCGCGGATCCGGCACGACGCGGATCCCCTGCTTGCGCAGCGCGGCCCCCAGGTTCGACTGGTCGTCGCCGGTGAGCCACATCACGCCGGGGCCGCCGGCCTTCTGGTCAGGCCGGCCGAGCATCTCGAAGTTCAGGTTCGCGATCGTCCGCTCCAGCGGAACCACGGGGCGGTCCAGGTACTCCTTGGTTCCCAGGAGTCCGATCTCCTCGCCCGTGGCCAGCAGCACGATCACGCCGTGATCGGGGCGCTCGCCGCGCGCCAGCGCACCGGCCAGTTCGAGCACGACGGCGACGCCCGAGGCGTCGTCGTCGGCGCCGTTGTAGATCGTGTCCTCGCCCGGCGCGGACGGCGCGTGACCGTGGGCGATGTGGTCGTAGTGCGCGCTCAGGACGACGGCGCGCTCCGCCCCGTCGCGGGCGCGTCCGCGGATCCGTCCTACGACGTTGGAGCTGGTGACGCGCTCGGCGCGCGCTTCCCAGCGCGCGGTGACGGCGCGCACCGCGCCGGTGCGCAACTCCTCGAGCGCGGCCCCGTGCACGCGCACCACGCGCTCGACCGCTCCGGGATCGGATTCGGCAGCGCGCTCCGCCTGCGGGCGCCGCAACGGGCCGTGGAGCGCGGCGGCCGAGCGCGGGGTGCCCGCCTTGCGTCCGCCGGGGACCAGGAGCGCGGCGAACCCCTCGCCCGCGCCCAGGCCGGCTTCCGCGAGCCAGCGCCTCCGATCGCGCGTCGGTGCGTCGACGAACAGGACGCGGGACGCGTCCGCGGTCTTGGGAAGGTCCTCGGCCTTGCGCACGACGGCGAGCGCGCGGTCCTCGAGCACGAGCGTGCTCCAGGGCGCGTCGAAATCGGCACCCCACGCGAGCTCCCTGCGCGCGCCGTCCGCGGTGGTCCAGGCGAGGACCGGGACCGCCGTCAGGCTCGTGCGCTCGAGGGGCACGGTCTGCAGGAACGTGCCGTCGTCGCCGGCGGGCTCGACGCCGGAGGCCTCGAGCACGCGCGCGAGGTAGCGCGCGGCGCGGTCGCACTCGGGCGTGCCCGTCACACGTCCGGCCAGCTCGTCGGACGCCAGCCAACGCACGTGCGCCTCGATCTCGCCGCGCGTGACCGCCGGCTCGAGCCTGGGCAGCGTGAACTCGGCAACCGCGCCGTCCGCGGGGACGGCGTGGGCGCCCAGGCAGAAGAGGACCGAGGCGAGCAGCATGGGCGCGAGACTAACCTCGCCCGCGCCGATCCGCCGCACGTGTCAGACGAGATCGCGCAACGCGCGGATCATCTGCTCGTTGGTCCGGGGATCCGCGACCTGGATCCGGACCGCGCCGTCCACCTGGCGCGGGACGCTCATCACGCCGGGGGCCAGACGCCGGTTGACGCGGCGCGCGAGGTCGGTGGGGTGCTCCACCCGCAGCAGGATCCACTGGCCCACGGAGGGCAGCGGGCGGACGCCCGGGATCATCGCCAAGCGGGATGTGAAACGGTCCTTTTCCTCGTCAGCCATGGCCTCGCCTGCCCCGCGGTCGCCCACGGGTCGCTCGGTGGTGGCCGAGGGTCACCGGCCTGGCCGCCCGCCCCCCCGGCGGGCCAACCCGGACGCCAAGCCGGCGCGGGGTGGCTGCGTGCGCATCCAGGTTTTGGACACTCACTTGGAGGGCACCAAACCACCCGCCCCCTCGGTTCGGGGGCACGCTATCTGGTGGTTGGAGGCCCTACAAGCGCAACCCGCACGGTATCCACGCCTTCTCCAGGTCTTCCCAATAGCGGGAAATCGGCCGCCGGCGCGCGCTTCGCCCGCGAGAGCGGTCCTCAGCCGCTCGCCAAGCCGTCGCGGTAGCCCTCGACGAGCGTGAGCGTCTCGGCCGGACAGGCCGCGCGCGACGCCAGGGCCGCGGTGCGGCGCGCCTGCCGCACGTCGATGCGCGCGAGGCTGGAACGCAGCGACTTCAGGGCCGCGGCCGGCACGCAGAAGCTGCGGACGCCCGCGCCCAGGAGAAGCGGCAGGTTGAGCGGCTCCACCGCCGTCACGCCGAACACCGACAGCGGACGCGCGGCCTGTTCGCACGCTTCGACGACCGTGATGAGCGCGCGCAGCACGTAGGGATGCAGCGACTCGAACGCGTGGCGCAACTCGTGGTTCTCGCGGTCGGCCGCGAGCAGGTACTGCTGCAGCGCATCCAGGCTCAGCGCGAGGAAGTCCGCCTCGCGCGCCAGATCGCGCACGCCCAGGAGAGCCGCCGGCGTCTCGAGCACGGCGCCCAGTTCCACTTGTTCCTGGAAGGCGATGCCCGCGCGGCGCAACGAGTAGCGCTCGTCGAACAGGATCTCCTTGATGCGCCGCAGATCGCCGCAATCGACGACGAGCGGCACGGCGATGCGCACGCGTTGCTCGCTGTCGGGCGGCACGGCGCGCAACAGCGCCTGCAGTTGACGGCGCAGCACGGGCTCGTGCGCCAGCAGGCAGCGCACGCCCGCGCGCCCCAGCGCCGGGTTCATCTCGCGCGCCGTGTGCAGGTAGCCGACCTCGAGGCTGGAATCGACGTGCAGCAGGCGGAAGGTCACGCTGCCGCCGCGCGCGTGCTCGACGACCGAGGCATAGTGCGCCGTCAGCGTCTCGAGCGAGGGCTGCTCGCGTTCGAGCAGGTAGAGGAGTTCCGTGCGGTACAGGCCGACCGTCGCGAGGCCCAGCCCCGCCGCCTGATCGATCTCGGGCAGGTTGCCGCCCGAAGCGGTGATCTCGATCGTGGTCCCGTCCTGCGTGCGTGCGGCGCGCCGCGCCCAGGCCGGCACGCCCTGCTCGGCGCTCTGCTGCGCCTCGGCTTCGCGGCGCTCGCGGCCGTACTGCGCGCGCACGAGTTCGTCGGGGTTGAGCCGCACGATGCCCTCGGTCGCGTCGACGATGGCGAAGTCGCCCTCGCGCACCGCGTCGAGCAGGCCGGTGACGCCGATCAGCGTGGGGATGCGCATCGAGCGCGCCAGGATGGCCGCGTGGCTGGTCAGGCCGCCCTCCTCGGTCACGATGCCCAGCACGTGCTCGTTCGCCAGGTTGAACATGTCGACGATCGACAGCTCGCGCGCGGCCAGCACGTACTCGCCGCCCGGTTCCGGCGCGGACTTCTGCGCCGCGCTCTCGCGCTCCAGGTTGCGCAGCACGCGGATCCCCACGTCGCGCAGATCGACCGCGCGTTCGCGCAGCGTCTCGCTCTGCACCAGGCGGAAGATGCGATCGAAGTCGGCGACGACCTTGCCGATCGCCGCCTCCAGGGCCATCTGCTCGTTGAGGATCAGGTTCTCGACGTCCGCCAGGAACACCGAGTCCTTCAGATAGGCCAGGTGCGTGTCGAGGATTCGCACCTGGTCCGCGGGCACGCGGCCGTGCAGCCGCTCCTTCAACGCGTCGAGCTGGCGGCGCGAATCGGACAGCGCCTTGTGGAAGCGGTTGAGCTCGCGCTCCACCTGCTCGAGCGGCACGCGCTGCGGCGGCGCGCGCAGCGCGTCGTGGTCCTTGCGGTGGACGGGCCCGAGCGCCAGCCCGGGCGCCACCGGCGTGCCGCGCAGGGTCACGCCGCCGGGAGCCTTGTCCGCTCCATCGCCGGGCTTCTCCGCGGGTCGCGCCGCGGACGGCTCGGCCGGCTTCTCGTCGTTCGTCTTCCCGGCCGCCGGTTGCCCCGCGGCCGCCCGCTGGGCGTCGGGTTGATCTCCCACGGCCTTGTCGGCCGCGCCTTCCGGCGCCGCGGGTCCGTCGGTCATGGCGGCGGTTATCCTACGGGCCCCGATGCGCCCGTGAAACCGGGCGCGCCTCGAACACCCACGCGCCATGAACCAACCGCTGTCCATCCTCCTCGCCGCTCTCCTGTGCGCCGCTCCCATCGGTGCCGCGCGCCAAGGGGCGGCGACGGCCGTCGCCCCCGAACGCGCCGCCGGCCGCGCGGTCCCCTGCGAGCTGGCGCGCGTCGTGGACGGCGACACCATCCACGTCCGCCTGGACGGCAAGGTGGAGAAGCTGCGGCTGCTCTCGGTGGACACCGAGGAGAAGCTGGGGGTCGGCACCGGCAGCGCGACCAAGCCCGGCACGGTCTTCGGCGAGGAGTGCGCGTTGTGGGCCCAGCGCTTCTTCGCGGATCTCTCGACGGAAGGCGCGCCCGCCCGCCTGGGCCTCGTCTTTCCCGGCGGCGTGCGGCAGCGCGACGTGTACGGACGCCTCCTGTGCCAGGTGATCCTGCCCGACGGCACCGACTACAACCTGATGCTGGTGCGCGAGGGCAAGAGCCCCTACTTCACGAAGTACGGCTACAGCGAGATCTGCCACGCCGAGTTCGTCGCTGCGCAGGCCGAAGCCCGCGCGAAGCAGCGCGGGATCTGGAACCCGGCGACCAACGCGCCCGCGACCGCCGGCACGCCCAGCGCCAAGCGCCCCTACGACGAGCTGCTGGCGTGGTGGGACGCGCGCGCCGAGGCCGTGGCCGCGTTCCACGCGCGCCGCAAGGAGGCGCCCGGTTCGGTGGTCGACGCCGAGTCCGCCGAAGCGCTCGAGGAGGCGGCCAAGCGCGGCGTCGAGGTCCTGGTCTTCGGCGAGGTCGCGCGCGTGATCGAGGAGGAGGACGGCGGGCAGACCGTCTACCTGCGCGCCACCCAGCGGGAGCGCGCGCTGCGCGTGCGCGTGCCCAAGGATCGCGTCGCGGCGCTCGCCCCCGCACGCCTGGCCGAGATGGGCGAGGAATTCCGGCAGAACTACGCCTGGTACCGCGGCCGCGTCGGGCGCGAGGGACAGGGCTTCAGCTCGATCTGCAAGGACCCGGCGGCCTGGGAACGCGCCGGACCGGAGCCGGAGAAGGCGCCGGTCGGCAAGCAGGATTGAGCGCGGCGCGGACGCGCGCGCTCAGTTGCAGAACGTGGCGCTCAACGCGTTCGAGAGGTTGAAGCCCGCGCCGCCGCCGGCGGGGTTGCGGTACCAGAACTGGAACTTCCAGGTCGAGCCCGCGAGGATCGCGCCGCCCGGCGGCAGTGCCCCGTAGTTGATCGCGCGCGTGGCGATGCCGCCCGCGCTGGCCGATTGCACCCCCAGGCGGAACGCGGTCCCGCCGACGCAGCGGAAGCCGTTGCCGAACGGGTTCTGGATCTCCGTCTGTCCGTAGTAGAAGAGGCCCAGCGTGTTCGGCGGCAGGCCCATGCACGACAGGCTGAAGTCGTTCGCCGCGATGCCCGTCGTGCCGCTGCTCGAGATCAGCGCCGGACCGCCGGTCGAGTTGTTCGCCACGGCGCAGTAGGTGTACGGCAGCGGGCAGCCCGGCACCGGGACCGTCCAGATCTCGGCGCGGCCCTGCGCCGAGAACGCGGCCGCGTGGTTGGGCGCGCCGATGATGACCTCGGGCTGGCCGACGCCGTCCACGTCGCCCAGGCCGTCGACCGAGGCTCCGAAGCGGTCGCCGTCCGCGATGCCCAGGAACGTGTGGAGCAGCGTGCCGCTGCCGCCATCGAAGAGGCGCGCGTAGCCCTTGAGCCCGCTCGTCTGCTGGTCGGCCCCCACCAGGATCTCGGGACGCCCGTCGCCGTTCACGTCGCGCGCGTCGGCCGTCGCGATGCCGAAGCGGTCCCCGATGGTGCTGCCGGTCAGCGTGCGCACCAGCGCCCCGTTCACGCCGCTGTAGACGCGGACGTAGCCGGTGCCGAGGTTGAAGATGTTGGCGTCCTGCGTCGCGCCCACCAGGAAGTCGGGCACGCCGTCGCCCGTCACGTCGCCGATCCCGGCCACGGAAGCGCCGAACAGATCGTCGGCCGAGGGGGCCAGCAAGGGGTACAGAACGGCGCCGGTGCTGCCCGAGTAGACACGCACTCCGGCCGTCAGGGAGCTGATCACGAAGTCCGCGCGCCCGTCGCCGTTGACGTCGCCGATGCCGTCCGCCGAGAGGCCCAGGCGCTCGTTGTTGGTCGCGCCTTGCAGCGTGTGCAGCACCGAACCGTTGAGGCCCGAGTAGATGCGCACGATGCCACGCTGCGTCCCGCCCGCCGCCGCTTCGCGGCTGCCTGCCAGGATGTCGGGGCGGCCGTCCATGTTCACGTCGCCCACGCCGACCACGATCATGCCCAGCTTCTCGCCGTTCACCGCGCCGTCGAAGGTGAAGATCGGCGCGCCGTTGGCGCCGGAGTACACGTAGACGCGACCGCGGTTGCTGCCCAGTCCCGAGAACTGCGGCGCACCGATGGCGATGTCCGCGGCGCCGTCCAGGTTGATGTCGCCGATGCCGTCGACGGAGGTGCCGAACTGGTCCTGGATGCTCACGCCGTCGAAGGTGCGCAGCGTGGCTCCGTTCGCGCCGCTGTACAGGCGCGCGAAGCCCTCGCCGGCGCCGAAGACCGCGCCGTCCTCGGGCGCACCGGCCAGGAAGTCCGGGCGTCCGTCGGCGTTCGTGTCGCCGATCGAACGGACCCAGATGCCCAGGCGGTCGTTGACCTTGTCGCCGTTGCGCGGGTAGAGCAGCGACTGGGCGGATGCGGTGGCGGAGAGCAGCGCGAACGAGAACGCGGCTGCGGCGAGCGGTCGGAAGCTGACGGTCATGGTGAGGCTCGGTGTCGGGCCCCCCGGAAAAGGATTCGCGGTCGCGGGTGCGCGGACGGGCCGGTGCGGGGCAGCTCTCCGCGCGCCCCATGGACCATCCTGGATCCGGAGCGCGGTGTGGGTTGCGGGAGCCCGCGGGCGACGCAGCCCCGGCTCCGGATGCAGTCTACCCCGCTCTTTCGAAGGGCAGCAAATCAGCGCGGCCCGGCGGGCCCGCGGGCCTGCGCCACGAGGTGGCCGGCCTCGGGGAGGACGAGTTCGCGCATCGCCAGGCCCAGCGCCTTGGGTGAGCCCGGCAGGCACACGACCACCTTGCCCCCGGCCACGCCGGCGCAGGCGCGCGAGAGGATCGCCGCCGAACCGATCTCGCGGTGGCTCAGCATGCGGAAGATCTCTCCGAAACCCGGGATCTGCGCGTCGAACAGGCGCTCGAGCGTCGGCACGGTCACGTCGCGCGGCGCGATGCCCGTGCCGCCCGTCGTCAGCACGAGATCGACGTCGTCGCGCGCGAGCGCGTCGCGGACGGCGGCCTCGATGTCCGCGGGCTCGTCCTTGCGGATCGCGCGGTGCGTCACCACGTGGCCCGCGTTCTCGACCGCTTCCACCAGGAACGGGCCACCGCGGTCCGTCGCCGCGTCGCGCGTGTCGCTGATCGTGATCACAGCGAAGCGCAATGCGCGGGGCGCCGCCGCGCGGTGCTGCTCGAGGCTCACCGCCCGGCCTCGTCGAACGCGCCGCGCATGCGGCGCACGCGCTCGGGATCGACCTGGTTCCCGACGTGGCCGTCGCGCTTGAGCGCCGTCCCCACGATCGCGCCGCTGGCGTGCGCCAGCAGCGCGGCGGCGTTGTCGAGATCCAGGCCCGACCCGATCAGCACCGGCGCGGCGCCGGCGGCCTCGCGCGCCTCGCGCACCTGGGCGGCGTCCGGCGGCCGCCCGGTCGCCGGCCCGGAGACGATCACGCCGTCGGCCAGCGCGCGGCCGACCAGCTCGTGCACGGCCTGGGCCAGCGACTCGCGCGACAGCGGCGTGGCGTGCTTCACGTGCGCGTCGGCCAGGATCGCGACCTCTGGGGCGAGGCGCAGGCGCTCGCGCAAGGTCTCGTGCGCGCGGCCCTCCAGGATCCCCTGGTCGGTCACCGCGGCGCCGGCGTGCACGTTGACGCGCACGAACGCGGCGCCCGTGGCGGCGGCGATGCCCAGCGCGGCGCGCGCGTCGTTGCGCAGGACGTTGACGCCGACCGGGCGCGCGCCCGCGGCGGAGCGCACCGCGCGCACCGCGAGCGCCAGCGTGGCCACGGTCTCGGGCGGCACCGCCTGCGGATGGAACGGCGCGTCGCCGAAGTTCTCCACGATCAGCGCGTCGCAGCCGTGCGCCGACAGCGCCTGCGCGTCCTCGACGGCGCGCGCGAGCACCGCGTTGACGCTGCCGGTGAAGCGCGGGGAACCGGGGGTCGGCAGGAGGTGGACGACGCCGATCAGGTAGGGCCGGGGGAAGGTCAGCCGCTGCATTCGGGCGCGATTCTAGCGTCCCGCCCGCGGCGGCGTCAGACCGACGAGCGGACGCGGGCCAGGCCGCACAGGGCGCGGCGCAGGCGCGGGTGCGCGTCGAAGCGCAGCACGAACTCCGACTCGCGCCGGCCGCCCTTGGCGCGGACGACCGCCAGGAGCGCGCGCCGATCGGCCGCCGGCCAGCGCGCGAGGTCGGGGAGCAGGCACAGGAGCGGCGCCCAGCGCGCGAACGCCGCGCGCTCGTCGCCGGTCCAGCCCGTCAGGCGCCGGACGCCCAGCGCGCGCGCGACCTCGGTGACGGACGCGCGCACGCCGGCCTCGCGGTCGGCGCCGCCGCGCGCGCGCAGGCGGCGCGACACCGCGGCGCTGACGCGTCCCGCCGGGAAGAAGCCGATCGCGTCGCCGCGGGCGCCGTCGGGCGGGAACACCAGGTCGTGCTGCACGAGGCGCTCCAGCACGCGCCGCGACGAGCGGTGCCGCGGCCGGGCAGCGCTGCGCGCGCGTTCGGCGCGGCGCAGCGCGCGCGCGCCGCGGTCGCGCGGCGCGAACCCGAGCTTCTCGTAGAACCACCAGGCTCCCGAGAGGAGGCCTTCCTCGTTGTGGTGGCCGAGCTGGTAGGGCGGGACCGTGAAGGTCTCGGCGCCGAACAGCACGCGCACGGCGGCCAGCACGCGCGCGTAGATCCAGGCCGATTCGCCGCCGCGGAAGGTCTCGAAGACGTTGAACGCGATCTCGGCGGAGCCGAACAGCGCGCTCGAGAGCACGTAGCCGATCGGGACGCCGTTCCGCAGCATCAGGATCGCGTACACGGACTCCAGGAGCAGCCGCTCGCGCGGCAGCACGCCGAAGCAGGCCAGCGCGAGGCCGTCGCCGCAGTCGACCCAGCGCGCGTCGCGCGCGTCGGCCGCCATGAACGCGTCCAGGTCACGCGAGCGCACGACCATCGCGTCGCGCGCGAGCTGAACCAGCGCCCGCGCCTCGCGGCGCGAGAGCTCGCGGATCGCGCGCGGCGGCCGGCGGATCTCGCGGGCGAGGTCGGGGCGGTCGCGGCGCAGCGGCGCGGTGCGCCACGCGATCACGGGCACGGCGTGCACGGCCGTGGTGCGCGAGGGCGTGCCCCGCCCCGGCCGGAGCACCAGTTCCAGGTCGAGCGCCTCGTACAGGTAGCGGCGCACCTCGGGCGCGGCCTCGAGCGCCGCGATGCGCCGCAGCAGGAACCCTGCGTCGCTCTCCCCCGCTGCGCGCAGGGCGTCGATCAGTTCGCGCGCGTCCAGGCCGCGCGCGTCCAACCCGCAACTCTCCGCCCACGGCAACAGATAGGGCAGCAGCGCGTCGAGCTTCTCGGCGGGGGCCTGCGCGGCCTCCGCGTCGTCCCACGTCAGGTCCAGGGACCGCGGAAAGCGACCGGCGAGCCACGTCGCGGTGGGTTCGAAGAAGCGGTAGCGGAGCGCCGTGCCCGCGATGCCGCTGTCCGCGAGGCGCGCGCGGTGCCGCGCGAGGTCCGGTCGCGTCGCGAACGCGTCCAGCAGCGCGACGGTGCGCGCCAGCACCGCACCGTCGTCGGGATGGGCGCGCAGGAAGCACAGTTCCTCGTGCAGCGCGACCACGTCCTTCGCAGCGCGCAGCGGCCGCTTGCCGAGCGCGCGCAGCAGTTCCACGCGCCGTTCCGCGGTGCCCGGCGCGTACTGCCCGTGCAGCGCGATCAACGCGCGCAGCGTCACGCGGCCCCCCGTTCGCGGTCGCTCGATCCGCGCCGCGGGTTGGAGCCAGAGGCGGGATTCGAACCCGCAACCCCCGCTTTACGAAAGCGGTGCACTACCGTTGTGCTACTCTGGCCGATTGGACGTTCCGCGTGGGAGCCCCACCGCGGATCGGTTCGCGCGGCGCGCGACTTGAGCCCGGCGGCTGCCGTGGTCCGCAAAGCCTACCACCGGACGGCCGGCGTCCCAGGCCGGCGTCCGATCCGGCGCAGCGCGCGCGCCGGATCGGCGACCTCGAGCCGGATCCTGCCGGTCTAGTTCCTCAGCTTCTCGAGGATGCGGGCGCGATCGGCCGCCGACATCGACAGGCTGCCGAGCACGCGTGCGGCCGCCTCGCGGACGGACATCGCGGCGTCGGAACGCACGACCTCCTCCACCGCGGCGGTGGCCTCGGCCGTCATGGAACCGCCCGCGCGGGCGACCACGCGGGCCAGCGCCGCGCCGGCCGCGGCGCGCACGGCGTCCGAGCGGCCGCCGTCGACGAGCGTCTTCAAGAGCGCCTGGTTCTGGCCCGGGCCGCCGCGCAGGCCGAGCGCCTCGATCGCGGGCATCGCCGTCGCGTCCTCGCGCAGGGCGGCCTGCGCCAGGTGGTCGAGCGCCGGCGTCAGGTCGGTGGTGCCGCGACCCAGGTGCGCCAGCACCTCGGCCGAACGGGCGGCGAGGTCCTTGGCCAGGGCGCGGTCGCCCTGCAGTTCCGCCGTGAGCGGGCCCTGCAGCGCGTCGAGGTCGCCGGCGCCGCTGGTCGTGCCCGTGATGCGGTCGCCCCAGATGGATGCAGCGGTGTCCTCGTCGTTCGTCAGCACCACGACGGGGATGCCGGACAGGCGCTCGTCCTGGTGCACCTCGTCGACGATCTCGGAGGTGGTGATGTCCTTGAGCGAATCGGCCACGACGACCACGTCGAGCGCCGGCGAGCGGCGCAGGACCACGAGGCCGCTCGCACCGTCCGCGGCGATCGACGCGTGCGCGCCCAGGCCGCGCAGGGCCTCGGCCATCGCCGCGGCGCGCGCCGCGTCGCCGTCGATCACGAGGGCGAGGCGCAGGACCTCGCGCGCGGACGACTCGCCCAGCGCGGCGACCACGTCCGCCGAGGCGGCCTGGCCCGAGCGGGCGGCGACCTGGCCCAGCGCCACCGCGGCTTCGGAGCGCATCGCCCCGTCGCGCGAGGCGAGCGCGTTGCGCAGGCCGGCGGTCGGCGCGGGCGCCAGCGGACCGAGCACGCGACACAGGGCGCTGGCGGTCGAGGAGTCGCCGCTCCGGACCGAGCTCTGCAGCGCGAGATCGAGCGCGTCGACGCCGGCGCCGTTGACGGCGATCAGCGTGGCGCCCGCGGCGTCCTTCCACTCGCCGACGTCCTGGCCGGCGGCCACGAGCGCGTCCAGGCGCGTCTGGCCGTCGACGTAGGCGCGCGCGAGGCCGGCCAGCGCATCGACCGAGCTGGGGTCGACCGAGAGCGCGTCGTAGTACGCGCGCTTGCTCATCTCGCTGCCGTAGAGCGAACGCGGGATCGGCGTGCCCACGATCTGGCCGTCGCGCCAGTCCCAGACGACGTCGCTGGCCTCGCCGCGGCGCAGCGCCGTGTCGCTGCGGCGCCAGTAGGCCTCGCCGGCGGCCATGAAGTTGGTGAGCGCGCTGCCGCCGGCCTTCAACCGGGCCAGCGAGCTCGCGGCCGCCTCGCGCACGACCGGGTCGGCGTCGCCGGCGGCGGTGCGCTGCAGTGCCGCGATCGCGCGCTGGCTGCCGATGTTGCCCAGCACGTAGGCCACGTTGCGGCGCTGGACCGGATCGTCGCTGTGCAGGGCGGTCGAGAGCGGCACGACCACGTCCTCGTCCATCTGCGCGAGGGCGTGCATCGCGAGGACGCGGCGGTCCTCGTCGCCGCTGCTGCCCAGCAGCGCGGCGAGGTACGGCACGGCGTACTCGCCGTGGTCGGTGGACAGCGCGCGGACCGCCTTGCGGCGCTCCATGGCGTCCTCGTTCGTGGTCGCCTCGCGGACCAGCGCGAGGATCGCGTCCTTGTCGGCGCGGCGCTCCTTGCGCTCCATCCGCGCCAGATCGATCAGGCGCCGGGCGGCCAGCTCGAAGTCACCGCCCAGGACGAGCAGGTCGCGCCAGTCGGCGTAGTCCCGGCTGGTCCACAGCTCGTATGCCGCGGCCTGGTCCGGCGACATGGCCAGGACCTTCTTGAGCATGGTCAGGGCCTCGTCCTTGCGTCCGCGGTGGAGCAGGTCGATGGCCGAGCCGAAGGTGTCCTGGAGTTCGTCGGGCGCCGCCGCCCAGGAGGGCGTGGTGAAGGCGGAGATGGCGACGAACAGGCCGATCGTGCGGCGCAGTCCGGTCATGAGGCGGATCCTCTCGCGGGGGGTCGTGAGTACGCGAATGCGTCGGGGGGGGACCGTCTGGTCGGCCAGCCCCTGGAATCCCAGTGGTGTGGCCTGGGCCGACAATCGGTCGGGGGATGATACTGAGGGAGGGGTCGGGGTCAAGGCGAGCGCGCTCCGGAGAACGGACGCGCCACCGATCGGCGGGCACCGAGCCGCCGCGGAGAGGGATCTACCCCCGGTCCGGGACCCGGCAACCGGCGGCGCTGATCTTCCCCAGGCAGCGCCCGCGCGGCGCTCCGGTCGCCCCCGGGTGGCTCAGGGGGATGCCCAGGACGCACGCGGCGGCCAGGACGGCGAAAACCAGCGCCTCGCGGGCCTTGGGGTCGACCCCGTGGGCGGCGCTGGAACGGACGGGGACGCCCGAGCGCTGCTCGAGCGCGCGCATCAGGGTTCGGTGGAAGACGCCGCCGCCCGCGACGACGAGTTCCGCGACCGGTTCGGGGGAGAACCGGGCCAGCGATCCGGCGACGGTCGCCGCCACCAGGTGCGTGGCGCTGGCCAGGAGGTCAGCGCCTCCATCCCCCACGGCTCCGCGCGCGCGCGCCGCCGCCACGACCTCGTCCACCCAGCGCTCGCCGAACGTGTCGCGGCCGGTGCTGCGCGGCGGCGGCCGTTCGAAGAACGGGTGCTGGAGCAGGTGCCGCACGAGATCCTCGTCGGGCCGGCCGCGCGCGGCGGCCGCGCCGTCGCGATCGAGCGGCGCGTCGAGGAAACGCCGCGCGAGCCCGTCGAGCAGGCTGTTGGCCGGCCCCGTGTCGAACGCCAGCAGCCGATCGCCCGTGAGCAGCAGCGTCAGGTTGCCCATGCCGCCCAGGTTGAGGATCGCCGCGGGCCGCGGAACGCGCGCGAAGATCAGGCCGTCGGCGAGCGGCGAGAGCGGCGCGCCCTCGCCGCCGGCCGCGACGTCGCGCCGGCGGAAGTCGCTGACGACCGCGGCGCCGCACTCCTCCGCCACGCAGTCGCCGTCGCCCAGTTGCAGCGTGGCCGGTCCGCTGCTCTCCGCGCCGTCGTGATGCCACACGGTCTGGCCGTGGCTGCCGACGAGGTCGAGCGCGAACCCCGCCCGCTCCGCGACCGCGCGCGCCGCGCGACCGAATGCGCGGCCCAGGTCGCGATCGAGCAGCGCGGCCTCGCGCAGTCCGCACGGCTCTCCGTCCAGCACGCCGCGCACGCGTCCCGCGAGGCCGTCGGGGAACGGCTCGCAGGCGAAGTGCACGAGTTCCGGCGGGAGCAGGCGAACGCCGCCGGGCGCACGCTCGGCCCTCAGGCGCGCGAGTCCGACGTCGATGCCGTCGGCGGATGTACCCGAGAGGACGCCCGCGACGAGCGCGCCCTCGGCGAAGAACCGGCGTTCGATCTCGTGCACGCGAGGCGAGCGCTGACGACGCTCGATGCGCGGAGTGTACGCGCGCGGCTTTGGAGATCGAGCCCGGTGTCCGCGGTTGTGCGGGAACCGGGGAGCGTGTCACGATCCGCGGCATGAGCGCGCGCGCCGACGACAACAAGAAGCGTGTCCCGATCCTGGTGGTCGACGACGATGCCGACGTCCGCCTGGCCCTGGAGATGACGCTGCAATACCAGGGCTTCGACGTGTGGACGGCCAAGGACGGGCAGGAGGCGCTGCGTCGACTGGAGAGCGAGGCGCAGGCGGGGCGCCGGCCGGGCCTGGTCCTGACCGACCTCAAGATGCCGGGGATGGACGGCCTGGCGGTCCTCGAGCGCATCGTGGCCCTGGAGTCCGCGCCGCCGGTGGTGGTCGTGTCGGGGCACGGGGACATCGCGACCGCCGTCGACGCGGTGAAGCGCGGCGCGGTGAACTTCCTGGAGAAGCCGCTCGACGAGGAGCGCGTGCTGGTCACGATCCGCGCGGCGCTGCGCGAGAGCCGCCTGGCGGCCGAGAACACGCGCCTGCGGCGCCGCCTGGCGGAGCGCTTCGAGCTGATCGGCGACAGCGCGCCGATGCAGCGCCTGCGCGCGCAGATCGACCAGGTCGCGGCATCGGACGCCGCGGTGCTGGTGACCGGCGAGAACGGCACGGGCAAGGAGATCGTGGCGCGCAACATCCACCTGCTCGGCGAGCGCGCGGACGGGCCCTTCGTGACCGTCAATTGCGCCGCGATCCCCGACGAGCTGATCGAGTCGGAGCTGTTCGGCCACGAGAAGGGCAGCTTCACGGGCGCGTTCGAGCGCCGCGTCGGGCACTTCGAGGCCGCCAGCGGCGGCACGCTGTTCCTGGACGAGATCGGCGACATGAACCTGGCCGCGCAGGCCAAGGTGCTGCGCGCGCTGGAGACGCACGAAGTCGTGCGCGTCGGCGATTCGCGCGCGATCCCCGTGGACATCCGGGTGGTCTCGGCCACCAACGCCGACCTGGGCCAGGCGGTCGAGCAGAAGGCGTTCCGGATGGACCTCTTCTACCGCCTCAACGTGGTGCCGCTGCGCGTGCCGCCGCTGCGCGAGCGGCGCGAGGACGTGCCGCTGCTCGCGCGCCACTTCCTGCGCGAGATCGCCGCGCGCTCGGGCCGCAGCCCGCTGGGCCTCGAGCAGGGCGCGCAGGAGCTCCTGCGTTCGCTCGAGTTCCCCGGCAACGTGCGCCAGTTGCGCAACCTGCTCGACGGAGCGGCGGTGTTCGCCGAAGGGCCGGACCTCGCGCGCGCGGACCTGGAGCAGATCCTGTCGAACGGACCATCGCTCGCGCCGCTCCCCGCCGCGGCGCTCCCCCGCGCCTCCGGCGGCAGCGATCCCTTCGCCGCGGAGACCTTCGAGGACTTCAAGAACCAGAGCGAGATGCTGTTCATCCAGCTCAAGCTGGCGGAGAACGAAGGCAACGTGAAGCGCACGGCCGAGCGCCTCGGCATGCAGCGCAGCCACCTGTACAAGAAGCTCGACCGCTACGGCCTGAAGTGAGCCGGCCTGAAGCGAGCCGGCATGGAGCGAGCCCGCGCGGAACGCGCACGGCGCGCGCGGATCCCTCCGCGCGCGCCGTGCCGCCGTTCCCGGAACCCGCCCTCAGGGCAGGCGCAGGCGCATGCCCTTCTTGATCGACTCGGGCTTGGGGAGAACGTCGCGGTTGAGGTCGTAGATGTCCTTCCAGCGGTTGCCGTCGCCCAGCTCCTTCTTGGCGATCTTCCACAGGCTGTCGCCGTCCTGCACGACGTGGAGCCGCTTGGGGGCGGCGGAGGACTTCTCGCCCGCCGCGACGGCCGGGGCCGCGGGCTGCGCCGGGGCGTTCGCGGCGGCCGAGCGGCCGTCGGCGAACACGGGCACGTAGACCTTGTCACCCACGGCGACGTCCATGCGGCCCTCGTTGTGGCGCTTCAGCACGTCGAGACGCTGCCAGTCGCCGTAGTAGTGGTGGGCGATGCTGCGCCAGGAGTCTCCTTCCTTCCACTGGTAGAGCTTCAGCTCGGGCAGCCACGAGTCCTCCAGGCCGTCGAGGCTCTTGAGGAGCGCGCCCGGAGGCAGGCCCGCCTTCGCCGGGGCGGCGACGACCGGTGCGACCGGCTGCGCGGCGGGCGGCTGGACGACCGGGGCCGGCACGATCGGCTGAGCCGCGGGCTGGACCGGCGCGGGTTGGATCTGCGTGCTGAGGAGCGGCTGTGCGGGCGCCGCGGGCGGGGTCTGGGCGACCTGCGCCGGCGCCGGCTTGCGGCCGCCGGCTTCGACGACCCCCGACTTGTCCAGCGGATCGTCGACGGTGACGGAGACCACCAGGATGATGGCGATCAGGAACAGAACGGAGAGGACGACGACCTTTTCGACCTTGCCCATGGGTATCGCGCGGCACCTGCGCCGGCCGCGGCGCGTGCGGAGTTGGGATGAACCGGAAGCGTTGGCGGGCGCGCCCGGTCGGGCGGCCTCAACTCGCGCTGTCGTAGGGGCTTGCAAGGAGCGTGTCAAAGGGAAAGGCGCCATTCCTCCCCCACATGGAGTGTGGTTGGAGGGTCCAGACACACCCGGCTGGAGGGGTCTGCCGGCGTCGGGCGGGGCGCCCGGGACGCCGAGCCGGCGCCCGAACGGACGGTCGCGCCTCGCGCCGCGCGGGTCCGGCGACTAGAACGCGCAGGCCCGATGCCCGATCCGCGACCGAGCCCCCCCGATCCCCAAGCGCCGCCGACCTCTCGCACCGGCTGGATGCGCGCGCTGCTCGCGCTCACGCTCGCGCTCGAGTTGTGGGCGTGGCTGCGCGTCGACGGCTACCAGATCGCGGACTCCGTCGAGTTCATGGAGCGCGCGCAGATCTTCCTGCGCGGCGAGGAGATGATCGACGCCGGCGCGATCCGCCCCTTCGGTTTCTCGTTCGCGCTGCTGCCGTTCTTCGCGTTCGCGGACTGGTTCGGACTGCAGGACCTGCGCGCGCTCGTGTGGAGCGTGACGCTGTTCGTGATGCTGCTGGGCTGCGTGCTGGTGTTCCTGTCGGCGCGCATCGGCGCGCGCATCGGCGGGCGCTCGTGCGCGATCGCCACCGGCCTCTTCGTCGCGACCAACCCTGTTTTCCTGCAGTATTCGACGCAACCCGAGTCGGGCATCCCGGCCGGAGTGTGCGTGGCGCTGGCGCTCGAACGCCTGCTGCAGCGCGGCACGTTCCGCCAGGCGCTCGTCGGCGGACTGTGGCTCGGCGTCGCGTTCATGGTGGCGTACAAGACGCTCCTGATCGCGCTCGCGCTGCTGGGCTGCGTGGTCCTCGTGGACCGCTGGCGGCACACGGCGCGCTGGCGCGGGATCGTCGCGGGACTGGGAGCCGCCCTCCTGCTGCAGAGCCTGCTCGACGGCCTGATGTTCGGCGCCTACGGCGCGAGCGTCGGCAACTACCTGGCGCAGAACGCGGGCAGCGTGCTGACCTCGATCTTCCTCAAGGTCCACCACACGTTCTACCAGCCGCCCGGCGCGCCGCTCGACGCATCGCACGGCAGCTGGGCGCTGTCCGTGGCCGACTACTTCTACGGCGTGCGCGCGCAGCTCACCGGACACGAGTGGCGCGGCCCGACCGACATCTCCCTGCGCGGGAAGATGGGTCCGTGGTTCTACGTCACCGAGCTGCCGACGATGCTGGTGTGGCCCGCGATCGCCGCGCTGGTGCTGGGCAGCCTGCGCGCCCTGGGGCTCCGCGCGACCGGCGCCTGGATGCTGCTCGCGATGTTCGTGATCAACGTCGCGGCGATGAGCAACAAGGGGCAGAAGGAATTCCGCCTGTGGATTCCGCTGCTGCCGGTGCTGGCGCCCGTGTGCGGCCTGGGCTGGGCCTGGATCGCCGACGGCCTGCTCGCGCGGCGCGCGCGCCTGCGCCCCGCGCTGGCCGTGGCCGCCGCCGCGGCCACGCTGGTCCTGGGACTGCGCGAGCTGGCGACGATCAACACGCGCAAGTTCGGCGGCTACTGGGAGGCGATCGACTGGGTCAACGCGCGCGCGCGAGAGACGCTCGGCGTTCGCGCCGCGGACGCCGCGCGGCGCGGGCTCGCCGCGCCCGAACGCCTGCGCGTCGCCTGCGCGTACCACTGGGCGGTCTACCTGCGCGAGTCGCCGCTCGTCGAGATGGTGAAGCTGCCCTGGCAGCTCAACATGTGGACGCAGTACGAACCGACCGAGAGCGGCTTCGTGCAGGAGCACGCCGACGACCTGGCGGAGCTGGCCGATCTCGACGTGTTCCTGGTGCACCTGCCGATCCTGTCGAACCACCCCGAGCTCTTGCGCTGGGCGGCGCTGCACTACGACGTCGCGGCCGCGTTCTACGACCATGCCACGTACGACGACCTCGGCCCCATCTACGTGCTGGAGCGGCGCACGAGCGATCCGCGCGGCCGGCGCTTCCTGGACGTGCGCCGCGACGTGGATGCGCGCGAGTTCCAGGACCAGCGGCAGATGCGCGGCGCGATGGACTTCTTCGACCCGACGGATCCCTCCGGCGACCGGCTCGAGCTCCTGGGGGTCGAGTACCGCGACGTCCCGCCGCACGGCTACGGCTGGATCACCTACCACTGGCGAGCGCCGCGCCGGCCGGCGCGCGACTGGACGCTCGTCGACCGCATCACCGCGCCCGCCGAACGCTACGTGTGGGACAACGGCCACCGCGCGGCCTACGGCGCGCTGCCCACCGACGAATGGGAACCGGGGGCGATCGTGTCCGAGGGCTACCTCGTCGTGCCGATCGCCGAGCCCTACAGGACGAGCGCGAGCTTCCGTCCGATCGGCGACGGGTACCGGCGCGGCGACCTGATCCCCGTGCGCGTGTGGATGGGCGCGCGCGTGTACGGCGCGAGCACCGGCGAGGGCCTGCCGCCGGTCGAGCACGAGCTGGCGGCGGCGCGGCCGGGGTCGAGCGCGGCACTGCGCGGACCCGGGCAGGCGGAGGTGTTCGACCTGCCCGACGGCGCACAGTTCAGCGCCGACGGGCTCGTGCGCGTGCACGGTTTCCTGCTGCCGGTGCTGCCGGAGGCGCGCCTGCCGGACGACGGCCGGCCGGTGCCGGAGTAGCGCGCGCCGCCTCCCGGCACTGCAGCCCGGGCACCGTGCGCGGGCCCCGCGCGCGTCCCGGGCCGCGCGGGCTTGAGCGCGCGCGCGCGCGCGGTTAGCCTGCGGCTCCATGCGCACGCGCATGGTCCGGCAGCCTCACGAACGTCCCCTCCGACGCTGGCACGGCCGCTTCCCGCGGCTCGGCGGGAGGCTGCCCCGCATGGCGCTCCTCTCGATCGCCCTGTTCGCGGCCGCCTGCTCGTCCGCGCCGCCGCGCAGCGACGTCGCCACGACCAGCGGGCCCGCGCCGCGGACCGGCCGCGCGATCGAGGTCCACTACCGCGCCTACGCCTCGGCCATGGAGCTGGGCCTCGTCAACGAGTCGCACACCGAACGCGCGGAGCTGTACTCGCAGACGCGGCCGCTCGCCGCGGCCAGCGTGAAGGTCGCGACCGACGAGATCCTGGAGGAGGTCGTGCGCTACTTCCGCGAGCAGGGCTTCTTCGAGCTGGCGCGCTCCGGGGCCGCCCCGGCCAGCGCGCCGCAGGGCGGCAAGCAGGCGCTCGAGGTCGCGACGCCCGAGGGCCGCGTGCACGTCGTGCTGCGCGAGGGGTTCCCGCAGGCGGACACGCGGCGCTTCCTCACCTGCGTGAAGGCGTTCCTCGACGTCTACAACGCCACGGTGCAACTGCAGTCCGTCGACCGGCCTCCGGACTGGGACGACAAGCGGCCCGTGCCGCCGCGCAAGCGGGGGAGCTGAGATCGTGGCGCGACCGGGCGAGGCCGGCGGGGCCGGGGACGGCGCCGCGCGCGCGATCGCGTTGATCCCCGCGCGCCTCGCCAGCACGCGGCTCGCCCGCAAGATGCTGCTGTCGCGGACGGGCCGGCCGCTGGTCGTCCACACGGCCGAGGCCGTGCGCCGCGCCGGAGTCTTCGCGCGCGTGGCGGTCGCCACCGACTCGGAGGAGATCGCCGCGGCCGTGCGCGGCCACGGTTTCGACGCGCTCCTGACGCGCGCCGACCACGAGAGCGGCACCGACCGCGTGCACGAGGCCTGGACGCAGCTCGCGCGCGCGGGCGAGCGCGCCGACGTGCTGGTCGGCGTCCAGGGCGACGAGCCCGACGTCTCCGCGCACGATCTGGGCCGCCTGACGGGCGCCTTCGTCGACCCCGCGGTCCAGATGGCCACGCTGGCGGCGGCGCTCGCCGATCCGGCGCTGCTCGCCGTGCCCAGCGTCGTCAAGGTCGTGCGCGACGGCCACGGCGACGCGCTCTACTTCTCCCGCGCGCCGATCCCCTGGCGCGGCCACGCCGCGGCGCCCGCGGAGCACGCTCCGGGGCCCTGGCTGCGCCACGTGGGCGTGTACGCGTACCGACCCGCCGCCCTGGAACGATTCTGCGCGCTGCCGCGCGGGCGGCTGGAGACCTGGGAGTCGCTGGAACAGTTGCGCTGGCTGGAGGCCGGCCTGCGCCTGCGGATCGTGGATGCCGAGCGCACGCCGCTTGGGATCGACACCGAGGAGGACTACCGTGCGTTCGTGCGCCGCGTCGTGGACGGCGGGGAAGGCGCGGCCGGAGAGGGCCGATCAGGGATCGTGGGAACCAGGACAGGATGACCAAGCACATCTTCATCACGGGCGGCGTCGTCTCGAGCCTCGGCAAGGGGCTCACCTCCGCCGCCATCGGCATGATCCTGGAGCGGCGCGGCCTGGTCGTGTCGATGCAGAAGCTCGACCCGTACATCAACGTCGATCCGGGCACGATGAGCCCGTTCCAGCACGGCGAGGTGTACGTCACCGACGACGGCGCCGAGACCGACCTGGACCTGGGACACTACGAGCGCTTCACGCACGCCCGGCTGACGAAGGCCAGCAACTTCACCACCGGCAAGATCTACTCGCAGGTGATCGCGCGCGAGCGGCGCGGCGACTACCTGGGCCGCACGGTGCAGGTGATCCCGCACATCACGGACGCGATCAAGGAGGCGATCCACGAGGGCGTGGTGTCGCCCGACGAGCGCCCGGTGGACGTGGCGCTGACCGAGATCGGCGGGACCGTCGGCGACATCGAGTCGCTGCCGTTCCTGGAGGCCGCGCGCCAGTTCGCGCTGGAGAAGCCGCGCGGGCACGTCCTGTTCGTGCACCTGACGCTGCTCCCCTACCTGCGCGCCTCGGGCGAGATGAAGACCAAGCCCACGCAGCAATCCGTGGCGCTGTTGCGCGAGATCGGGATCCAGCCGGACATCCTGATCTGCCGCACCGAGCAGCCGATGACGCGCGAGATGGCGCAGAAGATCTCGCTGTTCTGCAACGTGCGCAGCGAGGCGGTGATCGAGGAGCGCGACGTCGAGTTCTCGATCTACGAGGTGCCCACGAACCTGGTCAAGGCCGGCCTCGACCGCCTGATCGCCGAGCGGCTGGGCCTGCCGGTCGACGTCGAGACCGAGCTCGACGACTGGCGCACGATGCTGACCGACATCCGCGCCACCACGGACACGGTCGAGATCGCGGTGGTCGGCAAGTACGTCGAGCTGCACGACGCCTACAAGTCGATCTACGAGGGGCTCGCGCACGCGGGCATCGGCAACCACTGCAAGGTCAAGCTGCGCAAGGTCCGCGCCGAGGACATGCTGGGACCGGCCGGCACGACGCTCCTCGACGGCGTCCACGGCGTGCTGGTGCCGGGAGGCTTCGGCGACCGCGGCGTCGAGGGCAAGATCCTGGCCGTGCGCCACGCGCGCGAGAAGGGCATCCCCTTCTTCGGGATCTGCCTGGGGCTGCAGTGCGCGGTGATCGAGTACGCGCGCAACGTGCTCGGCCTGGAGGGCGCGCACACGCTGGAGCACTCGCCGCACACGCCGCATCCGGTGATCGCGCTGATGCCCGACCAGGAGGACCTCGACGACCTGGGTGGCACGATGCGCCTGGGCGCGCAGCCGTGCCGCATCCAGGAGGGCTCGCTGGCGCACAAGCTGTACGGCCGGACCCTGATCCACGAGCGCCACCGCCACCGCTACGAGTTCAACGACGAGTTCCGCGCCCGGTTCGAGGCCTCGGCCATGAAGCTGAGCGGCATCAACCCCGACCGCAACCTGGTCGAGATCATCGAGCTCGCCGGGCATCCGTTCTTCGTCGGCGTGCAGTTCCACCCCGAGTTCAAGACGACCCCCCTGAGCGCGCATCCGATCTTCCAGGGCTTCGTCGCCGCGGCGCTGGCGCGTTCCAAGGGCGCCGGCCGCGAGCGCGCGCGCGAGGTCAATCACGCGTGAGCGGCGAGGAGCAGGAGACGAGGCGCGCCAGCGACGTCCCGCTGCCCGGCGGCGACTTCCGGCTGTTCACCACGCGCCTCTCGATCCAGGCGATGCTCTCGCTGGGGCTCGTCGAGAACCCGCTGACGAAGACCAAGCAGGTGAACCCCGGCAACGCGCGCATGCTGATCGCGGACCTCCTGATGCTGCGCGAGCGGACCGCGGGCAACCTCGATCCGGAGGAGTCGGCGCACCTGGAGAAGATGATCTCCGACCTCACCTGGCACGCCGAGCGCATCCTGCCGCCGGCACGGAGCCAGGACGGCTAGCGCACGTCCTGGCTCCCGACCCGCGCGATCGCGATCTTCAGTGCGGGGGGCGCGCCGGGGAAGTCGGCGTCCGGCGCGATCACGGCCAGCGCGGAGAGCGGTCTGCCGCACTTCTCCGCCGTCCGCGCCAGGCTCGCCCGCCAGGCCTCCGCGTCGACCCGCGCGACGTGGTTGGTCGCGATCACGCGGCCGCCGGCGGCGGTCGCGAGCACCGCCGGCTTGAACAGCGCGGCGTAGTCGTTCTCGACGTCGACGGCCCCGAACGGACCCTTGGACCAGGCCGGCGGATCGAGCACGACCAGGTCGAATGCGCGCGGCGCGAACCGCGCGTGGGGCCGCGCCGCGCCGCGTCCCTTCACCGCCAGGCCCGCGAGCTGCCGCAGCACGGGGATCACGTCCTCGTGCAACTCGCGCACGACGCCGGACCGGATCGCGGAGAGCTCGGCGTGCCGACGGGCGACCTCCAGGCTCGAGCGCGCGAAGTCGACGTTCCAGACCTCGGCCGCTCCGTGCGCCGCGGCGCAGATCCCGGCCGAGCCCGTGTACGCGAACAGGTTCAGCACGGAGCGCCCGGGAGCGAGATCGGCCAGGACGCGCCGGCCCGCTCGCAGATCCAGGAACAGCCATGGGTCCTGGCCGCGGTGCCGCGCGCGGATCGCGTAGCGCACGCCGAACTCGGTCGCGACGTGCTCCGCGAGCGCTTCCGCTGCCGGCGCGTGGAAGCGTTCGAACGGCTCCGCGGGCCAGTTCGCGCGGTGGTTCCAGGCGCTGACGACGTCGGACCGCACGCGCTCGCGCGCGAACTGCTCGATGCGCTCCAGCTCGCCCGGCGCGAGCGGTTCGCGGAAGGTCTGCACGAGCAGGAGGCGTCCGTACACGTCCACCGACAGGCCCGGCCGGCCCTCCGCGAGCCCGTGCAGAATCCGGAAGCTGTCCGTACCCTCGGCCGCGAGGCGCGCGCGCAGATCGGCGCGACGCTCGAACGCGGCGGCGAGCAGCGCTTCGATCTGCGGGCCGCCCGGCATGCCGGCTACGATAGCGGGCTACGATGGCGGGACATGACTCGCGGTCACGGAATCTCGGTCGCGGGGCTCGAGGTGCGCGGGCTGTCGGTCGGCGGCCTGGAGACCTGCATCGACCTGCCGGGCCTGCGCTGCGCCTTCGACATCGGCCGCGCGCCCGAGCACGTGATCGCGCGGCCCACGATCCTGTTCACGCACGCGCACATGGACCACATGGGCGGCGTCGCCTACCACTGCGCGACGCGCGCGCTGCGCAAGCTCGCGCCCCCCACCTACGTGGTGGGGCCGGAGAACGGCGACGCGTTCCGGGACTTGTTCGAGGTCTGGCGGCGCCTCGACCGCTCCACGCTCCCCCACCAGCTCGTGGTGATCGGACCGGGGGAACAGCACGTCCTGGACGAGCGCCACGTCGCGCGGCCGTTCCGGTCGCTGCACCGCGCGCCGTGCCAGGGCTACGGCGTCTGGCGGCGGCGGACGCGCCTGCGCAGCGACCTCGCCGGCCTGCCGCAGGGTGCACTCGACGCGTTGCGCGCCGGCGGCGAGACGCTCGGCGAGAGCTTCGAGGAGCCGCTGGTCGCGTTCTGCGGCGACACCCTGATCGAGGTCGTCGAGCGCGAGGAGGTCGTGCGCACCGCGCGCCTTCTGATCCTGGAGGTCACGTTCCTCGACGAGCGCGTCTCCGTGGCCGAGTGCCGCGACAAGGGCCACGTGCACCTCGATGAGGTCTGCGAACGCGCCGACCTGTTCCGGAACGAGGCGCTGCTCCTGACGCACTTCTCGGCGCGCTACGGGCCCGAGGACGTGCGCCGCATCCTCGCGCGGCGCCTGCCCGCGTCGCTCCGGGACCGCGTCGTGCCGTTCCTGCCCGAGTGATCCGCGCGCTTCAGCGCTTCGCGGGCCGCGGCGGGACGTAGGGCACGGCCTTCTTCGGGAAACCCTTCGCCAGCAGCTCCTCGGCGCGGGCGATCAGCGGGTCGATCCCCTTCTGCAGGAGCTTGGGCTCCCATTCGACGACCTCGTGCGGCGCAACGCCGCGTCCTTCGATGCCCTCGCCGCCGTCGAACCGCTGCTTGTTCGAGCGCACGGCGAAGCGCACCTGGAAGAGGCCGCTGGGCGCCTTCAACTCGACCTTCTGCGCGGACATGCCGGCGGTCGGGCCCGGACCGATCATGTAGGCGCGCCCGTCCTCCTTGAACTGCCCGGCGACCGTTTCGCCCGTCGAGCGCGTGCCCTCGTCGACGATCACGACCAGCGGCCCGGCGAAGTGCGCCTTGCCCGCCGACGCGTACTGTCGCCACTGCGTGCCCGGGGCGAGGAACCGGCCGAACACGGCCGCGTGGTCCGTGCCGCCGCCGTTGTTGGCGCGCAGATCGAGGATCAGGCCCGGAACGTCGCCGATGGCCGCCAGCGCCTCGTCGAGCTCCTCCGGCAGACCGCCGGCGCACTCGCCGAGGTAGACGTAGCCGAAGCCGCTCGCGAGGCGCGCCCAGGCGTCGCGCCGGCCGAGCGGTTTCCAATCGTCGCCCGGGAACACGGGGCCGATGTAGCGCGCGTCGCCGCCGGCCTTGGAACACGTGAGGTGCACCGACTTCTTCCCCTTGCGGCCGCGGTCGAACTCCAGCTCGAAGGTCGTGCCCTCGGGTCCCGACAGACCCCAATGGCATGCCGCGTAGCGCACCGCGTGATCCGTGGAGAAGCCGTAGCGGTCGGACAGATCGCGTCCGGTGCGCGCGAGCCACTCCGCCGCGCCCACGCCGTCCACCTTCAGCAGTTGGAAGCCCGCCTCGACCGCAGACGCCTGCGCCGAGCCGCGCGCCTGCTTCACCCAGACCTTGCCGTCCGCCTCGCACAGCACGATGCCGACGCCGTAGGTGCGCGGCTCCTCGGGCATCGCCACATCGACCTTGGTGAACGCGGCGTGGCCGTCCTTCAGACGCGCGAGCAGGCGCGCGCACAGCTTCACGTGCGTGACCTCGTCCTGGATCTGCTGGGCCAGCGGCCCGAATTCCGCGCGTACGGCACTCCAGTCGACGCCCTTCTGCGCGAGCAGCGCGCCGGCCTGCTTCTCCATCTCGTCGAGCAGGAAGGCCACGTCGCGCTCGTACTTCGATTCGACGGGCACAGAGGCCGCGAGCGGCGCGCAGAGCAGGAGCGTGGCGAGGAATCGCATGGCGTGACGCCATCGCACACGCTCGCGCCGCGCGCGTCAACCGCGCGTGCCGTCCGCGGTCAGGTCGCCAGCACGGGCAGCGCGTCGTAGCGCGCGCCGAGCACCTCCGCGCTCGGCGCGCCCAGCCAGCGCTCCAGGCAGGCTGCGTAGAGCGAGCGGAAGTCGACGGTGTGCCGCAGGTTCCCGTCGGCGTCGAGGTCGCTGACGCTGGGGTGTGCGCCGTGCAGGCCTCCGCGCACGCCCGTCCCGAACAGCAACGCGGGACCCGCGGCGCCGTGGTCGGTGCCGTGCGACACGTTCTCGGCGACGCGCCGTCCGAACTCGGACCAGGCCAGGACCAGCACGCGATCCTGCGCGCCCGTGCCGGCGATGTCCTCGAAGAAGGCGCCCAGCGCGCGGTCGAGCTGCGCCAGGAGCCGGGCGTGCTTCGTGCGCTGCACCGTGCCGTGCGTGTCGAAGTTCGACAGCACGACCGAGTACACGCGCGTGCGCACGTCCGAATCGAGCAGCGCCGCGATGGCGCGCAGTGACGCGGCGAAGGGCTCGGCTGGGTACGCGGCGCGCGGGCGGTACGCGCCCACGACCTCCTGCAGGCGCGCGGCAGCTTCCCGCGAGTCGCGCAGCCGCTCGCGCAGCACGGCCAGCATCCGGTCGCGCCGCGTGGCGCGCAGCTCGTCGCAGCACGCGCTGGCGGCGCGTGCGAACGCCTCCTGCTCCGCGTCGGCCCCCAGCCACTGGAGCTCGCTCGCCACGCGGAAGCTGACGGCCGGGTGCCTCTCCGACCACAGCGAGTACGGCATGTCGCCGCCTACGTGCACGACGAGCAGCCGGTCGGGGTCGTCGCCCCACGGACCCTCGCGCAGCCGCGCGATCCAGCCCGGGCCCGAGGCGCGCCCGGCGCGGCGCGCGGTGTGCCACACCTCCTGCGAGCGGAAGTGCGAGTACACCGGATCGGGGAAGCCGACGCCCTCGATCGCGGCCGCCTGCCCCGTGTCGAACAGGCGGCGCATGTGCTCCAGCGACGGATGCAACCCGCGCTCGTCGGTGAGCGGCAGCGTCTGTGCGCGCGTGAACCGCAGCGTCGGCCGCGCGCGGTGGTAGGCGTCGTCCTGGTGCGGCACGAGCGTCGAGAGGCCGTCGTTGCCGCCGAACATCTCGAGCAGGATCAGCACGCGGCCCGTGTCCTGCGCCGGCCGCGCGAGGTCCGGCGCGCCCGCGGGCGCCACGATCGCGCGCGTTCCGCCGACGCAGGCCGCGCCCAGGCCCGCGGCCCCCGCGACGAGCAGCTCGCGCCGACCCAGTCCGCGCACCGCGTTCACGACAGGTGCGCCTCGGGCAGGCTGAAGATCAGGTGGGCGAGCTGGCGCAACAGGGCCGCGCGCGTCGCCGCCTGCTCCAGCCACGCGCCCGCCGCCGCGCCGTGCCGCTCCCGCGCGCGCGTCAGCGCGGCACGGACGATGCCGTGCGTACCTTGCGCCGGCGGGCCCGGCAGCCACTCCTCCAGCAGCCACGCGGCGACGTCCTCGTCGGACCGTACCCGCGCCGCGAGCAGCCGTTCCACGAACGCGGCCGACGGTTCCCAGCGCGCGCCGCCCAGCGTGCGGATCAGCGTCTCGAGGTCGGGCAGGCCCGACACGTGCACGCCTTCCGCGGTCCCGCGCGCGAGGTCGTCCGACGCGTCGCCGGACTCGACCGACAGGACGCCGACCAGCGCGCCGACGACGTTGCCGCGCCGCAGCAGCGCGTCGTTCGTGATCCAGTCGAGCCCTTCGGGCCAGCCCTTCACCGAGGGCGGCCAGTAGAACGACTGCCCCAGGATCACGCCGGCCTTGTTGAGGAAGTGGCCGTCCGGCGCGAGCTCCAGCTTGTGGCACACGAAGGCCAGGTACTCCATCGGCGACAGCACGCGCGTGCCGACCGCGTCCGCGCGGTAGAACTCCGGATCGAGGAACAGGGTTCGCAGGAAGGGACGCAGCTCGAAGCGCGCGTCGCGCAGCAGGTCCGCGTAGCGCGCGAGGCGCGCCGGCTCGGGCTCCAGGCCCTCGAACCAGCGCAAGAGGCGCCGCGCGATCCAGCGCGAGCAGGCTTCCTGCGCCAGCAGGTGGTCGACGAGCGCGCGGTCGCCGAAGTGCGCGGTCCGGCCCAGGATCGTCTTCAGGCCGGCATCGTGCGCGTGCGGGAGGAACGCGAACGCGCCCTCCGAGGTGCAGACGTTCCCGGTCAACGCGCGCGCCGCTTCGCGCACGTCGGACTCGGTGTAGTTGCCCTCGCCCAGGCTGAACAGTTCCAGGAGCTCGCGCGCCAGGTTCTCGTTGGGGTGCAGCCTCGAGCTGGCCGTCTGGTCGAGGAACTGCAGCATCGCCGGGTCGCGCACGACGCCGTGCAGGAGGTCCGCGTAGCTCTCCAGCGCGCCCCGGCGCAGCCACTGGAACTGGTGGACGAGCTCGTACTTGCGCTTCACGACCTCCCACGAGGTCGTGAAGAAGCCGTGCCAGAACAGCGTCATCCGGTCGCGCAGCGGGTCGTCGCCGCGCGACATCGACGCGAACCAGCGCTCCTGCAGCGCGAGGAACTGGTTGCGATCGACGACCCGCGCGTCCTTGCACATGCCGATCTGCTCGTCCTGGCTGCGCTCGAAATACGGCGAGGTCTCCAGCGTGACCTGCATGTGGTCGAGGCCGAAGTCCTCCCAGCGGAACAGCACCGGCTCGACGTCGCGCCAGCCCGCTCCGCCGTCGAGCAGGCGCTCGACGATGCGCTCCAGGCCCAGCGCCACCCCGCGCTCGATCTCCGCCCCGGTCGCGCCGAACGCCGCGCGGTTCAGGAGGTGCCGCACGCGCGCGGGGTCGGCGCGGGGCGGGGCCGCCGTCGCTGCCTCGGCGGCCGCGGGCACGGCGGCGAGCAGGAATCCAGTGAGGAAGCAGGACATCACGCACTCCCCGCGGCGCGCGCGCCGGGGGTTGCGTCCAGTCTAGCCGTGCGGGCCGGAAGCGTTGCGCGTCCCGCCCGCGGCCGGCTGCGCCTGCCAGTGCGCACCGGGCCGGTAGGTTCCCACGTACCACGGGTGGCCCTCGGGATCCTTCACCATGAACCCGCGCGAGCCGTAGTGCTCGTCCTGCAGGTCGTGGATGACCTCCGCACCGGCAGCCAGCGCCCGCGCGAAGCACGCATCGGGGTCGTCGACCTGGATGCAGATCGCGTGGTGCGTGACGGCGCTGCCGCGCGGGCTCACGCGCCCCGCCTCGGGCTTGGATGTGCTCACCATGACCACTCCGGGTCCCAGTTGCAGTTCGGAGTGCGCGACGATGCCCCCCGGTCCCGGCACGACGAGTCGCGCGGTGAAGCCGAACGCGCGGCACAGCCACTCGATCGCCGCCGCCGCGTCGTCGTACGACAGCGACGGATACAGGTTCGACGGGATCGGCGCCGGCTCCATCACGAACTGATCCGCGGTTCCTCCGGGGCCTGGTGCGTCCGCGCTCAGCGGTAGGCGGGGATCCCCGTGAGCTCCTGCCCGATCGCCAGCGTGTGGATGTCGTGCGTGCCCTCGTACGTGTACACGCTCTCCAGGTTGCACATGTGGCGACCGACCTGGTACTCGAGGCTGATGCCGTTCGCGCCCATCAGGTCGCGGATGATGCGCGCCGCCTCCAGCGAGATGTGCACGTTGTTGCGCTTGCCCATCGAGACCATGGCCGGCGTGAGCTGCCCCTTGTCCTTCAGGCGGCCCATGTGCAGCGCCATCATCTGGCCCAGCGTGATCTGCGTGGCGATGTCGGCCAGCTTCTTCTGCGGGATCTGGAAACCGGCCAGCGGCTTGTCGAACACGATGCGCTGGCCGGCGTACTGCAGGCCCTCGTCGAAACAGGCCAGCGCCGCGCCCAGCGCGCCCCAGGCGATGCCGTAGCGCGCCTGCGACAGGCACGAGAGCGGCGACTTCAGCCCGCCGCTCCCGGGCAGGAGGTTCGCCTCGGGGATGCGCGCGTCGTCCATCACCAGCTCGCTGGTGATGCTGGCGCGCAGCGACCACTTGTGCTTCTGCTCGGGCGCGGTGAAGCCCGGCGTGCCCTTCTCGACCAGGAACCCGCGGATCTTGCCGTCCAGGCGCGCCCACACCACGGCGACGTCGGCCACGGTGCCGTTCGTGATCCACATCTTGCGGCCGTTCAGCACGTAGTGCTTCCCGTCCTTCTTCGCGACCGTCAGCATCCCGCCCGGGTTGCTGCCGAAGTCGGGCTCGGTCAGGCCGAAGCAGCCGATGGCCTGTCCGCTGGCGAGCCTGGGCAGCCAGTGGCGCTTCTGCTCCTCCGAACCGAAGGCCAGGATCGGGTACATGACCAGGCCGCCCTGCACCGAGCAGAACGAGCGCAGGCCCGAGTCGCCGCGCTCCAGCTCCTGGTAGATCAGGCCCGCCGCCACGTTGTTGAGCCCCGCGCCGCCGTACTCGGACGGCGTGGTCGGACCGAACACGCCCAGCTCGGCCAGCTCGGGCACCAGCTCCATCGGGAACGTGCCGTTCTCGAAGTGCTCCATCGCGATCGGCAGGTAGCGCTCGGTGACCCAGGAACGGACCGTGTCGCGCACCATGCGCTCTTCGTCGGAGAGCTGGTCGTCCAGGCGCATGTAGTCGAGCTGTCGGAAGGGCTGCATCGTGTTCTCGCGTGGGTCGGTCGGCGGGCCTCGGCGCCCTCTGGGAGCGCGGGAGCAAGTCCGGCATTCTAGGCCCCGTCCCGCGCAAGGAGAACCGCGCACCCGCCTTGGCCCGCCACCCGACCGTCCCCTGCCCGCTGTGCGGCTACCACGCCCCGGAACTCGCCTGCCCGCACTGCCGGCTCGCGCCGGCGGAGCCGTCGCTGGCCGCGCCCCGCGGCGGATTCTGGCGCGAGGTCGCGGACGGGCTGCTGGCCGTCCCGATGGGCGCGAAGACGCTGCTCGCGACGCCGCGCACCAAGCGCCTGCTGGTCCCGCCGGTCGTGCTCACCAGCCTGGTGTTCGGCTTCGCGGTCGCCTGGTGCGTGCGCGAGTTCTCGCGCTTCTTCGAAGCCGTGCGCGCCCAGAGCATCGACGGCATGGGCCTCGACCCGGGCCTGTGGCGCGACGTGCTGGCATGGCTGGCCGGCGCCAAGGTGATCGTGGCGATCGCGCACGCGGGCAGCATCCTGGTGCTGCTCACGGCGCTGACGCTGGCCGCGCTGTGGACCTTCTCGATCGCCTACGAGGCGATCTGCGGGCCGTTCCTCGACACGGTGCAGGCCAGGGTGGAGAAGCGCTGGTTCGGCGCCGACCCGCGCGTCGTGCTGGAGCAGCAGCCCGGCGTCGACGAGCCGCGTTCGCTGGTCGCCGTGAGCGCGGCGGCGGTCGCGGCGGCGGCGATCCTCGCGGCGCTCTGGCTGATCGCGTCGCCGTGGGCCTGGCTGCTGCTCTTGGCGCTGCCGCTGCCGTTCCTCGCCGCCGCGCGCGTCGTGCCCGGATCGGGAGCGTGGCTCTCGTGGTTCGTGGGATCCCAGGCGCGCATGCTGTGGATCAGCGTCAAGGCCTCGCTGCTGGCCGCGCTGATCATGATCGCGTTCCTGTGGGTCAAGCTGATCCCGCTCCTGGGGCTGCCCTTGTTCGCGATGGTCGCGGGCTGGGCCACGGCGCTGACGCTGCTCGACATCCCCTTCTCGCGGCGCGGCTGGACGCTGTCGCAGCGGCTCACCTGCCTGCTCCAGCACCTGCCCGCGGTCCTGGCCCTGGGCATCGTGACCAGCCTGGTGTTCGTCGTGCCCCTGATCGGGCCGCTGATCGGCGTTCCCTGCGCCTCGATCGGCGGACAGTGGCTGGTGTGCCGCATCGACAAGAACCGCATGCGCCCGCCCGGCCGGCGCATCGAGTTCCCCCGCGCGCCGCGCCCGGCCCTGGACACCGGGCCCTGAGCGGCGCGCCGCGTGCGGCTGTCCGCGCCGCGCGCCGGCGCGTAGTCTCTCCGGATGCGCATCCTCGTGGTGGACGACGACGCGAAGCTCCGCGGCTACGTCTCGGTCGGCCTGCGCGAGTCCGGGCACGCCTGCGAGACCGCCGCGGACGGCGCCGAAGCGCTGCGCGTGCTGACGCGGCCGGGCGCCGAGCCTTTCGACGCGATCCTGCTCGACGTGATGATGCCGGGCCGGGACGGGTGGGAGCTGCTTCACGACCTGCGTGCCGCCGGCCGCGAGACGCCGGTGATCTTCGTCACGGCCCGCGACGCCGTGCAGGAACGCGTCAAGGGCCTGCAACTGGGCGCCGACGACTACATCATCAAGCCGTTCGCGTTCGAGGAGCTGCTGGCACGCATCGAGGCGGTCGTGCGCCGGCGCAACGCGCTCGGCCCGGTCGAGTACGCAGACCTGCGCGTGGACGCCGCGCGCCGCGCGGTCTGGCGCGCCGGCAAGCCCGTCGAACTCTCGCCGCGCGAGTTCGACCTCCTGCGTACGCTGCTGCTGCACCGCGAGAAGGTCGTGACGAGGACCGACCTGCTGAAGCAGGTGTGGGGCATCGAGTTCGACCCCGGCACGAACGTCGTCGACGTGCACGTCGCGCGCCTGCGCCGCAAGCTCGAGCGCCAGGGCCGCCCGCTGGTGCGCACCGTCCGCGGCGAGGGCTACATGCTGGCCGATTCGTTCGATGGCTGAGCGCGCGGCGAGCACCTGGTCGCTGGCCCGTCGCCTGACGGGCCTGTACCTCGTCAGCATCGGCGGCTTCGTGCTGGCGATCGCCGGCGCGAGCACGGTGTTCCTCAACCGCGCGGTCAGCTCCGAGGTGGACGCCCTGGTGCGCGAGGAGATCGACGAGGCCGGCGCCTTGTCCCGCGGCGCGCCGCGCTTCGATCCCGTCGCGTTCACGCGGATCGTGCAGGACCTGCAGCGCGAGCACCCCGAGAACGGGATGGGCTGGCGGGTCTGGCCCGCGGAGGGCGGCGAGCCGCTCGACTTCGGCCAGCGACGGCTGCTGCGCCTGTTGCCGCCTTCCGCCGAGCCCGGCACGGCCATCGTGCGCGGCGGGCGCGACCTGCGCTCGATCACCGCCCGCCTGGACGACGGCAGCGTCGCGGCCCTCGTGCTCGACGGCGCGGCCCAGTACCGGCTGCTGCGCACCTACGAGATCGCGGCACTCGTGGTCGTCGCCGGATGCCTGCTGGCGGGGCTGCTGATGGCACGCGTCGTGTTCCGCCGCGTCTCCTCGCTGCTGGCCGACGTCGCCCGGCAGGCGCGCGCGGTCCAGGAGCCCGACCACCCGCCGCAGGTGCGTGTCGATGGCGCGCCCGTCGAGATCCTGGAGATCGTGGACGCGCTGCGCGACCTGATGGACCGGACCCGGCGCGAGGCCGACGCCGCGCGCCTGTTCACCGCCGGGCTGGCGCACGAGCTGCGCGCCCCCGTCCAGAACCTGATCGGAGAGACCGAGGTGGCCCTGCTCTCCGACCGCGACGGGGACGCGTACCGGCGCCTGCTGCACAGCCACCTGGACGAGTTGCGCAGCCTGGGAGACGCCGTCGACAACCTGGTCACGATCTGCTCGCGCGGCGAGGACCGGCGCGCCGGGGCGCGCGAGAACTTCGACCTGGCGGAGGAGGCCGAGCTGCGGCTGCGCCGCGACCGCTCGCTGGCGGACCGCTGCGGGATCCGTCTCACGCTCGAGGCGCGCGGCGACACGCGCATCGCCGGAGACCGGGAGGCGATCCTGCGTGCGCTGCGCAACCTCGTGCAGAACGCGATCCAGTGGAGTCCGCCGGGCGGCGAAGTGCGCCTGTGCATCGAGGGCCGTGACGAGGCCGTCGACGTCACCGTCGACGATTCGGGACCGGGGGTTCCCGCCGATTGGCGTGCGGCGATCTTCGAGCCGTTCGTGCGCGGACCGTCGGCGCGCGGCCGCCGCGTGGGTTACGGCCTGGGTCTGGCGCTGGTGCGCGGCGCCGCTCAGGACCACGGCGGCGAGGTCGAGGTGGGTGCCTCGCCGCTGGGCGGCGCGCGCTTCCGCCTGGTGCTGCCGCGGCGCGCGGCCTGAGCGTCGCGCGCCGCCCTCAGGGCGCGGCGCCGACCAGGAGCACGGAGCGCGAGCCGACCGGCTCGCTCGCCAGGACGACGAGGCGCGCGCGCAGCTCGGGCGCGAGCTTGGGCCACTGGCGGTCCTCGACCAGCGCCAGGAACTCGCGGCCCTCCTGGTCCCGCGCCTGGGCAAGCAGCGTCGCGTTGCCGCGCACGGTCGGCACGCCGGAGTAGAAGCGGTAACCCTCCGGCTGCACTCCGACGCAGGGGATCCGCGCGGGCTGCTCGGGGCGCTCCGCGATGACCCGCGCGAAGGAGCGCGCGGATTTCACGGCATCCACTGCCGGAACGATCCACACCGCGGCGGCGAGAGCGGCGGTCGAGAGGCCGAGCGCGATCGAGTCGGCCCATCTCGGGAGGTTTCCGCGCGAGCGGAAAGCCAGCGCCGCGCCGGCGCCGGCGGCCAGGCACACGGTCGTGGGCGCTGCCAGGCCGGCGTAGGGACGCGCCGCGTGCACGACTTGCACGGCGATGCCCGCGCCCAGGCTGGCGGCGAGCAGCAGCACCGGCGTTCCGATCGAGACCCAGCGCGCGAGCCGGCCCTGCTGGAGCGCGCGCTGGAAGGCGGCGGCGGCGAACCAGGCCGCGGCCGGGTACAGCGGCAGCACGTAGACCTCGCGCTTGGGCGGGATCGCCGAGAACACCGCGAAGACCAGCGCGAACCACAGCCCGGCGCGCACCAGGCCCGGACCCGCGGCGTGCCCGCCGGTCCGGCTGGCGCGCCAGGCACGCCAGGTCTCGGCGATCCCCAGCCAGACCAACAGCGTCCAGGGCATCACGAACGCCGACATCTCCAGCGCGTGCTCCCACGGCGGCCCGGCGTGCGGAGCATCGGCGGTCGTCGCGCGGCCCAGGTGCTGGCCGAAGAACAGCGGGCGCGCGAGTTCCGGTTCGCTCCACGACGCCAGCGCGGCCCACGCCGCGACCGGCGCGACGGAGAGCACGAGCATCGCCGTCCAGGCCCCCGGCGTGAAGCGCAGCGGAACGCGCGCGGAGCGCGGCACGAGGCGCGACGCGACCAGCGCCAAGCCGACGATCAACCACGCCACCGGCCCCTTCGCCAGGGCGGCCAGACCGGTCCACAACCCCGCGCGCGCCGCGCACGCGGTCCGCGCACGCGCGGTTCCGCCGTCCTTCCAGATCTGGTCGACTGCCGCCAGCGTCAGGAACGACAGCACCGGATCGAGTTGCAGGCGCGCGCCCATCCACAGGACGAGCGCGCTGCCCAGGAAGAACAGCGGCGCCCAACGGCCCGCGACCGGTCCGATGAACCGCCGCGCCATGCGCCCCGTGAGCCAGGCCGAACCGATCGTGGCCGCGATCGAAGGGAGGCGCAGCGCGAACTCGGACCAGCCCGCGAGGCTGCCCAAGAGGCCCGCCAGCCAGTACACGAGCGGCGGCTTGTCGGGATACAGCTCGCCGCACAGGTGCAGCACCAGGAGGCTGCCGCTCTCGAAGGCCTCGCGCGCGATCTGCGCGTAGCGCGGTTCGTCGGGCGCCCACAGGTCCCGCACGGCGGCCAGCGCCAGGATTGGAACGAGGAAGTGCCAGCCGCCCAGGAACGGACCGGGCGTGTCGGCGGTCGGGGGCGGCGCCGCGGCCGCGGTCACGCGTGCTCCATCCATCGCGCGTGCCTTGGTCCTCGCATGGTCCGCGGTTCGAGCCCATCATGGCGCCCCCGATGGCCACGTCCAGCGCGATTCCGCCGCCCGGCGCCCGGGCGGGGCACCTGCCGTTCCAGGTGCGCGACCGGTTCGCGGGCCGTGCGCGCGGATCGCTCGAGCTGTCCCTCGTCGCGCCGGTCTACGACGAGGAGGACAACCTCGAGCGCCTGCACGCGCGCGTGGTCGAGGTGTTCGGGAACGGGGACGGCTGGGAGCTCGTTCTGGTCGACGACGGCAGCGCCGATCGATCGCCCGAGCTGATCCGCGCGCTGGCCCGCCGCGACCCGCGCGTCGTGGGCGTGTTCTTCGAGCGCAACTGCGGGCAGACGGCGGCCACGGCGGCCGGGTTCCAGCTCGCGCGCGGCCGGCTGATCGCGACGCTCGACGCCGATCTGCAGAACGACCCGGGCGACCTGCCGGCCATGATCGCGCTGCTGCCGGGGCACGACGCGGTCGTCGGCTGGCGCAGGAAGCGCCGGGACACGTTCGTGCGCCGCGCGAGCTCGCGCCTGGCGAACGGCATCCGCAACTGGATCTCGAAGGATTCGATCCGCGACACGGGCTGCTCGCTCAAGGTGTTCCGCGCCGAGGCGATCCAGGCGATCCCCCTGTTCGAGGGCATGCACCGCTTCCTGCCGACCCTCCTGCGCTACCACGGCTTCTCCGTGATCGAGCACGGCGTCGGCCACCACCCGCGCACGGCGGGCCGCAGCAAGTACGGCGTGTGGAACCGCGTCTTCCGCGCCGCGAAGGACCTCCTCGCGGTGCGCTGGATGCGCGCGCGCCTCTTGAAGCTGCCGATCCGGGAGGTCAGCGGTGCGGGTTGAGCGCCTCCTCGCCTGCCTCCTGCTCGCGTGCGCGTTCCTCGCGCCGCGCGCCGCGGCGCAGGCCCCGGGCGCGCCTGCGCCGCCGGTCGCGGTCGACCTGCAGGTCCGGCTCAAGGACATCCCGCTCGTCGAGATCGACGGACACATGTACGTGCGGAACGGAGGAGAGCGCCTGGTGCCGGCCGAGGTCTGGCTGGCCGGCCTGCGGAGCGCGCAGGAGGAACAGCGCCGGCACGGGTTCCTGTTCGTGCTGTTCAACATCACGAAGCCCTGGGGCGTCGCCTGGGTCGCGGTGGGTTTCCTGGGACAGGCCCTGTTCACCGTCCGCATGCTGCTGCAGTGGTGGGCCAGCGAGCGCGCACGGCGCTCGGTGATCCCCGTCGCGTTCTGGTGGGGCAGCCTGTTCGGAGGCCTCCTGCTGTTCGTGTACTTCTGCTGGCGCAAGGACATCGTGGGCATCGTGGGCCAGTCCACGGGCCTGTTCGTGTACGCGCGCAACCTGATCCTGATCCACCGGCGCGCGGCGTCGCCCGCGCCCGGCGCGGCGAGCGCGCGCGCCGCGACCTGAACCGAGGACACCCTGCTTGGTCCGCCACCTCGTCACCAGCGCCCTGCCCTACGCCAACGGCCCGATCCACTTCGGCCACGTCACGGGCGCCTACCTGCCGGCCGACGTCTACGTGCGCACGCTGCGCATGCTGGGCGAGGAGGTGCTGTTCGTGTGCGGCGCCGACGAGCACGGCGTGGCCATCACGATCGGCGCGGAGCGGGAGCGCCGGCCGTACCCCGAGTACGTGGCGCACTGGCGCGCATCGATCAAGCGCACGTTCGACGCCTTCGGGATCGAGTTCGACGTCTGGTCGGGCACCAGCGTCTGCCCCGAGCACGCCGCCGCGAGCCAGGAGTTCTTCCGGCGCCTCGACGATCGCGGGTACCTGAAGAAGCGCGAGACCGAGCAGCTCTACTGCACCAAGGACGCGATGTTCCTGGCCGACCGCTACATCGTTGGCACCTGCTACGTGTGCGGCCACGAGGAGGCGCGCGGCGACGAGTGCCCCAAGTGCGGCTCGTGGATCGACGCGCTGCTGATGAAGAAGTGCGCGTGCAAGCTGTGCGGCAGCGCTCCCGAGCGGCGCAGCACGCGCCATTGGTACCTCGACCTGCCGCGGCTGCGCGACGAACGCATCGCGGCCTGGTTCGAGGACCATCCCTGGCGTCCCAACGTGCGCGCGTTCGTGGCGCAGATGCTCAAGGAGATCCAGCCGCGTCCGATCACGCGCGACATGCAGTGGGGCGTGCCCGTGCCCCCCGACCGCGCGGGCGGCGAGAGCGGCAAGGTGCTGTACGTGTGGTTCGACGCCCCCATCGGCTACGTGTCCTTCACGCAGCAGTGGGCGCGCGAGCAGGGCCGCCCCGAGGACTGGCGCCGCTGGTGGCAGTCGCCCGACACGCGCCTCGTGCACTTCATCGGCAAGGACAACATCCCGTTCCACTGCGTGGTGTTCCCGGCGATGCTGCACGGCGTCGGGCAGGACTTCGTGCTGCCCTGGCAGGTGCCGGCCAACGAGTTCTACAACCTCGAGGGCGGCAAGTTCTCGACGTCGGCCGGCTGGACCATCCCGGTCGAGGACTTCGTCGCGCGCTTCGACGCCGAGGCGGCGCGCTTCCACCTGCTCGTCTCGGCGCCCGAGTCGGCCGACAGCGACTGGCGCTGGCAGGAGTTCCAGGCGACCAACAACGCGCTGCTCGCCGATACGATCGGCAACCTCGTGACGCGCGTCCTGCGCTTCCTCGACAAGAACCACGGCGGGCGCGTGCCCGCGATCGATCCCCGGCACGTCGAGCAGCTCGACCGCTGCATCCTGACCGAGTGCGGCCCGTTCGGCGATCCGGCCGAGCACGTGCGCGAGTTCCGCTTCCGCCGCGCGGCGGAGGAACTCGTCGCCTGCGCGCGCGTCGCCAACGTGTTCGTCGACCGCATGGCTCCCTGGGCGCTGCGCAAGACCGACCCGGAGCTGTCGGCCGGCGTCCTCAACACGAGCTGCGAGTGGCTGGCCTGGCTGGCGCGCTGGATGGCCCCGTTCCTGCCCGGCAAGGCGCAGAAGCTGTGGGCGATGCTCGGCCAGACCGGCGCCGTCGCGGCCGAGCGCTGGCCCGGCGTGCCGGCTCACGGACGCTGGCGCGCGCTCGCCGCCGATCAGAGGCTGGGCACGGTCGAAGGCCTGTTCGCGAAGATCGACGACGCGACGGTCGCGGCCGAAGTCGCCGCCCTGGAAGCCCGCCGCGGCTGATTCCGACTGCGACCGGCGGCCCGGAACGACGATCGGCCCCCACGGCCAGGCCGGGGAGCCGATCGATGTGCATGCAGGGATGTTCGGGGGTCCGGCGGACCGGATCAGAGCGATTCCTTGAGCGCCTTGCCGACGCGGAAACCGACGCGATGGCCGGCCGCGATCTCGATCGCCTCCCCGGTGTGCGGGTTCCGGCCCAGACGCGCCTTGCGCTTCTTGAGCTCGAAGGTCCCGAAGCCGGTGAGGGTGACGCCCTGGTCCTCCTGGAGGCCCTTCTTGATCCCGTTGAGGACAGTCTCAACCAGGAGCGCCGCCTGGAGCTTCGACGTGCGAAGCTCCTCGGCGACGTAGTTGATGAGGTGGCTCTTGTTCATTCCGGAGCCTCCTCGTCAACCTCACTTGGCGGCGGCCTTGCGGCGAGCCTTCTTGCGACCGCGCTTCTTCTTGCCGGCCTTCTTGGCCGCCTTGCGCGCGCCCTTCTTGGCCGCCTTGCGGGCACCCTTCTTGGCTGCCTTCTTCCTGGTCTTCTTCTTCATCGCCATCTGGAAAAACTCCTTGGACTCTGGGTCCGTGGTAATGCGCCTGGAAGGCGCAATGGCCACGACATCGCAAGAGTCATCGGCGGGAGACCTACGGATCTTTCCATCCCACCCGGAAACTTCCACTACCTTCAGCGTCTCGCGGCGCTTTGCCACGAGTTTCCATCCCGCATTCGAGGACTTGGGCCTGCGCGGAGCACGCGCGAAGCGCGCGCTGGGCGCCGCGTCGCGCAGCGCAGGCGCACGCCGCAAACCTACCGAGGCACTGGACTTCCGCGCGTGATCGCGCAGTTCGCAGCGCGCCGGGCGGAGAGCGGCCGATCCACGCGCGGCGCAGCGCGCAGCCTGCGGCGCTTCCCCAGACCGTGATTCCCATTTCTGGGCATGACGCACAGATCACCTGTGGAAAGTAGGAAAGGCCGCGTCCCAATTGTGGGACGCGGCCCTCCGTTGCCCGTCGAGGGACACTTCAGAACAAGCGGTCGAGCGCGGCGTTGGCGCTCGCGGTGAAGTCGCTCGAGAGGCCGCCGGACGCGTCCGGCGCGCGGGCGTCGATCGCCTGCAGGATCTCGACGATCGAGCGCACCGCTTCCACGGCGTAGTAGCGCACCATGCCCAGGTTCGTGCGCTGGTCGAAGACCATCGCGAGCAGGGCACGATCGCCGACCAGCGCGATCTGGATGCTCTCGCGCTGTCCCTGGTGGAACATCGTGGTGAACTCCTCCTCGCCCAGGAGGCGCGCCATCTCGCGGGTGGCCGCGAAGGATCCGGCAATGAGCGCCGCGATCGAGTCGATCGACTGCTGTGCCGCGTCGCCGCGCCGGGTCACCATGTGCCCGTCGCGGTCCACGAGCAGGGCGCAGCGCGCGCCCGAGAGCTCGAGGAAGGCGTCGAGTTCGCCGTCGATCTTCTCGACGTCGCGTTCGTAGTAGACGAGGCGGTCCGCGCGCAGTGTCTGGTCCATAGGTGCCATGGTGCTTACCTCGCTCAGAGAACGGCCAGGACCATCTTCGCCACGACGGCGCCGACGCCCAACGCAACGACGACGAAGACGGCTGTGTACATCAGGCGCCGCTTGCCCCCGCCAGGGGTGGCCATCGGCTGATTGCGCGGCTGGATCCGCTGCCCCGGCTCCACGCCGGCACTGCGTGCGCCCGGAGCCATGCGGCTCGCGGCCGCGCGCGCCGGAGCCGGCTGCCCGGCGCCGTCCGCCCGTCCCCCCGGCCGGACCGGTGCGCGTCCCGGCGCGTTCATCGGAGCGGCGGGCCCGCGCGGCGCGACGCCCTGGGTCTGCGACGACATCTGCGGCGCGCGCTGCATCCCCGTCTGGTGCAGGTGGGCCGGCGCTCCGAGCGAGCTCTGCATCGGCGCCATGCCGAGCGTGCGCTGCATCGGCTGCTGCGCCATGGTCGGCGGTTGCATCGCGGGCGGCTGCATTCCGATCGGCTGCCCGGGCGACTGCTGCTGCGGGACGAAGCCCTGCGGCGCGATACCCTGCGGCGCGATGCCCTGCGGCGGGGCGTGCACCGAGGTGCGTGCCAGCGCGTCCGGGTGCGCGGGCGCCTGAGGTCCGCCCGGAGCGGGCCGCTGCATCGAGAGCGGCGCGTGGCCCTGCGCCGCGGCGTTCTGCAGCGGCTGGACGCCCGCCCCCACGGGGCTCGCCTGCATCGGGATCGCGCGCGGCTGCTGCTGCGGGAGCGGCGCGGCCGGTTGGGACGGAGCCTGCGGCAGGCTGCGCGCCGCGGGCGCGGAAGGCGCGGCGTGGTAGCCGGTCTGCGAGAGGCCCGCCGCGGCCGCCGGAGCACCGCCCGGCCGGCTGTTGGAGTGGATCGTCTCCAGCACGCGCGCGGCCAGTCCCTTCAGCGTCGGGAACACGCCCTGGCCGGTGTTGGCCGTGGCCTCGAAGGTCGGCACGCCCCAGGGGTTGAGCAGCTTGTTGAGCTCCTCGACAGGCAGGGCGTCGGGCAGGTCGCGCTTGTTGTACTGGATGATCAGCGGGAGCTGGCTGAGCTGCTTGCCGTACTCCGCCAGGTTCTGCTCGAGGTTGCGCATGGACTCGAGGTTCTCCTCGACCATGGCGGCGGAGGAGTCGGCGACGAACACGACGCCGTCCACGCCCTGCAGCACGAGCTTGCGCGTCGAGTTGTAGTAGACCTGGCCCGGCACCGTGTAGAGCTGGAAGCACGTGCGCATGCCCGCCACCGTGCCCAGGTCGAGCGGCATGAAGTCGAAGAACAGCGTGCGGTCGCCGTCGGTGCTGATGCTCGTCAGGTCACCGCGGTTGGCGACGGGCGCGCGCTGGTGCACGACCTCGAGGTTGGTCGTCTTGCCCGACATCCCCGGGCCGTAGTAGACGATCTTGGCGTTGACTTGCTTCTGCGCGAAGTTGATCTGGACCATGGTTCATTCCCCAGAGGTCTGTGGGGAGCCGTCCCCGGTGATCGCGATTTCCTGACCGGCGTCCTCGGCGAGGACCGGCATGCGAGTGGAGCTGGATTCCCGCGACGGGAGCGCCGCGGGCGGTTGATCGTTGCCGGCGCTGCCGCGCTGGGTCTCGGCGCGGCGCTGGCGCTCCATGCGCGCGACCGCGGCCTCCATCGGCATGCGCAGCTCGTCGACGTTGGCGCCGCTGTCGAGCACGACCACCAGCAGCGCGCCCGGAGCGTGCATCGCCACGAGGTTCCCGCGCGCCGCGCGCAGCACCAGGTGACGCGGCGCGCCCCAGGTCAGCGGCGCCACCGCGCGGTCGATCTCGGCGACCCAGCCCGAGGCCAGGGCGGCCAGGGCGTCGTGCTCGTCCACGCCGCCCTCGCCCGAGGTCGAACCGCTGCCGCGGACCGTGATCGGCACGCCGTCGGTGGTCACGAGCGCTACGGTGCGCACGCCGGCCATGTGCGCCAGGGTGTCCAGGACATGGTTCACGGCTTCACCTCTCCGGTCGTGGCGCTGGTCGCCAGTTCGCGCAGTCTCTGCTCTTGTCGCGGGCCCACGCGGCTCTCGCTCCACAGCGCGCACGAGCTCTGCTCGGACGTCACCACGAGCAGGGTCCCGAAGTCGCCTTCGAGCGTGGCGCCCTTCGCCGTGCCCAGGCCCAGCCTGCGCGCCGCGGCGCGGCAACTGCCGACGATCTCGCGCACGCCGCGCGCCGCGCGCTCGGCCGTCGCGCCCTTGGGTCCCTGGACGAGCGCGGTCGAGCCGCGCACGTAGAAGGCCGCGTTGACCTCGGGCTCGTCGACCATCGACTGCAGCAGCGGCCGCACGTTCCCGGTCGCAGCGCCCGGCTCGGGCTCGGGCTCGTCGTCCACGAACCGCCCGGTGCGTTCGACGTCCCGCAGGGCGCGCTCGACGGTCTTGGCGTTGTCCGAGAGCACGACCACGGTGCGGAAGCGCGCCTCCAGCGCCGCGTCGCCGGGCGTGTACTCCAAGAGACGGGCCAGCGCGCGGCGGACCTCGGACCACGCGCCGATGCGCGAGGCCAGTTCCAGGCGCAGACGCACGGGCCGCGGATCGCCCGGCAGCGCTTCCTCGACGGACTGCACCAGGTCGAAGGCCAGGCGTCCGTCGTCGCGGCGGCGGTCGGTGAAGAAGCGCCGCGCGCGCGCCAGGGCGCAATAGTACTGGGCCTCGCCGCTGGGCACGGCCTGGTTCCACTCCGTCGCGACCTCCTCGGCGCGGGCGAAGCGGCCGGCCTCGATCAGGAGATCGCAGAACTCCTGCCACAGCGCTGGCCGCGGCGAGTCGCGCAGGTCCTGCTGCAGGTCGCGGATGCGGCCCTCCAGCCGCAGCGACCGCGCGCGCGCGGCGAGTCGCGCGAGTTCCGTGTCTCCCGGGAAGAGACGCAGGCCTTCCGCGGTGACGCGCTCGACCTCGTCGAGGCGTCCGCGCGAGGCGTGCTCCTGCGCGAGCTCGGCGTAGGCCCGCGGCGTGGGGTCCTCCGAGAGCCGTCGCGAGGCGGCGCGCACGCGGCTCGAGGACAGGATGCGACTGAGGAAGCTCATCGGGCCGGATTCCTTTCTTCGGGATGCTCCTCGAGCCAGGCCGCGATCGCCGTCACGTTGGACGCGATCTCGTCTCGCCTGCTCCATGCGGGTCCGCCCAGTTCGAGCGCCCGGCGCAGATCGTCGAGCGCCGCGCCGAACCGGCCCTGCTTGGCCAGCAGGAGTCCGCGGCTGCCGAGCGCCTCGGCCTCGTCCCGGGTGCGCGCGGCGGCCTGCTCGACCTCGCGGCGCGCCTGCTCCTGGCTGCGCTCGGTGCTGGCGATGCGGTTCTGCAGGCGCGAACGCTCGCGCAGCGCGAGGGGCATCCCCAGCCAGGCCTTCTCGCGCGCCACGAGGTCGTCGATCGCATCGACGCGCGCGCGCATCGCGGCGAGGTCGCCGCTCGAGGCCAGCGGGATCGCCCGGTAGCGCGCCCGCACGCTGTTCTCGCGCCAGACCAGGCCGGCGACTGCAGAGGAGAGCACCACGGCGATCGCGAACAGCTTGAGGCGGCGGGCCGCGCGCACGCGGCCGGCCTGCTGCTCCCAGCGCAGGTCGCGGATCATGCGCGCGACGTCCGTGCGCTTGCGATCACGGCCCAGGATCGCGCGCAGCGACTTGATGGCCGCTTCGCGATCGCCGCGCGCGAGCGCGCGCTCGGCGTCGCGCATCAGTTCCTCCGGCCCCGGCGGCGCGATCGTGCCTCCGCGCGCGTCCTTCTCCGGCGCGGGCGCCTGCGGCCGCACGCCGGCGGCGAGCCCCGAGTCCGTGATCGCGCGGCGCAGCCCGGCCGCGCGCGCCGTCTGGCCGGACTGCTCCAGGAGGAGCGCCAGCCGCTCGCCTTCGGTCGGCAGCGAGATCCGGTTCAGTTCCAGGACCGACGGGTGCGCCAGGCCCAGGATCAGGAGGGCCTCGAGCCGCCGCGGATCGAGCGGCGTCTGGCACAGCGCCTCCAGGAGCGCGCGCGCGAAAGCCTCGGCCGTCCCCGCGTCGTACTCCTCGGCGGCGTGGCGCACGCTCTGCGCGAGCCCGGCGCCGTCACCCCGCGTGAGGGTGGCGACGACGTCGTCGACCTGGCGTTCGGCGTCTGCGGCTTGGGAGTTCACGCGTCGTGGGGATGCCGCCCCCGCACGGGGAGCGGCCAGCACCGGGTCCCTGTCGGCCAGCCCGTCGGGCCTACTGAAGGCCGGCCGGGATCGGCCTCCTGCAAAGCGACGTGGGAGCCCCGGAAGGGCTCCCACGTCCGCGGACCGCGTTGGCGGCCGGGTCAGTCGGCCGGATCGATCGTGAGCAGGCCGGCCGCGTTCCTGGCCGGATCCTCGATGCCGGTGACCGACACGGTGTGGGCCAGCCCCAGCGGCGCCGAGAGGGTCAGGCGGTAGTGGTCCCGCTCCAGGAGTTCCACCGCGAGGACCGTCTGGCCGCCCGAGGAACTCCACGCCGAGGTCAGCAGCGCGGTGCTGGTCAGCACGTCCTCGTCGAACAGGACGTCGACGCGCGTGCCGTCGGCCGCGGCGCGCCAGTTCACGAAGGCCCCCACGAGTTGCGGCGCCAGGAAGTCGCCGCCGATCGTGCCGTTGACGACGACCGGACCGGTCAGCGTGTTGCCGCTGAAGTCCTCGATGCCGCCGACGGTGACGGTCACGATGCCGCGCGAGTCCAGGTTGATCCCGTCGGCCAGCGCGATGCGCACCGTGTTCGTCGAGCCTATGTAGGTGAAACGCGCGTCGGCCAGCGAGAGGTTCTGCCCGTTGCTGGCGATGTTCCAGTTCGAGGGCGCCAGCGCTCCGGTGGTGACCGGCTCGTCGAACGAGATGTCGACGAAGTCCCCGCCCCAGCCGTCGGCCATCACGCCCGAGACCGCGGCCACCAGCGGCGCGACGGAGTCGGCCACGGCCACGGTCCGCGAGATCGAGCCGGACGTGTTGCCCGCGAGGTCGGTCACCGTGATGGTGATCGTATCCCCCGGCGTCGGCGCCACGCCGAACACCGCGCGCACCACGCGCGGTCCCACGCGCTGGGCCGAGACCGCCAGCGTGCCGCCGTTCAGGTCGTAGTTGGCGGCCACGGCCGAGGCCGTCGGATCGAGCGACTCGTCGGCGAAGATCAGCAGCGAGTTGGCGTCGCTGGGATCCTTGCGCGCGGCGCCGATCGGGACCGACGGGGCCAGGGCGTCGCCGCCCGCCGCGATTCCGAGCTCGGTGTCGGCGACGGTGCGCTGGACGCCGTGCGAGGACCACACGTTGTTGGCGGAGAGGTCGTAGCTGCCGCCGGTCTGCAGGTTGTGGCCGGTCGCGCCCAAGAGGCCGATGGCCACGGAGGTCGGGCTGACCGAGCGCATCGTCGCCGTCGAGATGTCGATGGCGCCGCCCGGACCGGTGATGGTGAAGTTGCCCGGCTCGAGCAGCGTCCACGGGCTCATGGCCTTGTCGAACACGATCGTGATCGTGTCGTTGCCTTCGCCCGAGAGGGCGGTGAACAGGTTCGAGCCCAGGAGCAGGGACGGCGTGTTCGGGTCCTCGGTCTCCAGCGGGACCAGCAGCGCCGGGAACAGCGGGTTGCCCGTGCGGTCCGTGACGCCGAGCACGTCCAGCGTGTCGCTGGCCGCGACGACGAAGCCGAAGGAGAGGCGCACGCCCAGGCCGTCGTCCAGCGGCGTGGCCGTGAGGGGCGCGCCGCGCAGGACGCCGCCCGAGTCGCGCAGGACGTAGCGCGTCCCGGTCGGGTTGGTCCCGGCGTCGTACAGATCGTCCAGGTTGGAGCAGGGCTCGGTGAAGCGCACCACGACCTCGTCGGCCACGCTCGACTCCAGGTACACGGCGTGCACCTCGGGCAGGCCGGTCTCGGCGTCGATGTCGCCGTCGTAGTTGGCCGCGCCGATCGTGTTGCCGCCCAGGTCGCGCAGGGCGCTGAAGCTGACGCGGTAGTCGTCGCCGCGCTGCAGGTCGATGCCGTTGGCGAACGTGAGCACCGCGGTGCGCGTGCCCTCGTTCCAGACGACCGTCGCGCCGACGGTCGAGACCGCGCTCGTGATCGGCGACTCCACGCTCCAGTTGGCGGGGTCCTCGATCTCGGACTCGATCAGATCGTCGTCGAACGCGACCGTCAGCGTGTCGTTGTTCGCGCCGGCCAGCGAGGCCGCCGCGGTCGTGCTCGCCGCGGGCGCGGTCGTGTCGGTCGAGGTGATCGCCACGTTGTTCGCGGCGGTCATCGTGTTGCCGGCCAGGTCGAGGACGCCGCTGACGCTGAGCGTGACGTCGCCGGGGATCACCGCCACGTCGTAGACCAGGCGCACGGTGTCGAGGCCGGCCAGCAGCGTGGCCGTCTGCAGCGCGGGCGCGCCGCTGTCCACGTAGTTCCCGGTCGTCTCGGCGCCGGTGATCAGCACGTCCTCGGAGAACTGCACGTCGAGCGTCTTGCCGCTGGGGTCGACGCTGCGGTTCTGCACCACCGAGACCAGGGTCGGGACGGTCGCGTCGCCGGCCACCAGGCTGACCGAGTTCAGGTTGAAGACCTCGCCGTCGACGTCGAGCGCCGCCACGCCGGTGATCTCGAACGAGTCGCCGTTCGTCATGTCGAAGTCGAGCTCGATCGTGAGCGTCTTCGAGAGCAGGTCGTAGGTCAGCGTCTGCGCGTTGAGGTCGATCACGACGGAGTCGACCTCCAGCGTCCAGCTGGCCGGATCGACCGCGGTGTCGGGATCGAGGGCCTGCGTGGTGACCACGGTGATCAGGTCGCCGCCCAGGTTCTCCACGGTCGTGGCCGCGGGCGTGCCGTCGAAGGCGTTGGCCACGGGCGCGGGTTGCGTGATCGCGGTCGGGCCGTCGGGCAGCGCGTTGCCGTGCGCGTCCAGCACGCCGTTGAGCGTCACGTTGTCGACGCCGGGAACGATCGGGTTGTTGAAGGTCACGCGGATCACGTCCTCGCCGACCTGGGTGGCCGAGGTCGCCAGGTCGGGCAGCGCGACGGCGTAGCGCGCGAGCTGCACGGCGAACACGGGGTCCATGGCCTCGCTGAACGTGAAGTCGACGACGCGGCCGAACTCGTCCTCGGTGAGGTTCTGGACGGCCGACGTCAGGGTCGGCGCGACCGCGTCCCCGCTGGCCACGCCGGCCACGGCGGCCGAGGAGACCAGCACGTCGTTGACGCCGCGCAGGCCGCTGCCCGCGAGGGTGAAGCTGGCGTGCAGGTTGGCCTGCGTGCCCAGCGTGATCGTCAGCACCTGCGTGCCCTCGTCGAACACGAAGCTCGAGCCGGTCAGCGACATCACGGTGGAGTTGACCGTGAGCGTCCAGTTGCCCGGCGTCTCGACGTCGCTCTCCAGGACGCGCGGCCCGCTGAACGTGACCTCGATCACGTCGCCGCCCAGGCCGGGCGTCTGGATGCCGTCGGTGATCGAGTACGTCGGCGCCGAGTCGTCGCTCGTCTCGACCTCGGTGTACGTGCTGCTCACGTTGGTGAGCCCGATCGCGCGCACCTGGCTGGCGGGCGTCACGCGCGCGTCCCACTGGACGGTGACGACGGCGCCGACGCGGCTGACGGCGATGGGGGTCTGCCCCAGGTCGGACTCGAAGTTGGCCACGGTCGCCGCGCCCAGCCCGCCGCTGCGGGTGAACGTCAGCACGGTGGTCGCTCCGGTCGGATCGACGTCCAGATCCTGCACGGCCGACGACAGGACGTTGGCCGGATCCTCGGAGCTGCCGTTGGAGCAACCGGCGGCGAAGAGGCAGAAGAGCGCGATGACGGCGATTGCCGCGTGCTTCCCAAGACGCATCGGGGACCTCGGTGGGTGTTCTCGTGAGCGATCGATGACCGCCGGCCGGGGAACGGCCGCGCGGACGGAGTGCGCCGCCGGACCGGTGCCCGGCGGACCTGCGCACCTATCGACGAGCGCCACACCTCGCTTGAGGCATCCGCCGGCACGGCACGGATCGCCCGGAACTTCCTTCCGGGTCGCCGCGATCAGAGCAGCAGCGGTTCGCTCAGCACCGCGCCCAGCACGGTCGCGCTGCCCACGCGGAACGCCGCCTGCAGATGGCGGTAGGTGCCGACCAGCGCGGGATCGGCCGGCAGCGCGAGGCGCACGTCGGCGCGCCCGGACGCGTCGGCCGGCACGCGCACCACCGAGAGACCCTGCCGCAGCAGCAGGAGTTGCCCCGCGACTCCCGGCACGAACAGCGGAACGTCGGCGCGCTGTCCGTCCAGGAAGATCACGGCGCCGGCGCCCGCGCGGCGCGCGGCGAGGTGCAACTGCGCGCCGACGCGCGGCTGACCCAGCACCTGCAGGTCGCGCTCGCCGGTGTCGAACAGGCGCAGTTCGCCGGTGCCCGACAAGAGGTTCGCGTGCGTGGTCTTCTGCGCCACCACGAGGCGCGTGCCGCGCTCGTCGAACGCCACCGCCAGCGGGCTCCCGGCCAGGTCGGCTTCCAGCACGAACGCGTTGCTCGCGCGATCCCAGATCCCCAGCTCGGGCGCGGCCGTGCCGTCGCCCCAGCACGCGAACGCCGCGCGGGATCCGTCCGGCGTGAGCGCCACGGCCGTCGGCAGGTTCTGCAGCCCGCCGGGCGGGCCGGCCTGCGCGCGCTCGACCAGGCGCACGCCCGCGGCGACGTCCCACACCTCGAAGCGCCAGGCGTTCGCGCTCGCGGCGTTCCACCACGCGACGACCAGCGTGCGCCCGTCGCGCGCGAGCGCGACGCGCACGGCCGTCTCCTGCGGGCCGCCGGCGATCGCGCGCACGAGGGCGTAGCCCGCTCCGGCGTCCGCGAGGACGCGCACCAGGCCGCCGGCACCGTGCGCGACCGTGAGGCCGTCGCCGGAGAGCGCCAGTGCCGCCGTCGAGACCGCGAGCGGCGCGACGAACGACGTGGCGCCCAGGCCGTCGAGCACGCGCAGCTCCAGGCCGGCGGTCAGCACGCTGCGCGCGCCGTCCTCGGACGTGCGCACCTCCTGCAGGCCCGCGGCCGCGAAGTCGCGCGACCACAGCACCGCGCCGTCGGCGGCCGCGAGGCGCTCGACGCGCACGCGCACCGCGGCGTCGTCCCACGCGGCGACGACCAGCGACGCGCCGGCGCGGTCGCAGGCCAGGCGCGCGGGACCGTTGGCCGTGAACGGGAGTTCGCGCGTCCAGCGCGCCGCCAGCGGCGAACCCGCTCCCAGGTCGCCGGCGTGGTAGGCGCCGATCCGCGTGCGCCGGTGGTAGGGGTCGGGCGCGGCGTGCTGCGTCAGGGAGAACAGCCAGGGACCGGCGCCGGCCGCGACCGCGACGGCGCCGCTCGTGCCGGAGAACGCCGCGTCGCGCGCCAGCGGCGCGCTCGGACCGAGGCTGTGGACCGACGCGGCCGTCGCGGCCGGCACGCCGCCGAGTCCGGCCGACCAGACGACGTTCTCGCCCGCCCCGAAAGCCACGGCGCTGGGGATCGCCGGCTCCGACAGATCGGGCGGCAGCACCCAGCGTTGTCCCGGCTGGAACGGATCCTGGGCACGGGACGGGAGCGCCAGCGCGCCCAGGAGCACGGCCGCGCGCCAACCAGGGCGCCGGAGGGCCGTGCCAGCCGGGGAGGGCCGCGGGGAGGGCCTGGAAGGGGGCTGCACGGAAAAGAGTACCACCGGACCTCGTGCGCCGCGGGACCTTGGCGCGCGACGCGCCGGCGACTAGAGTCTCTGCCCACAACCCGTCGACCGACCGCGGGGAGAGTTCCGGCCGACCGCCGGACGCCGAAGGGGCAAGCGCGCCGAAGCGGCGCGCGAAACTCTCAGGCAAGAAGGACCCGCGGCCCGGTAGACCCTGGACTCAGGTCCTCCGTCCGCGGAGGACCGCCGGACAGGGGCGCGAACGCCTGCAGCGACGCGCCCCTGCGTCGTTTCCAGGCGGCCGCCGCACGCAACCCACCCCCCGCACCGCCCATGGACACCCGCCTGAAGGAGACCCCGCTCACCGCGCGCCACGCACGCCTGGGCGCGCGCCTCGTCGAGTTCGGCGGCTGGAGCATGCCCGTGCAGTACGGGCCGATCCTCGAGGAGGTGAAGACCGTGCGCACGACGGCCGGCCTGTTCGACCTCTCGCACATGGGCCGCGTGCGCGTGACCGGCCGCCAGCGGGTCGAGTTCCTCGATCGCATCGCCACCAACTTCGTGGCGCGGATCCCCGAGGGCGCGATCCGCTACGCGCTGTTCTGCCGTGCCGACGGCAACCCGATCGACGACCTGCTCGTGTACCGCGGCGCGGACGAGGTGTACCTCGTCGTCAACGCCTCGAACACGGCCGTGGACCTCGCGTGGATGCACGAGCACGCCGGCGGGTTCGACGTGGACATCGAGGATCGCACGGACAGCGAGGCGATGATCGCCGTGCAGGGCCCGGCCTCGCGCGAGATCGTGGCGCGGCTGGCGCCCGACCTGGACCTCGCGAAGCTGGGCTACTACCGCTACGCGTTCGGCACGGTGTGCGGTCTCGCCGGCACGCGCGTGAGCCGCACCGGCTACACCGGCGAATTGGGCTACGAGCTGTACGTGCCGGCCGCCGAGGTCGGCCGCGTGTTCGACGCGGCGCTGGACGCGGGCGCGCCGCTGGGCCTCGCGCCGATCGGACTGGGCGCGCGCGACACGCTGCGCCTCGAGGCCGGCATGCCGCTCTACGGCCACGAGATCGACGCGACCCACAATCCGATCGAGGCGGGCCTCTCGTTCGGCGTCTCGTTCGCGCCCGAGAAAGGCGCTTGGATCGGCCGTGAGGCGCTCGAGGCGGTGCAGCGCGCGCCCAGGCGCCGGCTGGTCGGTCTCACCACGGCCGGCCCGCGCGTGCCGCGGCAGGGCTACGAGCTGTGGATCGACGGCGCCCGCGCGGGCGAGGTCGTCTCCGGCTCCGTGTCCCCCACGCTGGGCACCAACATCGCCACCGGATACGTACCCGTGGGGCTGGGCGAACCCGGCTCGCGCGGCGAGCTCGACGTCAAGGGCAAGCGGCAGGAGGTCACCTTCTGCGCGATCCCGTTCTTCTCGAGGACCCGCAAGTGACCGCACCGACCCCCTCCACTCCCTCCCCGACCTCCCAACCCAAGCTGACGAGAACCATGCGACCGGACGACCGCCGATACATCGAGAGCCACGAGTGGGTGAAGCCCGACGGGGACACCGTCCTGATCGGGATCACCGACTTCGCCGTCAACGAGTTGTGCAGCGGCAACGAGGGCGACCTCGTCTACTGCGACCTGCCCGAGGTCGGCCGCACGCTCGAGGCCGGCGACACCTTCGGCGAGATCGAGTCGGTCAAGGCCGTGGCCGACCTCAACTGCCCGATCGCCGGCGAGGTCGTCGACGTCAACACGGCGATCGAGGACCACCTGGAGATCCTCTCGAAGGATCCCTGGAACCAGGGCTGGCTGATCCGACTGAAGCCGAACAGCAAGAACCTGGACAAGCTGATGGACCTGGCCGCCTACGAGAAGCTCCTGGCCGAGAAGAAGCATTGAGAGCGGCGATGGGAACCGAGCCTCAAGCCCGCTCCACTCTGGTCGAGCCGCGCGCGGACGCACCCGGCGGCGCGGGCGACCTCGCGCAGGACCTGTTCGCCGACCGGCACATCGGCCCGCGCCAGGAGGAGATCGAGGCGCTGCTGGCCGCGGTCGGCTACGCCTCGCTCGATGCGCTGTCCGACGCGGCCGTGCCGGCCTCGATCCGCAGCGCCGGGCCGCTGGCGCTGCCCGCGGCGCTGTCGGAGCGCGACGCTCTGGCGCTGGCGCGGCGCGTGGCGGACGAGAACCAGGTCTTCCGCAGCTTCCTGGGCCAGGGCTACCACGACTGCGTCACGCCGCCGGTGATCCTGCGCAACGTGCTGGAGAACCCGGGCTGGTACACGCAGTACACGCCCTACCAGGCCGAGATCTCGCAGGGCCGCCTGGAGGCGATGCTCAACTTCCAGACGATGGTCTGCGACCTCACCGGCTTCGACATCGCCAACGCGTCGATGCTCGACGAGGGCACGGCGGCGGCGGAGGCGATGGCGCTGTGCCACGACATCGCCGACGACAAGGGCGCGAACGCGTTCTTCGTCGACGAGCGCTGCCACCCGCAGACGATCGAGGTCGTGCTGCAGCGCGCCCTGCCGCTGGGCTTCGAGGTCGTGGTCGGCGACCCTCTGTCGGCCGAGTTCGCGCCGGGCCGCTTCTTCGGCGCGCTGGTGCAGCACCCCGCGACCGACGGGACCGTGCGCGATCTCGCCTCGTTCGCGCGCGCGGTGCACGCCGGCGGCGCGCACGTGGTGGCGGCCTGCGATCCGCTGTCCTTGTGCCTGCTGCAGCCGCCCGCCGCCTGGGGCGCCGACGTCGCCGTGGGCACGACGCAACGCTTCGGAGTGCCGCTGGGCTTCGGCGGGCCGCACGCCGCGTTCCTCGCGACGCGCGAGGACTGGAAACGCAGCCTGCCGGGGCGCCTCGTCGGCGTCTCGATCGACCGCCGCGGCAAGCGCGCCCTGCGCCTCGCGCTGCAGACGCGCGAGCAGCACATCCGGCGCGAGAAGGCCAACAGCAACATCTGCACGGCGCAGGTGCTGCTGGCCGTGATGGCCGGCAGCTACGCCGTGTACCACGGCGCCGAGGGCCTGACGCGCATCGCGCGGCGCGTGCGCCACCTGACGGCCACGCTGCACGCGGGGCTGGTCGCGGCGGGCGCGCGCGTGCGGCCGGGCCTGTACTTCGACACGCTGCGCATCGACACCACGCACGCCGAGCAGCGCCGCGTGCTGCGCGCGGCCGAGACCCAGCGGATCAACCTGCGCCCCTACGGCGACGACGGCGTCGGCATCGCGCTCGACGAACGCACCACGCTGCAGGACCTGGCCGACCTGATCACGCTGTGGGCCGGCCGCGAGGTCCCCGTGGACGAGGTCGAGACCCTGGCCCACCGCACGACGCCGGCGGACCTGGGCGCGCACGCGCGCCAGGGCGCGTTCCTGACGCACCCGGTGTTCCAGGTGCACCGCTCCGAGACGGAGATGATGCGCTACCTGCACTCCCTGCAGCACAAGGACCTGTCGCTGGTGCACTCGATGATCCCGCTGGGGTCGTGCACCATGAAGCTCAACGCGGCCGCCGAGATGCTGCCGATCACGGATCCGGGCTTCGGACGCATCCACCCCTTCGCGCCGGCCGCGCAGACCAGGGGCTACAAGCGCCTGTTCAGCGAGCTGGAGCGCTGGCTGTGCGAGATCACGGGCTTCGCGGCCTGCTCGCTGCAGCCCAACGCCGGTTCGCAGGGCGAGTACGCCGGTCTGCAGGTGATCCGCGCCTGGCACCACGACCGCGGCGCGACGCAGCGCGACGTGTGCCTGATCCCCCACTCGGCGCACGGCACGAACCCGGCGAGCGCGATCATGGCCGGCTTCAAGGTCGTGGTCGTGGCCTGCGACGAGCAGGGCAACGTCGACGTCGCGGACCTCGCGCGCAAGGCCGAGCAGCACGCCGCCAGGCTCGCGGCGCTGATGATCACCTACCCCTCGACGCACGGCGTGTTCGAGGAGCGCGTGGCCGAGATCTGCGCGATCGTCCACCGCCACGGCGGGCAGGTCTACATGGACGGCGCCAACATGAACGCCCAGGTCGGCCTGTGCCGGCCGGGCGACATCGGCGCGGACGTGTGCCACCTGAACCTGCACAAGACCTTCTGCATCCCGCACGGCGGCGGCGGCCCGGGCATGGGCCCGATCTGTGTCGCCAAGCACCTCGCGCCGTTCCTGCCCGGACACCCGGCGCTGCCGGCCGCCGGCGGCGCGCAGGCCATCGGACCGATCTCGGCGGCGCCGTGGGGCAGCGCCAGCATCCTGCCGATCTCGTGGCTGTACATCGCGATGATGGGCCCCGACGGCCTCAAGCGCGCCACGCAGGTCGCGATCCTGAACGCCAACTACGTCGCCAGGCGGCTCGAGAGCCACTACAAGATCCTGTACCGCGGGAAGAACGGCCTGGTCGCGCACGAGTGCATCCTGGACTGCCGCCCGTTCAAGTCGGCGGGCGTCGAGGTCGAGGACATCGCCAAGCGCCTGATGGACTACGGATTCCACGCGCCGACGATGAGCTTCCCGGTGGCCGGCACGCTGATGGTCGAGCCGA
>CAZKIO010000017.1:0-74431 GCA_964552795.1 uncultured Planctomycetaceae bacterium
GCGCAACGGGAGCAGGTGGCGCGCAGAAAAAGTGCAGCGGGCTGGGACAGTACTCATGTGACCCTGTTCAGGCCGGCAGCTAGGGGACGTCCGCGTGCCGGGCCTGCGTCCTCGGGGACGGGCGCCGGCCACCCGAACGGAGTCGAATGACCATGCGTGCCGCGATCGTCCTCCTGCTCTCACTGCCTTCGGTCACCTTCGCGCAAGGCGGCGCGACGAGCCTTGCCAGTGAGTCGCTCGGCGGACAACCCGTGGGGGCGTTCAGCGTCGCCCTGTCCCCGGACGGACGGCAGGTTGCGTTCGCGTCCTACAGCGACCAACTGGTCGCGGGCGACGTGAACGCAGGCTGGGACGTGTTTGTACGCGACCGCACGACAGGTGCGATCGAGATCGTGAGCCGCTCCGAAGCCGGCAGCCAGGGTCATCCGTACTCTTCACCCTGGTTCGAGGAGCGCGGAGTGGCGCTGGCATGTTCCCGCGACGCGAGGATCGTGGCCTTCACGTCGAGCGCGCCGGACCTCGTCACTGCGGATGGGAACACCCTCGTCGATGTGTTCGCAAGAGATCGTGTCCTGGGAACTACGACGCTTGCCAGCATCGGGTTGGGTGGATTACCTGCCAACGGCCATAGCGCCTTCGTCACGACGAGCAGCGGCCAGGCCGGCATAGCCCAACGCTCGTACGCGCCGTCGATCGGCATCTCCGAGGATGGCCGATTCCTCGCTTTCACCAGTGCGGCGTCCAACCTGGTTCCTGGTGACACCAACCAGAGGCTCGACGTGTTCGTACGCGATCTGCAGAACGGATTGACCGAACGCGTCAGTGTGAATGACGCCGGTACCCAGTCCGCAGGCGGCGGCTACTGCGCATCGATCTCCGCCGATGGGCGCTACGTGGCATTCCAGAGCAGCGCCAACGACCTCGTGCCGTCCGACACGAACAACAGGGCAGACGTGTTCGTGCGGGACCGCCTGATGTCCACGACGACGCGGGTGAGCGTGTCGTCCAGCGGCATTGAGGGCGACCACCACTCGGGATGGTACGTGTGGTATTACCCGCCATCCATCTGTGCACACTGCCCCATCTTCGTCGTCGAGTTCAACTCGACGATCAGTGCCGACGGCCGGTTCGTGGCGTTCACATCGTACGCATCGACACTGGACCCGACGGTGGGCACACTCGGTACACGGGTCTACCTTCACGACAGACTGGACGGAAGCACGCGTCTCGCGATCTCCACCCCCTACAACCTCGCCTGGAACCCCAGCTTGTCGGCCGACGGCCGATACCTGGCCTTGTTGACCTCCGCGTCGGACATGGGCCCGGCGGATGTCAACGCCGGGGTGGACGTGTACCGTCTCGACCGCCTGCTGGGTCGGGCCACGATCGAGAGCGTGGACGCCTCGGGGGCCGGTCGCCGTGGTACCGCGACGGCAGTGGCTCTGGCCGCGGACGGCCATCAAGTCGCCTTCCTGAGCAGTGCGAACCTGGTTGCCGGTGGGGGCACACTCGCCCAGCAGAACGCGTGGTCGCGCAATGCACCGGTGTTGAGCTTCGTCGCGGACTGCGAGGGAACGCCGGGGACCTGCCCCTGCGGAAACCTCGGTCAACCTGGCCACGGCTGTGCGAACTCGATCGCGCCGGAGGGTGCCCGCCTGGCGGCCAGCGGGGTTCCAAGTGTCGGGGCGGACACGCTCGCGCTGACGGCCAGCGGCCTGCCTGGATCCGCACCGGTCCTGTTCCTGCAATCGGCGAGTTCGGTCTCGTCCGCGTCTGCGCCGGGCTTCGGAGACGGTGTATTGTGTCTTGCCGGGACCCTGCTGCGGCTGGCGGCGCGCTCGGCCCACTCGGGCGTGGTGCAGCTCGGCGGTCTGGGCGATCCCCGTCTGTCTCAACTGGGGGGCATCCCGTCACTGGGCACGACGGTCCGATACCAAGTGGTGTATCGCAACGCGGCCGCGTACTGCACTGCGGATGCGTTCAACACGAGCAACTCGATCGCCGTACCCTGGGGCCTGTAACGGATCCAGGAGCCCGACCCCGCCTGGCTCCCTGCGGGTGCCCTTCTGGCGTAGGCTCGGTGGCTTCGAGGAACGTCGCCCGATGCACGCCACGCAATCGCCGATTGCCGACTTCGCGCGCGATCAGTGCGGCGAACGCTCGATCGGCGTCAGCACCACGTTCCTGAACTCGATCCAGGCGCCTTCGCTCTGCAGGCAGATCTCGCCCGGCTCCTCCAGGCACCAGCTCGCGCGGTTCTGGACCTCGCCGTTGACCTCGAGCGTCAGCTCGCCGCCGTCCAGCGTGATGCGATAGCGGTTCCACTCGCCCAGCGGCTTCTCGTTGCACGGCAGCAGCTTCTCGGTGCGCCGGCCCTGCGTCCGCTCCGGATCCGCGACCGCCGGGAACGCGTCGATGTTCCAGATGTCGCCCGCGTTGCGGCTCATCAACTGCGCCTCGAGGCTGCGCGGCCAGACCTTGTCCGGCCCCGTGCGGCGCAGCAGGACGCCCGAGTTCCCCGCGCCCTTCTCCGGGTCGAAGCGCCATTCGAGCTCGAGCACGAAGTTCGTGTACTTTCCCTCCGTGCGCAGGTACCCGACGGGGCTGCCCGCGCAGCGCAGCACGCCGTCGCGGACGGACCACACGTCCTCGGCGCGCGCGTCGGGGTCGGTCAGGTGGAAGCCCCAGCCCGTCAGGTCGCGGCCGTTGAACAGGCGCACCGGCTCCCCGCGACGGCCCGGCACGCGCGGCTCGCTGCGCAGGAACGCCACGAGGTCCGCGACGTCCTGCGGCGCGAGGCCGAGCGACGCGGCGTCGGGCATGGCCGACACCGTCTGCTTCACGCGCGCCGCGACCTCGTCCTTCTGGATCGCGTGGCGCCGGCCCAGCGTGTCGCGCAGGACGAGCAGGTCGTCGTCGCGGATCAGGAACCCCGCGTGCAGCGTCTCGTCGGTCGTCTCGACCAGCCACGTGTCGTAGCCGAACGCGATCGCGGCGGAGGGGGAGAGGATGCTGTCGACCAGCACCTCCGGCGCGGACTTCGCGTGCACCGCCGACAGGTCCGGTCCAATGTCGGCGCCGCGGCCGTGGAACGCGTGGCACTGGCCGCAGGTGCCCTTGCCGAAGAACAGTGGCATCCCGCGCGCGGCCGAGCCCTCGAGCGCGAGGACCGCAGCGGTCGCGGGCCGAGGGGCATCGCCCTCCGCGGGGAACTCGGCGGCGGCCAGCGCGCGCACGGCGAGATCGGGGCACTCCCGGATGCGCGTCGCGACCGCCGCGCGCGCACGCTCGGACAGCGCGTCCGCGCGCGCCAGGCGCAAGGCCTCGAAGCCGCCCTCGGAAGTGGCGCACAGGGCGGCCGCGGCCGCCGCGACCTCCGCGGCGCTGCGCGCGTCGTCGCCCAGCGTGCGCGCATGTTCCGCGATGCGCGCGCGCAGCACGCCCGCGTCGAGCAGCACGCGGAACTCGACGTCGCTCTGGTCGCCTTGCCCCGACCCCGCGTCGTCGACCGCCGCGCGCGCCGTGAACCGCCGCGCGTCCGGCGGGAGCTCGAAGGCGATCACGCTGTGCGCGTGCGAGCCGAGGCCCTCGGTCCACGTCCGGCCGTCGACCACGATCGGCCCGCCGGTGCAGTTCTTCCCGCGCCGCACGCTGCCCCACGCGGCCTCGGCGCGCGTCCACTCCGCGCCGCTGAGCTGCAGCACGCCGCGCGCGTGCTCGACGCGCGGCTCGAGCCACGCGATCCAGTCGCAGGACTGCCCCTTCTCGCCCTCGGTGGCGACGAGCCACAGCGTGCGCGCGCCCGTGACGTCGACGTCGACGCCGACCGCGCCGCGCGTCACGATCCCGCTCGACCACGCGACCACGCCCTGTTCCTCGCCGCGCCCGACCTGACGCGCGAGATCGAAGCCCTTCCAGGTCGTCGTGTCGCGGTCCTTCACCCACCAGCGCGCCAGCTCGCGCAGGTCCTCGGGTCCGGACACGGCGAGGTCCACCATGGCCTCGCCCGCCGCGCGCGCTTCCACGAAGGCCAGCGCGTCGGTCATGCGGCGCCGCTCGGCGAGAGGCAACGCGGCGTCGCGCGCGCGCGCCGCCAGGCCCGGCACCGCGGCCTCGGGGTGCAGGCGCCAGGCGAGTCCGGCGAAGGCCGGCGACCAGCGCAGCGGGTCGGGATCGCCCAGCTGCGCCACGAGGTCGGGCCACAGCGCCGCGGCGTGCTCCTCGGCCGCGAGGCCGAACGCCTCCAGGTACGCGCGGTCCTCGCCGTCGTAGCCGCGCGCCAGGGCGAGCAGCGCGGCGCGCGAGCGCTCGAGCGGCACGCCGCGCAAGGCCACGCACAGCTCGCGACGCACGGCGGGCGACGGATCGGCAGCGAGCGCGGGGGCGTGCTGCAGCACGTCGCCTCCCACGGCGCGCAGCGCGCGCACGGCCGTCACGCGCAAGTCGGCGTCGGCATCCTTCAGGGCCGCGGCGAGGGCCGTGGTGCGCGGTCCGTCGATGCGCGCGAGCAGCCACAGCGCCCGCGCGCGCAGGCGCGGCGCGTCCCCCTCGAAGAGCCCGGTCAATGCCGCGCGCGCCTCCATGCTGCGCGCGGTGACCAGGGCCCGCGCCGCCAGGGCGCGCACGTTGGGGCTGGGGCTCGCGAGCGCCTCGATGCGGCCGGCCACGTGGGCCAGCTCGTAGTGCCTGGGATACACCCACTGGCCGGTCGGAACGAGCCGCAGGATGCGGCCGTGCGCCTGGCGGTCGGCCATCGCGTGTCCGCCGACCCCCGGATCCGACCAGTCGGCGACGTAGATCGTGCCGTCGGGCGCCGCGCACACGTCGCTGGGCCGGAACCAGCCCCGGCGCTCGCCGTCGTCGTTCGTCGCGCGCGCCGCGATCAGCACGCCGGGCTCGAACTCGAACCCCGCGCCCGCGGCGCGCGGACGGAGCGCGTAGACCTTGCCCGCGCCGGCATCGGCGCACAGGAGACGTCCGTCGAGCCACGCGCCCAGGCGGTCGCTCTCGTACACCGCGACGCCCGTCGGCCCGCCCGCGCCCAGTCGAAGGCCGGGCGGCACGACGCCGGGATCCTCGGCGTGCCAGTGCGCGTTCCACGTGTCCTGCCCCGGCCGGCGGTCCGCGCCCCACATCCGCGCGCCGTCCGCGCTGAAATACCCGTGGTTCCCGCCCTCCAGGCACCACAGCGCTCGGCACGCGCGGTTGCCGTCGTCGTCGTTGTCGCTCTGGAACACGTTGCCGAACGCGTCCAGCGCCAGCTCGTAGTTGTTGCGGAAGTTGTGCGAATGCACCGCGAGGCCGCTGCCGTCCTCGTCGATCGAGAGCACCAGGCCGCCGGTCCACACGCGCCCGTCGCTCGAGACGAGGCCGGGCTTGTTGTCGGCCAGGACCGCGCCGCCGTCGCGGTACAGGGAGCCCGAGCGCAGGTGGAAGCCGCCGCGGTCCTGGACGAGGTGCGGTCCGGCGTTGCCGGCGTTGAACCACAGCCGCAGGTCGGGTCCGTAGACGACCGAGTGCAGGCCGTGGTCGTGATCGTGCCCGCCGAAGCCCGTGAGGAACGTCGCGCGCCGGTCCGATTTCCCGTCGAGGTCGTCGTCGGTGTACACGTACAGGTTCGGCGAGCAGCTCACGAACACGCGGTTGCCGAACACCGCGATGCCCAGGGGCACCACCAGGTCGGGGTCCTCCACGAACACCTCGGCGTGACTGCCGCGGCCGTCGCCGTGGAAGTCGCTGAGCACGACGATGCGCTCGCCGCGCGGGTGTTCGAGCCCCGGATTGCGCCCGCCCCAGCGCCGGTAGTTGACGCCCTCGGCGACCCACACGCGCCCGCGCGCGTCGACGTCGATCGCGGTCGGGTTGAACAAGAGCGGGGACTGCGACCAAAGGTTGACGGTCACGCCGGGCGGCACCTCGAACCGCTCCGTGAGGTCCATCGGGCCCGTCGTCGGCCCGGTCGGCGCCGGCAATCCGTCGAAGGACTGCAGCGCGGCGAGGAGGAACGCGGAGAGGTTGGTGAGCGCCATCGCGCACGAGCATAGCCGCCGTCAGACGGCCAGGCTCTCCAGCGCCGCGTCCTGGCGCGCGAGCAGCACGCGCACCCGGTTCGCGAGGCCCAGCCGCTCCAGGGTGGACGTGGCGGTCGCCTCTGCGATCCGCGGCTCGTTCGTCTTCTTCGACACGTGCGCGATCACCAGCGTATGCAGGTTCTCCGAGGCCAGGAGCTCGAGCATGCGCGCGCCCTGGTCATTCGAAAGGTGGCCCTGTCCGCCGGTGATCCGGCGCTGGAGGGCGGCCGGGTAGGGCCCCGCGCGCATCAGGCCGGGGTCGTAGTTGAACTCCAGCACCAGGACGTGGGCGCCTGCGAGACGGCGCGCGACGTCGGCGTCGGGCCGGCCCAGGTCGGTGACCACGACGGCCACGCGCCCCCCGTGCTCGATGCGGAACGCGACGGTCGGGTCGCAGTCGTGGGGGAGGGGCACGGGACGCACGACGATCTCGCCCTCGCCGCGCTCCGAGGCGAGGTGCAGCGCGCTCCCGATGGGCAGCGCCGCGAGGCGCTTGGAGCGCCGGGCCCAGGGGTGCGACAGCGCCGTGGCGGCGGCGTGCAGCGTGGCGCGCTCGCGCCGCGCGATCATCCCGGCGCTGCGCGCGTGGTCGAGGTGGCCGTGCGTGACCAGCACGTGCTCGATCGCGCCGCTCGCCAGGCCCGCGGAGGCGAGGCGCGCGTCCATCGCCTCCCGCGTCAGGCCGGCGTCGACCAGGACGGACAGGTCGCCCGCGCGCACGAGCGCGCTGTTGCCTTCGCTGCCGCTGGAGAGGACCTGGAGGTGCACGAGCCCCACAGTCTAGCCCCCGGCCCGCGCGCGCGATCCGCCGGGGGCTGCGTCTTTACCCACGGCCCAGGAGGCCTAGCATGGCGGCCCCATGCGCAACGCAGCCACCTCCGCCGGCCTGTTCTCCCTGCTTCTCGTCGCCTGCCAGGGCGCCACGACGCTGACCCCGACGCTGGCGCCGACGCTGGCGCCGGCGCAGCGCGCGGATCCCGCGCGCCTGGCGGCCGACGTCGCCTGGCTCGCCGACGACGCGCGCGAGGGGCGCCGCGCGGGCACCGAGCAGGGTCTCGCGGCCGGCCGCTGGATCGCCGAGCGCATGCGCGCGCTGGGCCTCGAACCGGCCGGCGAGAACGGCGGCTACGAGCAGGAGTTCCAGGTGCAGACCGAGCCGCGCACCGGCGGCGACTCGTACCTCTCCGCCGGCGGCGATCGCGCCAGCGCGCAGGCGGGCGAGGTCGCGCCGCTGTTCTGCAGCGAGCGCGGCCTGTACCGCGGCCCGGCCGTGTGGTGCGGCTACGGCATCGAGCTCGCCGACCGCGGCTGGGACGATTTCGCCGGCCGCGACCTGCAGAAGGCGGTCGTGTTCGTGCTGCGCGGATCGCCCAAGTCGCCGCCCGCGGCGGCCGCGCCCGCCCAGGCGCACGGCGGCGCGCCGCCGGCCGACAACCCGCACGGCGACGTCAAGCTGGTCGCGCCGGGCGACCCGTTCGCGCACGCGGGCCTCGTGTTCACCAAGGTCATGAACGCCAAGCGGCGCGGCGCGGCGGCCGTCGTGCTGGTGCAGCATCCCGACGACGCGGGCCAGCCGATCCTCGCGTTCCACGAGGGCGGCAGCGGCCGCGCCGGGATCCCGTGCGCCACGATCTCGTGGAACGCGGCGCAGCGGCTGTTCGACAGCGGTCCCTGGGACGGGCGCGCGGAGAGCGCGCCGGCCGGGCGCGACGACGATCCCCTGGGCGTCGTCGGCCGCACCGTCACCATCGCCACGGACGTCGTGCGCGAGAAGGGCCCCGCGACCAACGTGCTGGGCCTCGTGCCGGGCCGCGACCGCTCGCGCGTGGTGGTGGTCGGCGCGCACTACGACCACCTGGGCCACGGCGGCACCGGATCGCTGGCGCCGGGCAAGCGCGAGATCCACAACGGCGCCGACGACAACGCCAGCGGCACGGCCGCGGTGCTCGAGGTCGCGCGCCTCCTGCGCGCCGGCCCGCCGCCCGCGTGCGACGTCCTGATCGCGCTGTGGTCGGGCGAGGAGCTGGGCCTGCTGGGCAGCGAGCACTGGGCGCAGCACCCGACCGTGCCCTTCGAGCGCGTCGTCGCCAACGTGAACCTCGACATGGTCGGGCGTGCGGGCAACGGCAAGCTGCAGATCCTGGGAGCGGGTTCGGCGCGCGAGTTCGCGGGCTGGCTGGCCGAGGCCGGCCCGCGCGCGGGGCTCGAGCTCACGGTGAACGCGTCGGCGTCGGCCATGTCGGGCAGCAGCGACCACGCGACGTTCGCCAAGCGCAAGAAGCCGGTGCTGCACCTCTTCAGCGGGCTGCACAGCGACTACCACAAGCCCAGCGACGACATCGAGCGGTTCGAGTCCGGTGGAGCCGCGCGCACCGCCGACCTGACGCTCGACCTCGTCGATCGCTTGTCGCGGGCGCGCGGCCTCGCCTTCGTCGAACCGGCCGCGCCCGAGGGCGAGAAGCGCCAGATCCAATCGGGCTTCAACGCCTGGTTCGGCTCGATCCCCAACTACGCCTTCGAGGGCCCGGGCGTGAAGATCGACGGCACGTCGCCGGGCAGCCCGGCCGAGCACGCCGGGTTCCTGGCGGGCGACGTGCTGCTGCAACTGGGGGAGGTGAAGCTCGCGAACATCTACGACTTCACCTACTCGCTCCAGCACTACAAGCCCGGCGACGTGGTGCTCGTGCGCTTCGAGCGCGACGGGCAGATGGAGGAGACGCGCGTGACGCTCTCCTCGCGCGGACTGCGCTGAACCTCAGCGCCAGCGCGCGACGTACAGGTTCGTCTCGCCCGGGCGGGTCGAGCCGCGGTTGCTGGCGAAGGCCAGCCAGCGGCCGTCGGGGCTGAACACCGGGAACGCGTCGAAGTCCGGGTGGAACGTGATGCGTTCCAGGTCCTTTCCGTCCGTTCCGATCGCGAACAGGTCGAAGTTCGGCATGCCGCGGCGGTCGTCGTGGTGGTTCGTCGAGAACAGGATGCGCTGGTCGTCCGGGAAGAAGTACGGGGCCCAGTTGGCCTTGCCCAGGCGCGTCACCTGCCGGCGCTCGCTGCCGTCGACGCGGCACATCATGATCTCCATGCGCGTGGGCCGGACCTTCCAGCTCTTCAGGAGCTCCCGATACTCGGCCAGTTCGGCGGACTCCTTGCCCGGCGTCCAGGCGGTCGAGCGGAACAGCAGCCACTCGCCGTCGTTGCTGAAGAACGCGCCGCCGTCGTAGCCGGGCTCGTGCGTGACCTGCACGGCGTCGCTGCCGTCGAGGTTCGCGGTCCACAGCTCCAGGTCGCCCGAGCGCGTGCTCGTGAACACCATGCGGTCGCCGCGCGGCGAGATGGTGGCCTCGGCGTCGTAGCCCCACTCCGTGGTGAGCGCCTTCTCGCGGCCGCTGGCGAGGTCGTGCACGTAGATGTCGAACTCCGGGTGCACCGACCACACGTATCCGTGCGAGCGGTCGGCCGGCGGCGGGCAGTCCTGGTGGAACGCGTGCGTCGATGCGTACAGCACCGAGCGGTCGCCGGGCAGGAAGTACGCGCAGGTCGTGACGCCGCGGCCGTTCGAGATGCGCTGCAGCGGCCCGCCCGCGCGCGCCGTCGCGAAGATCTGGTCGCACAGGCCCGCCTGCGTCGTGATCTGGCACACGATGCGGTCGCCGGCGAAGCTCCAGTAGCCCTCGGCCGCGTTCTCGATGCCCTGCGTGACGCGCCACAGGCCGGCGAAGTGCCGCTCCTCGGGCAGGATCAGCTCGTCGCAGCGCACGAGGCCGGGGATCGGCGGCGCCCCTGAGTCGGCCAGCGCGGCGCCGCGGGGGGTCGGGATCTCGTCGGCCTTGCGATCGCCCGCGCTGCAGGCGCACAGGAGGAGCAGCAGCGGGAGGGCGCGGGTCGTCGGCATCGTCATGGTGCGTGGAGGTCGTGGTCGTGGGGTCGGCCCGGCGCGGCGCGCCGCGCGGGGACGGGATCGTAGCCTCCGCGGGCGAAGGGTTGGCAGCGCAGGATGCGCCAGATCGCGAGACCGGCGCCGCGCAGCACGCCGTGGCCCTCGATCGCCTCGATGGCGTACTGGCTGCAGGTGGGCGAGAACCTGCACATGGGCGGCTTCAGCGGCGACAGGAAGCGCCGGTAGAGCCGCAGCGGCAGCACGGCGAGGGCCCGCAGGCGGCTCACGCCGTGCCTCCGCCGCCCGGGGGCGCGGCCGGGGCGCCGTCGGGCCGTCCGGCAGGCCCTTCGGCGGGCCGCTCGGCGGCGGCCTGCGCCTCGCGCCGCCGCCGCAGGGCCTTGTGGACCATCTGGACGAGCTGGCGGCGCGTCGGTTCGAGCTCCGGCACGAGCTTGGGCGCGGCCGCGATCAGCACGACGTCCAGGCCCGCGGGCAGCTCGGGGTACGCGAGGCGGAACGCCTCGCGGAACACGCGCCGCACGCGGTTGCGCCGCACCGCGGAGCGCCAGACCGAGCGTCCGATCGAGAGCCCCAGGCGCGTCGCGGCGAGGCCGTTCTCGCGCACGACGACGACCAGGATCGACCCGCGCGCGCGCGAGCCCTCGGCGAAGGCGCGTTGGAAGTCGGCGCCGCGCACGAGGCGCATGGCGCGGGTGAAGCGGAGGCGTCGTTCCACGGGGATCCCGCCGTGCGCGTCGCGCGCGCGGGGCCTAGCATGGTACGACCCCCGGACGCCCACGCAGCGCTTGGATCAGAGCGGACACAACTGGATCGACGGCCGCGCCGTGCCGGCGGCCGCCGGAGGCTGGTACGAGATCGATGTCGACGGCGCCCCGCTCGGCCGTTGGCCGCGTTCGTGCGCGCGCGACCTGGCCCAGGCCTGCGCGGCCGCGCGCGCGGCGGAAGCGGGCTGGCGCGGCCTGGGCGCGACCGCGCGACGCACGCGGCTCGCTCCGGCGGCCGCGGCGCTGCTGGCGCAGCCCGACCCCGGGGGCGCCGCGTCGCGCGTGCTGGAGTTCGGCGCGGCCGAGCTCGCGCGGCACCTCGAGGACCTCGAGGAAGCGCTGGGCGACGCGCTGGAGCGCGCGCTGGACCTGGACCGCTCGGCGCTGGGCGCGCGCGACGGGCCGTGCCTCCTCGCGCCGGCGTGGTCCGAGACGTGGCGCGACCCCGCGCGGCGCGTGTTCTACGCGCTGCGCGCCGGGCGCCCCGTGCTGTTCGTGCCCGACCCCGAGCTGCCGATGGTCGGCGACGCGCTGGCGCGCGCGCTCGCGGACCTGCCGCCGGGGGTCTTCCAGGTGCTGCACGACGACGGCCGCACGCTGTTGCGCGCGGCACGCGGCGACGGCGGGCTCGCCAGCCTCCATCCGGCGGGCGAGCGCGTCGCGGGCGATGCGCCGCTCGCCGCGGACGGCGACCCGCGCGCACCGTTCGAGGAGCGCCGCGCGTTGCGCCGCGGCGTGCACGCGGTCACGGCGGACGTCGACCTCGCCGAGCAGGCCTACGCGGTCGTCGAGCGCTGCGTCGGGCGCACGCACGCGCTCTCCGGATCGCGCCCCGGGCAGGTCGGGCGCGTGCTGTGCGCCGCGCGGATCTTCGCGCGCTTCAGCGCCGCGCTGCTCGCCGAGCTCGACCGGCACGCGGACGTCGCGCGCCCGCTCGCGATCGCGCGCCGCACGCAGGCGGCGACGCTGGAGCACGCCTTCGCGCTGGGCCTCGACGAGGGCGCGACGGCGATCTTCACGGGGCCGCTGCGCGAGCACCGCCTGTTCCCCGTCGTGTTCACCAACGTCGAGCCGCGCATGGGGCTCGCGCGCCTGGCGCGGCCGTGCGCGCTCCTGTGCCTCGTGCGCATCCCGCACGGCGCCGACCCGCGGGCCGTGCTCGCGCGCCTCGACGCGCGGGACCGGGAATCCGTTTCCTAGGTCGCCGCGCGGGGCGCGGCGGCGCGCCTGGACACGCGCGGGGTGGTCCCCGAGCGCCGCATCCGGCACAATCCCAGGCTTGCAACGGCCGATGAACGGGGCTGGAACCCCCGCGGCGGCCCCGCGCTCCCCCGGGCGACCCCGGGAGCGCTCCGCGCGCCGCCGCGCACGACCGGGCCGCCCCGCCGCGATCCCCGAAGGAAGCACGTCATGATCGATCCGCGCCACGTCCACGAGGTGCTGAAGCGCCACCAACTCGCCGACGGCCTGCCCATGGTCATGGACCTGGAGAAGAGCCACGGCGCCTACCTGTTCGACGCGCGCGCCGACGTCGAGTACCTCGACTTCTTCACCTGCTTCGCGAGCTGGCCGATCGGCTACCGGCATCCGAAGATGCAGGACAAGGCCTTCCAGGAGCGCCTCCTGCTCGCGGCATTGAACAACCCGGCCAACTCGGACCTCTACACGACGCTGCAGGCGGGGTTCGTCGAGACCTTCGCGACCAGGGTCACCCCCGAGGGCTTCCCGCACCATTTCTGGGTGTCGGGCGGCGCGCTGGCGGTCGAGAACGCGCTCAAGGTCGCGTTCGACTGGAAGGCGCGGCGCATCGGCCTCTCCGAGATCAAGGACGACGGCGCGTCGCTGTCGGTGCTGCACTTCCGCCAGGCCTTCCACGGCCGCTCGGGCTACACGCTGAGCGTGACCAACACGGACCCGCGCAAGATCGCGCTGTTCCCCAAGTTCTGCTGGCCGCGCGTGCACAACCCGACGATCGAGTTCGATCTCGACGGGAAGGTCGTGAACGACGTCGAGGCGGAGGAGCGCAAGGCCTGCGCCGAGATCGACGCGGCGTTCGCCGCCGGGAAGGGCCGCATCGCGGCGATCCTGATCGAGCCGATGCAGAGCGAGGGCGGCGACAACCACTTCCGCCCGCAGTTCCTGAAGCGGCTGCGCCAATACGCCGACGAGCACGAGGCGCTGCTCGTGTACGACGAGGTGCAGACCGGCTTCTTCGGTTCGGGGAAGCCCTGGTGGTGGCAGCACGACGGCACGCGTCCGGACATCGTGGCCTTCGGCAAGAAGACGCAGGTCTGCGGCATCTACGCCGGCCCGCGCGTGGACGAGGTCGCCGACAACTGCTTCCGCCTGCCCAGCCGCATCAACTCCACGTGGGGCGGCAACCTGGCCGACATGGTGCGCGCGCAGCGCTTCATCGAGATCATCCTCGAGGACGGGCTGTGCGAGAACATCGGACGCCAGGGGGCGGCCTTCCTGGACGGCCTGCGCCAGCTCGGGAAGGACCGCGGCGGCATCAGCAACGTGCGCGGGCGCGGATCGCTGGTGGCCTTCACGCTGCCCGACCCGGCCGCGCGCAACCAGATGCTCAAGGACCTGCGCGAGAAGCGCCTCCTCGCGCTGTCGTCGGGCGAGCGCGCCATCCGCTTCCGCCTGCCGTTCGTCGTGAGCGAACGCGAGATCCACCTCGCGCTCGAGCGCATCGCGGCGTGCCTGCCCTCGCGCCGCGTGGCGGTGTAGGCCGGCACCGCGGGCTTCTAGGGCCGGTTGCCCAGTTCGCCGCGCAGCTTCACCAGCTCGGCGGCGGCGTTCTGGGCCGTGATCTGCTCCTGCGCGCGGCGGCGGGCCTCGTCCCAAGTGAGCAGGTCGATCGGCCCGAAGTCGGCGACCTCCATCGCAGGAACGCCCTCTGCGGGCGCGGGCGCCGCGGCGGCGGGGGCCGGGTCGGCGGGCGGCGCGCTGAGCGTCGTGCGCGGCTCGGCCGGCACGGAGCCGGGGCGCGCCGTCGCCTCCGGCGAGAGACCCTGCACCGGCGCGCGCGGGTTCTCCGCGCACGCGCCGCAGAACAGGGCGCCGAGCACGAGCACCAGCCGCGCGCTCACCGCCGCTTCCTCCGGGTCTCGCCGTCCTCTCGAGCCTCCTTGCCGACGGGCGGCGCGGCCGGCGGGCCGCCGCCGGCATCGAGCACCTTGCGCAGGCGGGCATAGTTGTCCGCGCCCAGATCGCGGCGGTAGCCGTCCATCGCCGCCTGGTAGCGTCGTTCCTGGACGGCGCGCAGGTTCGCGAGCTCGGCCAGGCTGTCCGCGCCGCCGCTCGCGCGGAACAGCTCCTCCAGCCGCTCGATGCGCGCGATGCGCTCGCGGTGCGCGCGCTCCACGTTCACCACCTGCTGCACCAGCGCCCGCGCGCGCGCCTTGGGGTCCTCGACGACGCGGCCCTCGGCGCGCACCTGCACCGCGGTCGGCGTGACCTTCTCCGGCTGGTTCGGCGCCGGGAGCTTCTGGCCGGGGCGCTCGACCACGGCGCCCTCGGTGTAGCCCAGCGCCTCCAGCTTCTGGGCGTCGCCGCCCGTCAGGGAGTCGCCCTTCCTTGCGCCGCGCTGCGCCTCCGCGGGCAGGACCGCGCACACGGCGGCGAGGGCGAGGAACGGCCAGCGCAGGCGTCGTCGGTGGGGCATCGTGGGAGCGCGGCGGGTCGGGGACCGCGCGGGCCGAGTGTAGCCCGCCGCGGGCGGCCGCGCACACGAGCCGGGCGGAGCAGGCGACCGGCGCCGGATCGCGTCGCCGCGCGGCTCAGGGGGCCGGCGCGGCCCGCCGCAGACGGAGCTGGCCGCAGGCCGCGTCGCTGTCGACGCCGCGCGACCAGCGCACGGTCGCGACGAGTCCGCCGGCCTGCAGCGCCGCGCGGAAGGCGTCGACGGCCGGGCCGCGCGGGCGCCCGTAGCGGCTCTCGCTGACCGGGTTGTAGGGGATCAGGTTGACCGTGCAGCGCCGGCGCGCGAGGCGCTGCGCCAGGCGGCGCGCGTGGCCCGGGCTGTCGTTCTCGCCGGCGAGGACCACGTACTCGTAGGTCACCTCGCGCCCGGTGTGCAGGAACCAGTCGTCGCCCGCGGCCAGCACGTCCTCGATCGGCACGCCCTTCATCGCCGGAACGAGCTCGTCGCGCTGTTCCTGGTCCGGAGTGTGCAGCGAGATCGCGAGCTGGAAGCGCGGCCGTGTCGGAGCGATGCGCCGCAGGCGGTCGGGAAAGCCGACCGTCGAGACCGTGATCTTGCGCGCGCCCAGGCCCATCTCGTCGTGCACGACGGCGAGCGCGGCCGAGAGGTTCTCGTAGTTGAGCAGGGGCTCGCCCATGCCCATCACGACGCTGCGCGCGAGCGGACCGAGCGCGGCGCCGCGGACGTACTGCTCCAGGATCTCGTGCGCAGCCAGGTTGCGCGCCAGTCCGAGCTGGCCCGACGCGCAGAACGGGCAGCCGATCGGGCAGCCGGCCTGCGTCGAGACGCACAGCGTCGCGCCGGGCGTGTCGCTGCGCTCGGGATCCAGGCCCAGCGAGGGCATGTGCACGGCCTCGACGCTGGCCTCGCGCTGGTTCACGCGCGGGAACTCGATCAAGATCTTGGTCGTGCGGTCGGGCGCGGTGCGCCGCGCCGTCTCGCGTCCCGTGAAGACCGGCAGCGACTCCGCGAGCCGCGCGCGCAGCGGCGCCGGGAGCGAGGTCATCGCCTCGTACTCCAGGAGGCCCTTCTTCAGCACGTTCTCGCGCACGATGCGCGCGTGGAACGGCCGGCCGCCGGCCTCGACCACGGCGCGCTCGAGCTCCGCGGGTCCCAGCGCCAGCAGCGCGGGCGCGGGTCGTGCGCGCTCGCGCGCCCCCTGGTCCGCGCCGTCCACGTTCAGCGCGCCGCGAGCAGCGAGGCGCGCAGCTTGTCGGCGACTTCCTGCGCCACGCGGCGCGCCTCGGCCAGCGACGCGGGGTTGGCGCCGCCCACGGCGCGGTGCCCGCCGCCGCCGTAGCCCTCCATGATCTCGCCGATGTGCGCGCTGCAATTCGGCTGGTTCCAGGGGTTCTCGCCGGCCGTGACGTGGAAGCCCGCGCGCGTGGGGATCACGCCGACCGAGAACGAGATCTCGGGGTGGTGGTAGAAGGCCGCGAAGCGCTCGCGGCGGATCTGGCTGGAGCTGGCGTCGAACAGCAGCACGCCGTCCCTGTTCGACTGGACGGTCGGCGGGAACTGCGACAGGGCCTTGTCGCGGTTGCGGCTGGCGCGCTGGTGCGCCTTCTCGATGTCGTCGCGGTTGGCCACGGTCTCCAGGTCGTGCTCCAGGAGCCCGGCCACGATCGTGTCCGTCCAGTCCGTCGAGGGGGCGACGGTGAGCGCGCGCGTGATGCGCAGCGCGGGCTCGTCGCCGAAGATGGCCTGCTCGACGCTGGAATAGCGCGCGGCGTCGATGACGTCCGACCACTCAGCCATCTCGACGAAGCGCGCCGGCGGCGTGAAGCGCTGGTGCTCGCGCGCGTGCCGCAGGATCAGCGGCGGGCAGGACGGCGAGCTCTCGTCCCACAGCCAGCGGTCGCTGGGCTTGTACTGCGCGCGCAGGCCGTCGCTCAGGAACGTGGTCGGATGGTGGTCGAACCACCACTCGGCGCGCGGATGGAAGTGGAAGTCGACGATGGCGAAGCGGCGGCCCTCCTCGAACGACAGCCAGTTCTCGCGCTGGTCGTAGTTGACGCTGCGCCAGTCGGGGTCCTCGTCGTGGCACTCCTGCAGCACGTGCGCGAGCACCGCGGCCGCGACCATGCCGTCGAAGTCGCGGTGGTAGTGGATCCTGAGCCTGCCTCCCGGTGCCATCGGCGTGAGCATAGCCGCAGGCGGCGCGGTCTCCAGGCCCGTGGCGCTCCGCGCGCGCCGAATCCGCCGCGAACGCGCCCCGCGGGCGCTCACGCCGCGCTCGAACGCGGTCCGCGGGCGCCGCTTGCGCCCGCGGGGCGCGCGGTGGAGACTCGCGCGAACATGCTGCCCTTCCTGGCTTGCGCGTTCTCGCTGGTCGCCGCGTTCTCGCCCGTGCCGATGCCGCCGGCGCAGGCGCCCCAGGACTTCGTCACGCGCTACTTCGAGCAGGGCGCCGCGGCGCGCGCGGCGGGGGACGCGGACGCGGCGCGCGCGGCCTGGCGGCGCGTCCTGGAATGCGAGCCGCGGCACCTGCTCGCGCTGGCGCGCCTCGCGGACCTCGAGCGCGAGCACAAGCGCCTGGACGAGGCGCTCGACCACGCCGGACGGTTCCTCGCGATCTGGCGCCACCTGCAGGAGCGGCCGCAGGCGCTGTTCGAGACGCAGCGCCAGCTCGCCGCCTTCGCGGCCGAGGCCGATCCGCTGCGCCGCCGTCTCGACACGTTGCGCCGCGACTACGTCGGGCGGCTGCTCAAGCTGGCCAACGAGCAGATGGACCACCTGGCGTGGCACTCGGCGCGCGCGATGCTGCTGGAAGCGCAGACGACCGATCCCGAGCACCCCGACCTCGCGGCGGGCCTGGCGCGCATCGGCAAGGAGGGCGGGAACGAGCTGGCGGTCGAGGACGAGACCGGCGGCGTCGATCCGCTGGCCGGCGTCACGCCGGAGTGGATCGCGAAGAACGACCCGCTCCACAGCGAGTGGGACAAGGCCTGGGAGCTCTCGACCGAACACTACCGCATCAAGACCAACGCCGGGTACCGCGTGCTGAAGACGGTGGCGACGGCGATGGAGCAGGTGCAGGTCTTCTACCGCATCTTCCACCAGTACAAGACCAAGGGCGAATCGGTGCCCGTGGCCAACGTCCTGATCTTCAAGAACCGCGAGGAGTACAAGACGCTCGGCAACCAGCCGGTGGAGTGGGCCGGCGGGCACTGGGATGGCACCAACGTCGTGACCTACGACTCGCGCTCCGATCCGGGCGCGGGCCTGGGCGGCATGCTCGACACGCTGTTCCACGAGGCCAGCCACCAGTACACGACGCTGTGCGGCGGCGGCGCGGTGCCGGCGTGGCTCAACGAGGGCATGGCCAGCTTCTTCGAGGGCACGCAGCTCCTGTCGAACGGCAAGCTGGCCTGGAACCTGGTCGTGCCGGGACGCCTGTACCCGCTGGTGACCGAGCTGAAGGGCCAGAGCCCGAACCGCTTGGCGAAGGTGATCCGCGGCGAGGTCGAGGACTACCGCGTGTACTACCCCTGGGGCTGGGGGATCGTCTACTACCTCTACAACGCGGAGAACGACGACGGACGGCTCCTGTACCGCCACCTGATGCGCGAGTACTTCCAGGAGTATCACAAGACCGATCACGAGGGCCGCTTCACCGAGTTCTTCGTGACGCGCGCCCAGGTCCCGGGCGTCGCGTCGCTGGACGTGTTCGAGCAGCGCTGGAAGGCGTGGATCCTGGCGCTGGAGGACGAGGACAAGGGCCTCGCCGATGCGGCGCGGCGCGACGAGCAGCGCGGCGACCGGCAGATGCTGCAGAACGACGTGGCGCGCGCGATCGAGCTGTACGAACGTTCCTTGAAGCGCGAGCCCGATCACCCCGAGGTGCTGTGGAAGCTGGCCGCGGCGCTGGAACGCGACAAGCAGGGCGACCGCGCCGCCGGGACGCTGCGCCAGTGGATGGCGGTCACGCTGCCGCGCGCCGACGAACCCGATCCGGCCGCGGATCGCCGCGCGGAGGCCGTGCAGCGGATCGCGAAGCTCGACACGAGCGCCAGGCGCCTGGCCGAGATGCGCGCGCGCTTCCACGGCGACTCGATCGGCATGGCGAAGGAGTACGACAAGCTGGGGTTCCCGCGCCTCGCGCTGCGCGTCCTGCGCGGCCCGGCGACGGCGCAACCGCCCAGCGCCGAGGCGCGCGCCCTGTACTTCGACGTGCAGGACCGGAGCGGCGTGACGCTCGAGACCTGGCGCCTGCTGTTCGACGAGCGCACGCTCAAGGGCTTCTACGGCGGCGGCGAGAGCGACTTCAAGGTCGTCGACGGCGTGATCGAGGCCACGATCACGGGCGACGCGGACGTCGGCCGGGCGCCGTCGACCGGCGTCGACGCCGGCACGGGCCGCGCGAAGAAGGACGGCCTGTTCGCGTTCCGGCGCCTCTTCGTGGACGTCGAACCGGCGGGCGACTGGTCGCTGCAGGCGGAGGTCGAGATCCCCGCCGGCGGCACGCTGGGCGGCCTGTGCTTCGGCAAGAAGGGCGACGGGTTGTTCCACGGCATCGCGCTGCTGCCGCAGGGCTACTGCGACCTGGGCTCGTTCGGCACCGACGGCAAGACGCTCTTGCGCACGCAGGCCAAGGTCGGAAGCGGCTGGCACGTCGTGCGCATGGAGGTCGCCGGCACGCGCCTCGTCGTGCACCTCGACGGGCAGCAGGTCCTGGAATGGCTGTTCGACTCGCGCGCCGCCGTGCAGGGCGATTTCGGACTCCTCGCGGGCGTCGGCACCGCGCGGTTCCGCGAGATCCGGCTCCTGGAGTTCGATCCCAGCCTGCCGCGCCGCACCGCGATCGGACGCCGCCGCGCCGCGAGCCCGGACGAGGCGGATGCGCGAAAGCCGCTGGAGCGCGCCCCGCCGGGGCAGACGAGCTACCTGAACGACGTGCCGCCGCTCCTGGCGACGCAGGGCTGGATCGGCGCGGCGCCCGGCGGCGGCGACCTCGAGAGGCTGCGGTTCTGGCCGTGCGTGCTGGTGTTCTGGACGACGTACCAGGAGAAGGCCGTGCCGCTCCTGCCCGGACTCACGCGCCTCGCCGCGACGCACGCGGACCTCGCGATCCCGATCCTCCTGCTCACCAACGAGAAGCGCGAGGACGTCGAGGCCTGGCTGAAGGACCATCCCGTGCCGTTCCCGATCGGCTACGACAACACGAACCGGGTGTTCGGCGACTACGCGATCGCCAAGGTGCAGTTGCCGCACGCCAAGCTCATCGGCCTCGACGGGCGCGTCGCCTGGGAGGGCAACCCCGACTGGAAGGAGGAGTTCGGCAGCTACCTCGAGGAGCCGCTCGCCGACCTGGTGAAGCGCGCGCGCCTCGCGGACCTCAAGGCCGCGGCGGCGACGCTGGAGAACGCGCGCGCCGCCGAGGCGCGCGGCGAGGACGCGGCCGCGGCGCGCGACTACCGCGCGGTCGCCGCGATCGGAGCGACGCACCCCACGGTCGCTGCCGCCGTGGAGGCCCTGGCCGCGATCGAGGAGCGCGCGCTGGCCGAGGTCGCGCGCGCCGACGCGCTCGAGAAGGCGGGCCGCGTGCTGCAGAGCCTGATCGTGCTGGAGGCCGCCGCCGCGCGCTTCGACGGCCTCGACGCCGCCGCCGCCGCGCGCTCCGGCATCGAGAAGCGCAAGGGCTCCAGCGCCTACAAGAAGGCGCGCCCGATCGAGAACCGCCTCGCAGCCGCGGAGCGCAACCTCGAAGGAGGCAAGCTCGACGCCGCGCGCGACAGCCTGGAGGGGACGCGCGCGAAACTCGACGCCGCGATCGACCCGTGGCTGCACGAGCGCACGGAGTGGCTGCTGGAGGGCGTGAAGACGGCGAAGGACGGCAAGGCGCTGATGGAGGCGTACCGCGCGGCGTTCCCGGACCTCGCGCACTGACGGGTCTCCTCGTCCGCGAGCGGAGCTCGTGGAGGGGCGCGAACTTCCAGCGCGCAGGGCTCCTCCTTGCGGGCGGACCTGTGCAACTTGAAAGGGCAGACAATTCGTGGGTGCGCGCGGGCGAACGCGGACCGGCGCGGGGCCTGCGGCGAGTCGGATCTTCGGAGGCTTCCGGCGCCGGTGGCGGCCCTCCATCCGTCGGCGCGTTCCTGACCTCGTGAGGTTCGACTCGCTTCCCGCGCTGGGAGCCCACGGTGCGCGGCGACGCTGCGGAACGAGTCCGCGGTTCGCAGCCGGACGCCCGCGGCTGGATCGGGGACGGTTCCTCCGACCGTCCGACTGTCGGTGCGAGTCGCGAATCCAGACTCAGCGCGGCAGCAGGATCTCGAGGCGGTCCAGGTCCGGTGCGTGCCACGCGCCGCCGGCCGTCGGGCCGCCGTCGCGCCGCGCCTCGATGCGCTGCGGCGCGTCCGGCAGCGAGAGTTCGAGTTCCCCGCGCGCGTCCGTGCGCGCGACGGCCGCGCCATCGGCCAGGACCAGCACGCCCTCGACGGGCAGGCGCGTCTCGGCGTCGAGCACGCGCACGAGCATCCCGAAGCCGCGCTCCAGCGCGACCTCCACGCCCTGCCGATCGCTGGCCCGGCGCAGGTCGACCTCCGTGCCGCGCGCCGGCCGCCAGCCGGGAGCCACCAGCGACCACTCCAGGCGCGCGTCGCGGGGCACGCCCGGGAACGTGACCGCGCCGATCGACGAGCTGCGCACGCGGCTCGCGCCGCCCAGAACGTGCAGGCGCACGTCGAACTGCTCGAGGACGGCCCCGGTCGCGCGATCCGTGGCCTTCAGGATCAGCGGCGGCGCGTCCACGTCGAGTTCGGCCGCGAACTCCAGGCCCTCGGCCGGCGGCGACACGCGCAGCACCGGCGGTCGCCAGCGCCAGACCTGATCGCAGCGGATGGAGAGCTCGTACTCGCCGGCCGGCACGCTCTCGAAGCGGAACGGCCGCGCGAGCGCGCCCCGCCGGCCCGGCTGCACGCGCACGCGCCGCTCGCCGCCGCCGGCGTCGCGCAGCACCAGGACGAAGTCGGCCCACAGGTCCGCGTCGGCGCGCACGACGCCGGCGACCGGTCCCTCGCCCGCGAGCGCCTCCACGACGATCGCGTACCGCGTCCCGCCGGCTTCCAACTCGACGTCGCGTTCCCATGGCGCGCGTCCCAGCGCGCGCGCGCGCACGCGGTACGTCCCCGGCTCGAGCCCGTCGACGGACAGGCGCGGCACGGGCTCGCGGCTCGCCGCGACCGTCGCGCCCGCGCGCTCGACATCGACCCACGCATCGACCGGTGCCCCGCGCGCGTCCTCGACGCGCAGCGCGAGGCGCGCGCGCGCCGTGATCGCGACGGCGATCGGACCCTGGAGCGGTCCGCGTGTCGCGGGTACACGGGCCTCGCCCGCGTGGAGGCCGTCGTGCGTGGCGAGGCGCAGGACCCACGGGCCGCCGCCCGGCAGCGCCAGGGCATCGGCGTGGAAGCGCACCCAGGGACCGGCGCCGCCTTCCACGCGCACGGCCGCGCGTGACTCCCCGCGCTCGCCGCCCGCGAGCGGGGCGATCAGGCGCGCCTCCAGGGACAGCGGCGAGAGCAGCGAGGTCCGTGCCCCGGCCCCGCCGAGGTCGGGGACGGCCACCGCGGGCAGCGACAGATCGAGGCGGAACGTCGGTCCGACCGTCACGCGCAGCGCGTGCTCGTCCGTCCCTGCGTGCGTCCACGGCAGCGCGCGACGGAAGCGGCGCGCCTCGCCGTCGAGCATGCGCGGCGGCGACCGCTCGTCGTCGATCAGCTCGATGGCCACGTCGCCGAGCGCGTGCTCGACGGTCGAGACGATCGTGCCGGAACCGTCGCTCTGCGCGCGCTCCTCGCCATTCCCCGAACGCAGGACGACCGCGTACCAAGGCACCGGCTCGCCGGTGATCGCGTCCAGGATCCGCAGGCGGACGCGCGCCGCAGGCGTCGCGTCGCCGCGCACCGCGGGCGCGGCCGCGGCCGTGCGGTCCAGCGCGCGCGCGACCTCGTCCAGGGGCGGCGCGCTCCCGGCGCCGACCTCCCGGGCCGCGTCCGCGGCGAGCGCCGGCGGAGCATCCCCCGGGAGCGGTGCGCCGCCGGGGCGCGAAGCGATCCAGACCGCGGCGGGAACGATCAGCACGAGGAGGCCGGCGCCCAGGATCCAGCCGCGGGCGAGCGTGCGGCGTGCCGAGCGCTCCACGAGCTCGAGCGCCAGCAGCGAGGAGAGCCACGCGCCCCGGTCGCCGCCGTGGCGCCGGTCCAGGCGCTCGCGCAGCATGGCGAGGGCGCGCATCCAGCGCGAGCGCACCGTGGCGGGGGACACGCCCTCCAGCGCCGCGATCTCCTCCGCCGTGCGTCCCTCGAAGAAGCGCTGCCACACGCTGCTGCGGTACGGTTCCTCGAGCGCGGCGACCTCCGCCGCCAGCATCCGGAACGTCTCCAGGCGTTCGACGATGCCTTCGCCGCCCGCGACCGCCTCCGGGCGCGCGGCACGACGTTCCCGCTGTCCGCGCCGGCCTGCGCCGCGCGCGCGCTCGCGCTTGAGGTTGCGGAGCATGCCGCCGAGCCACGTGCGCACGTCGCGCGCAGTGCCGGAGCGCGCGCGGCCCTCGAGCAGTTCGACCCAGGCGTCCTGCGCGAGGTCCTCGGCGTCGTGGGCGTCCCGCGCGACCGCCGACGCGAGGCGCCGCAGGTCCTCGGCGTGCGCGAGCAGTTCCGCGGGATCGGATCCGGGGGCGTGGGACATCGTGTCGCCGTTGCCGCCGCCGACGCGCGGGTTGCAGGGACCGGGCGGCGGACCCGTCAAGCTAGCGCCGCGCGCGCCCCCGCGCCCCTCCAACCCGTGCCAGTGCCCGGACCGACGCCCGCGCGTCAGCTCGTGACGCCGCGCGGCAGTCCGATCGCGTAGCTCGGGAACACCGTCGCGAGGCTCGTGCACGCCATGCGATCGGCCAGGATCTCGGCCAGCACGTCGCGGTAGTCGATCGTGATCGCGAGGTCGCCGTTCACCAGGTTGCCCGGCGCGAGGCCCGGCCAGCTGGCGAACACCTGGCCTCCGTTCACGTTCCCGCCCAGCACGATCAGGCTGCCGCCGTGACCGTGGTCGGTGCCCTGGCTGGCGTTCTCGGCCGCGCGGCGGCCGAACTCCGACATCGCCACGAGCGTCACGCGGCCCAGCGTGTTCGCCGGGTCGGAGAGGTCGGTGTGGAACGCGGCGAGCGCGCGCGCGAGCTCGTCCATCCTGGTGGCCATCGTGCCGATCACCGGCCCGAGCAGGCTGTGCAGGTCCCAGCCGCCCAGGTCCGCTTCGAGCGCCTCGATGCCGATGTCGGCCTTGATCAGCGCGGCCGCGCTCTTCAGCGCGTTGCCGAACGTGGTCGCCGGGTACACCGCGCCGCCGTAGGGCACGTAGCCGGCGAAGTTGATCGTGGCGAGCAGGTCCATCGTCGCGAACGTGTCGAGCGCCGCCGGGCCCAGCGGCGCGGGCTCGCCCTGGTACATCGTCGTGAGCGTCGCGCGCCGCGCGACGGCCGTGTTCGAGGCGCCGGGCAGCACGAAAGCGCCCGGATTGGCCACGGGCACGCAGGCCGGGCCGCCCGAGAAGGCCACCGGAAGCGACGCACCCAGGCCGATGCCGCGCAGGAGGCCGCTGCCGGCGGGCGGGATCGTCTGGAGGTAGCGGCCGACCCAGCCGCTCGTGACGCCGGGACTCGCCGCGCCGGTCACGCCCAGCTCCATCCAGCGCTGCATGTCGAAGTGCGAGCGCGAGGGGTCCGAGAGGCCTGTGGCGTGCACGAAGGCGAGATCGCCCGCCTGGTACGCGGGCAGCAGCGGGAGCATCGCCGGCGGCAGGCCGAAGAACCCGTCCAGGTCCGTGGCGCCGTTCGTGGCGCCCGGCGGCGGGACCGCGAGCGTGGGCCGGCGGTTGTAGAGCTCCGGATCGCCGTGCGGGACGCACAGCGTGAGTCCGTCGGCGCCGCCGCGCAGGAAGACGACGACCAGCGTGTCGCGCCCGGTCCCCGCCGTGCCCGCCAGGCTCACGCGCGGCAGCCACGCCGGCGCGGTGATCGCCGCGGCCGCGCCGAGCGCGCCGCGTCCGAGGAACGCGCGACGGTCGAAACGGGACGCGTCCGGGCAGCCGTCGATGCAATCTTCGTCGTGGTGCATGGTTCGAGCCTCCCGCTCAGACGTACTGGAAACTCGGGGACGAGGCGGCCAGGGTCAGCACGTCGCGGCGCAACGTGTCGTTCAGCGTTGTGGCGGCGTTGGCGTAGGCCTGCACCGCGGCGACGTCGGCCGGGTCGAGCCGGCCGCCGGTCAGGATCTGGTCGGCCCTGGCGGCCAGCGCGCTCTTCGTCGCGTCCCCGAACAGCACGGCGACGTTGACCGTCGTGCCGGTGATCGAGGAGTTCGCGAGGCGCGAGACGAAGTTCCAGCGCGGCAGCACGGCGGTGCCCCAGTGCGCGGCCGTGTCCGGGTAGCCGTCGGGCGGGGACCAGCGCATGGGCTGGTGGCCCATGAGCGCGAGCTCGGCCGCGTAGCGGTTGGCCTGCGTGATCGTCGGGTTGCACGCGCGCACCATCGACGTGACCAGCGTGAACGGCCGCTTGACCTTGACCTGGGCGCCGGGCGCGATCAATGCCACGTTCGCGGGCGCGAACACGGCGCGCAGCGTCGACTTGATGTCGGCGCCGCTCGAGATGTACGCGTTGGCGACCGCATCGACCAGGGCCTGCGGCGGATCGTAGGTCAGGAAGAAGCGGCACAGCTTGCGCGCCAGGAACTGCGCGGTCGCCGGGTGCAGCGCCAGGAAGGCGAGCATCACGAGGCCGTCGTTGATCCCGCCGTTGGCCGGGATCAACTGGCCCAGCACCGTCTTGCTGCCGTTGTCGTGCTGGCCCGCGTTGAAGCGGAAGTCGCCGTGGTTGGGCTGGCTCTGGTTCCAGTACTGCCAGCCGGTCAGGCAGCGCGCGAGTTCGATCACGTCGGCTTCGGTGTAGTTGCCGACGCCCAGCGTGTGCAGCTCCATCAGCTCGCGCGAGTAGTTCTCGTTCGGCGCGCTGGCGAAGTTGCGGTAGTTGTCCAGGTAGAACAGCATCGCGCCGCTCTGCGCCGAGGCGAGGAGCAGGTTCTGGAAGTTGCCCAGGGCGTGCGCGCGCACGACGTCGCGGTCGTCCGCGGTCTTGAGCCACTGGATCTGGTTGTCGGCGTGGTCCAGGTTGAAGTGGTCGGTCCAGAACTCGACCATGCGCTCGAAGAGCTGGCGCTTGGAATGCACCGCGCGCAGGAACACCGCGGTCTCCAGCTCCGCCACCGGGACTCCGGTCTGCCCCGGCACGACGTAGGTGTCGTAGATCTGCTTGCTGGTCATCGTCAGCGTCGGCAACCCCGCGAGCAGCGCGTTCAAGGCCGAGTCGTCGATCGCGGTGTGGTCGAGCTGCTCCTCCAGCCAGCCCGCGTAGCCCAGCTCCTGCGCGCGCGCCCAGACCTCGGGCGTCCACCCGTGCGTGGCGCGGTCGACCAGGAAACGCAGGTCGCCGGCCGGCTGCGGCGCGAGGCGCGCGTGCGACCCGGCGGGCAGGCGCGTCTGCTGCGCCTGCGTCCGCCGCGCGAACGCGGCCCACATCGCGGCGCTGGCTCCGGCGAGCATCAGCCCGCGGCGCGACGCGCGTGCTCGCGTCTCGTGGTCGGTCGGTTCGGTCGACACGGGCGCGCGCTCCTGGCTCACGATCGTCGCTCCTTCGAAGGGGTGCGCACCATCGGACCCCGCACCCGTCCGTTCCGCAAGGCGCGAGGGGGGGGGCTGGTCGACTCCGGTGCTCGCGGATGGAACGCCGGCCCGCGGCCCGGGTGTCGCCAAAAACCCGGCGGCCCCGGCGGGCCCTCAGGGACAGAACGTGGCGACGAGCCCGTTCGACAGGTTGAAGCCCGCCGCTCCCTGCGCCACGTCGCGGTAGAGGAACTGGAAGCGCCAGGTGGTGCCCGCCGTGATGGCGTTCGAGGGCGTGGAGACGAAGTCCAGCGTGCGCGATGCGCCGCCGCCCGCGGCCGCGAACTGCAGCCCCAGGCGCCGGTGCGGCCCGGTCACGCACAGGAACCCGTCGCCGAAGGGCGTGGCGGCGGCACCGGGACCGAAGAAGAAGAGTCCGCTCGTGCCCGGCGGGATTCCCGCGACGTTCAGCGTGAAGGCCTGCGCGCCGATCGACGTGCTGCCGCCCCAGCCGATCGAGGCGCCCGCGCCGACGGAGTTCGGCGCGCCGACGCAGTACGTCGCCGGCGCGGGGCAGGGCGGCGTGAACGTGACCACGAGGCGCGGCCGCACCGCGGGGTTGGGGTTCTCGCGGGTGTCGAAGCGCATGGCCGTGCCGAAGCTCTCCGGCCCGCGGACGATGAACCCGAAGTTGGTCGCCGGCGCGTCGAGCATCGCCTGCACGGCGGCCGTCAGCGCGGCGGACTCGAAGTTCCAGTCGGCGACGCCGCCGACCAGCGTCGACGCGAGGCCGGGGCCGAAGGTGCCGCCGGGCGTCGACCACGCCTGGCCCATCCCGAAGAAGCGCTCGGTCCAGGTCGCGTCGCCGGGCAGCGCCGCGGTGCCCTGGCCCTCCGCGCCGGGAGCGTCGGACGCGCCCTCGCCCCAGTCGGCCGACAGCGCGTGGATCGTGACGATCTCACCGGCCGTGTTCTGCTGCGAGAGGTGCAGGACGAGGCGCGCGGAGGCGATCGCGGATCCGGCGGGGACGGCGGCGAGGTCGAAGCGCACGAGCGCGCGGCGCGTCTTGTCGAGCTGCGTCTTGCCGCAGAACATGTGCATGCCCGCGCCGTTGCCGAGCGCGCCCGACTCCTCGTAGAGCGACGTGTCGGCGCTGGCCTGGAGCGTGACCGTGTCGGCGGCGAGAGGCGCGGCGAGGAGCGCGGGGAGCGTGGAGAGCGCGAGGAGCGGCACGTGGAGGAGCTTCATGGTGCGTGTCCCTGCGAGGCCGGGTTCCTCCCGAGTCTACCGCGGGCCGGCGCCGCCGGGGTCCGTGCCGGACGCGGGGTCTTGCCCGCTCGAACGTCACGGGCGCGCGCGCGAACCGCAAGAACCGGGCACAGGGACGCCGAAGCAGCGCCGAGCGCGGGAGATCCTGGTGGTCCTGCGCGGGGGGCGCAGGGAGAAGATCCTGCTGGTCCTGCGCCGGGGGCGCGGGGACAAGATCCTGGTGGTCCCGCGCCGGGGGCGCGGGAACTAGGCACTCTCGCGCTTCTCTTCCGGGCGCGGCAGGCGCGGCGCCTTGGGCTCGGCGCCCGCAGGCTCGTCGACGTGCTCGTTCGTGAGCCCGGCGGCCAGCGTGCGCTTCTTGCGCACGACGTCCGCGTCGACGACGAAGCGCGCCTCGTCGCGGCGCGAAGGCAGCTCGAACAGGACGTCCAGCAGGAGGTCCTCGACGATCGCGCGCAGCGCGCGCACGCCGGTCTCGCGCTCCAGCGCCAGGTCGGCCACGGCCTCCAGGCCCTCGGGCGTGAACTCCAGCTCCTTGCCGCTCATCTGGAACAGCGTCTGGAACTGGCGCACGAGCGCGTTGCGCGGCTCGGTCAGGATGCGCACCAGCGCGCCGCGGTCGAGCGTGTCGAGCGTGGCCACGACCGGCAGGCGCCCGACGAACTCGGGGATCATCCCGAACTCGATCAGGTCCTTGGGCGTCAGGTGGCGGATCAGGGCATCGCGCGCGATCCGGTTCTCGGCCACCGCCGACGGCGCCGGCTCGCCCGGCGCCTTCTGGCCCAGCTCGCGCGCCGCGCTCTGGCGCCCGAACCCGATCACGTCGCGGCCCACGCGGCGGGCGATGATGTCCTCGACCGCGCTGAACGTGCCGCCGACGATGAACAGGATGTTCGTCGTGTCGATCTGGATGTAGGACTGCTCGGGGTGCTTGCGCCCGCCCTGCGGCGGCACGTTGGCGACCGTGCCCTCCAGGATCTTGAGCAGCGCCTGCTGCACGCCCTCGCCCGACACGTCGCGCGTGATCGAGACGTTGCCGGTCGTGCGCGCGATCTTGTCGATCTCGTCGATGTAGACGATGCCCTGCTGCGCGCGCTCGACGTCGAAGTCGCAGCCCTGCAGCAGCTTGAGCAGGATGTTCTCGACGTCCTCGCCGACGTAGCCGGCCTCGGTCAGCGTCGTGGCGTCGGCCATCGCGAAGGGCACGTCGAGCAGCTTCGCCAGCGTGCGCGCCAGGAGCGTCTTGCCCGAGCCCGTCGGGCCGACGAGCAGCACGTTGCTCTTCTCGATCTCGACCTCGCCGAGCGTGTCGGCGGCCGCGTTGCGCGCGCGGTGGCGCAGGCGGTTGTAGTGGTTGTAGACCGCGACGGCGAGCGTCTTCTTCGCGCGCTGCTGGCCGATGACGTACTCGTCGAGCTGGCGCGCGATCTCGATCGGCGTCGGCAGGCGCCGGACGCCGCCCTCGGTCGCTGCGGCGGCGGCGCGCCGGCCGGGCCCGGCCGCGGCGGCCGTGGCGGCGCGCGCCGCCTCGGGCGAACGCCGCTGCTCTTCCTGCAGGATCGAGTTGCAGATCTCGATGCACTCGTTGCAGATGTAGACGCCCGGGGGCCCCGCGATCAGGCTGGCCACGTGGTGGCGCCGCTTCTCGCAGAACGTGCAGCGCTCGACGTGGCGCCCTCGGCCGGTGGAGGAGGTCATGGTCCCTTCGATTCTAGCCCGCCCGGGCCCGGACCGGGCGCTCGTCCCTCAGGACTTGGGCGTCTCGGGCACCTTGGCGATGATCTGGTCGATCAGGCCGAAGGTCTTGGCTTCCTGAGGCGACATGAAGTTGTCGCGTTCGCAGGCCTTGGAGACCTCCTTGGCGCTGCGTCCGCTGTGCTGCGCCAGGATCTCCTCCAAGGAGGCCTTCATCTTGAGGATCTCCTTGACGTGGATCTCCATGTCCATCGCGGTGCCCTGAGCGCCGCCCCAGGGCTGGTGGATCATGATGCGGCTGTGCGGCAGCGCGAAGCGCTTGCCCGGCGCGCCGCCGCCCAGGAGCACGGCGCCCATCGACGCGGCCTGTCCCAGGCAGTACGTCTGGATCGGCGGCTCGATGAGCTGCATCGTGTCGTAGATCGCCAGGCCGGCGGTGACCGAGCCGCCCGGCGAGTTGATGTACATCTTGATGTCCTGGTTGCGGCCCGTCTTGTCCAGGAACAGGAGCTGCGCCATCACCGAGTTGGCGACCTGGTCGTCGATCGCCGTGCCGATGAAGACGATGCGGTCCTCGAGGAGCCGCGAGTAGATGTCGTAGGTCCGCTCGCCGCGGCCCGTCTTCTCGATCACGTAGGGGATGAAGTAGTTCATGGGCTCTGGCGTCTGCGCTGAAGGGGAATGGGCTGGGTCGAACGCGACCCCGCACCGGGCGGGGGCCCGCGAGGTCATCGGCTGTCCGGGCTGGGATCTCAAGTCGGGGGCCTCCGGGCTCAGGCGGGGGTCGTGACGCGGGCGTTCTCGCGCAGGAACCGGCGCACCTTGCGCTCCAGGAGCTCGATGGCCATCTGGTCGAAGAGCCGGTTCTGCTGGTAGTACTCGCGGACCTCCTCGATCTTGGCCTTGTTGCGCGCGGCGATCTGGGCCAACTCGGCGTCCATGTCCTCGCGCGTGACCAGCAGCTTCTCGCGCTCGCCGATGGTCTGCACGACGAACAGCGCGCGCAGGCCCTTGGCGGCGGCCTCGCGCGCCGCGTCACGCTGGGTCTCCAGGTGCGCCTTGATCTCGGCGTCGCCCATGCCCTGCTGCTTCAGCTCGCGGCCGGCCTGCTCCAGGCGCACGCGCGTCTGCTCGTCCAGCATCATCGCGGGCAGCTCGAACGTGTGCTTGGCGATGAGCTGCTCGAGGATCGCGCCCTCGATCCGGCCCTCCTCGCGCTGCTGCTTGGCCTCGACCAGCTTCTCGCGCACGAACACGCGCAGCGCGGCGTCGTCCTCGACGCCCAGGAGCCGGCGGATCTCCTCGTCGGTGGGCGGGATCAGGCGGAAGGCCTGCTTCACCTCGATCCGCGTCGTGCCGGACTGTCCGCGCAGCGCCTCCTCGGGGAAGTCGGGCGGGAAGGTCATCGGCACGTCGCGCTGATCGCCGGCCTTCGTGCCGGTCAGGGACAGCTTGAACACCTCGGGGTCCGTGCCGGGCGTCGGCGTGGCGGGCGAGAGGCGCAGGTCGTCGCGCTCCAGGACCGTGCGGTCGCCGGCGATCCAGCGCAGCTTGCACAGCGCCATGCCGTCCGCCGGCAGGCCGCCGTCGCCGGCCGGCTCGGGCCGGCTCTGTTGCGCGCGCAGGTTCTCGATCGCGTTGTCGATCTCGGGCTCCATCACCGGCTCGAGCTCGCTCTCGATCGCGATGCCCTTGTAGTCGCCGAGATCGACCTCCGGCCGCAGGCTGACCTCGAAGGCGCAGTCCCAGTCGACGTCGTCCAGGATCTTGATGTCGTCGACGTTGACGCGCTGGAAGCCGACGATCTTGAGCTCGTTCTCGCCGACGGCCTTCTCGTACGCCTGGCGGACGAAGTGCTCGATCGCCTCGGTCTTGACCTGCGCGCCGTACTGCTTCTCGATCACCTGCAGCGGCACCTTGCCGGGGCGAAAGCCCTTCAGGTTCGCGTTCGCGGACAGGTTCTGCAGTCCGCGGCGGTAGGTCGCCTGGAACTCGGGGCTGGGAACGGTGAACTTGATGCGGGCCTGGCACGGGCCCAGGCGTTCGAGGGTGACTTCCACGGCAACTCGTCAGGTCAGGCGCCGGCGCAGGCCTCCCCGGCGCGCCGGGTCGGACCGAGTCGGGGCGGATGGATCGGTGTGGCCCCCGCGGGGCCGGATCGCGGTCGTGCGCGACGCGCGCGCACCCCCGCAGCAAGCGCGGCAAGGTACATCGGCGGTGGCGGGGGAGTCCACACAGGGGACCCGGGGAGAACCGCGCGCCGGCGCCCGCGGCGCCCCGGTCCGGGGGGGCCGCCGCCGCCCGCGGTGTCAGGACTCGCCCGCGAGCCGCGCCAGCCTGGCCAGCCCCGCGTCGAAATCCTTTCCCAGCTTGGCCTCGAACAGCGGGGCGAAGAAGCGCGTGATCGGGTTCCAGTCGAGGCTCCCCCCGTCGCGCCAGGTGATGCGCGTGCCCTCCGGCGCCGGCTCCAGCACCAGCGCCCCGCGCGTGCCGTGGTCGGTGCCGCGCCAGGTCGTCTGGTACTCGACGCCCCGGCCCGGCTCGGCGCGCGTCAGCTCGAGCTCGCCGAACCCCATGAGCTGGCCTTCCCAGCACAGCTTCGCGCCCGCGCCGCGCTCGGGGCCCTCGAAGCGCAGCTTCAGGGTCGCGTCGCGCTCGGTCGTCCAGTGCGTCCAGCGCGGCCAGGTGCGCGGGTCCTCGATCACGGCGTGCACCGCCTCGGGCGCGGCGCGGACGAGGCGCGTGCGCTCGACCTCCCAGGTCCGCGGCAGCATCATGCCGATCACGAACAGGCCGAGGAACACGAGGCCCGTCAGGAACAGGCAGCCGCGCAAGTAACGGGTCATGGAGGGGCGGGCGGGGGGCGGATACCCTACTCGGCCCGCGGACACAGTCCACGGTCCGTTCGCCCGCGATGACCCAGCGCCCCACCCTCCAGATCGGCGGCCTCGCCGAGCAGCCCCTCGCGCTCGACGCGGAGTCGCTCGCGGCGTTGCCGGCCGCGGACCAGGTGGACGACGTGGGACGCGCGGTGCCCGGAAAGACCGGGCGCGGCGTGCGCCTAGCGGCGTTGCTCGCGCGCGTCCGGCCGCGTGCGGGCGCGGCGTGGCTGAACGTCGCGTCGCGCGACGCGTCGTTCGCGGTCAGCGTGCCGCTGTCCGAGCTCGAGGGCGCGATCGTGGCCTACGCGCGGACCGACGGTTCGCCGCTGCCGGACCAGAAGGGCGGACCGTTCCGCCTGCTCGTCCCCGGGCACGCGGACGAGTGCGTGCACGTCAAGGCGCTGGCGCGCATGGAACTCGCGGCCGCGCGCGGACGCGACACGCGGCCAGTCGACGACGCCGAGCATGCGGCCCTGCACCAGAAGAAACGGACCTGATCCATGAGCTGGCATTCCAAACCCTTCCGTCACGTCGACGCGCGCCCCGGCCTCCTGGCCGTCGGAGGGCTCGTCGACCTGCCTTCGTTCGGCCTCGCGTTCGAGGATCTGCGCGCGCTGCCGGCCGAGGACCAGGTGCGCAACGTCGGCGTGTTCGCTTCGCAGGCGCGCTGCAGCCCGCCGCCGCTGGAAGGCGTGCGCATCGCGGCGATCCTGAAGCACGTCGGCGTGCAGCCCGAGGCGATCCTGGTGAACGTGCGCGGCCGCAGCGGCTTCGAAGCCTCGGTGTGGCGGCGCGAGATCGAGCGCCTCGCCATCATCGCCTACGCGCGCGGCGGCGCGCCGCTCCCGCCGGAGTTCGGCGGTCCCTTCCGGCTCGTCCTGCCGGGCTTCGCCGACGAGGCGCGCGACGTGTGGGACCTCGCCGTGCTGGAGTTCGCCGAGCGCGGCGTGACGCGCGCGCGCAACCGGCGCGGCCAGGTGCCCGCGCGCCCGCAGCAGCCCGGCGAGGTGCAGGGCGGCCTGCCGCGCGCGGTGCCCGACCCCGCCGACCCGCGCGGGCTGATCGCGCCGCCCCCGCGCTGATCCTCAGCGCGGCGGGGCCGCGTGCACCTCGTCGCCGTCGTCCCCGGCGTAGCCCAGGTTGGCGAGGTGCGCGCGTGTGCCCGGCGGGAACTCGACCCTGCGCGGCGACTGGCGCGGCGGCGGCGCAGCCTGGTGGTGGTCGACGAGGCGCTGGCGCAGCGTCTGGCGGACCGCGGGCTCGTCGGCCGCGACGTTCCACAACTCCCCGGGGTCGCGCTCGATGTCGAACAGTTCGTCGCCGCTCGCGCCCGCCGCGATCAGCTTGTGCCGCCCGCTCACCAGCGACTTCATCTCGCGCGGGCCCCACAGCACCGCCTCGGCGATCGCGTCGCGGTCCAGCAGCAAGGGGTCGAGCAGCGAGCGGCCGGCGATGGGATCCGGCGCCGGCACGCCGCACAGCTCCAGGATCGTCGGCATGACGTCGATCAGCCGCACGCGCTGCGCGACGCGCCGTCCGCCGGGGACGCGCGCGGGGAACGACACGATCAGCGGCACGTGCAGCAGTTCCGCGTGCAGGCTCTGGCCGTGGTCGAAGCTGCCGTGCTCCCAGTGCTCGTCGCCGTGGTCGGAGTGGAACACGACCAGCGTGCGCGCGAGGTCGCCGTGCTCCTCCAGGCGCGCGAGCAGCCGGCCGACGTGCGCGTCGGTGTAGGCGATCTCGCCGTCGTACAGGTCGATCATGCGGCGCTTCACGGACGGGTCGACGTCGCTGCGCCGCAGTGCGTCCAGCTTGGGCACTTCGGTCTCGACGGCGCCGAAGGGCTCGCCGCCGAAGCGCTCCGCGTACGGGTCCGGCGGCGCGTACGGGTAGTGCGGATCCATGTAGTGCACGAACAGGAACCAGCGCTCCGCGCCGTGCGCGTCGAGCCATGCGAGCGCGAGGTCCGTGCCCGCGGCCGCCGTGTACTGGTAGCGGCGGTACGCGTCGAAGCCGCGGTCGATGCCGGTCTCGACGCCCAGGTAGGGGTTGTTGTGGATGCCCGCCGTGCGCCAGCCCGCCGCGCGCAGCACTTCCGCCAGCGTCGGCAGGTCGGCGCGCAGGTTCTCGGTCGTCTTCATCAGCACGCCCGCGTCGCGTCCCCACGCCGCCTCGCGCTCCGTGAACACGCCCGCGCGGTGGCGGCTGGGCCGGCGCGACGTGAACAGCGAGCCGAACGACGGCAGCGTCCACGGCGCCGACGCGTACGCGCGCTCGAAGACCACGCTGCGCGCCGCCAGGCGGTCGATCTCGGGCGAGGTGGGCCGCGCGTAGCCGTAGCAGCCCAGGTGGTCGGCGCGCAGCGTGTCGACCGAGATCAGGAGGACGTTAGGCCGCTCCGCGCTGGCCTGCGTGGGACCGGCCGCGGTGTGCACGCGGCGCGGCGCGAAGCACGCGCGCACGTCGTCGCCGTCGGCGGGCGCCGCGCCGACCCAGCGCGCGCCGAGGCGCAACTCGCGCCAGCCGCGGAACACGACCGAAGGCGCCATCGACTGCCAGGCGCCGAGCGCGTCCGCGAGCTTGACCGTGATCGTCCGCCCGCCCTCCGTGCCCGGGTGCGAGGCGCGGATCTCGAACTCGACCGTCGCGTCGGGCACCGGCACGTCCGCCGGCCAGCCGATCAGGCCGACGTCGAACTCCGGCGGCGTGAGGGGATCGAGGCCGGGCGTGCGCTGGTCGAGGTCGAGCACGCTGCCCAGCGGCAGGCTCCAGCCGGTCCGCAGGTCGTTCATCACCCGCGACACCCCGGCGCGAGAGCGCAGGACGTCGTCCTGCAGCGAGGCCGGCTCGGCGCGGACGGCCAGCTCCAAACGCTCCAGGACGGGCGCGGCCGGGCGCGCGCAGGCGCCGCACAGGAGCGCCAGGACGAGTCCGCGTGCGGCGTGGGACGGAGACATGCAGTGTAGGGTACACCAGGACGCCGCCCGCGGTCCGTCGCGGCGGCGCGCACGATGAACCGCCTGTGCCCGTCCCGCGCCGAACGACGGCGGCCACCGCGATGAGCGCCCGGCGCATCGTGGTGCTGACCGGATCGGGCATCTCCGCCGACTCGGGGATCGCCACGTTCCGCGGCGCGGGCGGGCTCTGGGAGGGCCAGCGCATCGAGGACGTCGCGACGCCGCGCGCGTGGCGCCGCGATCCCGCGAAGGTGTGGGCCTTCTACCAGCGGCGGCGCGCGCAGCTCGCGGCGCGCGGCGAAGGAGCGGTCGCGCCGAACGCGGCGCACCGCGCATTGCGGGAACTGGAGCTGGTCCTCGCGGCTCGCGGCGACGCCATGCTGCTGGTCACGCAGAACGTGGACGACCTGCACGAGCGCGCGGGCAGCGCGCCGCTGCACGTGCACGGCACGCTCGCGCACCTCGCCTGCGAGCGCTGCGCCGTGCGCGTGCACGACCTGGAGCACGTCGACCCGGAGGTGTTCGTGCCCTGCGCCGCCTGCGGCCACGCGCGCCTGCGCCCCGACGTCGTGTGGTTCGAGGAGATCCCGCGCCACCTGGACGCGGTCGCGGACTGGGTGGCGGGCTGCACGCACTTCGTCGCCATCGGAACGAGCGGCCTCGTGTGGCCGGTGGCCGGGTTCCTGCAGGCCGCGCGCGCGCGCGGCGCGTGCACGATCGTCAACGCGCTCGAGGCGCCCGAGAACCTCCACCCGCGCGACGAGTTCCTGCCGGGGCGAGCGGTGGAGGTGGTGCCGGGGTTGGTGCGGGGGCTCTCGTGACGGCGGCGAACGCGTCGTGGTCGAGCCTGGCTCCGTACCGACACCGCACCCACTCACGAACAGAGCCGCGCCCCGCACTCTGCGGGACGCGGCTCCGGGATGCGTGTGACCCGTCGCCGGGTCCGGCCGTCACTTCGTGCTGGGCTTGATCGGGTTCTCGCCGCCCCAGAACTCGATCGAGTTGAAGATGATGATGTCACCCCAGTAGAAGATGCCGTAGACCGGGATGATGTTCAGGCCCAGGAACACGAGCTCGTTGATCCACTTGGAATCGCTGACGTTCTTGTTCCAGTGGTGCAGGTTGTTGAACGCGTTGTTCGGGCCGAGGCAGCCGGCCGTGGTCAGGCTGAGCGCCAGGCAGGCGCCGAGGAACAGCTTCTTCATGATCTGGTTTCTCCGTGAGACTCTGTGGAGCGTGGGGGTGTCGGTGCGGCGCGCCACGGCTGCCGCCGCGCTGCGCCTCTCCGCCGATCCGGGAAGCCCCGGGATCGAGCGCGGCGTTATACAGGTCGTGCCCGGGCCGTTCCAGGGGTAGGAGTCCGGAGGCGTCCGTCCCGGCCGAACACCCGCCGCACGAGGCGCTCGACGGACGCATCGGCGGGATCGGGCAGCGCGTGCGGCGAAAACCACGACAGCGCGATGGATTCCGGGCTCGCAATGTGCTTGGCGCCGGCCGGCGCGAGCACCAAAAAGCGCGTGTCCAGGTGCAGGTGCTCGGGCTCGCCGGGACGCGCGGGGATCGCGTGCACGTCGACGTCGAGCGGCACGGGATCGACGGCGAGGCCCTCTATGCCGCTCTCCTCCAGCGCCTCGCGCAGCGCCGCGCGCGCGAGGTTCGCGTCGCCGTCGCAGTGCCCGCCGAGCTGCAGCCAGCGCCCGAGCTTGCGATGGTGCGTCAGGAGCAGGACGCCGCGCTCGGCGTCGACCACCAGCGCTGAAGCGGTCAGGTGGCCCTCCAGGCGCTCGCGCCGGTGCGCGTCGCACGGGAACCGGTCGATCCAGGCCACGATGCGGTCGCGCTCGCGCGCCTGCTCCGCGTCGGGCGGCGTCCAGGCGGCGAGCAGCGCGCGCGCGAAGGCCGGATCGCGCTCCTCGACCAGCGCCTCGAGGGCGACGAGGCCGTTCACGCGCGCAGGAGCTGGCGGTAGCGCCCGGCCTTGGACTTCTGGCCCACGCCGCGCTTCTGGCGGTCCTTCAGGAGCCACTCGTGGAACTCCTCGTAGTCGCCGCCGAAGAACACGATGCGGTCCTCGTGGTCGTCGAAGCACAGGATGTGCGTGGCGACGCGGTTCAGGAAGTAGCGGTCGTGCGTCACGACGATCGCCGAGCCCGTGTACTCCTGGATCGCCTCCTCCAGCACGCGCAGCGTCTCGAGGTCGAGGTCGTTGGTCGGCTCGTCGAGCAGGAGCACGTTGGCCGGCTCGCGCAGCATCTTGGCGAGCAGCACGCGGTTGCGCATGCCGCCCGAGCACTCGCCCAAGAGCTTTTGTTGGTCCTCGCCCTTGAAGTTGAAGCGCGCGACATAGGCGCGCCCGTCGAGGACCTTGTTGCCGAAGGGGATCTGCGGGTTGCCGTCGCAGATGTTGTCGTAAACCGACTTCTCGTCGTCGAGGATCGTGCGCGACTGGTCGAGCCAGACCATCTTGACGGTCGAGCCGATGTCGATCTTGCCGGCATCGGGTTGCTCGCGGCCGGTGATCATGCGCAGGAGCGTCGTCTTGCCGCGGCCGTTGGGGCCGATGATGCCCAGCACGCCGCCGGGCGGGATCTCGAAGCTGAGGTCCTTGATCAGCACGCGCTCGCCGTAGCCCTTGGTCAGGTTCTCGACCTTGAGCACCTTGTCGCCCAGGCGCGGGCCGGGCGGGATGCGCAGGTCGACCGCGTCCAGCGCCTCCTCGGCCTTCTGCTCGGTCAGCTCCTTGTAGCGCGTGAGCCGCGCCTTGGAGCGCGTGGTCCGCGCCTTGGGCGTCTTGCGGATCCACTCCAGCTCGCGCGCGATGATCTTCTCGCGCGTCTCGTTCTGGCCGCGGCGCGTCTCGAGCTCCTTCTGCTTCTGCTCCAGGTACTCGGAGTAGTTGCCCTTGTAGGGCCGGCCCATGCCGCGCTCGATCTCCAGCATCCAGCCCACGACGTTGTCCAGGAAGTAGCGGTCGTGGGTGATCAGGATCACCGTGCCGTGGTACTCCTTCAGGTGCTGCTCCAGCCACTCGACCGCGTCGGTGTCCAGGTGGTTGGTGGGCTCGTCGAGCAACAGCATGTCGGGGTGCTGCAGCAGCAGCTTGCACAGCGCCACGCGCCGGCGCTCGCCGCCCGAGAGCTTGGTCACGTCGGCGTCGAAGGGCGGCAGGCCCAGGGCTCCGGCCGCCTGCTCCAGGCGGCTGTCGAGCTCCCAGATCTCCTTGTGGTTCATCTCCTCGAGGAGCCGCTCGTACTCCTCGCCCATGTCGCCGGCCTCGGTCAGCTCGTTGTAGCGCTTCTCGATCGCGAGCAGCGGCGCCATGGCCTCGCGCAGGTTGCCGACCACGTCGAGCTTCTCGTTGAGCGGCGGCTCCTGCGCGAGGTACCCGATCGAGAGCCCGCCGACGGGCTTGGCGGTGCCGTCGAACTTGGTGTCCTCGCCCGCGATGATGCGCAGAAGGGTCGACTTGCCCGAGCCGTTGGCGCCGATGATGCCGATCTTGGCGCCCTCCAGGAACGAGAGCGTGATGCCCTTCAGGACCTCCTTCTGGCCGAAGGATTTCCGCAGGTCCTGGAGCTGGAAGATGATCTTGTCCGCCATGGGGGCGAACAGGATACCCGACGCGAGGCCGGCGATCACGGTCCGCGCGCGTGAGGGAAAGTCGTCCGCGCTGTAACGCCGAGGCCGTTCGTGCGAAGGAGGGCCGTCCCCTTCCCCCCCGGAGAGCACCATGACCCCTTGGCTGCCCGCTCTGCTAGCGCTGATCCTGTCCCCCGGTCCCCAGTCCGGCTCGCGCGTCGACCTGCCGCCGGGCGGTACGAACTGGACGCCGCAGACCTCGGTGGTCGGCGGCCTGGGCACCCAGGCGCTGGCCGCCGGCCTCACGCCCACCAACCTGGTGCGCTACCTGATCGGACCGGACGTGGTCATCGCCAACGTCCAGTACCGCGGCACGCCGCTCTCGGGCGGCATCTTCCAGGGGGGCCTCGGCGTCGTCGGATTCCAGACGGGCATCGTGCTCTCGACGGGGCGCATCCAGTCCGTCGAGGGCCCGCTGAACGTGCTGGACAACACCAGCAGCGCCAACGCGGTCCCCGGCGACCTCGAGCTGAACGCGATCGTCGCACCGGAGACGACCGCCGACGCAACGGTGCTGGAGTTCGACTTCGAGTGCCCGACGACGCGCGAGATCTCGTTCCAGTACGTGTTCGCCTCGGAGGAGTACAACGAGTTCGTCGGCTCGCCCTTCAACGACGTGTTCGCCTTCTTCCTGAACGGCCAGAACATCGCCAGCCTGCCGGGCAGCGGGCTGACCGTGGCGATCAACAACGTCAACTGCGGCAACCCCTACGTGCCGAGCAGTTCGATCCCCTGCGGCTCGTACGTGAACAACTCGTGCGCCGACTTCCCGGGGCAGCCGGGCTTCCCGTGCCTGGGGAACGGCATGGAGCCCGACGGGCGCACCATCGTGCTGACGGCGACGGGAACGCTGCTGCCCGGCCCGAACCACATCAAGCTCGCCATCGCCGACACCGGCGACCCGTCCTACGACTCGAACGTGTTCATCCGCTCGGCCGGCTTCTCGTGCGCCGCGGCCGGCGGGCCCTCGTTCGAGCCGCCGTCGCCCTGCGGCCTGCACCTGGCGGCCAGCGTGGGCGTGCCGTTCACCTTCCAGGTGATCGGCCTGGCCACCAACGGCCAGCCGCACCAGGCGTGCTGGCTGTCGGTCGCCGGCTCGCCGCCGGCGCTCGCGGGCGGGAGCTTCTTCCCGGCGCTTCCGGCCGGTCCGGTGCAGCCGGTGCAGACCACGTTCACGTGGACGCCGACGCAGGCCGACATCGGCTCGCATCCGCTGGTCTTCACGCTGCTGGACCAGATCGGGCAGACGAGCACGTGCACGGTCACGGTCGAAGTGGCGGAGTGCTACCTGTTCCTGGGCCGCGGCGAGGGCTCGGCCACGGAGACGATCGCGGGCCTGCCGTGGGTCACGCAGATGGCGGCGATCCGCTCGCACTTCCCCGTGACGCTGACGCAGATGCCCTCGTTCCCGGTGCCGAGCTATCCGGTGCCGGTGTCGTTCTCGGCGCAGGTCCTGATGCACAACCCGCTGGTGTTCCCGCAGAACCCCGCGCAGTGGTCGCACCGGCTGCGCGTCACCATCGACGCGACCGGCGGCGTGAGCGCCGAGCCGCTGGGGACGCTCAACGGCGTGCACATCGGCGTCGAGGTCTTCACCGACCCCAGCGGCGTGCGGCGCATGCGCTTCCCGTTCACGATCGACGGGATGTGAGCCGTCGGCCCGCGGGCGTCGGGTAGTCTGGGACGCGGTCCGGGATCCCCCGCGCCCGGCCCTCCCGCCGTGCCCCAGCTCGCCGCCCGCGCGTCGTGCTTCCTGTCCGCGCTGCTCGCGCTCGCGCCGCCGTCGGCCGCGCGGTGGACGCCGGAGTTCGTCCAGGAGGATGGCGGCGCGCGCGCGGCGCCTGCGCCCTCGCCGGTCGAGCGCGCGCGCGGGGACCTCGATGCCGCGCAGGCGCGGTTGGAGGCGCGCGACCTCGCCGGCGCCCGCGCGCGGGTGCGTCCGGCGCTCGAGCTCCTGATCGCCGCGCAGGAGGAGGACGCGGCCTGGCGCGACCAACTCGCGCGCGCCGTCCAGCTCGCGCTCTCGAGCGGCGACCTCGAGGCCGGCCGCGGCGCTCTGGAACGCCTGCTCCCGGCCTGCGAGAGCGTGAGTCCGCCGGACCCTGCGCTGGCGCGCAAGGCACGGCTGAACCTGGGCTCCGTGCTGATCGACCTGGGGGATCCGGCCGCGGGTCGGGCGCTGCTCGAGGAGGTCGTCGCCGCCGACGAGGGAACGCGGCCGGACGACGACCTGGAGCTGGCGCACGCGCGCGGCAACCTGGCCGTCGCGCTCCTGCGCACGGGGGAGCCGGAGGCCGCGCGCGCACTGCAGGAAGCCGTGCTGGCCGCGCGCGCGGCGCAGCTTCCGCCCGAGCACGCGCACGTGCGAGCGGCGCGCACGGGACTCGCCAACACGCTGAGCGCCCTGGGCGACCTGGAGGGCGCGCGCGAGCTGCACGCTCAGGTGCTCGAGGTCAGCGCGCGCACGCTCCCCGCGGATCACCACGACCTGCAGCGCGCGCGAGTCAACCTGGCGGTCGTCCTGAACCGGCTCGGCGACGCGCGCGCGGCGCGGGACCTGACGGCGCAGGCGGTCGACGTCTGGCGCCGCACGCTGCCGGCCCACGACGAGTCGCTCCTCACCGCGCGCGTGAACCTCGCCGCGCTGCACCAGACGCTGGGGGACGCCGCGGGCGCCCGGCGCGAGTACGAGGAGGTGCTCGCGGTGCGCGCGCCGCGCCTCGCGCCCGGCCACCCGGGCCTGGAGTCAACGCGGCAGAACCTGGCGGCGGCGCTCAAGGAGCTGGGGGACCTCGAGCGCGCGCGCTCTCTCGAGGCCTCGGTGCTCGAGAACCTCGCGCGCGTGCTTCCCGAGGGCGCACCGGAGGTGCTGCGCGCGCGCCAGAACCTGGCGGCCACGCTCAACGCGCTCGGGGACTTCCCGGCGGCGCGCGTCGAGCAGGAGCGCGTGCTCGCGCTGCTCTCCCGCGCGCGCGCGGAGACCGACCGCGATCTGGCGCTCGCGCGCGTGAACCTCTCCGGGACGCTGCTCGCGCTGGGAGAGGATGCGCGCGCGAGGGAACTGCTGGAATCGGCGCAGGCCGCGCTGCAGCCCAGCGCGAGCGCCGACGCGGTCGAGCTGCTCTCCGTGCGCCAGAACCTGGGGCTGGTGCTGCTGCGGCAGGGAGAGCTGGCGCGCGCCCTGGAACTGGCGCGGGAAGTGCAGGCGGCCCGCGCGCGGTTGCTGCCCGCCGATCACCCCGGGCGCTGGACGGCGGACCTGAACCTGGCGCGCGCGTTGCGGGCGGCCGGCGAGATCGAGCAGGCGCGCGCGCTCGAGGAGCGGGTCCTCGACGCCGCCTCGCGGGCGCTGCCCGCCGAGGACCGCATCGTGCGCACGGCGCACGAGAACCTGGCCTGGACGCTGGCCGCGTCGTGCGCGCGCGGCGACGCGCCCCGCGACGCGGCCGCCGCGCGCGCCACGGACCTGCTGCGCGGGTTGTGCGACGGGCTCGTGCGCGGCCTGGATCGGGCGGTCCTGGCCGGCGCCAGCCGCGAGATCGAGGAGCGCGCAGCACACCTGTCGGCGGGCCTCGCGACGCTGCTGGCGTTCGCCGCGGGCGGCGGCGCCCTGCCGCCGCTCGCCGATCTCGATGCGGAGGCGTTCCGGCTCTGCGAGCGCGCGCGTTCGGCTGCGAGCGACGCGCACGCTTTCGTCGCCGCGGCACGTCGTTCGCCCGAGCTCGCGCGCGCGCGCGACGCGCTGCGCGAGGCCAGCGCCGCGCTCGCAGCGAGCGCGCGCGGCGGCGCCGGCGCGGACGGCTACCGCGAGGCCCTGGCGTTGCGCGACCGGCGCGCGCGCGAGCTGTCGGCGCTGGCCCGGTCCGCGGCGCCGGACGCCGCGCGAGCGCTGGAGCTCGACGCCGCGCGCCTCGCGCAGCGCCTCGATCCGGCGAGCTCGGTGATCGCCTACCGGCGCGTCGGCGCCAGTCCGGCGCCCGGCGCGCGGGACGAAGCCGCGCTGCCCGAGCGCTTCGTCGCGTTCGTGCTGCGGCGCGCTCCGGACGGCGCGCCGGTGCTCGCGCGAGTCGCGCTGGCGCCGGCCGCGGAGGTGGAAGCGTCGGTCGAGGTCTGGCGCGCGGCGCTGGGGGTCTCCGCGGCCGCGCGCGGCGTGTCCGCCACGCCCGCGCCTGCCGGAGCGAGCGCTGCGGCGGGTGCGCGCCTGCGCGAGCAGGTGTTCGATCCGCTGGTTCCGCATCTGGGCAACGCGTCGCGCCTCATCGTGGTGCTCGACGACGTGCTGCACCTCGTGCCGTTCGACACGCTGCCGTCGGGCGCGGACGCGGGGCTGTTGGGCGAGCGCTGGAGCATCGAGCTGCGCTGCACGCTCGGCGGGATGCTGGCCCCGGACGCCACGCTGCCCGAGGACGGCGTGCTGCTCTCCATCGGCGGTGTGGACTACGACGGGGGAGGGATCGCTCACGGTGCGCCCGAGCCCGCGCCGGCCGCCGCGCCCGGGTCCGTCGCGGCGGCGCGCGGCGCATCCGACGCGCACGCGCTGGCGCCGCTGGTGCACGCGGGAGACGAGTCGCGGGCGGTGGGGGCGATGCACGCTCGGATTCGGGCCGACGGAGAGCGCGCGATCGTGCTCGAAGGGCGCCGTGCGTCGCGCGCCGCGCTCGAGGAGTTCGCGCCGCGTGCGCGCTGGCTGCACGTCGCGACGCACGGCTGGTTCGCGCCCGAATCGTTGCGCGCCGCGGGCGCGTCCGCGCAGCCGGCGCCGTCGCGCGGCGGAGTCCGCCCGCTCGACGCCGACGAGGTGCGCGGCATGACGCCCATGCTCTTGTGCGGCCTGGCGCTGGCGGGCGCGAACCTGCCGGCGGACGCGGCGGGGCGGCAGCCGGGGCGACTGACGGCCGAGGAGCTTGCGGCGCTCGACCTCACCGCCTGCGAGCTGGCCGTGCTGTCGGCGTGCGACACCGGCGTTGGAGCGAGACGCGCGGGCCTGGGGATGGCGTCGCTGCAGCGCGCGCTGCACATGGCCGGCGCGCGCTCGGTGATCACGTCCCTGTGGAAGGTGCCCGACGAGGCGACGAAGGAGCTGATGCTCGACTTCTACCGGCGCCTCTGGGTGGAGAAGAAGCCCAAGACGCAGGCCCTGTGGGAATCCAAGACGGCGCTGCGCGAGGCGCGGGACGAGCGCGGGAACCCGCGCTACTCCGTGCGCGACTGGGCCGCGTGGGTGCTGACCGGGGAACCGCGGTAGGGGAGGGCGGCCTGCGGTTCGGTCGCGACGCACCCACTCGTCGTCGAGGACCGACGCAGGCGGGCCGCGCACCGAGGCGCGGCCCGCAGCACGGCCTTGCGATCGCCTTCAGTCGACCGTGGCCTGCAGGTTCGACCAGACGCCGCCGTACTGGCCCTGGAACAGGCGGAACTTGCCGTTGTTCGTGCTCGATCGCGTGACGATGCCGAACTTGTGCGCGACCGAGGAGTCGGGCGGCACGTACGTCGTGTACACCGTCGGCGTCAGCGGGGCGGTCAACGTGTAGGGCCCGTTGAACCAGGCGAAGCTGCTCCCCAGGGGCGCGGGCGGCAGCATCGAACCGGGCTGGATCGTGTACGAGCCGGTCGGGCAGTTCTCGGACTTGATCCGCAAGGACAGCGAGCCGCCGCCCTTGACGATCAGTCGGTGCACCCCGGCTCCCGCGAAGGGCGCGCAGTAGCACGGGTCGCCGGGGACGCCGGAGCAGGGATTGGCGGTCGCCGGGATCGAGAGGGACTCGTTGCCCAGGCCGCTGTCGATCATGAGCTCGAACTCGTCGAACCCCACGTCGATGTATCCACCCACGATCCGGCGGTTGCCGTAGCCCTCGCCGTCGAAGTCGAAGCTGTCGATCGCCGAGAAGCGGCAGTCGCCGTGGAACGTCGACGGCTCGACGTACACCTGGCCGTTCAGCGCCGCCATCGTGCCGTTCGTGGGCGCGACTCCGGCATCGACGGCGATCGACTCGGGCAGGATGCGCCAGTCTCGTCCGACGTTCAGCATGTTGAGGCCCAGGAAGTTCGTCAGCATCTCGCCGACGTGGGCCGGATCGTCGTAGCCCGGCGAGGCAGGCGGGCCGAAGTTGGCGTCGTAGCGCAGGCGGACGCAGTACAGGCCGTTGTTCTCAGAGAAGTTCAGGAAGATGTTCGTCGGCGTGAAGTCCTGCATCGCGGTGTCCTCGTAGGCGACGCCCATGAACGCGGTGCTCGAACCGCTGCCTTCCAGCTCGCGGAACAGGTTGTTCTGGATGTTGCTGTAGCCAATGCCTCGAAGCTCCCGGTCCGGATCCTCGCCGCCCGGGTCGCCGCACAGCGGGTTGTTGACGTCGCAGATGCCGACGGCCGTGGGCGAGCAGGTGAACACCGTCCCCCCGTAGCCGTTGGGCACCCAGCCCATCACGAACGTGTTGTTGAACACGTCCATGTTGATCTCGCGGTAGTCGGGCGGGGTCGGATGGAACTCGTGGACCATGAGGATGCCGAACTCGGGCCCGCGCAGAGCCGGGCCGTAGTCGACCATGTCGAAGAGGCAGTTGGAGATGCGGCCCTTGATGAACGGCATGTCCACGTAGACCTGGATGTGACCACCCTGGAACGTGACCCCGTCGATGGCCTCGGAGTAGACCGGACCGCCGGCCGAGAAGCTGAAATCGACGAGGACCCTTGCCGACGCCGTGATGCCGCAGTCGCAGCCCACAGGCAGGAACACGGTCGTCGCGGCGCCCTTGCGCAGCACGCACTCCCGCGCGCTGACGCCCTGGACGTTCACGCCGTTCTTCATGCGGATCGGGAACGGCTGCGTGCTCGGGTCGTAGGTGCCGGGCTGCAGGTGCACGAGCCCCGGGTTGTCCGGCAGGTTGACGACGTTCGCCACCGCATCGATGGCCGCCTGGATCGTGCGGAACGGCGCGGCCTTGGCCTGGGCGACGCTCGGCGCGCCGCCCGGGTTCGCGATGACCCCGGTCACGTCGTTCCCCTGGGAGATGTCGACCCAGGCCTCGTGGAACGGCGCGCCTTCGACCGAGATGCCCGTGGGCAGGCAGGGGGACTGCGCCCGCGCGGCAGCGTGGGCGCACAGCAGCAGGATCGCTGCGAGTGACAGTGCAGGTTTCATGGCGATGGTCCTCGACGATTGCGTGGAGTCGACGAGCGCGCGAGCGAACACGCGCCCTGCGCGCTGCAGGCGTGCGCGCCCCGCGGTTCTCTGCGCTGAGCGTGACGCCCGAGCGCGCGGGAACCGGCCCCATGGCGTCCGTGAAGGTGCGCGCGGTTCCTGGATTCGGCGTGGTGGCGGCGGATCCGCGTGAGCGACCGGATTCCAAGGATGCCCGTCTCCCGGGTCTGCCCCCGCTCCCGGCGGGGAAGCTGGCCAGACGTCACGGCCTCGCCGTCGGCAGATGTGCAGGCACCGCTCGGTGCGGAGCGTCCGGCATCGATCGCGTTCGATCGCTCGCGATCCTCGGGCGAAGGTGATCGTTCCGCGTCGTCACGGAGTCGCGCCCTGCGTGACCCGTGCCCTGGCCGTTCCTAGAGGGCGCATGACCACGCCCCTGCTCGTCAGCGTCGTCCTCGCGATCCTCGCCGCACCCGCCGCCGCCCAGGGCATTCTGCAGACCTGGCCGATCGTCGCCGGGGGGGCGTCCGTCTGTGCCGCGGGCGACCTCGACGGTGACGGCGTGGAGGACTACGCGCTCGGCGTTACCGGCGGCCACTCGCTGGCGATCGGTCGTCTGACCGTCGTGTCGGGCCGCACGGGTGCGACGCTGCTGCTCGTCGAGAGCACGACGCCGGGCGACGGCTTCGGCAAGTTCGTCGAGGGACTGGGCGACGTCGACGGCGACGGGCGTCCCGATGTCGCGGTCGGAGCCGTCAGCCTGTCCTCTTCGACAGCCCAGAACTCGGTCAGCGTTCGGTCCGGGTCGACCGGTGTCGAAGTCTGGCGCTTCGCACCGACGGACCGCAGCGTGGGCCACGCGCTGGCGCGTGTGCCCGACCGGGACCTCGACGGCGTGGACGAACTCCTCGTCGGTGCCCACGGGATCGGTTCGACACCGTCGGCGATCTTCGTCCTGTCGGGCGCGACAGGCTCGACGCTCCTCACCTTCACGGCTCCGCCCGGCGTCGTCGGCGGCTTCGGCTGGGTCGTCCAGGTCGCGGACGACCACGATGGCGACGGCGTTCGCGACTACGCGATCACCGCACCTACGAGTTGGTTCCCGAACGGCCACGTCAGCATCCACTCGGGAGCGACGGGCGCACCGCTCCTCGTGATCCCGACACACGCTTACGGGACGCCCGACGACGACCTCGCTCCGCTCGGCGACGTGAACGGCGATGGAGTGCCCGATCTCGCGGTGTCCACGCCGTTCGAGCCGATCGGGCAGACGCAGAGCCAGGGTCGCGTGCGCGTCCTCTCCGGGGCCGACGGCTCGCTCCTGTGGTCGACCGAGCCCACGGTTCTCATGGCGCGGTTCGGCGAGTCCATCGAACGGATGCCCGACATCGACGGCGACGGCCGCGACGAATTGCTCGTGGGCGCGGGGTCCTATCGCGTCGGCTGCTGCACACTCCTCCGGGCGGAGGTGCGCATCTACTCGGGTGCGACGGGCGCGCTGATCGAGCAGGGTGTCGACCAGTCGTCTCGCGGAATCCGCGCCGTGCGCGACGTGAACGGGGACGGCTACGGCGAGTACCTGTTGCCGCGCGGGCCGGATCTCACGACCCTCGTCGCGGCGCTCGCGCTCAGCCGCAACCCGCCGCCCGCCGTCGAAGCCGGATGCGTCGCGAAGACCACCTCGCAGGGCTGCGTTCCGCGGATCGCGGCGCAGGGCGCGCCGAGCGCGACGATGGGCCCCGACCTCGCGTTCAGCGTGAGCCTGGTACGCCCGCTGGCGCCGGGGCTCTTCGCCTGGAGCACGATCGCGGCCCAGGCTCCGTTCGCCGGCGGCATGTTGTGTCTGGGCGCTCCGATCCGTCGCTGGCCGATGCGCACGACGAGCGCAGCGCAGGCCGACCCGGCCTGCGCCGGAGCCAGCGTGGGCACGCTCGCGATGACGCTCTCGAAGAGCGACATCGCCGCGATCGGTCTGCCGCCCGCGTCCACGATCCAGGTCCAGGCCTGGTTCCGCGACGCGGGGTTCGCTCCGCCAAACGACGTCGGCCTGAGCGGCGCGCTGCGCGTCACGCTCTGGCCCTGACGGGACGCGCGACGACGCCACGCGTTCTCGTTCCGCGCCGTCCGCATCCGAGTCCGTCCGCGGCCCTTCCACGCGGCCCTTCCACGCGGCCCGAGGCCGTTCGCTTCCTGTGCCTGCCGCGACCCGCGCTGGAGGGCGCAGCACCCGGACCCGGGGCCGCGTGCTTCGGCCTGTACCTGTCGGGCGGGCCTCTCGGCAGCACGCGCCGGGGCCGTCCCTTCGACGGCCGCCGCCCGCGCGCTAGGATCGCGTTCTGGAATCCGCGCCCCGCGCTCGGCCGCGAAACCCGCGCACGCGCTGCCGCTAGCCACGGGTTCCCCGCACGCCGTCCCCAGCACGGACCCAGCCCTTGAACACGCACGTCGCAAACCACTCCGCGCGATCGATCGCGCTTCTCGCCACCCTTTTCGCGCTGGCCGGCGCCGTGCCGGCGCAGGAGCCGGCGCAGGAGCCGGCGCAGGGCGGCCGGTCCGACGCGCCCGCGCCCCGCGCGCCGGGCGGCGCGCCGCCGTCGCCCGACGCGGTCAAGATGGGCTCGCCGCCACAGCTCCAGGCCGGGCTGACCGAGCCCGACATGTGGCCGGCCGCGACCGCCGAGGGCTGGAAGAAGCCGGTGCTGATCCCCTGGCAGCGCTCGTTCGACGACGCGCTGCGCGTCGCGCGCGCGACGCAGAAGCCGATCCTGGTGGCGGTCAACATGGACGGCGAGATCGCCAGCGAGCACTACGCCGGCGTGCGCTACCGCGATCCCGAGTCCGCGAAGCTGTTCGAGCCCTACGTGTGCGTCGTCGCCTCGGTGTACCGCCACACGCCGCGCGACCACGACGAGCAGGGCCGGCGCATCCTGTGCCCGCGCCTGGGCGGCGTCACCTGCGGCGAGCACATCGCGGCCGAGACGGAGCTGTACGAGAAGTACTTCGAGGGCGTGCGCGTCTCGCCGCGCCACCTGGTGCTGGAGATCGACGGGCGCAAGACCTACGACGTCTACTACTCGTGGGACACCGCGACGGTGTTCACGACGCTGCGCAAGGGCGCCGAGAACCGGCCGCCGCCGGTCGAGCTCCTGCGCGACGTGCCCTTCGCCGACCGTACCGCCAGCCCCGACGTCGTCGACCGCGACGCGATCGAGCAGGCGTACCTCGCCGGCGGTCCCGAGGTGCGCCGCACGCTGATCCAGTCCGTGCTGCAGCGGCGCGCGGTCGATCAGGTCGACCTGCTGCGCCTCGCGGTCTTCGGGCTGGACCTGGAGCTGGCGCGCATGGCGCGCGCGGCCCTGACGCAGTGCGAGACCGAGGCGGCCGTCGACCTGATCGCCGAGGCGCTCAAGGCACCGCTGCCGGCCGACGAGCGCGCGGCGCTGGTCGAGGCTTCCGCGCGGCTCTCCGAGAAATTCCCGCGCGCGCGCACGCTGACCGCGTTGCACCGCGGGCTGTCGCAGGGCTCGCAGTGGATCGACGCGCGCCGCTGGTCCGAGCTCGAGTACCAGGCCGGCGCGCGCGGCGGCAGCGTGCGCACGTCGGGTCCGAGCCTGGAGGCCACCGCCGAGCGCTCGGAGGAACGGCCCGAGGACGCCGGGTCGCAGCTCGAACTGGGCGCGGCGCTGCTCGCGCGCGCCCTGGAGCCGACGACCGACCGGCGCTTCGCCGAGCTGCTCGTGCGCGACGCGCGCGACGCCCTGCGCCGGGCGCAGGAGCTGGGCGCGGCCGGCTGGCGCTTCGAGGCCGCGCAGTCCGTCGCGGCGCTGCTGATGGGCGAGGCCGATCGCGCGCGCGCGCGCGCCGTGGCCGCGGTCGAGGGCGGGATGCTCACGGTCGAGGCGGGCTCGGACGTCGTGCTCGATCGCGCGGGCCTGCGCGTGGTGGCGTCGTTCGCCTCCGCGCGCCAGCGCGCGATCCGCCAGGCATACCGTGCCGGATCGGAGTGGCCGCCGGAGTGGCTGTCGGACATCGAGGCGGCCTATGCGCTGCTCGTGAAGCACCCGTTCGCCACGGACGAGGACCTCGTGTCGTTCCACGACTTCCTGCGCTGGCTCGGCGGGACCGTGCGCGCGAACGCGATCCTCGACGACGCGCTGGCGCGGTTCCCGGGATCGGCGCTGGTGCATGACCGGTTGCGCGCGCGGATCCTGTGGGAGTCGGGGCCCAAGGGCCTGGAATCGGCCTACGCCGCACGCATCGCGAAGGATCCGGCGAGCGCCGACCTCGCGTGGTTCGCCGGGTACGCGTCGCTGGTCGCGGCCGAGCACCACCGGCGCGGCGCGGAGGGCGAGAAGGCGCTGGGAGCCTACGAGCGCGGCATCGCGCACTACGAGGAGTCGATCCGCCTGCGCGCCGAAGGCCGCGCGACGGCCGATCACTTCATCGCGCTGGCGCACGCCGGCCGCGCGCGACTGGCGCTGGAGGCCGCGGATCTCGCGCGCGCAACGAGCGAGATCCTGGCCTCGTTCGCGCGCGCGCCGGGAGCCGCCGCGACGCCCGACGGCCTGAACATCACGCCGGCGGACACGGCCAAGATGCTGCGCGCGCGCCTGGAGGCCGACGAGCACGCCGGACTGCGCGCGCAACTGCAGGCCGGGATGGACGCGCTCGACCCGGCGCTCCTGGAGAAGCGGCCGTTCGAGCTGGAGACGCCGCGCCGCCGGCCGCGCGGCCAGCGCGACGACTAGCGCGCCGCGGCGCGCGTCACCACGTCGCGGTCGCGGCGTTCGTCAGGTTGAACGCGGAGCCGCACGGGCCGGCGGGGTTGCGGTACCAGGCCTGGTAGTGGAGCGTAGCGCCGGGCGTCACGGCGCCGAGCTGCGAGAGCGGCGTGCTGCCGAACCACGGCCACTGCACCACGCCGGCGGAACTCCACGAGGTCGCGAGGCGCACGACCGCTCCCGACACGCAGCGCAGCCCGTCGCCGAACGGCGCGCCCGCGCCGCCCGCGACCCGGCTGGTCCCCTGGAACAGGAGCACCGGCGTCGCGGAAGGCAGGCCCGACACGGCCAGCGTGAACGAGTCGCTCGCCACGTTCGCGAACCCGAATCCCGCGAGCGCCGCGCCGCGCCCGGTCGAGTTGACGCAGCCGCGCGCGATCCCCGCGGGGCCGTCGTTGCCGCACGGACACGCCGCGCCCGAACCGTCGCCGTGGCAGGAGGTGGTCGCCGCGCGGACGGCCGCGCCCGAGTACACGCTGACGCTGCCGGAGAGCAGGCCGTTCACGTTGTCCTGGTTGGTGCCCACGAGCAGGTCCGCGAACCCGTCGGCATCAACGTCGCCCGCGCAGTGCAGCGCATACCCGAACCAGTCCAGGCCCGAGTCGCCGACGAGCGTGGTGACGACCGCTGCGCTCTTGCCCGAATAGATGCGCACGATGCCCGATTCGTGCCCGTTCGTGTCGTTCTTGAAGGCCGAGATCGAGAACTCGCCGTGCCCGTCGCCGTCGAGGTCGCCCAGCCCGGTGATGCCCACGCCGAACCAGTCCTCCTGCACGTCGCCCTCGAGACGGTGGAGCAGCGCGCCGCTGGCGCCCGAGAAGATCTCGACGTAGCCGCGGTTCTGGTCGAATTTCAGAGCCGTGATCATCTGGTCGCTGACGCCGTCGCCGTCGACGTCGCGCGCGCTCTGCACCGTGAAGCCGAAGGCGTCGCTGGTGCCGGCACTGGCGTACGTGCGCAGGATCGAGCCGTCGGATCCGGCGCGGATCTCGGCGCGCCGCCCGCCGGGGACGCCGATGATCAGCTCGCCGCGCCCGTCGCCGTCCAGGTCGCCCGCGCCGCGCACCGTGTAGCCGAAGCGCTCGTTCGGCGCCGAACCCAGGAAGGTCCGGATCCGCTCGCCCGTGGCGCCCGAGTACAGGTACGCCGCGCCGGAGTTCGGCCCGTTCGTCTCGTCCTGCCACGCGCCGACCGCGAAGTCCGGCACGCCGTCGAGATCGACGTCGCTGACGCCGCACACCGTGTAGCCGTAGAGGTCGTCGGCATCGCCGCCGTACTTGGTGCGCAGCACGGTGCCGTCGAGCCCCGAGTAGATGCGGATCATGCCCGCGTCGCTGCCGTGCAGGTCGTTCTTGTAGGCGCCGGTGATCACGTCGGGGATGCCGTCGCCGTTCACGTCGCCGACGTCGTTGACGACCCAGCCCAGGCGGTCGCCGGTCGCGTCGCCGTAGGCGGTCCACAGCACGGCGCCGGTCGCGCCGGAGAACACGCGCACCGAACCCGTCTCGGGCAGCGCGAGCGTGCCGTCGGTCGGCGCACCGGCCAGGAGGTCGGCGTGTCCGTCGCCGTCGACGTCGCCGATGCCCGCCACCGCGAATCCCAACTGGCTGCCCGGACCGTCCCCCAGGAAGCGGTGGATGCGTGGATCCTGGCCCAGGGCCGGGAGGCAGAGAAGGATCAGGGCGCAGGGGATCAGCGGGCGTTGCTTCATGGGATACCTCCGGGTGCCGTCATTGTTCCCGGTGAGGGCGGGCGTTGCAGTCGCCGATCCAGGAACTTGCGCGCCGCACGCAGGGGCGGCCGCGCGAGCGCCGACGCGCCGCTGCCGCTACCCTGGGGACATGTCCCTCGTCCTCGCCGCCATGCTCCTGTGTGCCGCGCCGGTGCCGCGCGCGGAGGATCCCGCTCCGACACCGCCCAAGGTCGAGCACGTGCTCGTCCCGGGAACGCGCGTGCGCCTCGCACCACCCGGTGGACACCAGCCGGGCCGCGGCTTCCTCGGCTACCAGTGGCCCGAGCTGGGCGCGTCGTTGATCGTGATCGAGATGCCCGGCGCGTTCGCCGAGGTCTCGGCCGGGTTCACCGAGAAGGGCCTCGCCAAGGGCGGCATGAAGCTGCTGGAGTCGCACGACGTGAAGGTCGACGGGCGCGACGCGCGCCTCGTCCTGGTGAGCCAGCCGTCCCAGGGACTGATCTTCAGGAAGTGGATCGCCGTCTTCGGCGAGGGCGGGCGCTCCGTGATCCTGAACGGGATGTTCCCCGAGGAGCTCGACGCCGAGTTGTCCGCGACGATGAAGGCGGCGCTGCTCGGCGCGCGCTGGGATCCGACGCTCGAGGTCGATCCCTTCGCGCCGCTGCCGTGGACGCTCGTCCGTCCCGAGGGCCTGAAGTTCGCGGGCAACATGGGCACGGCCCTGAGCTTCACCGAGGACGGCGCGATGGTGCAGAAGGACCAGCCCGGTTCCGCGCGCTTCACGGCTTCGCCCTCGATGGGCGAGGTGGACGTGGGCGATCCGCGCACGTTCGCGGAGAAGCGCGCGCGCTCCCTGCCGCGCGGCAAGGAACTCGCGTTCGAGAGCTCCGCGGCGCTCGATCACGCGGCCGGCAAGGGCTGGGAGATCGTCGCCAGGCTGCGTGACGAGAAGGCGGAGCTCGACCTCCTGGTGCATCAGGTGCTCCTCGTGCGCGAGGGCGAGTACTTCCTGTTCGTCGGCCAGTGCACGCAGGCAGAGCGCGACCGCTGGCTCCCGCGCTTCCGGGCCTCGATCGCGAGCTGGAAAGCCAGACCGGCGCCGGACGAGGAGCAGTGAGCGCCGCGCCGCGCCTCAAGGTCTGCTGCATCCGGGACGAGGCCGAGGCGCGGCTCGCCATCGAGCACGGCGCGGCCGCCCTGGGCCTGGTGTCGGCCATGCCCAGCGGTCCCGGGCCGATCCCCGAGGAGCGCATCGCGCGGATCGCGCGCGCGGTGCCGCGCACGATCGAGACCTTCCTCCTGACGGCGCTGGTCGATGCGGCGGCGATCGCCGAGCAGCACGCGCGCTGCGGCACGACGACGATCCAGCTCGTCGACCACGTCGAGGCGCGCGAGCGCGCGGATCTGCGCAGGCGGCTGCCAGGCGTCGCGCTGGTGCAGGTGATCCACGTGGCCGGCCCGGGGTCGCTCGACGAGGCCGGCGCGGGGGCGGAGCACGCCGACGCGCTGCTGCTCGACTCCGGCAATCGGGGCGCGCCCCGCAAGGAGCTCGGCGGGACCGGCCGCGTGCACGACTGGGAAGTCTCGCGCCGCATCGTGGAAGCCGCGCGCATCCCCGTGTGGCTCGCGGGCGGCCTGCGGCCGGAGAACGTCTCCGACGCGCTCGCCCGCGTGCGCCCGCACGGGGTCGACCTGTGCACCGGCGTGCGCAGCGACGGCCGCCTCGACGCGGCGAAGCTCGCGGCGTTCGCGCGCGCGCTGCGCGGGGCTGGAACCCCGCGCTGATCCGGGCCCGAAGCGTCCCGATCCAGCGGCGCGGTCGTGGCCGGGGCTTCGCGGCGGTCCGTCCCGCGCTAGCATCCCGCGATGACGACCGCGCACTCCCGTTGGCGCCCGCATCCCTGGCACGGCCTCGAGGCGGGGCCGGACGCGCCCCGGCGCATCCATGCCTTCATCGAGATCACGCCCTTCGATGGCGTGAAGTACGAGGTCGACAAGCGCACCGGCTACCTCAAGGTCGACCGCCCGCAGGCGTCCTCCTCGCTGCCGCCGATGCCGTACGGTTTCGTGCCCCGGACGTACTGCGACGCGGGCGTCGCCGCGCTGATGCCCGGCGCGCGCGGCGGGGATCGCGACCCGCTCGACGTCTGGGTGCTCACGGAACGCGCGATCTCGCGTCCCGAGATCCTGCTGGAAGCGCGTGTGGTCGGCGGGATCCCCATGCGCGACGCGGGCCTGGCGGACGACAAGATCGTGGCGGTGCTCTCCAGCGACGAGTTGTGGTCCGGCGTGGGGGACCTGGCCGACGTGCCGCAGGTGCTCGTGCGGCGTCTCGTGCACTACCTGCGCAGCTACAAGGCGCTCTCGGGTCGCGACAACCCGGTCGATGTCGGCGAGCCCTACGGCCGCGTACACGCCGAAGCGGTGGTCGCGGCCGCGCTGGAGGACTATCGCGCCGCGTTCGGCTCGCAGTCGTCCCCCTGAGGCGGCGCGGCCGCGTGCTCGCTCGGCTCCGGGGCTCGAGCGGGCACCGCGCTGGGAATGCCGGCCGCGTGCGCGTAGTCTCGGGAAGGAGGGCGTGCATGAAGGTCGTCGGGGCGGGCATGAACAAGACGGGCACCAAGACGCTGGGCGCGTGCCTGCGCTTCTGGGGCCTGTCGAACGTGTCGTGGAGCCACGCGGCGTTCGAGCTGTGGCGCGCGGGCGCGGTCGGCGAGTTGCTCGACATCCTCGAGCGCCACGATTCGTGCGAGGACTGGCCCTGGCCGCTGGTCTTCCGCGAGATCGACGCGCGCTTTCCCGGATCGAAGTTCGTCCTCACGCGCCGCAGCAGCGCCGCGGTGTGGTTCGACAGCCTGTGCCGCCATGCGGACCGCACCGGGCCGACCGAGTTCCGGCGCGCGATCTACGGCCACGCGATGCCGCGCGGGCACGAGGCCGACCACGTGCGCGTGTACGAGGCGCACAACGCCGCGGTGCGCGCGCACTTCGCGTCGCGGCCGGGGAGCCTCTTGGAGATCTGCTGGGAGGAGGGCCAGGGCTGGCCCGAACTCGCGGCATTCCTGGGCCGGCCCTGTCCCGACCTCCCGCTGCCGCACGAGAACGCCGGCCAGGACCAGCCCGTCCAGACCGCCGCGCGCTGACCGGCGCTCGTGGGGTAGCCTGGGCCCCATGTTCCCCGCCCTCCTCGCACCGCTGCTCGCGTTCTCCGCCGATCCGCTGCCGGCCGGAGCGTCCAGGCTCGAGCTCGATCTCGACGGAACGCGCATCGAGGTGTTCGTGCACAAGCCCGCGAGCTACCGGAGCGACAAGTTCCTCGTCGTGATGCACGGCGTGAACCGCAATGCCGACGAGTACCGCGACCACGCCGCGCCGCTGGGCGAGCGGCTGGGGATGCTGGTCGTCGCGCCGCGCTTCGACGCGGAGCGGTTCCCGTCGCGGGCCTACCAGCGCGGCGGCATCCTCAAGGAGGACGGGAGCGCGGCCGGGCCCGCCGAGTGGACGTACGCGTACCTGCCGAAGATCGCCGCCGCGATCCGCGCACGCGAGGCGCGGCCCACGATGCCGTACTGGATCATCGGCCACTCCGCGGGCGGGCAATTCTGCATGCGGATGGCCGCGTTCCAGGACACCGGCGCCGAGCGCATCGTCGCGGCCAACGCGGGCTCGTGCCTCTTTCCGACGCGCGACGCGCGATTCGGCTACGGGTTCGGCGGCCTGCCCGAGAGCCTCTCCGACGACGCGACGCTGCGCCGTTACCTCGCGGCGCCGCTGACGCTGTACCTGGGCACGGCCGACGACCACGAGGACGAGTGGCTCGACACGACGGAGGCCGCCATGGCGCAGGGCCCCGGACGCCTGCAGCGCAACCGCGCCGCGTTCGCGGCGGCCGAGGCCCTCGCCAAGGAACGCGGCTGGACCTTCGCCTGGCGCAAGGTCGAGGCCGAGGGCGTCGAACACGACCACGAGAAGATGTTCGCGCACGAACGCGCGAGGGAGGCGCTGTTCGGCCCGGCGGACCGCACGCCCGCCGTCCGCTAGGTCCGCGCGCGGTTCGCGCGTCGACGCGGCGCCGCGGGCCGCTATCCTCTCTGCCCATGGCGAACCTGAAGTCCCTCGGCATCCAGCCCATCCACTCCGGCGCGTACGACGGACGCTGGCGCAAGACCAGCGGCCCGATCCTGGAGAGCGAGAACCCGGCGACCGGCGAGGTGCTGGGCCGCGTGCGCATGGCGACGGCGGCGGACTGGGACGCCACCGTCGGCGCCGCGCAGGAGGCGTTCCTGCGCTGGCGCCTGGTGCCCGCGCCCAAGCGCGGCGAGTACGTGCGCCGCATCGCCGACGCGCTGCGCGCGCACAAGGAGGAACTGGGCCGGCTCGTGACGATGGAGGTCGGCAAGATCCTCCAGGAGGGGCTCGGCGAAGTGCAGGAGGCGATCGACATCGCCGACTTCGCGCAGGGCCTCTCGCGCCAGCTCTACGGCCTCTCGATGCACAGCGAGCGCCCGCTGCACGCCATGCGCGAGCAGTGGCACCCGCTCGGCACGGTCGGGATCGTCTCGGCCTTCAACTTCCCGTCCGCCGTGTGGGCCTGGAACTCGATGCTGGCCCTGGTGTGCGGCAACGCCTGCGTGTGGAAGCCGTCGCCCAAGGCGCCGCTGACGGCGATCGCGATGACCAACGTGTGCCGCGAGGTGCTGGAACCCGACGGCTTCGGGGCGCTGGTGTCGCTGGTCGTCGGCAGCAACGAGGAGGTCGGCGGGCGCCTGTTCGACGACCCGCGCCTGCCGCTGGTGTCGTTCACGGGCAGCTCGCGCGTCGGTCGCATCGCCGCGTCGCGCGTGGGCGCGCGCTTCGGCCGCACGATCCTGGAGTGCGGCGGCAACAACGCGATCGTGCTGATGGAGGACGCCGACCTCGATCTCGCGCTGCCGGCCATCGTGTTCGGCGCGGTCGGCACCGCCGGCCAGCGCTGCACCAGCACGCGGCGCCTGATCGTGCAGAACAAGCTCGCGGCCGGCGTCGAGCGCCGCATGGTGCACGCCTACGCGGGCATCAAGATCGGCGATCCCTTGAAGAAGGACACGCTGTGCGGGCCGCTGATCGACGAGGCGGCGGTCGAGGCCATGCAGACCGCGCTGCGCAACGTGAAGGCCGAGGGCGGCAAGCTGATCTTCGGCGGACAGGTCCTGTCGCTGCCGGGCAAGCTGAAGGGCGGGCACTTCGTGAAGCCCGCGATCGTGCTGGCCGAGAACGACTCGCCCAGCGTCCAGGCCGAGACCTTCGCGCCGATCCTGTACGTCCTGCGCTGCAAGGACATCGACGACGCGATCGCGCAGCACAACGCCGTGCCGCAGGGACTGTCCTCGTCGATCTTCACGCTCAACATGCGCCACGCCGAGCGTTTCCTGTCGGCCGTGGGCTCGGACTGCGGCATCGCCAACGTCAACATCGGCACCAGCGGCGCCGAGATCGGCGGCGCGTTCGGCGGCGAGAAGGAGACCGGCGGCGGCCGCGAGTCGGGCTCCGACGCCTGGAAGGCCTACATGCGCCGCCAGACCAACACCGTGAACTGGTCGCGCGAGCTGCCGCTGGCGCAGGGCATCCAGTTCGGTTGAGCCCCGGTCCGCCCGCGCGGCGGCGCGACTGGCCCCGTGGCCCCCTTGCGCACCCGAGGCACCGAAGTAGCTTCGGATCGGGAGGGAGTGCCATGAGGATCGTCGGACCGCTGGGTGTCGTCGGGTGTCTCATCGGATTGCAACTGGGTGCGGCCGCCGCTCCACAGGTCACCATCACGGACGTGGGGCCGCCGCTCCCCGGGTCCGGTCCGGTCGCGCTGGCGACAGGGAGCGCGCTGGGTTTCCTGCCGTTCGTCCTGATCGGCGACGCCACGGGCAACCAGGTGCGCGCGTACCGGCTCGATGCGCTGACCGGCGCGCCCACCTTCATGACCTCGGTGCCGGTGCCGGGCGGTCCGTCGGCGATCGCGCTGGGGCCCGCGAACACGTCCTTCGTCCTCGTCACGAGCGTGCTCTCGAACGAGGTCCGGTGCTTCCAGTTGAACCCGTTCCTCGGCCAGCTCACGCAGGTCGGACCGGCGGTCTCCTCGGGCGGCGTGGGTCCCGTCGCGATCGCGACGCAGGAGGACGGATTCGTGCTCGTGGCCAACAAGGACTCGGACGACGTCCGGGTCCTGCGCCTGAATCAGATCACCGGCGTGTTCGTCAGCGTCGGGGGTCATTCCGTCGGCGACCGGCCCGTGGGGGTCGCCATCCACCGTCGCTCGCCGTCGACCTCCAAGGTGATCGTCGCCCACACCAACTCGCTGGACATGCAGTACTTCGAGATGGACGCGAACGGGGCCATCCATCCGCGCGACGTCGAGAACCTCGGAGCCCACGTGACGAGCGTGGCCTTCGGCCGGCGCGGCAACCTCGCGCTGGGCGCGACCTATCCGGCGGGCGACGTGCACGGGTTCCTCACGCTGGGCGGGCAGCTCACGCCGCTCGGCGCGCACCCCACGGGCGGCGACGTGACCGACATGGTCCTCTCGGACCGGCGGATCTACGTCACGGGCGTCGAGCCGCCGCGGATGGCCGTCCTCGGGCCGGCCCTCGGGGGCGGCCTGCAGACCCTGGGCAGCCACGCCTTGAGCGGCGTCTCCACGCGGACCCTGGCCACGGTCCAGGGCTGGGGCGGCGCGACGTTCGTGATCGTCAACGAGTTCCACAACAACCAGACGCGGATCCTGCGCGTGGAGTGAGCGGCCAGCGGGGCGCGCGCCAGGGTAGACTGCAGGTCCGCGGCCTTCCCGGCCGGCGCCAGGGCTCGCCTCCAGGTCCCACCATGCAGAACCGATCGAGCGCCGCGCGCGCGGCCGTCGCCCTGACCCTACTCTCCGGCGCCGCGAGCGCCCAGTGGAACCCGCCGACCGCGCAGTGGGGCAAGGTCGATCCGGCCGACCTGCGCGTCATGACCTGGAACGTGCAGGACGCCTTGTGCTCCTCCAACGTCAAGAGCGAGGGGAACAACAACTGGTGCGCGATCGCGCGCCTGGTCGCGGCGCTGCGACCCGACGTGCTGCTGCTGCAGGAGTGCGCCGACAACAGCGGCAACGGCACGGGATCGGGCTCGGACTCGGTCGCCACGCTGACCAACGTCATGAACCTGTTCCTGCACGGCGGGACGGACGTCTACAACGGCAACGTGGCCGTCGGTAGCTGGGTGCAGAAGTACGCGCCGTCCTACGACCTGCCCTACGTGTTCGTGTCGAGCGAGACCGACGGGTTCAACCGCAACGTGCTGCTGTCGCGCTTCCCGTTCTCGGACCTCAACGGCGACACGAAGAGCACCTACTCGGACATCCCCACGGTCGCCAACAACTCCGCCTGGGCGCCCGGCGGCGACGGCGGGCTGCGCGGCTTCGGCTTCGCCGAGATCGACCTGCCGGCGGCGACCTACCTGGGCGACGTCGTCGTGGGGAACGCGCACCTCAAGGCCGGGAGCGCCGGCAGCGACCACGATCAGCGCGTCGACGCGGCCAAGAACGTGTCGTACGTCGTGCAGTACTGGTACAACGCCAACGGCGGCGCGACGCCGGATCCGAACAACCGCATTTCGGATTCGCCGCCCGCGACGGTGCGCATCCCGGACAACACGCCGATCATCCTGGGCGGCGACTGGAACGAGGACGAGACCGGGAACGGCAGCACGCGCGGCCCGGTGAGCTGGCTGGCGAGCGCGCAGGTCGAGGGCGGCGCGGTGGACGGCACCGACCGCGATCTCACCGACATGATCTTCGACGCGGCCGTGCACTTCTTCTCGGGCAGCCGCAGCACGCACAACGGCGGGAGCAAGCTCGACTACCTGGCCTGGCAGGACAGCATCGCCACGCTGCGCCTCTCGACCGTCTTCATCTCGGGGTCGAACCCCGCCGGCGCGCAGCCGCCGGAGTTCACCGGGTTCGCAGGCGGCGCGTCCTCGGTCACGAACGTAGCGTCCGACCACCGGCCGGTGTTCATCGACGTGCGCCTGCCGGTCGTGGACTGCAACGGCAACGGCATCGCGGACACGACGGACATCTCGACCGGGACCTCGCTCGACGGCAACGGGAACCTGATCCCCGACGAGTGCGAGTGCTTCGCGGTCAACTACTGCCTGACCGCGCCGAACTCCGTCGGCCCGGGCGCGCTGATCGACAGCGCGGGCCCGCTCAGCATCGCCGCCAACGGCTTCGCGCTGCAGGCCAGCGGCTGTCCGCCGAACACCTTCGGCATCTTCTACTACGGCCAGAGCGAGGTGCAGACGCCGTTCGGCAACGGCTGGCGCTGCATCGGCAACCCCGTGACGCGGCTCCCGATCCAGCAGATGGATCTCCTGGGCGCGATCACGTACCCGCTGAACTTCACCGTCGCGCCCAACACGCAGATCACGGCCGGGTCGACGTGGCGCTTCCAGCTCTGGTACCGCAACCCGGCGGGTGGCGGCGCGGGCTTCAACCTGAGCAACGCGCGGCGCGTCCGCTTCTGTCCGTGACGCGCGGCGGCGAGGGCGCCGGCCGCGCGCTCGCACTCGCGCTCTCGATCGCGGCGATCGCGCTGCCCGGCATGCTGACGGGCTCGCGCGGTGTCGCCGATCCCTGCGCGCTCCTCGTGTGGCTGGCGCTCGTGGCGCCCGCGGCGGGCGCGCTGGCCGGGGGGCTGCGCCTCGCGCCGTGGCCGCACGCGCTGGCGGTGCCGGCGACGTGGACCGTGCTGCTCGTGTGGAACGACGCGCTCGCGCCGCGCGACCTGGGCTCGCCCGCGTACGCCGCGCTGGCGCTGGGCGGGCTGTTCGCCGCGGGCTACGCCGCGGGCCGCACGGCGCCCGTGCGGGCGCGCTGGACCGCCGCGTCGGCGCTCCTCGCGCTCGCCGCGCTGCTCGTGATCGCGCCGCTCGGCGCGCTCTACCTGCGCGCTCCGTGGCCTGCGCCCGTCGCGGGGATCCTGCTCGATCTCTCCCCGGCGACCCTGCTGGCGGAATGCGCGGGCGTGGACTGGCTGCGCCACCCGGCGATCTACGACGCCGCCGGCGCGGTGGACCTCGATCCGCGCGTGCGCGGACCTTACCGGCCCGAGCTTGCGGGGCCGCTCGCCTTTGTGGTGGGATGCGCGCTCGTCTTGGTCGCCGATCGGCTGGCGCAGGCCACGCGCCGGCGCGCGGCCGGTGAGGACGCGGGTCACGCCGCCTGAACCATGTCCATCAAGAAAATCTTCTGCACGTTCCCCCAGGAGCTGATCTCCGAACCGATCGTCAGCCACACGCTGGGGGAGAAGTTCGGCGTCGTGCCCAACATCCGCGCCGCGAGCATCACGGACACCATGGCCCTCGTCGCCGTCGAGATCGAGGGCGAGGACGCGCAGATCGCGGCCGCCGTGAACTACCTGAAGTCGCGCGGCGTCAAGGTCGAGGAGATCCGGGACCAGGTCGGGCGGTGATCCGGCGCCGCATCGCGCTGGCCGCGGCGCCGGCGGGCGCGCTGGCGGCGTTCCTGGCCTTCGGCGCGTGCCGCGCCGGCTCGGACCTGGGACGGGAGGCGACCTGGGCCACGCCCGCGCGCGGCGCCGTGGTCAGCGAGCATCCGCTGGCGACCGAGGTCGGCCTCGACGTCCTGAGGCGCGGGGGCAACGCCGCGGACGCCGCGGTGGCGACCGCGCTCGCGCTCTCCGTCGTGTATCCGCAGGCGGGCAACCTGGGCGGCGGCGGCTTCGCGCTGTGGGTCCCGCACCGCGGCGGTGCGCAGGCGCTGGACTTCCGCGAGACGGCGCCGGCCGCGGCGCGCGCCGAGCCGTACCTCGCGGCCGACGGCGCGTTCGTTCCCGAGCGTTCGACCGCCGGACCGCTGTCGGTCGCCGTGCCCGGCAGTCCCGCGGGCCTGGCGGCGCTGCGCGCGCGCTTCGGCTCGGGCAGATTCACCCTGGCGCAACTCGCCGCGCCCGCGATCGCGCTGGCGCGCGACGGGTTCCGTGTCGACGCGTGGCTCGCGCGCGACCTCGCCGAGCCCGACGTGCGCGCGGAGATGAACGCCGCCGCGCAGGCGGTGTTCTTCCCCGACGGGCGGCCGCTGCGCGAGGGCGAGCGGCTGGTGCAGACCGATCTCGCGCGCACGCTCGACCGCCTGGGCCGCGAGGGACCGCAGGCCTTCTACGAGGGCTCGATCGCCGACGCGATCGTGGCGGAGGTCGCCGACACGCGCGTGCCGCGCCCCGAGCTGGGCGGGGAGGTCGGCGACGGCACCGGCCGCGGCTGGATCACGCGCGCCGACCTCGCCGCCTACGAGGTCCAGTGGCGCATCCCGATCGTCGGCTGGTTCCGCGGCCGCGAGATCCTGACCATGCCGCCGCCCAGCTCGGGCGGTGTCGTGCTGCTGCAGGCGCTGGGCGTGCTCGAAGGCCTGCCGCTCGACCTGGAGCGCGACCGCGCGCGGTCCGCGGCGCAGTTCGACGCCGAGCGCGTCGCCGGCGGCGAGGATCCGGGCCTCTCGGAGCGCATGGCGCACTGGTGGATCGAGGCGCTGCGCGGCGCGTTCGCCGACCGCGCGCGCTACATGGGCGATCCGGGCTTCGTCACGGTGCCCGTCGAGGCGCTGCTCTCGCCGACGACGATCGCGCGCCGGCGCATCGCGATCGGCGAGCGCGCGCGACCGGACGTCGCGGCGACGGAGCTGGAAGCGCGCGAGGGGGGCCAGACGACGCACCTCTCGGTCCTCGACGAGGACGGCAACGCGGTCAGCCTGACGACCACGCTCAACACGACGTTCGGCAGCGGCATCCTGGTGCGCGGCGCGGGCTTCCTGCTCAACGACGAGATGGACGACTTCGCCATCCTGGCGGGCGCGCCCAACGCCTACGGGCTCGTCGGCGGCGAGGCCAACGCGCTGGCGCCCGGCAAGCGGCCGCTGTCGTCGATGACGCCGACGGTGGTGCGCGACGGCGGGCACGCCAACACGCTGGTGCTCGGCAGCCCGGGCGGACCGCGCATCATCACCGCGGTCGCGCAGGTGCTGCTGCGCGCGATCGTGCTGGAGGAGCCGCTGGAGCGCGCGGTCGCGGCGCCGCGCCTGCACCAGCAGTGGAAGCCGGTCGCGACCCGCTTCGAGCCGGGCTTCGACGAGCGCCTGATCCGGGTCCTGGAGGAGCGTTTCGGACACGCCGTCGAGCGGACGAGCGCCCGCTTCGGCAGCGTGCAAGCGATCGGCCTCACGGGGATCGGCAGCGAGCCGGTCGTCGTCAGCGATCCGCGGCGCGGCGGCGCGGGAGCGGTGCAGGGATCGAAGGTGCGTGCGCCCGCCCGGCCGGGCGACTGGCCGCCGGCGCGGGGGGGATCGTGAGCGCGGCGGCGCAGGCGGCGGGGCGTTTCCAGCTCGTCTGCCCGTACAGCCCGACCGGGGACCAGCCGCAGGCCATCGAGGCCTTGTCGCGCGGCATCCTGGCCGGCGCGCGGCATCAGACGCTGCTGGGCATCACCGGCTCGGGCAAGACGTTCACGATGGCGGCCGTCGTCGAGCGCGTGAACCGGCCGACGCTGATCCTCTCGCCGAACAAGACGCTGGCCGCGCAGCTCTTCGCCGAGTTCAAGGAGCTGTTCCCGCACAACGCGGTCGAGTACTTCGTCAGCTACTACGACTACTACCAGCCCGAGGCCTACATCCCCTCCAGCGACACGTTCATCGAGAAGGACGCCAGCCGCAACGAGAACATCGAGCGCCTGCGCAACAGCGCGACGCGCAGCCTGCTGGAACGGCGCGACGTGCTGATCGTGGCCTCCGTGTCCTGCATCTACGGCCTGGGCAGCCCGAGCAACTACGCCGAGATGGCGCTGCCGCTCGCGCGCGGCCGGACGATCGAGCGCGAGGACCTCCTGCGCACCCTCACGCGGATGCAGTACGCGCGCAACAACACCGACTTCCGGCGCGGCACGTTTCGCGCTCGCGGCGACGTGGTCGAGGTGTTCCCGGCCTACGAGGAAGACCGCGTCGTGCGCATCGAGCTGTTCGGCGACGAGATCGAGAACCTGGTCGAGGTCGATCCGCTGCGCGGCGAGGTGCTGGGAGAGCGCGAGATCCTGACCCTGTACCCCGCCAACCACTACGTCGCGCCGGCCGACCGGCTGCACAAGGCCATCGAGGGCATCACGGCCGAGCTGGCCGAGCGCCTGCCCGAGCTGACGGCCAGGAAGAAGCTGCTCGAGGCGCAGCGGCTGGAGCAGCGCACGCGCTACGACCTGGAGCTCCTGAAGACGACCGGCGTGTGCAACGGCATCGAAAACTACTCGCGCCACATGGACGGCCGCGCGCCGGGCGAGGCGCCGTTCACGCTGCTCAACTACTTCTCCGAGGACTGGCTGGTGTTCGTCGACGAAAGCCACGTCTCGGTCCCGCAGGTCGGCTCCATGTTCAAGGGCGACCGCTCGCGCAAGGAGACGCTGGTGGAGCACGGCTTCCGCCTGCCGAGCGCGCTCGACAACCGCCCGCTGCGCTTCGAGGAGTGGGAGAAGCTCGTGCGCCAGTGCGTGTACGTCTCGGCGACGCCGGGACCCTACGAACTCCGGCACAGCGGCGCGCACGTGGCCGAGCAGGTCGTGCGGCCCACGGGTCTGCTCGATCCGCGCATCGAGGTGCGCCCGGCGCGCACGCAGGTCGACGACCTCCTGCACGAGGTGCGCAAGACGGTCGCGGCCGGTTGGCGCGTTCTGGTCACGACGCTGACGAAGCGCATGTCGGAGGAGTTGACGACCTACTGGTCGGAGCTGGGCGTGCGCGTGCGCTATTTGCATTCGGAAATCGACGCGATCGAGCGCACGGCGATCCTGCGCGACCTGCGCCTGGGCGAATTCGACGTGCTCGTCGGCATCAACCTGCTGCGCGAGGGCCTGGACCTGCCCGAGGTCGCGCTGGTCGGCATCCTGGACGCCGACAAGGAGGGCTTCCTGCGCTCGCGCACGTCGCTGATCCAGACCTGCGGCCGCGCCGCGCGCAACGTCGAGGGTCGCGTCCTGTTCTACGCCGACCACGTGACGGACTCGATGCGCTCGGCGATCGACGAGGTCGAGCGGCGGCGCGCGCGGCAGGAGGCCTACAACCAGGAGCACGGCATCGAGCCGCGCACGATCCTGAAGCCCGTGCGCGAGAGCCTCGAGGCCTTGTACGAGATGGACTACGTCGAGGTGGCGCCGGCGGGGGAGGCGGCGCCGGGGCCCAAGCGCGGTCGCGGCAAGGGCCCGGCCGCCGACGAACTCGACGAGGCCTGGAGCTGGGCGCCGGGGAAGCTCCGCGGCGAGATCGAGAAGACCCGCGCCGACATGCTGCAGGCGGCCGAGGAGCTGCGCTTCGAGGACGCGGCGCGGCTGCGCGACCGGCTGAAGCGGCTCGAGGACGTCGCGCTGAAGTGAGCACGCGCGCCGGCCGTTCGGGCCGACGCGCGTGGTCCGGGTGGCCTCGCGGGCGGAACCCGCCCGGGTCGCCTACTTCTTGCCGGCACGCAGGATCGCGGCGGCGCGCTCGCCGGCCCGGGTGCCCTTGAACTTCTCCGCGAAGTCCTCCCACTTGGCGCGTCCCTTGCTCGTCGAGAGCCGCGCCGTCTGGGCCTTGACCTTGTCGAACGCCTCGGCGGCGTCAAGCTCCTTCGAGAGCTTCTCGTCCTTCTTGATTTCGTCGACGCGCTTCTTGGCCGTGTCGCCGATCTCGCCGCCCGAGAACTCCTTGGCCAGCGTCTCGTAGACCAGCAGCGCGCGCACCAGGTCGAGCGACTTCACGAAGCCTTCCGCCTGCTCGTTGAGCAGCGCGACGTGCTCGTCGATCGCGGCCACGAGCCCCTTGGCCTCCTCGCGCTCGTTCTCGGACGCGTTCGCGTCCTCGGCGACCGTGTGCGCTGCGGCACGGGCCTTGGCGAGATCGCCAGCCTCCATCGACTTCGCGGCCGACGCGAGGCGCGAGCTCACTTCGTTCGGCGCCGGGATCGCGAGGAAACCCGAAGCGCGCTTCTTCGCGCCCTTCAAGGCGTCCTTCACGACGCCCTTCGACAGGCCGCCGGGGTGTCCCGTCCACACGATCTTGCCGTCGGGCCCGATCAGCGCCGCGCTGGGGATGCCGCGCACGCCGTAGCCGGTCTTGGCATTCGAGCCGGCCGCGATCGGCAGCGTCAGCCCCATCTGGTCGATGTAGGCCGAGACCTTGTCGTCGGTCTCGTCGGAGAGCGCGACGACGACGAGTCCCTTGTCACCGAATTCTTCCGCCAGGTCCTGGAGGTGAGGCCACGCCCCACGGCAGGGGCCTCACCAGGTGGCCCAGAACTCCACCAGGACCGCGTTGCCGCCCAGGTTGTCGAGCGTCAGCGGCCGGCCGATGTGGTTGAACCACGTCTTGGCGTCGATCGCCGGCGCCGGATCCCCGGGCGCGGGTCCATCGACGGCGGGCGCGCGCAGCCCCAGGGCGAAGAGCCCGGTCAGCGCGAGCGCGAGCAGAGCGATCGTCTTCTTCATGCCAGCGGTCCTCGTAGGGGACGGGAAGCCGGCGCCGCGGACGGCGCGGGCGTGCGTGCCAAGATACACCCGCGGACCGGGATGCAACATGGATCCGCCGCCGCCGTGTCCGATGAGGGTCGCGGCGCGCACCTCCCGGGCCCACAATCGCGCCGCGCATGAGCGAACCCCGCTGGTCGATCGACGACGTCCCCGAACTCCCGGGCGTGTACCTGTTCCGCGACGCCGCCGGAGAGGTCTTGTACGTCGGCAAGGCCGCGGACCTGAAGGCGCGCCTGAAGAGCTACCGCCGGCCGGGCGGCGACGGGCGCCTGCAGATTCCCTTCCTGGAGGAGGCCGCCGAGCGCGTCGAGACGATCGTCACGCGCACGGAGAAGGAGGCCTTCCTGCTGGAGGACGCGCTGATCAAGACGCACCAGCCGCCGCACAACGTGCGCCTCAAGGACGACAAGTCCTTCCGCATGCTGCGCATCGACCTCGCCGAGCGCTTCCCGCGCATCAAGTCGGTGCGCGCGAAGAACCCGGACCAGGGGCGCGAGGGCGGACGCGCGCGCCTGTTCGGTCCGTACGACTCCAGCGGCGCGCTGCGGCGCACGCTGTCGGACCTGCACCGCATCGTGCCGCTTCGGGACTGCCCTGATTCGGTGATGAACCACCGCTCGCGGCCGTGCCTGAAGCACCAGATGGGCCTGTGCAGCGCGCCGTGCGTGGGCCTGGTCTCGGAGGGGGAGTACGCGGCGCTCGTCGAGAAGGCCGCGCGGATCCTGTCGGGCGACGTGCGCGAGCTGGTCGACGACCTGGAAGGCCGCATGCGCGCCGCCGCCCAGGCGCACGAGTACGAGCGCGCTGCCGTGTGGCGCGATCGCCTGGCCGCGCTGCGCCGCACGACGGAGCGCCAGGGCGTGCAGCCGCGCGACCAGGTGGCGCGCGACGTCCTGGGCCTGGCGCGCGCGGGCGGGAACGCGGTGGTGCACCGCCTGTCGTTCCGCGACGGTCGTCTCGCCGAGAGCCGTGCGCACACGTTCCGTTCGCAGTTGCCCGACGAGGAGCTGCTGCACGTCGTGCTGACGGCGCTGTACGCCGCGTCGCGGCGCGAGGTGCCGGCAGAGATCGTGCTGCCGTGCCCGCCGGCCGAGCCGGAGCTGCTCGCGCAGGCGCTGGGCGGCGTCGTCGAGCTGGTCGCGCCGCAGAGCGGCGAGCGCCTGCGCATGCTCGTGCTGGCGGGCGAGAACGCGCGCGCCGAGCTGGCGCGCGTCCAGGGCGAGCGCGCGGACGAGGAAGCCGCGCTGGAGGAGCTCGCGGCGCTGCTCGAACTCGACGGCCCGCCCGAGGTGATCGACTGCTTCGACGTGTCGAACCTGCAGGGCACGCACGTCGTCGCCAGCCGCGTGCGCTTCCGCCGCGGGCACGCCGACCGCGCCGGCTATCGCCGATTCCGCGTGCGCGGCGTCGCGGGGCAGGACGACTTCGCCTCGATGCGCGAGGTCGTGCTGCGCAGCCTGCGCCGGTCGGTGGAGGAGGGCGAGGAGCCGGCGCTGGTCGTGATCGACGGCGGCGCGGCGCAGCTCGCGATGGCGCTCGAGGCGCGCGACGAGGCCGGCGCGTGGGACGTCGCCGTCGTGGGCCTGGCGAAGGCGCGCGCCGGACGGGCGACGCCGGCCGGAACGGCGGACGAGGTCGGCACCGCGCGCCGGGTCCGCGCCGCGCGTGACGAGCGCGTGTTCGTGCCCGGCCGGACCGAGCCGATCCCGCTGCCCCGGCATTCGTCGGCGCGCCATCTCCTGGAGCGCATCCGCGACGAGGCGCACCGCTTCGCGATCACCTTCCACCGCAAGGAGCGCGGGCGCATCGCCTCGCGCCTCGATGCGATCCCGGGCGTCGGCCCGGCGCGGCGCAAGGCGTTGCTGCGGGTGTTCGGCAGCGTGCAGGGCGTGCGCGCGGCCAGCGTCGAGGAACTGGCGGCGGTGCCCGGCATCGGCCCGGACCTGGCGGCGGCGATCCTGCGCGCGCTGCGCGCCGCGGATTGAGGCGGCGGGATCCGGCGTTCGATGCGCGGGCGCCCGGATCTCCCGTGGCGTATCCTCGGTCCGGCCCGTTCCCGCGCCGTGGTGCCGCCCATGCCCGCCCAAACCCGCCCGTCCCTTCCCCGGTGGTCCGTGCCGGCCCTGCTCGTGGCCTGCGCGCCCGTGCTCCAGGCACAGGCGCCGGCCGAGTCGCCCAAGCGCGCGAGCCGCGTGCTGTTGGTCGGCTGCACCGAGTACCCGTACCTCAAGGCGGCGGGGCACGTCCCGGGCTCCAACACCATCGAGCTGCGCGGCCCGGTCAACGACGTCGAACTGTTCGCGCGCACGCTGACCGAGGTCCACGGCGTGCCCGCGTCGTCGATGACGCGGCTCGCCGGCTGGCCCGCCGACGAGGCTGCGCGGCCGACCAAGGCCAACATCGTGCGCGCGCTGCAGCGCCTGGGCAGCGAGGCGAAGAAGGGCGATTGGGTCGTGATCTACCTCGCCGGCCACGGCTCGCAGCAGCCCAGCTCGGGCGCCAGCCTCGACGACGAGACCGACGGCCTGGACGAGATCTTCCTGCCGGCCGACGTGCGCCCCGCGCCGGACGGCACCAAGGTCCCCAACGCGCTGACCGACGACGAGATCGCCGAGTGGGTCGCGCGCATCCGCGCGAAGGACGCCGACGTGTGGCTGGTCGTCGACGCCTGCCACTCGGGGACGCTCTTGCGCGGCGGCGACTGGGTCGTGCGCGGCCTGCCGTCCGAGATGCTCGGCGTGCGCGGCGCCGCGCCCGTCGTCGCGCCGGCCGCGCCCGCGCCCGCGACCGCAGCGCACCGCGCGCCGACCGACGGCGTCGTCGCGTTCTACGGCGCGCAGAGCTTCGGTAGCGCGCCCGAGATGGAGCTGCCGCGCGACGCGACCGACGCGCGGCCGCAGGGGCTGTTCACCTACCTGCTCGCACGCGAGATGCGGCGCGTGGGCGGCGCGGCGACGTACTCCGAGCTCGCGCAGCGCGTGATCGCCGCCTACCAGGCGTTCCCGTGCCACCTGACCGTGCCGCTCGCCGAGGGCGACCTCGGGCGCATGATCGGCAGCGGGGAGCGCGCGCCCGCACCGCCGCTGCTCCTCTCCGTCGGCAACGGACCGCCGCGCCTCGCGCAGGGCCTGCTCAACGGCCTCGAACCGGGCGTCGTGCTCGACGTCGCGCCGCCGGACGATCCCGACGGCGAACCGGTGGCGCGCGTCGAGATCGTGCGCGCGGGCCTGTACGACGCCGAGTGCGCGCTGCGCTCGGGCGCGCTGCCCGACGAGGCCGTGACCTGCCGCGCGCGCATCGTCGAGCGCAGCCTGTCCGAGTTCCGCCTGTCGATCGCCGTCGTCGCCCCCGACGAGCGGCCGCTGGGTCTGGACGCGCTGCCCGAGAACGTGCGCGCGGACCTGCAGCGCGAGGCCGCGCGCTTCCCGCTCGTCGATCCGGCGCGCGCCGACTGGCGCGTCGTCGTGGACGGCGACGTCGTGCACCTGCGCGCCGCGGGCCACGTGGGTGTCGCCGACCGCCTCGACGTGCGCCCGGTCGAGCTGCGGCGCACGCTCGACCGCCTGCTGAAGGTGCACAACCTGCGCCGTCTGTGCGGCCTCTTCGCGGCCTCCGACGCGGCGCTCGACGTGCGCGTGGAACGGCGCAGCGGCCCGCGCGCCGCGCCGGCCGATCTCGCGCCGGGCGACGTGCTGCGCCCCGGCGACGAGGTGCGCGTGCGCCTGCGCAAGCAGGCCGACGCGATCTACGACGTCACCGTGCTGTACCTGGACGCGAACTACGGCGTGCAGTGCCTGTTCCCCGCGCCCGGGCGTCCGGCGCGCCTGGAACGCGAGGCCAACAAGGACTTCGAGCTCACCGGCTGGATCGGCGTGACCGACGACGCGCTGGGCCTGGAAAGCCTGTGGGTGCTGGCGGTCCCGCGCGGACCGAGCGACCCCGAGGTCAACCTGTCCGAGCTGGCGCAGGACCAGGTGCCGCTGACGCGCGGCGCGCTGGAGAAGGACGCCGCCGCGCGCGTGTTCCAGGACCTCTTGCGCGGCACCGCGACGCGCGGGATCGCCCCCGGCGCGGGCGCGCCGCCCGCGGGCAGCGTCTACCAGGTGCCGGTGACGACCGCGTGGCCGCCGCTCGCGGCGCCGGGCTGGGGCGCGGGTCCCGTGCAGCACCTCGCGAAGGCGCTCCCCGCGCTGAGCGACCTGCCCATGGCCTTCGATCCGGGGCCGTGCTGGACGCTGGCCACGAGCGCAGCGCCGCGCGCCAACGGCGACGTGCTGCTGGTGGGCGACGAGGGCGCGCCGCGCGCCGTGCTGATCGACTTCGACGGGGGCCGCGGTGCCGGCGATCCGCAGGTCTTCGAGCCCGAGGCGGCCTTCCTGTTCCTGGAGGGGGGCGCGCGCCTCGCGCTGTACGACCGGCGCGACCGCGGGGGCTTCGATCTGGCGCTCCTGGACGGCGACGGCGACGGGCTGTCCGAACGCCGCTGGACGCGCGGGGAGGCAGGCTGGATCCTGCAGGATCTGGTCGCGACCCCTTGGTTGTCCCAGGCCCACCTCTCGTTCCTGCGCGACAAGCTCAGCGCCACCGCGCGCCTCTCCGTCCTGGCGCTGCGGTGAACCCCGTTCGTTTCCGATCTCCTTGGATCTCGGTGTGATCGCATGAGACTCTCCTCTCTCGCTCCCCCGGCCGCACTGGCCGCCGCTTCGTTCGCGCTGTTCGGCTGCAAGTCGGATCCGTTCCACGCGGCGACGCGCGCGACCGACCAGCGCGACGCGGGATCCGTGCACGTGACCGTGATGGCCGTGGCGCCCTGGTCGCACTACGTCGACGCGCTGCAGCCGCGCTTCCAGCTCACCGCGGACGAGGCGCGCAACCTCGTGATCCGCGACACGCGCCAGGAGATCGAGTCGCGCCAGAAGTCGATGTCGACCTCGCTGTCCGCGGTCGAGAACCCGACCGCGACGTCGCAGCCGACGGGACCCGAGCCGCTCAAGGCCGGCAACTTCGCCGCGGTGCCTCCGGGGATCGAAGGGCCCGACGCGATGATGGAGTACTGGACCGCAAACGGGCTGTACCAGGAGGTCCAGATCCTGAACCGCGTGGTGCGCGATGCGGTCATCCCCAAGGGTTTCCGGCCCTACCTCGTGCGCCTGCAGATCAGCCTGATCCCGCGCCGGCGGCACCAGCCGTACGACGCGTACACGACGCTGTCGTTCTTCGCGCCGAACGAGGCGTACGGCAAGGGCGGCGCGGCGACGTCGGTCGAACTGGCGCACCTGCCGGAGACCTCGCTGCGCGACACGGGCCCCGGCGCGCGGTCGACCGGCGGCACCGGGCCGGTCGTGCTGCCGCTCCTGGTGACCGACAACCTCGAGTCGTCGCTGAAGCACCGCTCGTCGCAGGACATCCAGCGGCTCGCGCTCTCGCTCCTGGCGCTTCCCGGCAGCTTCGCCGGCAAGCTCAGCACCGACCTGTTCGCCAACGAGTTCCAGGGGCAGGTCGCGGGCCGCGACCTCAACGCCTTGCTGACGGTCGCGCGCATGTCGCAGAACACGCTGCGCGTGCGCATCGGCGCGATGGCCGAGTCCACCGCCGACTACGCGATGGTGCCGCGCAACCACAACGTGACGCTGCTCCTGATGGTCCCGCAGGAGGAGCCGGGCCAGGTCGAACTGGTCGCGCGCACGACGCTGGTCGACACCGAGACCGGCGTCGAGCTGCCGGACTCGTCGGAAGAGGACGTCACGCGGCTCCTCGCGGCGGTCGGCGCGCGCTACGGCATCGAGTCGCTGGGGCGCGAGGGCCTGGGGGAACTGTTCCGCTTCGCGCAGGTCAATGACCAGCGCGGCTTCCGCGCGCGCCTGGCCGAGCGCATGGGGCCCGCGCACCGCGCCGTCCGGCTCTCGCAATCCTTGTGGATCGAGCTGGTCGGCCTGATGGGCGGCAGCCAGTTCGCGGCGGCGCGCTTCGAGCTGCCGGGGCACGGCGAGGCGCAGAACCTGCCGCCGGGGTTCTACGACCAGACGCTGGTCGTGATCGACCGCGGCACGTCGGTGTGCGAGACGCTGGTGCGGCACGCCGCCTTCCCCGAGGGCGCGCGCGTGCAGGCCTCCGTCGCGCTGGAGTTCGCCGGCCGTCCGGTCTCGCTGCCGGCCGAGGCGGTGCACGTCGACATGGAGTCGCAGAGCGTGCGCCTCGTGTTCAACTCGCTCGCCGCGCTGGGACTGGGCGTGCCCGCGTCGCAGCCGGGCAACCTGCGCGTGTCGCTGCGCGTGGGCGACGACACGCACTGGTTCACGGCGCTGTACCTCGCGCCGCAGGCGGGCACGCCGCAGCCGGCGCCGGCCGTGACCGCCCAGCCGCTGGTGCCGCCGGCCGCGCCGGCGGTGCCGCCCGCCGCGCCGCCCAAGTAGCGGCGAGGATCTCAGCGCGACAGCGCGCGCAGGAACGCCAGCAGGTTCGCGCGCTCCTGCGCGTCGAGCTCGAACGGCCGGAGGCGTTCGTCGCGCTGCTCGATCGCGTTGCCGCCGCGCTGGTAGAAGTCGAGCACGTCCTCCAGCGTCGCGAAGCTCCCGTCGTGCATGTAGGGCGCGGTCGCCGTCAGCCCGCGCAGCGTCGGCGTCTTGAAGCGCCCGCGGTCGCGCGGTTCCAGGCTGTCCTCGGCGCGGCCCGCCGCCGCGCGGCCGTCCCGCGCGCCGACGCCGGTCGCGTGGAAGTCCTCGTCGGTGTAGTTGCGCCCCGAGTGGCAACGCCAGCAGCCGGCCTTGCTCTCGTACAGCCACAGGCCCGCGCGCTCCTCGTCGTCGAGGGCGTCGAAGTCGCCGGCCTGGAAACGGTCCACGGGACTGTCGCCGATCCAGATGCGGCCCACGAACTCCGACAGCGCGCGGCCGGCGTCCTCGAGCGTCGCCGGCCGGCCGAAGGCGGCCTCGAACGCGGGACCCAGGCGCGCGTCGGCCACGAGGCGCGGCGCGACCTCTTCCAGGGCGAGGTCCATCTCGCGCGGATCGAAGATCGGCAGCAGGACCTGCTCGTACAGGGTCGGCACGCCGCCGGTCCACGAGAACGCGCGGCCCAGGCCGCGGTTGAGCAGCGTCGGCGAGTGGCGCCGCGTGACGCGGCCCTCCACGCCGCGCGAGAGCGGCTCGGGGTCGGCGAAGCCGTGCGCCGGCTGGTGGCACGAGGCGCAGGACACGCTGCGGTCGCGCGAGAGGATCGGATCGAAGAACAGGGCGCGCCCCAGCGCGAGGCGCGCCGGATCAGCCGGCGCGACCGCGCCCTCGAGGAGGCGCGGCGGCGGCGCGGCGCCGAAGTCCGCGGGCAGCGTGTCCAGGGGCAGCGCGCGCGGCGTCGCCTGGAGCGCCAGCGCGAGCAGGGTCGGACACAGCGGGAGCATCGCGGCCCCAGGCTCGCCGCGGGCGCTCCTTCGCGCAAGCGGGGCTTGGTGTCCGCGGCGCGCGCGGGCAAGCTCTGCTCCATGCGCGCCGCCGTTCCCTGTTCGTGGATGGCCGGTGCCGTGCTGGCGTTCGCGGGCGCGTGCACGCCGGCCCGGCCGGCGCTGGTGGCGGCGCTGCAGCCGGCGCCCGCGCCCGAGCCCGGCGCGGCCGGAGGCTTCCGCGTCACGCTGGCGTTGGCGGAGCCGGCCGAGGTCGCCGTATTCGCGTTCCCGGCCAGTGCGGAGGCGTACCGGCTGGTTCCGTCCGCCGCGGAGGGGCCGGCGC
>CAZKIO010000018.1:0-74325 GCA_964552795.1 uncultured Planctomycetaceae bacterium
GTCATGCGCCGCATCGGCCGGCTCGTGCTAGCTGTCCTGACTCCGGACGGGGTGCTTCTCGGCCTCCCACGCGCCGATGCCGCCGATCAGGTCCTCGACGCGCGTGAAGCCGGCGTTGAGCAGCAGGCTCGCCGCGATCGAGCTGCGGTAGCCGCCGGCGCACTGCACGACGAGGCGGCGGTCGCGCGGGATCTCGCCCGCGCGTTTCTCCAACTCGTCGAGCGGCACGAACAGGCTGCCTGGGATGTAGGACGTCGCGCGTTCACCCGGCTGGCGCACGTCGAGCACGAGCGGCGGCTTCGCGGCGGCGAGTTCGCCCGCGAGCTTGGCCGCGGTCTGCCGCCCAAACGTGCGCACGAGGTCGGGCCGCGCCTTCTTCGCGGCTTCGAAACCGCCCGCCAGGAACCCGCGCACGCGGTCGTAGCCGATGCGGCCCAGGCGCAGCGCGGCCTCGCGCTCGCGGCCCTGCGGCGCGACCAGCACGATCGGCCGCGTGCGGTCGAGCAGCGAGCCGCACCAGTGCGCGTACTTGCCCGACAAGCCGATGTTGACCGTGCCGGCGAGGTGCCCGCGCGCGTAGTCGTCGGGATCGCGCGCGTCGAGCACGATCGCGCCGGCCTTCTGCGCGCCGAGCAGTTCGTCCAGCGACACGCCCACGACCTCGCGCGCCAGCGTGTCCTCCAACACCGGCCGCTCGCGCTTGTTCAGGTTCGCGGCCTCGGGGAAGTAGGCCGGCGCTGCCGGCAGATCCGCGGTCGCCTGCCGAACGAACGATTCGCGGTTCATCGGCTGCAACGCCCAGTTGAGCTGCTTCTGTTGGCCGATCGTGCCGACGCGCTCCGTCGAGAGCTTCTTGCCGCACGACGAACCGGCGCCGTGCGCCGGGTAGACCAGCGTCTCGTCCGGCAGCTTCATCAGCTTGGTGCGCAGCGAGTCGTACATCATCCCGGCCAGCTCGTCGGCGGTCACGCCCACCGACGCCATCAGGTCCGGCCGGCCGATGTCGCCCAGGAACAGCGTGTCGCCGGTGAGGACCGCGTGCGGCTTCTCCGCGTCGCGCGCGAGGTCGAAGACCAGGATCGAGATGCCCTCGGGCGTGTGCCCCGGCGTCTCGAGCACCGCGAGCTTCACCTTCCCCATCACGATCGTGTCGCCGTCCGCGAGCGGGTGGAACGCGTACTCGGCCTCGGCGCGCGCGCCGAGGTGGATCGTGGCGCCGGTGCGCCGCGCCAACTCGAGGTGCCCGGCCACGAAGTCGGCGTGGAAGTGCGTCAGGATCACGTGGCGGATCCTGAGCCCGCGCTTCTCCGCCTCCGCGACGTACTGGTCGACGTCGCGCTGCGGGTCGACGACGGCGGCCTCCTTGGTGCCCTCGTCGCCGATCAGGTACGAGGCATGCGCGAGACAGGCGAGGTAGTACTGCTCCAGGATCATGGTCGGCCTCCGCGCCGATCGTACTCCGTCCCGCGGCCGACGGCCCCGGGACGCGGCCGCGGTTTTTTTGCGCCACCGCCGGGCCGCGCGTGTGTTCCGATCCGGCCTCGGAGCTCCGACATGCACACCCGCCTCGCCACCCCGGTCCGGATCGCAACCCTGCTGGCCCTCGCCGCCGCCCCCGCGGCCGCCGGAGGCATCGCCTGGCAGACCTCGTGGGACAAGACGCTGGAACGCGCGGCGGCGGAGAAGAAGGTCGTTTTCCTGGCCGTCAACATGGACGGCGAGCGCGCCAACGACCGCATGGTCGCCAAGGTCTACACGAACAAGGCGGTGGTCGAGCTCTCGGCGCGCACGCTGAACCTCGCGGCATCGGCCGCCGAGCACGCGCCGATGGACAAGCCCTGCCCGCGCTTCGACGGCGTGCGCTGCCAGGACCACCGCCGCGTCGACAGCGGCGCGCGCAAGGAGGTCTTGAAGGCCGACTCGCAGGGTCTCGTGATCGCGCCGCAGCACGTGTTCCTCGGGCCGGACCAGGCCGTGCTGCTCTCGGTCCCCTACGAGATCACCGTGGACGAGCTGGTGTGGTGCTTCGTCACCGCTCTGCAGCGCGCCGACGCCGCGACCGCGCCGCCGATGCCGGCCGGCGCGCGCATGCCGCGCCGCGCGATCCTGGCCGGCGTGCACGACCCCAGCGGCGCGACCGGATCGGTCGTGCCGCCGACCGCGAAGGAAGTGCAGGAGATCATCACGCGCATCAAGAAGGGCATGCAGGGCCCCGAGCGCATCGAGGCCTACCGCCAGCTCGTTCTGTCGGACGATCCCGATGCGCTGGAGTTCATCGGCCTGGAGCTGAAGTCCGCCGGCTGGGGCGGCGGCGGCGGCGGTCCGGGCGGCGGCGGTCCGGGCGGCGGAGGCGGCGGCCGCGGCGCGGGCGGCAACGAGAAGAACCGCCTGCTCCTGAAGGCGATCGGGATCCTCTCGCCGCCGGTCTACTGGGAGATGGTGGCCGACTTCACCACCAACAACGACCCCGCGCTGCGCCGCGAGGCGTACGTGGCCCTGGAGCAGCTCGCCGCGCCCAAGGCGTTGCCGGCGCTGCACAAGGCGCTCGCCGCCGAGAAGGACCCCGCCTACCAGAAGGACGTGCTGCGCGCGCTCGGCTCCTGCGGCGCGGCCGACGCGCGCACGCGCGCGCTGCTCCTGAAGAAGGCCAAGCAGGACAAGAACGCGTCGCTGCGGGCCAACGCCCTGCTGGCCCTGGCGTGGAGTGCGGGGGAAGCCGACGTGCGCGACCTCCTGCGCGCGACGCTGGAGAAGGGCGACGATCCCGACCGCGCGGCGGCCGCCCTCGCGGCCGGGATCGCGCGCGACGCGGGGTGGATCGCGGACCTCGACAAGGCGGCCGCCGCGGCCGCCGATCCGGGCGCGAAATCCGCCGTGGCTGCGGCGAAATCCGTGCTGGAGGGCGGGGCCCTGAACCTCCTGCGCGACGAGGTCGTGCGCGTGGGCGGCGACGAGGTCGTGCGCGAACGCTTCTTCGGCCGAGCGCGCGAAGGCGAGGGACGCTAGCCTGTGCGCGCGCCCGGGTCGGATCCCGGGCCGCACGCGCCAGCTTCCGGATCCCCCCCCGCGAGTCCCGCCATGGAGAAGAGAGTCCAGATCCCCGCGATCCTGCTGATCGTGACCGCCGTCGGCACCTTCCTGATGGGCTTGATGAGCCTGTTCAGCAGCACGTGGATGCTGGAGGTCATCGAGAAGCTCGACATGCCCGAGGAACAGCTCGAGCAGATGCGCGCCCAGATGGGCGAGCCGTCCGCGCTGAGCATCGGCTACACGATCGTGTTCGTCATGGGCAGCGCCGTGCTGATCGGCCTGGGCGCGATGCGCATGAAGGAGCTGCGCAGCTATCCGCTGGCGATGACCGCCAGCATCCTGGCGATGATCCCGTGCTTCTCGAGCTGCTGCTGCGTGATCGGCCTGCCCGTCGGCATCTGGGCGCTGATCGTGCTGCTCGACAAGGACGTCAAGGCGGCGTTCGACGCGCCCGTGCCCCCGCCGCTGGCGTAGGCCCGCGGCCTCAGCGCGCCTCGCCCGAGCCCGACAGCTCGCCGGCCAGTTCCCAGACGGCGGCCGCGAACCGGTCGACGTCCTCGGCCGTCGTGTCGAACGAGCACATCCAGCGCACGATCGTCTCGTCCTCGTCCCAGACGTAGAAGAAGGACTGCGCCTGCAGCGGCTCGACCATGGCCGCGGGGATGCGCGCGAACACGCCGTTGGCCTCGACCGGGTACACGACCTCGACGTCGGGGATGCCGCGCACCGCGGCGGCGAGACGCCGCGCCATGGAGTTGGCGTGCGCCGCGTTCGCGCGCCACAGGTCGCCCTCCAGGATGCGTGCGAGCTGGCACGAGAGGTAGCGCATCTTCGAGGCGAGGTGCATGCCCTGCTTGCGCTGGAAGCGGAACTCCTCGCCCAGGCCCGGCCGCAGGAACACGACGGCTTCGGCGCCCAGGCACCCGTTCTTCGTGCCGCCGAACGAGAGCACGTCGACGCCCACGTCGGTGGTGATCGTGCGCAGCGGCACGCCCAGCGTGGCCGCGGCATTGGCGATGCGCGCGCCGTCCATGTGCAGGAGGAGCCCGTTCTCGTGCGCGATCGACGAGAGGTGCGCGATCTCGTCGGGCGTGTAGACCGTGCCGACCTCGCTCGACTGCGTGATCGCCACGACGCGCGGCTGGACGTGGTGCTGGTCGCCGATGCCGTGCAGCTCGGCCAGCACGTCCTCGGGTTTCAGCAGGCCGTCGGGCGTGGGCACGGGGATCAGTTTGCAGCCCAGGAAGCGCTCGGGCGCCCCGCACTCGTCGACGGCGATGTGCGCGCCCTCGGCGCAAATCACGGCCTCGTGCGGGCGCAGCATCGCGGACAGGCCCAGCACGTTGGCGCCGGTGCCGCCGAACACCGGGTAGGCCCGCGCATGATCGCCGAAGTGGTCGCGGAAGCGCCCCTCCATGGCCGCGGTCCAGGGATCGTCGCCGTACGCGCGCACGTGGCCGTGGTTGGCGGCCTCGATCGCGCTAAGGATCTCGGGGTGCGCGGGCGCGTTGTTGTCGCTGGCGAAGGAGCGCATCGGGCTCCACTCTAGCGGACGTTGACTCCCGGCGCCCGCGCGGTTCCGATGCGCGCGGAGGACCCACGCGATGCACGAGATCCGCATGCAGCACCCGGGCAAGAACGCCCTGGGCAACGAGCTCCTGGGCTGGCTGGAATCCGAGATCGACCGCGCGGGCGACGCGCCGATCCTCCTGACCGGCGCTGCCGACGCCTTCTCGGCCGGGCTGAACCTCAAGGAGGTCGCCGAGCTCGACGCGCGCGGCATGGAAGCGCTGCTGCGCCGCATCGACGCCTGCTTCCGGCGCCTGTACCTGCATCCCGCCCCCACCGTCGCGTACGTGAACGGCCACGCGATCGCGGGCGGCTGCATCCTGGCGGTGATGTGCGACTGGCGCGTGGCCGTCGATTCACCCAAGGCGCGCATCGGCATCAACGAGGTCGCGATCGGCGCGTGCATCCCGCCGCTCGCGCTGCGCGTGCTGCGCCACCGGCTGTCGCCCGCGGCGCTGGAGCGCGTGGTGCTCGGCGCGCAGCTCTTCGCGCCGGCCGACGCCGCCGCCGCGGGCCTCGTCGACGAAGTCCACGCCGAGGCCGAGCCGCTGGCCCGGCAGCGTCTGACGACGCTCGCCGCGCACCCGCGCGGAGCGTACGCGGTCATGAAGCGCGCGCTGCGCGCGCCGGTCGTGCGGGCCGACGCCGCGGACGAACGGCGCTTCGTCGAGGAGGAGATCCCGCTGTGGACGTCGCCCGAGATGAAGGCCCGCGTGCTGGCCGTGCTGAACAGGAAGTGAAGCGATGATCCCCGCCCTCCTCGCACTCGCGCTCGCGCCCGAGGTCGTCCGCGAGTGGCTGGTGATCGAGCCGCTGGAGATCGCCGGACGGCGGCCGTTCCGGCCCGAGGAGGTGTTCCGCCGCCACCTGTTCGATCCCGCGTCGCCGCCGCCCGAGGCCGGCGCGATCCTGGCGGGCGAGCGCGGCGAGGAACAGGCCTGGGCCGTGCGCGCCGCCGACGCCGAGGGCTCGCTCGCCGGTCGCATCGGGTGGGCCTACGCCGCGGTGGAATCGGCCGAGGACCGCGTGGTGCTGGCGAAGCTGACCGGCGCGTCGCGCCTGTTCGTCAACCGCGCGGGTTTCGCCGGCGATTTCTACGCCTACGGCTTCGGCGGCATCCCGATCGCGCTGCGCAAGGGAAGGAACGACGTGTACGTGACCGGCGTGCGCGGCCGGTTCCGCCTGGAGCTGACCGACGCGCCTGCGCCGGTCGTCGCCGCACCGTGGGACCACACGCTGCCCGACCTGGTTCCGGGCATCGAAGCCGGAGTCGCGAACGGCGGCGCGCTGGTGTGGAACGCGACGAATGCACCTTTGTCGATCGAGTGGACGACGGGGAGCGGCGGCGAGGCGCAAGGCGGACGGAGCATCCCCGCGCTCGCGCCGTTCAAGATCGGCCTCGAATTGCCTGCGCTGCCGCCGGCGTTCGATCCTGCGACCGAGGGCGGTTGGTCGGTTCCGCTGCGGTTGCGCGCGGGTGGTGGTTGGATCGACGCGCAGTTCGCCGTGCCGATCCGCACGCGCACGGAAGCGCGCCGCGTCAGCTTCACGTCGCGGATCGACGGATCCGCGCAGTGGTACGCCGTGCTCCCCTGCTCCGACCTGCAGGAAACTCCGTACATCGTGCTGAGCCTGCACGGCGCGAGCGTCGACGCGCTGAGCCAGGCGCGCGCGTACTCGCCGAAGGACAGGTTCCAGATCGTGTGCCCCACGAACCGCCGTCCCTACGGCTTCGACTGGCAGGACTGGGGGCGCCTGGATGCGTACGAAGCCCTCGACGCAGAGCGGGCCGCGGTTCTGGGAACCAGGGAGCAGTACGGGTGGATGCGCGCCCCCGGGGTCCACCTCACGGGCCACTCGATGGGCGGGCACGGCACGTGGCACCTCGCCGCGAACGATCCCGACACGTTCCTGGCCATCGCTCCCAGTGCAGGGTGGGCCAGCTTCGACAGCTACGGCGGCCGCCCCGAGGGCGAGTTGCGCGACGTGTGGCACGCCGCCGACGCCGCGTCGCGCACGCTCGACCTCATCGGCAACCTGGCGGCGATCCCCACGTTCGTGCTGCACGGCACGCAGGACGACAACGTCCCCGTCCGCGAGGCGAAGACGATGGTCGCCGCGCTCGAAGAGGCCGGAGCCAAGCCCGCGGTGCACTACCAGGAGGGCGCCGGACACTGGTGGGACGGCGATCGCGCGCAGGGCGCCGACTGCGTCGACTGGCCGGGGATCTTCGACCTGTTCCACGAGACGCGCGTCGCACACCGCGCGCGCGCCTTCGACTGGAGATCCGTGGATCCAGGGGTCGACGCCGATCACTACTGGGTCCAGGTGCTGCAACCCTTGCGCTACGGCCAGCCGTTCCGCGTGACCGCACGGCCGACCCAGGGTGCGCGCCGGATCGACGTCACGACCAACAACGTGCGCCGGATCCGCATCGGCATCCCGCCCGGCTACGTCCCGACCACGCTCGACGGCCGCGCGATCCATGATGCGCGCCCGGTGACGATGGAGCTCACGGACAAGGGCTGGCAACCCGCCAGGGAGGAGACGAGCCCGGCCAAGTCGCCGGACGCCAGCGGTCCCTTCAAGCGCGCGTTCGGCAACCGCTTCGTGCTCGTGTACGGCACGCGCGGCGACGACGCCGAGGACCGCGAGCTGTTCGAGCGCGCGCGCCACGACCTGGAGGTCTGGTGGTACCGCGCGAACGGCACGCCCGATCTCTGGAGCGACACGGACTTCCTCGCCGCCGAGACCAAGGGCCGGAACGTGATCCTGTACGGCAATGCCGACACCAACGCGGCCTGGGAGAAGACCGTCCCGCCCTGGTCGCCGATCGTCGCGCGGCGCGGGTCGCTGAAGCTCGGCGCGCGCGAGTGGAAGGGCGACGACCTGGGCGCCGTGTTCGTGCTGCCGCGCGCGGGCGATGCGGCCGCGCTGGTCGGCGCGTTCGCCGACACCGGCGCGCGCGGCTCGCGCCTGGGCTACACGCTCGCGCCGTTCGTGTCCGGCGTCGGTTATCCCGACTACGCGCTCTTCTCCAGCGCGATCCTCACGCACGGCGACGGCGGCGTCCTGGCCACCGGCTGGTTCGATCATCTGTGGCGGCTCGACCCCGCGCGGTTCGTGCGTGCGGAGCCCAGATGAAGGACACGCGGCGCGATCAGCGCCGCTGGTAGAGCGCCCAGTCCGAACCGCACGGGCCGTAGTGCCGGTCGGTCGCGACGAGTTCGAACTGGACGGCGCCGACCCGGAGGCGCGGCAGGGGTTCGCTCGTGAAGCGCGGCTCGTCCACGACGAGGAACGGCACGCCCTCGGCCGGGATCTGCTTGCCGGACACGTACTCGATGCGCCGGCCGGGCGGCAGCGCGCGCGCGTGCCACTCCAGGAGCGCCGACACGTTGAAGTCGTAGTTGCCGGCCACGCGCACGACCGGGGACGGATCGCGGCGCGCCAGCTCCTGCACCAGCGCACCGATCGTGCCGCGGCCGACGCGCAGGAACGGCACCGTGCGCGCGAGGTTGCCCGCCGCGAACGCCAGGAACAGCAAGCCAGCGGCGGCGAGCGCGCCGTGTCCGCGCGCCGCGAGCGCGCCCAGAACGCGCGCGGCCGACAGCAGCCAGAACGCGATGGGGACGAGGAAGTAGCGCGGCGCGACGTACTGGTCGCGCAGGAGCAGCACGCCCGCGGCCGGCAGCACGACCACCGCCGCGATCTGCACGACCCACGCCGCGTCGCCGCGCGCCTGCAGAGCCCGGACGTCGAGCGCCAGGATCGCCGTGGCGAGCGCGGCGCCCAGCGCCAGCGACCAGCCGGCCTCGGGCAGGCCCAGGCTCCAGGCGAAGGTCTGTTCCATCACCGTCGCCAGGTTCCACGGCGGCGCGCCCGCGTTGAACACGTGGCGCACGACGATCCACCACAGCGCCGCGAAGAACGCCGCGGGCGGTGCCAGGATCAGCGCCGCGCGCGCGAACGCCGCGCGGCGTCCCGCGCGGTCCGCGAAGAGCCGCCAGACGATCCCGGCCGCGATCGCGGCCCAGCACAGGACGAACAGGTACTGCGAGAGCACGCCGACCGCCGAGCTCGCCCAGAACACGACGAGCGCGCCCCGGCCGCGCGCGTCGAGCCAGGTCCACGCGCTCTCGAACGAGGCGAGCGCGCAGAGCACGAGCAGGCCGTAGCCGCGCGCCTCGGTGGTGTAGACGGTCAGCGGGTACGACACGGCGACGAGCGCCGCCGCCGCGATCGCGGCCGCGCGGCCGTGGCGCGCACCGATGCGCGCCGCGACGAACACCGCCGCGAGGCCGGCGGCGAGCGCCGGAATCCGGTACGGCCAGGCCGCGCGCTGATCGCCGAGGATCCAGATCCACAGCGAGTTGAGCGGGTGGTTGTTCGAGCTGGAGTGCGTCAGCGCCTCCCAGGCCGAGGCGCGGCTGCGCGCGAGCCCCCACGACCAGACCTCGTCGATCCAGGGCTCCTGCAGCAGCGCGGGCAGGCGCAAGAGGAGAGCCAGCAGCGCGAGCGCGGCCACCGGGATCACGGGGATCGAATGTGTGCGGGACTCGCTGGCCATCGGTGCGCCGCGCGAGCTTCGGGTCCGGACGTGCTCCGCGCAACTGCGGCGCTCGCGCGCTTGCGGGCGGGCGGCCCCTCGTGGAGGATCCGCACGATGATCCCGCGCACGCTGGAACCCGAGGTGATGGACACGGCCGAGGACGCCGACGACTACGACGCCATGGACCACGCCGGGCCCAACGCGGCCTTCGTCCAGCGCATCGTCGACCTGGGCGCGCGCGGGCGCATGCTCGACATCGGGACCGGGCCGGGCCACATCCCGCTGCTCGTCCTGGAGCGGATCGCCGATGCGCGCATCGTCGCGGTCGACCTCGCGGAGCACATGCTGCGCCACGCCGAGCGGCACCGCGCCGGGTCGCCGCATCGGGACCGCGTCGAGTTCCGCCGGGCAGACGCGAAGCGGCTCGACTTCCCGGACGCCGGGTTCGACGCCGTGTTCTCCAACACGATCCTGCACCACGTTCCCGATCCGCTCCCGTTCCTGCGCGAGGCCCGGCGCGTGCTGCGGCCGGGCGGCGTTCTGCTGATTCGCGACCTGTTCCGGCCCTGGTCGGAAGCGCGCGTCGACGAACTGACGGCGCTCCACGCCGGCGCGGCGACGACCGGCCAGCGCGCTCTGTTCCGCGCGAGCCTGTGCGCGGCCCTCACGCCGTTCGAACTGCGCGCCGTGGCCGACGCGGCCGGCCTGGGCGACGCCGAGATCGCGATCGACAGCGACCGGCACATGTCCCTGCAAGTCGCCGCTCCGGCCTGAGGAGGGACGCGCCGGCGGGGCCGGACGGGGCCGGCTTGCACGCACCCTTCCGCGCCCGCAGATTCTCCGCTCACGACCGCGATGTCCGCGACCCCCCCCATCCACCTGGCGCTCGTCTTGTCCGGCGGCGGCGCGCGCGCCGCGTACCAGGTCGGTGTGCTGCGCGCGGTCGCGCGCCGCCTGCCCGCGTTCGAGCCGCCGATCCTGACCGGCGTGTCCGCGGGCGCCATCAACTGCGCCTGGCTGGCATCGCGCGTCGCGCCGTTCGCGGACAAGATCGAATCCCTGGCGCGGATGTGGCACGGCCTCTCGCCGGAGCGGATCTTCCGCGTCGACTCCGTCTCGCTGGCGCGCAACGTGCTGCGCACCGGGCTGCGCCTCGTCTCGGGCGGACTGGTCAAGCCGCGCCGCACGTTGGCGCTGGTCGACACGTCCCCGCTGCGCGAGCTCCTGCAGCGCGACATGGCCGGACCGGACGGCCGCCTGCTCGGCGTCCAGGAGAACCTGGCGGAGGGCCGGCTGCGCGCGGTCGCGATGATCGGCTCGAGCTACTCGACGGGCCAGTCGATCACGTGGGTGGAGGGCCGGAACGCGCCGATGTGGGAGCGCGCGCACCGCAGGAGCGTGGCGACGGCGCTGACCATCGATCACGTGATGGCCTCGGCGGCCTTGCCGCTGTTCTTCCCCGCGGTCAAGGTCGACGGGTCGTGGTTCGGCGACGGCGGCATCCGGCTGACGGCGCCGCTCTCTCCCGCGATCCATCTGGGCGCCGACCGGCTGCTGGCGATCTCGACACGCTACGCACGCAACCACCAGGAAGCGGCCGCGCCGGTCATCAACGGCTATCCCCCGCCGGCGCAGGTGGCGGGCGTGCTTCTCAATGCGATCTTCCTGGACGTGCTGGATGCGGACGCCCTCGCGACGCAGCGCGTCAACCGACTGATCCGCGACCTGCCGGAGGAGGCGCGCCGCGGCCTGCGTCCCGTCGAGCTGCTGGTCGTGCGGCCCTCGCGCGACCTGGGGCGCCTCGCGAACGATTACGAGGCGCGTCTGCCGGGCGCGTTCCGCTTCCTGACGCGCGGCCTGGGCACGAAGGAGACGCGGTCGAACGACCTCCTGTCGTTGTTGATGTTCCAGGCCGACTACCTCTCGCGCCTTCTGGAGATCGGAGAGGAGGACGGCACCGCCCGCATCGACGAGATCGTCGAGTTCCTCGCCGGCGCGCCTGCTCGCGAAGCCCTGGCGTGAGCCACGGCGGCGGCGAGATCCCTCGCCCACGGGCGGCCTGGGTCGCTACGCTCTCGGGCCCACGAGGTCCCCGCATGCTCCATGGTCCGATCTGGCTGGCGCTCCTCGCCCTCTCGGGCGGCGCGCAGGAAGAGTTGCCCGTCGCCACGCTCCTGCTCGATCACGCCGCACTGACGCGCGGAATGGGGCAGATCGCGCGCGACCACGACGGCACGGCGGCCGTCGTCCCGGTCGGGGTCTCGCGCGCGGGGCGCAGCATCGAAGCGCTGCGCCTGCGCCGCGGCGCGGACTTCCCCGGCCGCCCGGCGATCCTGCTCGTCGCCAACGTCGACGGGCCGCTGGCCTGGACCAGCTCGGTGGCCGTCGACCTGGCGCGCGCGCTGCTCGAGCGCGCAGCGGACGACGCGGCCGCGCGCGCGCTGCTCGAGACGACCACGCTCTACGTGCTGCCGCGCGCCAATCCCGACGCGGCCGAAGCGCGGTTCGCCGCGCCGCGCGCCGAGGTCGAGGCCACGGGTCTCGGCGTCGACAACGACCGCGACGGGCGCCTGGGCGAGGACGGGCCCGCGGACGTGGACGGCGACGGCGTGATCGCCTGGATGCGCGTGCCTGATCCCGACGGCGAGTGGATCGAGGATCCCGCGGATCCGCGCGCGACGATCAAGGCCGACCGCGTGCAGGGCCAGCGCGGCCGCTGGAAGCTCGTGCGCGAGGCGCGCGACGCCGACGGCGACGGCGAGGCGGGCGAGGACCCGCCGCACGACGCGGTCGTGAACCGAAACTTCCCTCAAGGCTGGCAGGAGCACGCCGCCGCCTCGGGCCGCTACGCCACCGAGGAGCCCGAGGCGCGCGCCCTGGCCGACTTCGTGCTGCTGCACACGGACGTCGCGCTCGTGCTGACGCTCGGGGAACTCGACAATCTGACGGAGAAGCCCAAGGCCAAGGACGACGCCGGCCGGCGCAGCGCGAACCCCGCCGACGGCATTCCGTCCGCCGACGCCGACCTGTACGGGGAGATCGGCCGCCGCTGGAAGAAGATCGGCGCGGGCGGCAGGAACCAGGGCCAGGGCGCGGGTTCGTTCCAGGCCTGGGTGCAGGCGCAGCGCGGGCTGTGGACGGTCAACTTGAACGGCTGGTCGATCCCGCTCGACGAGAAGGCTCCGGCCAAGGAGGCCGCGGGGGGCGCGGCCGAGAAGAAGGACGATGGCGACGCGCCCAAGCCTTCCGACGACGCGAAACGCTTGCGCTGGATCGACGCGCACGGCGCGAGCGAGCGCTTCCTGCCGTGGAAGCCGTTCCGCCATCCCGAGCTGGGCGACGTGGAGATCGGCGGCTTCGCTCCGTACGCGCTGAGCGAACCGCCCCCGGAGCAGCGCGCGAAGCTCACCCGCGACGTCACGGAGTTCGTGCTCGCCCTCGCGGGGCTGCTCCCGCGCCTCTCGATCGAGGGCGCGCGGGCAGAGGACCTGGGCTCGGGGACCTGGCGCGTGGAGGCCGCGGTCGTCAACGCGGGCCTGCTGCCGCTGCAGAGCGCGCTGGCGCGCCGCGCGCGCGCGATCCGGCCGGCGCGCGTCGACCTCGTGCTGCCCGCGGACGCGCAGCTCCTGGGCGGCAACCGCGTGGAGCTGATCTCCGATCTCGCCGGCAGCGGCGGCCGACACGAGCTGGAGTGGCTGGTGCGCACGGCGTCGCCGCGCGACATCGAGGTCCGCGTCGGCAGCGATTCCGCGGGGAGCGCCGGAGCCGCGCCGGAGGTGGTCCGATGAGCACGCTTCTCGTGATCCTCGCGCTGCAGGGAGGCTTCCCCGGAACGCCGGTGGGCCACGCGCCGAAGGTCGAGATCCCGTGGAACCGGCTGTACGACGAGCCCGAGATCCACGCGCACATGGAGCGCCTCGAAACGGCCTTCCCCGACCTCCTGCGGCACGAGGAGATCGGCCGCAGCGTCGAGGGGCGCACGCTGCGCGTGTACACGCTCTCGGACCGCTCCACGGGCGCCGACGCGTCCAAGCCCGCGATGTGGATCGACGGGAACGTGCACGGGAACGAGGTGCAGGGCGCCGAGGCCGTGGTCTACACCGCGTGGTACCTGTGCGAGAACCGCGCCGAACCCAAGGTGAAGGAGCTGCTCGACGGCAGCGTCTTCTACCTGATGCCGATGGTGAACCCCGACGGCCGCGCGCACTGGTTCCAGAAGGCCAACGACTCGAGCAGCTCGCGCTCCGGCGTGCAGCCGACCGACGACGACCGCGACGGCCTGTTCGACGAGGATCCGGCCGACGATCTCGACGGCGACGGCCACATCACGCAGATGCGCAAGCACGTGCCCGGACACGGCACGCACCGGCAGGATCCCGACGATCCGCGCATCCTGGTGCCGGTGACGGCCAACGACGAGGGCCGGCGCGGCGACTGGATCCTCCTGGGCGAGGAGGGCACCGATCAGGACGGCGACGGACGCATCAACGAGGACGACGTCGGCGGCTACGACATGAACCGCGCCTGGCCGTCCTTGTGGGAGCCCAACCACGTGCAGTACGGCGCGGGACCCTACCCGTTGTACTGGCCCGAGACGCGCAGCATCGCGCGCTTCCTGCTCGACCACCCGAACGTCGCGGCGCTGCAGTCGTTCCACAACGCGGGCGGCATGATCCTGCGCGGTCCCGGCACGGAACAGCAGGGCGAGTACGAGCGCGAGGACGTGCGCGTGTTCGACGAGCTCGGACGGACCGGCGAGAAGATGCTGCCGTTCTACCGCTACATGATCATCTGGAAGGACCTGTACACGGTGTACGGCGGCTTCGCGACGTGGAGCTACGAGGGCCTGGGCATCATCTCGTTCACCAACGAGCTGTGGAACTCGGACCAGATGACCGGCGGCCAGCGCGCCGAGGGCGCCGAGCGCTTCGGCCCCGGGCGCCAGCGCGACCGGCTCCTGCTCGACGATCGGCTCCTCCTGGGCGCGGGCTACGTCGACTGGCGTCCGTTCGAGCACCCGCAGTACGGCGCGATCGAGATCGGCGGCTACAGGAAGGACACCGGCCGCGTGCCGCCGAGCTTCATGATCGAGGAGATGATCGCGCGCAACGCGCTGTTCTCGCTGGAGCACGCGCGCAACATGCCGGTCGTGAGCATCGACGAGCCCGAGATCACGGATCTGGGCGGCGGCGTGCGGGCGGTCGACGTCGTGTTCCGCAACCTGCGCGCGATCCCCACGCGCACCGCCCAGGCCGCGAAGAAGGGCATCGGCGCGCCCGACGTGTTCACCTGCGCGGGCGACGGCATCGAGGTGCTGGCGGGCGGATTCCGCACGGATCGCTGGCGGCCCGAGCGCATCGAGTTGGCCGAACGCGACCCGGGCCGCCTGCTCCGCGACGCGGGAATCGGCAGCCGCGGCGAGGTGCGCGTGCGCTGGCTGGTGCGCGGGACCGGCCCGGTGCGCGTCGGCTGGAGCGGCGAGAAGGCCCGCGACGTCGTACGGAGTCAGGACGGCTAGCGCACGCAAGCTGACGTGTGCCAGTCGTCCTGATTGCGCATGACCATTCGACTCGCCAGCGCGCAGGACGCGCCGGAACTGCGCCGGATCTACGCGCCCATCGTCGAGCGCACGACGCTGTCTTTCGAGACCGAGCCGCCCCCGGTGGACGAGATGGCGCGCCGCGTGGAATCGGCGCTGGAGTTCGCGCCCTGGATCGTCTGGGAGGAGGGCGCGGAGCTCCTGGGCTACGCCTACGCCGTCCGCTTCCGCGCGCGCGAGGCCTACCGCTGGACCTGCGAGGTCTCGGCCTACGTCGATCCGCGGGCCCAGCGGCGCGGCGTCGCGCGCGCGCTGTACCTGTGCCTGTTCGACGTGCTCGCCGACCAGGGTTTCCGCACGGCGCTGGCGGTGATCGCGTTGCCCAACCCCGCGAGCGTCGCCTTCCACGAGGCGCTCGGATTCCAGCGCGTGGGCCGGTTCCGCGACACGGGCTTCAAGCACGGCGCCTGGCTGGACACGGGCTGGTGGAGCCGCGCTCTCGGGCCCGGCTGCGCGCCGCATCCGCCGCGGTCCGTGGCCGAATCCTGGTCGCGGGTCGCGTCGCGCGCGTGAATCGGCGCGACTCGATCGCGGGCGGGTTCGTCTCGCCTCGGCCGATCCCGGCCCCTATCCTGCGGCCGTGATCGCAGCCCCCATCGCCGCGGCAGCGCCGCGCCAGCCCACGCCGAGGACCCCGTGAGCCGCCACGACGATCGACTGCACCTGGGGCTCCCCCGCGAGCCGATCGACCGGATCACCGGGCCGATCGGGCGCTTCCTGCACGTCGAGGCCGCCAGCGGCGGCGTCCTACTGCTGTGCACGATCGCCGCGCTGCTCCTCGCCAACTCCGGGTGGGCGGACGGGTTCCTGGGGTTCTGGGCGACCGAGGTCAGCCTGGGCTTCGGCGGCTCGACGACCTCCCACTCGCTGCAGCACTGGATCAACGACGGCCTGATGGCCGTCTTCTTCTTCGTCATCGGCCTGGAGGTGAAGCGCGAGCTCGTGCTGGGCGAGCTGCGCGAGGTGCGGCGCGCCGCGCTGCCGATCGCGGCCGCGCTGGGCGGCATGGTCGTGCCGGCCGGCATCTACCTGGCGCTGCAAGGCGACGGGCCCGCCAAGTCCGGCTGGGGCATCCCGATGGCCACCGACATCGCCTTCGTCGTGGGCTGCATGGCCGTGCTGGGCTCGCGCGTGCCGCGCGGGCTGCGCGCGATGCTGCTCACGCTGGCGATCGCCGACGACATCGGCGCGATCCTGGTCATCGCGATCGGCTACACCGCCAAGATCGATCTGGGTTCGCTGATGCTGGGCGCGGCCGGGATCCTGGCCATCTCGGCCCTCGCGCGCCTGGGCGTGCGCAACTTCGGCACCTACATCCTCCTGGGGACGCTGGTGTGGATGGCGTTCTACGCCTCGGGCGTCCACGCCACGATCGCGGGCGTGATCCTGGGCCTGCAGACGCCGGCCAGGAGCTACCTGGGCGAGACCGTGTTCAGCCAGATCCTCGACCGCACGAGCGAGGTCCTGCGCGTCGGCGAGTGGCACGCGGTGACGCGACGCGCGGACAAGGTGCGCCAGATCCAGCGCGCGGCGCGCGAGGCGATCTCCCCGCTGGAGTACCTGGAGTCCCTGCTCCACCCCTGGATCGGCTTCGCGGTCATGCCGATCTTCGCGCTGGCCAACGCCGGCGTGCCGATCAGCGTCGCCGGCCTGACCGATCCGGTGGCGCTGGCGGTCGGCGCGGGCCTCGTGCTCGGCAAGCCGATCGGCATCGTGCTGTTCGCGCTGGTCGCCGTGCGCCTGGGGCTCGCCAAGCTGCCCGAGAACGTCAACTGGGGCATGATGGTCGGCGCCGGGTTCCTGGCCGGCATCGGCTTCACGATGGCGCTGTTCATCGCCGGCCTGGCGCTCAAGGGCCCGGCCCTCGACGCGTCGAAGGTCGGGATCCTGGTCGGCTCCGCGGTCGCGGCGATCGTCGGGATGGCGCTGCTCGCGCGCGGGCCGCGTCCGTCGACGCCGACCTGACCTGCGGCGGCGCGGCCGCAGTAGGGAGTTCGTGCGCGGGCTGCTAGACTCCGCCCGCATGTCACCCGCGCCGGCGGACGCGCGCATTGCTGGGCGTCGTGCGGCGGCGCTGCGCGGCGCGGGACTGGTCGCACTGGCGCTCGTCTCGTTCGAGACCGTCGCCGCCGGGCTGCGCGCCTTGACGCCGCTGCCCGAGGAATTCGGGCTGCGCGCCAAGTTCGACTGGTTCGCGGAGCACAAGGACGAGTTCGACGTCCTGTTCCTGGGCTCCAGCCGCGTGTTCCGCGGCATCGACCCGCGCATCGTCGACGCGGAGCTGGCCGCCGAGGGCGTGCCGTTGCGCACCTTCAACTTCGGGGTCGGCGGCCTGCGGCGCTTCGAGGCCTGCTACGTGATGCACCGGCTGCTCGAACTTGGGCCGGCGCGGCTGAGCACCGTGGTCGTCGAAGCCGAGCCGTGGGAGCCCAGCACCGAGTTCCTGATGAACACGTGGTCGAGCCGCATGGTCGCGTGGCACGACCTGGAGCACACGCGGCTCGCGCTGGTCTCCGTCATGGCCGAGGACGCGCCGCTCGCCGCGCGGATCCGCAAGGGCTGGACGCACGTCCAGCTCTTCGCGATGCGGCTGCACGTCATGGGCCAGGGTTCGCGCATCGTGCTGGACCTCCTGGGCCGCAGCCGCGACCCCTGGAACCGCAGCATGAGCGCGGACGAGATCGCGCGCGCCGCGGGCTACCAGGCCTACGAGGAGATCGCCGACGCGCCGGTCAATGCCTGGCAGGAGGCGATCGCCAAGGACGCGGAGTGGCCCGCGAAGGTGATGGGCCACGTGGCGCGCGAGAACGACGCGGCGCCGGACCTCGCGCGCTACAACTTCGCGGCGCTGCGGGCCCAGGTCGGGGCGATCCGCGCCGCCGGCGCCGAGTGGATCGCGCTGTCGATGCCGGGGAACGAGGGCGGGCCCGACGACGCCGCGCTCCACGCACGCGGCGACGTTCCGCGGTACCTCGACTTCAACCGGCCCGGGCGCTACCCCGAGTACTGGACGCCCCAGGCCCGCTTCGACGACCTGCACCTGTCGCGGAGCGGCGCGCAGGAGTTCAGCCGCGCGCTGGCGCAGGCGCTCGTGCCCCTGTTGCGCGCGGACCACTGACCGATGCTCTTCACCGAGGGCCGGTTCTTCCTGCTGTTCGCGGTCGCGTTCGCCGTGTACTGGGCGCTGCGCGCCGACCGCGTCCGCAAGCTGTGGCTGATCCTGTGCTCGGCCGTGTTCTACGGCGCCTGGGACTGGCGCTTCCTGGGTCTGATGCTGGTGTCGATCGTGGTCGACTACGCCGTCGGGCGCGGCATCGAGGCGGCGCGCGGCGAGGGCGCGCGCAAGACCTGGCTGACGCTCTCGATCGTCGCCAACCTCTCGCTGCTCGGCTTCTTCAAGTACTACGGCTTCTTCGTCGACTCGGCCGTCGCGCTCCTCGCCTGGCTCGGCTTCGAGGCGTCGCCGCGGACGCTGGAGGTGATCCTTCCCGTGGGGATCAGCTTCTACACGTTCCAGTCGATGAGCTACACGATCGACGTGTACCGGCGCCTCCTGCCGGCGGTGCGCAGCTTCACGGACTTCGCGCTGTTCGTGGCCTTCTTCCCCCAGCTCGTGGCCGGCCCGATCGTGCGCGCCGTCGAGTTCCTGCCGCAGCTCGAGCGGCCGCGCGCGTGGAGTGACGTCCGCGTGCGCGCGAGCCTGGCCCTGTTCCTCTGCGGCTACGTCAAGAAGGCCTGCCTCGCGGACGGCATCGCGCCCGCCATCGACCCGGTGTTCGCCGCGCCGGCCGCCTGGGACACGGCCAGCCAGTGGTTCGCGGTCGCGCTGTACCACGTGCAGATCTACTGCGACTTCTCGGGCTACTCCGACATGGCGATCGCGACGGCGGGCCTCTTGGGCTACCGCCTGACCCTCAACTTCGACTTCCCGCACCTCGCCAGCAGCTTCCGCGAGTGGTGGCGCCGCTGGCACCTGTCGCTGTCGAGCTGGTTCCGCGACTACCTGTACCTGCCGCTGGGCGGCAACCGGCGCGGCACGTTCCGCACCTACCTCAACCTCTACCTCGTCTACGTGCTGTGCGGCCTGTGGCACGGCGCGCACTGGAAGTTCGTCGTCTTCTTCCTGATGCACGGCACGTTCATGGTCGTCAACCGCCTGTGGGACCAGTACGGCTACGGCCGCGACGCGGTCGGCCCCGTGCGCGCGCTGCTGGGCTGGTCGCTCACGACCGTGGCGCTGCTCTTCACGTGGCCCGTGTTCCGCGGCGCGAGCTGGGAGAGCACGTGGTGGCAGTACCGCGCGCTGGTCGGCCTCGAGGAAGGCGGCCAACGCGGCCTCAGCCCCTGGTGGCTGGCGCTCCTCGCGGCGAGCCTCGCGGTCCACGTCGCGGCGCGCCGCCGCGTCGGCGCGACGCTCGTCGATCGCCTACCCGACTGGGCCTGGGCCGTCGGTTTCGGCGCGCTGGCCGCTCTCGCCGCCGCGTTCAGCGCCAGCGGCTACCAGCCGTTCGTGTACTTCCAGTTCTGAGGCCCGAGCGCGCGGCCCCTAGAATCGAACCTCCCGCCCCGATGACGAACACGCGCCGCAAGCGGCTCGGACGCGCCGCCGCCATCGCCTCCGTGACCTTCGTCGCGGCTCTGGGCGCCGCCGAGGCCGCGCTGCGCCTGTTCCGGCCCGTGGCCTACCGGCGTCCGCTCGCCGTCGCCGACCCCGCAGCGGGAGCCGCCGACGCGTGGCGCGCGCGCGTCCACCGCCGCTCGGCGCTCCCGGGCCTGGCCTACGAGCTGAACCCCGGCAGCGAGGCCGACCTCGCCTCGATGCACGTGCGCGTCAACCGGTTCGGCCTGCGCGGCCCCGAGGTCGCCCCCGCCAGGCCGCAGGGCGTGCGCCGCGTCGCCGCGCTGGGCGATTCGGTCACGTTCGGCTTCGGCGTCGCGGCCGAGGAGGCCTGGCCGGCCGTGCTGGAGCGGCTGCTGAACGAGTCGGGAGCGGAAGCGGGCGAGCGCTGGCAGGTGCTCAACTTCGGCGTCGGCGGCTACTCGACGCGCGACGAGGCGATCGTCCTCCGTGCGAAGGCGCTGGCCTTCGATCCCGACGTCGTCGTGCTCGGCTACTACCTGAACGACCCGCAGACCGATCCGCTGCAGCCGCTGCACCAGGCCTTCCACCAGCCGCTGTGGTGGGAGCATTCACACCTCCTGCGCGGGCTCGTGCTGGCACGCGAGAACCGCGCGCTCGAATCGCTCGGACACGGCGACGAATTCCGCTACTGGCACGCGCCGGAGGGACGCCTGTGGCCGAGCGTGCCGCGGGCCTTCGACGCGCTGCGCGCCGCCCTCGACGCGCGCGCGAACGGCGGCGCGCGCATCCCGCTCGTCGTCGCCACGTTCCCCACGTGGATCAACTTCGAGCGCTGGGAGCAGTACCCCTACACCAACCTCCACCAGCAGGTGCTGCACGCGGCGGCGGAGCGCGGGTTCGAGGGGCTGGACCTGGTGCCCGCGTTCGACGCCAGCGGCCGCACCAACGCCGAGCTGATGAGCGACCCCGACCATCCCAACGCGGCCGGCCACGCCATCGCCGCCCGCGCGCTGCACGACGCGTTGCGGGCCGACGGCGGCCGCCTGCTGGCCCGCCCGCGCTGAGTCGCGGATTGTAAAACCGGGTCGAGTTCCGGCCCGGGCCCTGGCGGCCCAACTACCCCAGTAGTAGAAACGGTCTCGGAGCCGGCGGCGGCCGTCGCCCGTGGAGAGGGGGGTGCGCTGCCGCCGGCGTCCGCTCCCCCGATCCCACCGAGAACGGAGGCCAGTCATGGGTGGTCAGCACAGCCTGGGCGATCTGCAGTACGCGATCATGCGCGTGCTCTGGGACGAAGGCGAGGCGACGGTCGCGCGCGTGCAGGAGCGCCTGGCCGAGAGCGAGCGCCACGAACGCGCGCTCACGACGATCGCCACGATGCTCACCAAGATGGAGCGCAAGGGCGTCGTCGACCACCGCAGCGAGGGACGCGTGTTCGTCTACCGCGCGCTGGTCGAGGAGGACGCCGTCCGGCGCTCGATGGTCTCGGAGCTGACCGATCGCCTGTTCGAGGGCGACTACAGCCAGCTCGTGAGCCACCTCCTCGACGCGCAGGACATCGACCGCAAGGAGCTGGAGCGCCTGAAGGCGCTGCTCGCCCAGCGCGGCCGCAAGGAGGTGCGCCGTGACCGCTGAAATCCTGGTAGCCGCGGGCGCGTGGCTCGTCACCTACGCCCTGCACAGCAGCGTGATCCTGGCGGCGGCACTGCTCGCCTGCGGCGCGTTGACGCGCCTCGCGCGGCGCCGTCCCGTGCTGGCCGGCGCCGTGCCGGCGCTGCGCGAACGGATCTGGAAGGCGGCGCTCGTGGGCGGCCTCGCGACCGCGAGCCTGCAGACCGCGGCGGGGATCGAGCCTTTCGGCCTGCGCCCCGCGCTGTTCGAGCCCGAGGTCGCGCGCCCGGCCGACGCCGCGCCGGCCGAGCCCGCGCCGGCGCTCCTGCGCACCACCGCGCCGACGGTTCCGCTGCTGGTGCTGCCCGCCGTCGAAATCGCCGCGCGCATGCTCGACGCCGCCGCCGAGCCGTCGGACTCCGGGGTCGCCTCGCACGAACCCGCGGCGCCCCTCGCCGCGCGGACCGCGGCCTTGGAGAGTCCGGCGCCCCCCCGCGCGCCCGGTCTGCCCCTGTGGATCGGCCTCATGCTGTGCGCCTGGGCGCTGGGCATGGCCTGCGGCGCTCTGCGCTGGCTGCGCGGCTGGGTCCACTTGCGGCGTTCGCTCGCCGCGCGCGGCCCCGTCGTCGCCGGCACCGAGCGCGCGATGTTCGATGCGCTGTGCGCACGCGCCGGCGTCGAGGACGTCGCGCTCAGCGCGGCGCCTCGCCTCGCCGTCCCGCTCACGCGCGGCATCGTGCGGCGCGAGGTGTGCGTCCCGCCGCGCGCCCTGACCGAGCTCTCCGCGGACGAGCTGCGCGCCCTGTTCGCGCACGAGATCGCGCACGCCGCGCGGCGCGACACCGCGTGGCTCGCGCTGTCCCGCGCCGTCGAGGTCGTGGGCTGCCTGCAGCCGCTCAACCGCATCGTCGCGCGCCGCCTGGAGGACGACGCCGAGCTCCTGTGCGACGATCGCGCGGTCGTGCTCACGGGCGAGCGCCTGCCGCTGGCCGCGTGCCTGGCCGAGGTCGCCGGCTGGTTCGTGCACGCGCCGCGCGCGCCGCGCCTCGCGGCCGGCATGGCGGCGCACGGCATGCGGCTGACGCAGCGCGTCGAGCGTCTGATCGACGATGCGCACCGGCCGGCCCCCGACCGCGCGCGGCCGGCGCTGGCGCTGGCCACGGGCGGCGTGCTGCTCGCCGTGGCCCTGCTCGTCCCGGGCTTCGCGGGACAGCGCCCGCGGCCGCTCCCGCTCGACGCGCAGTTCGAGCTGCTGGCGGCGACCGCGCCGGCCGACAGCGATGCGCCGGACGATCCGCCGGACCATCCGTGTCTCGACGCGCCCGAGGACGAAGGGCCGCCCGTGGCCGCGGGGGAACCGTGCGAGGATCCGGAGCCCGAGGCAGGCGCGGACGATCCGCTGGGCGAGGAACTCGACGAGCTGGATGCCGAGCTCGCGCGGCTCGCCGACGCACTGGCCGAGCGGACGGGCGGCGAGGCGCTGCAACCCGCGCTGTCGGCCCTGGGCGAGCGCGTCCGGGCGCTGCGCCGGCAGGAAGACGACCTGCGCGAGGCGCTGCGCGTCCACGCCTTGCGCGCCGAGCCGCGCGACCACCAGAACACCCCACTCTCCTTGATCCGAGCACCCTTCGCCGAGGTCCCTTCACGATGAACCGATTCCTGCTCCTCGTCCCGTTGGCCGCGTTCGCCGCCCACGCCGGCGCCGCGCCGTGCGATCCCGCGTGCGATCCCAAGAAGAAGCAGAAGGCCCAAGCCGTCGCGGTGTGCGGCAGCCCGGCGGCGCAGGCCGCCGCGCGTGCTCACGTCTGCGGCGCGAAGAGCGCCGGCACGCCGACGGTCGTGCTCCGAGAGGACGCGCCGGGGGCGCGCGGCGCCGACGCCGCGGCGGTCGCGATCACGACCGGACCCGGCGGCGTGGAGTTGCGCTCGGGCAATTCGGTCCTGCGCGCGAACGGCGTGCGACTCGCCACGCAGCAGGGCGGCCTGTTGGAGCTGGCCGAAAGCGTGCGCGGCCGCCTGCCGCAGGCCGGGATCGAGTTCGAGCCGCGCGACGTCGAAGTGCACATCGACGTCCAGGGCGACCTCGACGACCTCGATGCGCTGGAGGAAATCGAGATCGAGGGAGTGGACCTCTCCGACCTGCAGGATCACGTTCGCGAGGCGCTGGCGGAAGCGCGCGAGGCGCAGCGCGAGGCGCGCCGCGAGGCCCGCGAGGCGGAGCGCGAAGCCCTCGAACACGTGCGCGAGGCCGAGTCCCAAGCGCGCGAGCGCGCCGCGGAGGCGCGCGCGACCATCCAGGATCGCCTGCGCGAGGCGCACAAGGTCTGGCAGGAGGCATCGGAGCGCGATCCGCGCACGAAGCAGCAGGCGTTCCGCGCGTTGCAGGACGCCCAGAAGGCGCTTGCCGAGGTCGAGTGGACGAAGACCGCCTTCCGGCCCCGGTTCCTCGAACAACTCAGCGAGGAATCCACGCCCCGCCTCGGCGTGCTCGCGCGCGGACAGGACGCGGGCCTGGAGGATCGCGTCCGCGCGCTGGAAGAACGGATGCGCGAGCAGGGCAAGGCCGTGGAACCCGGCGCATCGCTCGAGGAGCGCGTGGCGGCGCTCGAGCGCGCCCTGTCGGGCGGGACCGCGAAGTCCAAGAGCAAGGCGAAGGGTCCGCTCGTGTACTCGACCGACGGCGGATGGCTCGCGGTCGTGCCGGAGGCCGAGGCACCCGCCGCGCCCGAGCCCCCGCAGCCGACGCCGAAGGCCCGGCGCGGATCCGGACGGGCCGTCGCTCCGGCGCCGAGCGCCCCCTACGTGCTCCACGGACTGCCCCCGGGAGCGCCGACCGCCAAGGCGCCGGCCGTGCTGCGCGTCGCGCCTGTGCCGCCCGTTCCTTCGGTGCCGCCGGTTCCGCCCGTGCCCGGCGTGCGCGCGGTTCCCGCCGTGCCCTCCGTGCGCGGCTTCGCCGGCGCGCCGCGCTCCGACGACGCGGCCCGCGAGGCGATCGAGGAAGGCCTGCGCGCCCTGCGCGCGGAAGCCGAGGCGCTGCGGCGCGAGATGATGCGCATGCGCGAGGAGATCGAGCGCCTGCCCCGACGCGACCGCTGATCCGCGCCCGCCGCGCGCGCCCGCCTCAACAGGAGCGCGCGCGGCGGAGCAGGAGCGGGCCGAGACGCTCCAGCTCCCGCGCGCCGAGCGAGGACTCCAGCACTGGAAACAGCTCGCGTTCCTCCCAGCGCACGTGCGCCTCGAGCCGCTCGGCGAACGTCTCGAGAGCGGCCTTGAACTCGGCGCCCTCGAGCGGGAAGCGCAAGGCCGCGACGAGCGCGCGCAACGCTTCGTGGTCCGCCTCCAGGCGCGTCGCGTGGACGCCGGCGTGCGGCAGCAGGTGGCGCTCCTCGTCGCGGAAGTGCGGCTCGAGCGTGTGCGCGAACTCGCGGACGATCCGTTCGCGCACCTCCTCCGGCGTTCCCCGCCGGCCGGCGAGCGCCCAGCGCGCGGCGCGGGCGAGCACCAAGGCGCCGTGGTGCTCGCGCGAGAGCGGTTGGAGTGCGACGTGACGCAGCATGGCGGACGACCGGGGTGGATGGTGGACGCTGTCCCAGGCCGCGTCCACCGTCCGGCGGGCGAGGAGGCCTTGCCGACCCCCGGATCCTCTGCGATCCTTCGGGGATTGCCATGCCCACGACGATCCGATTCCTGCGCACCCTGGTCCTGATCACCGCGGCGCTGGCGCTCCCGGCCGGCCGATCCGCCGCCGAGACCGTCACGGTCAGCCTGTTCGGCACCTATTTCGGCCCGCGCGAGATCGTCATCCACCCCGGCGACACCGTGCGCTGGGTCTGGCAATCGGGCACGCACTCCACGACCGAGGGCACCGACGGCCTCGTCAACGGCAACGAGCTGTGGCACTCGGCGCTCACGTCGGCCGTCCCCTCGTACCAGTTCACGTTCACGCCGGCGATCCTGGCCGCCAACCCCCGGCCGGGCGGCCGCTACGACTACTTCTGCCAGCCGCACTTCGCGATCGGCATGACGGGCGCGATCATCGTCGCGGATCCTCCGCCGGGCGCGATCTACTGCGCGGGCGACGGCACCGCGGGCGCGTGCCCGTGCGGCAACACGAGCAGCGCGCCCACCGGGTGCCGCAACTCCGACGGCGCGGGCGGACGCCTGCGCGCCAAGGGCGTGGCGAGCGTGGCGGCGGACACGCTGCAACTGTGGGCCACGGGCATCTCCGAGAGCAGCAACCTGCTCTTCTTCCAGGGCACGACCCGGGTGAACGGCGGCGCCGGCACGGTCTTCGGCGACGGGTTGCGCTGCGCGGGCGGCACGTTGACGCGCCTGGGCGTGAAGGCGATCACGTTCGGCCACGCCGAGTACCCCGTGGCGGGAGATCTCGCCGTGTCGGTGCGCGGCTCCGTGCCTCCCGGCGCGACGCGCACGTACCAGGCCTTCTACCGCGACCTGCCCAGCACGTGCACCGGAGCCCAGTTCAACACGACGAACGGCTACTCGGTGACCTGGTTGCCGTAGCCGGGATTCCTGTCCCCCGCTCGCGCCCCGGCGCGCATCGATGGTTCGCGGCCGCCGCGACCGGCGCCCGCGGAGGACCCCCATGAACGCACGCTGCCTGTTCCCGGCCCTGATTGCCGTCTGGGCCGCCGCCTGCACGGAGAACGAGGAGACGATCGTGGTGCGCGCCGACGGCTCGGCCAGCGTGCGCCTGGACGTGCGCGCCACCGACGGCGACCTCGCCGACGGCTACGCGGTGCCCCTGGACGGGCCGTGGATGCCGCGGAATCCGGCGACGCACGCCTGGTTGTCGCTGATCGGGCCGGACACGGGTTCGGCCGCCGCCCGCGCAGCGTACGCCCTGCTGCCGGACGACGCGCCGATCTTCGCGACCGGCAAGGAGAAGCGCGGGGTCGAGCTCGCGGTCGAGGCCGAGTTCGCGAGCGTGGCCGCGCTGCCGTCGACGTACGCTCCCCGCGCCGATCCGTACCGCGACGCCTTCCTGCAGCGCTCGACCGCGCTGACCGCGCGCTCCGAGGGCGGGCGCCGCGTGTACGTGTTCGAACGCCGCTGGGCGCCGCGATCCTGGGCACGGTACGACATCGGATCGAACCTGGGCCTTTCCGCCGATCTCGACCGCCGGCTGCGCGAGAACGACCACCTGACGTTCGACGAGCGGGCGCAGGTGACGGAGGCGGCGGTGAACGCCGTCCGGCGGTCCATGCTGGCCTTCGGCGAGGACGCGATCGGCGCGATCTACCTGCGCGGCCCCGCGGACCTGAGCGTCGAGGGCCGCGATCGGGTGCTCGCCGCGCTGGCCGAGGCCGGCCGGCGCACGGTGACGGGCGAGCGCGTGCGCGCGATCCTCGATGCGGTCCTGCCGCCGGCGGGCACGGCCGCCGGGCAGGACGTCGACGCGCTGGTCACGGGCTTCGAGCGCGCGACGCGCGACGCGCTGCGCGACGCGCTCGCCAGGGGGCTGGAGGCGGAGGGCCTCGGCGCCGCCGGCGTCGCGTTCGCGCGCACGGAGCTGGAGCGCCTGTTCACGGCCTACGACCACACGAACGACCTCAACGACGAGACGTTCAAGCTGAGGGTCCGGATGCCCGGGCGCATCGTCCACGCGACCGGCGCCGACGGCTTCGAGGGCGACACGGTCCATCTGGAGTTCAAGGGCGAGGACCTGCACGACCGCGAGGTCGTCCTGCGCGCGGTCTCCGTGCTGGAGTGAGCGCGCCCGTGAACGCCGCCGGTTTCGATGGTCTCGTGAGCGCGCACCGCGGTGAGGTGCTGCGCGTGTGCCGCGCGATCCTGCGCGACGAGCACCTGGGCGCGGACGCCGCGCAGGAAGTCTTCGTACGCCTGTGGCAGCGCACGCGCGCCGGCAGCGGACCTCACTCGCCCGGCGCCTGGTTGCGGCAAGTCGCGGTGACGAGCGCGCTCGGAATGGCGCGCGCGCGCACGGCCGCGCGCGCGCAGCCCGCGGACGAGGCCGTGCTGGAGCTCGCGCCGGGCCGCGAGCCGTCGCAAGCGGCCGCGCTGGCCGACGCCGAGTTGCGGTCGCGCTTCGAGGCGGCGTTGCAGGAGCTGCCCGAAGGCCAGCGCACCGTCTTCCTGCTGCGCCACGACGCCGGTCTGCCGCTCGCCGAGGTGGCCCGCACGCTCGGCGTCGGGCACGAGACCGTCAAGACGCAGTTCGCCCGCGCGGTGCTCAAGCTGCAGAGCCGCCTGAAGGCCTTCGACCCCGACCGGAACGGACCATGAACCACCACGAGGAATACCGCGAACTCCTGGCCTTGCGGCTGTACGGCGAGTGCGACGAGCGCGAGGGCGCGCGCCTGGACGCGCATCTGGCGGAGTGCGAGGACTGCCGGCGCTTCGCCCGCGACCTGGACGCGGGCCTCGGCCGGGTCGCGGCGCGCGCCGACGGCGACGACCTGCCGCCGGGCTGGCTCGAACGCGTCAGCGCCGCGGCGCGCGAGGAGCGGCCCGCGCGCCGAGGCGCCGCGTGGTGGGCCGCGGCGGCGGGCTTCCTGATCGGCCTCGCGACCATGGCGCTGGTCCGCACGGGTCCCCGGGAGTCCGGCGCGCCGGGCGAGCGCAGCGTCGTGCGCGAGGAGCGCGCGCGGCCGGCCGGCGACGTTCCGGTCTCGACCGCCGGACCGGGGCCGCTCGCCCGACTCGCCGCGCAACGCCGCGGCTGAGCGCCGGCTCATTCGCGGCGGACGGAGAAGCGATCGAGGCCGGTCGGCTCGACGTCGCGCGCGTCGACGCGTTCGACGCGCGCCTCCCGGGGGCCGGCGTGCAGCCACGCAACGAGACGCCCGAGCGGATCCTCGTCGCCTTCCGCCCACACCTCGACGCGCCCGTCGGGCAGGTTGCGGACCCACCCCGCGAGGCCCAGCCTGCGCGCCTCGAGCTTGGTGAAGTGACGGAAGCCGACGCCCTGGACCCGGCCGGTGACGTGGATGTGACGCGCAGCCATCGCGGCGCGCGATCCTACGTGAAACGGATCCGGCACCGTATTCCGCCGTTTCACGTAGGATCCCGCCGTGATGCTCCTCGCCGCCGTCCTCGCCCTGATCCCCGTGACGGACCCCGCCGTCGGACCCTGGCACGCCTGGCTCGATTCGCCCGGCGGCGAGCTCTGGTTCGGGCTGGAGATCGGGCGACGCGACCCTGCGGGGTTCGCCGCGACGATCGCGAACGGCGAGGAGCGTATCGACGTGCCGGTCGCGCTCGAAGCCGGCGATCGGATCCGCTTCGACTTCCCCCACTACGACTCGCGCATCGCGGCGAAGGTCGGCGAGGGCGGCCGCTCGCTCGAGGGCGAGTTCACGCTGACGCGGTCCGGCGGCGCGCTGCGCACCCTGAAGTTCCACGCGCGCGCGGGGCCGGCGCCCCGGCCCGCATCCTCCGTGGACCCGCGCTTCGGCGGCCGCTGGAGCGTCGCCTTCGAGCGCTTCGAGGATCCGGCCGTGGCGATCCTCGCCGTCGACGGCGACCGCGCGCGCGGCACGTTCCTGACGAGCACGGGCGACCACCGGTTCCTCGCCGGCGGGATGCGCGACGGCCACCTGCGCCTCGCGTGCTTCGACGGCGCGCACGCCTTCCTCTACACGGCGGCCCTTCAAGCCGACGGGACGTTGAAGGGCGAGTTCTTCAGCGGAGACTCGTGGCACGAGACCTGGACGGCGCGCCGCGACGACGAGGCCGCGGTGCCGGACGAGTTCGCCCAGGCGCGCTGGAGCGCGCATCCGGGGCTGGCGTGGATCGGAGGGATCGACGCCGACGGCCAGGAGCGCTCGCTGGCGGAGTTCCTGTTCGGATCCCGCGCCCTCGCCGTGCAGGTCGCCGGCTCGTGGTGCCCCAACTGCCACGACGAGATGGCCTGGTTCGCGCCGCTCGCGCGGCGGCTCGCCGGGCGCGGACTGGCGGCCGTCACGCTGGGCTTCGAGTTCACCGGCGAGCGCGAGCGCGATCTCGCGCAGCTGGCGCGCATGCGCGAGCGCCATGGCGCGCAGCACACGTTCCTGCTGGCCGGCAGCGCCGAGAAGGCGCGCGCCGCGCAGGCGCTGGGTGCCATCGACCGCGTCGTGGCCTTTCCCACGCTCGCGCTGTTCGACGGCGGCGGACGCGCGCTGGCGGTCCACAGCGGCTTCCGCGGGCCGGCTGCGGGCGCGGAGCATCCGCGGCTGCTGGCGGAGCTGGAGGCGGCGGTCGAGCGCGCGCTGACCACGGACGCGCCGCGCTCGGCGGCGACCGAGGTCCTGCTCGCGGAGCAGCTCTGGCGCGACGAGCGCGACCGCACGTTCCTGGAGTTCACGCGCTCGCAGAACGGCGCCGTGACCTTCGTCGAGCGCGAGCGCACGCGATTCGGCGAGCCCACGCGCGTCGAGCCGGTTTCCACGGGCACCGTCGAGGGTCGCGGCGACTCCGTGCGCTTCGACGGGATCGTGTGGCACGTCGATCCGCGCACCAAGTCCGTGCTCGACCCGCTCGACCTCGCGCACCGCCTGACGCCGGCGGCGCGCGGTCCGTTCCCCTACTTCGACGGAGCGGCGCGCGACGCGCCGGAGGCGCTGCTCGCGGGACTCCACGCCCAGGAGGCCGCGCTGCGCCGGGAGAGCGCCTGGTTCCTCGTGTCGCAGATCCTGACGGCGATGTACGCGCCGCCCGATCACGCGCCGAATGTCGACGCCGCCTCCGCCGCGCAACTCCTGCCCCTGCTCGAGGACCCCGACCCCCTCGTGCGCGCGACGGCATGCTGGGCCGCCGGCACGCTGCGGCTGGACGCGGCGCGGCCGGGCCTGGAGAAGAACGCCGGCCACGCGTTCGCCGCCGTGCGGCGCGAGGCCGCGCGCGCACTGGCAGCGCTGCCGCCGCGCTGAGCGCTCGTCAGGGCCCCGCGCGCGCCTCGACGGAGTGCAGCACCCAGCGCGCGCCCTCGTCCTCGATGCGCAGCGCGATCGGCCCCGAGCGTTCGGGATCCGCGATCTCCGTCCAGACCGTCGTGCGGCCCGCGGTCACGGGGACGCGTTGCATCCGGCGGCGGCTCAGAGTCGTCGAGCCTGCCCGCGTGTAGAGCACGTCCAGCACGGTCGCGCGCTCGGCGGTCAGCTCGATCGCCAGCAGGAGTCCGCCCGGCGTCGGCGTGATCTCCGGCAGGCGCAGGATCGCGCCGGATCCGGTCGCGCGCAACTCGAGGCCGTGATCCAGCACCTGCATCTCGAGGGCTCCATCCGCCGTCCCGACCTTGCCGAGCGAGTGCGCATCGTGGACCGCGACCACGCGCCGGCTCTCCTGGAACGCGCGGCGCACGCCGGCGTTCTCCTGGCCGGGCACCGCCGGCCACGGCGGCCGGCCGAGGAAGCGCTCGGCGGTGACGATCAGGACGACGTCGGGCCGTTCGCGCCGGATGAGCTCGATCGGGAAGTCCTCCTGCCACAGGAAGGTCGCGCGCGAGAAGCAGCGCGGGAGGAGCCTGCGCAGCGGCACGCCGAACGAGTCGTGCAGCACGACCGCCGTCGGCAGGTCGCCAGCCTCGTGCTCGGTCACCAGCGGATCCTGCGCGTCGGACTGGCCGCCGACCACGTGCCAGCGCCGCGCCGGTTCGACCAGATCGAAGTCCAGGCTCCAGAAGACGCCGCGCATGTGCATGCGCGGCGCCCACGAGTCGCCCGTGCCTCGCAGCGGCACGAACGCGTCCTCCTCGTGAACGACGCTTGCCAGCGCCGGGAATCGCGGCAGTCGGAGCGCCAGGTGCCCGGCCAGCGCGCGCCATCCCGCGACCGCGCCGCGGATCGTCCAGTGCGTGCCGAAGGGATCGTAGGCGAAATCGTCGGGGCCGTCCGCGCCGCGCGCGTCGCGCAGCGCCGGGCGCAGGTCGAGCGGCGCGGTCGAACCGGGCGTGCGCATGTGCTCGAGGAACTGGTCAGTGCGCGACGGCCCGAGCGGCTGCCACGCCCGCGGCATCCTGTCGCCGTAGATCGCGCTCTTCTCGGGAACGACGGCCAGCAGCAGTTCGCCGCCGTGGCGGCGCACGAACTCGGCGCGGCCCTCGAGCGCGCGCTGCCACGCGTTGAGCTGTCCGCGCGACAGCGGCGCGCTCCCGCGCTGGTTCGCGGGAATCCCCAGCTCGTCGAGGAACAGCCAGCCGTCCTCCCCGGCGATCATGAGCGGCGTCGGCGACACGCCCATCAGAGTGAGCAGCAGGATCCCGCGCGCGCGCAGCAGGTGGTCGCGCAGACCCATCCGATCGTCGAACGCCGACGAGAACCGCTGCGGCCACGCCAGCGGATCGCCCTTCTCGCCGCTCCATTCCGGCCACGGCGCGGGCCGGCGCCCTTCCACGCGCGCGCTCTCGGCCACCGCGGGCCGCAGCGACGAGTCGACGACCGGCGCGGCGACGGCGGCCGCGAACAGCGCCGTCGCGACGCCGTCGAGCACGCGGCGCGCGGCCGTCACGCGTTCACCCGCCCCGCTGGCCCGGCTGCCACAGCACGTCGTCCTCCCCGAGCCGGTTGTGCACGCGCGCCAGCACGAACAAGAGGTCCGACAGGCGGTTCAGGTAGCGCAGAACCTCGGCGTTCACGTGCTCCTTCTGCCCTTCCATCGACATCAGCTCGCTGACGTGCCGCTCCGCGCGCCGGCACGCGCAACGCGCGAGGTGGTACCAGGCCGACTGCACCGTGCCGCCCGGCAGGATGAACGACTGCAGCGGACGCAGGCGCGCGTTCTCGCGGTCGATGATCGCCTCGAGGCGCTGCGTGTAGGCCGGCGTGATGCGCAGGCGCTGTCCGGCCTCGCCGGGCACGCACAGGTCCGCGCCCACGTCGAACAGGTCGTTCTGGATGGCGAGCAGCTCGCCGCGGTGCGGTTCCTCGAGGCCGGACGCGATCAACAGGCCGAGCTGCGAGGACAGCTCGTCGACCGTGCCGTACGCCGCCACGCGCGGGTGGTGCTTGGGCACGCGCGTGCCGTCGCCCAGGCTCGTCGAGCCCTCGTCGCCGCCGCGCGTGTAGATGCGATCGAGCCTGACCATCGTGGGACCTCGTCCGGAGGTCCGGCGATCCTCGTTCGCCGGGGGCGCGTTGGCAAGCGCCACGATCGCGTCCGCGCGATCGAAGCCGCGGGACGTGGTCACGCACGCGCCGGGGCGCAGTACCATCCCGGCCCCTGCGATCCGCCCGGAGCCGAACATGACCCCCGACATCGAGACTGCCGTGCGCGAGCGCTACGGCCGCGCGGCCCAGGCCGCCGAGGCCGCGCTGTGCTGCCCCGTGGACTACGACGCGCGCTACCTCGCCGCGATCCCCCCCGCGATCCTCGAGCGCGACTACGGCTGCGGCGATCCGTCGCGGCACCTGCGCCCGGGCGAGACCGTGCTCGACCTGGGCAGCGGCGGCGGCAAGATCGCCTACATCGCCTCGCAGGTCGTCGGGCCGACGGGACGCGTGATCGGCGTGGACGTGAACGACGAGATGCTGGCGCTCGCGCGCGCGCACCTCGACGCCTTCGCGGCGCGGGTCGGGCACCGCAACGTCGAGTTCAGGAAGGGCCGGATCCAGGACCTCGCGCTCGACCTCGACGCCCTGGAACGGCACCTCGCCGCGCACCCGGTGCGCAGCGCCGCCGAGCTCGCCGCGCTCGAGGCCTGGATGGCCGACCAGCGCCGCGCGCGACCGCTGGTGGCCGACGCGTCGGTCGACGTGGTGGTCAGCAATTGCGTGCTCAACCTCGTCAGCCCGGACTCCAAGCGCGCGCTGTTCTCGGAGATGCACCGCGTCCTGCGGCGCCACGGCCGCTGCGTGATCTCCGACATCGTGTGCGACGAGGACGTGCCCGCGCACCTCGCGGCCGATCCCGAGCTGTGGTCGGGCTGCATCTCGGGCGCGTTCCGCGAGGACCGGTTCCTCGCGGCGTTCGAGGCCGCGGGTTTCCACGGCATGCGCATCCTGGCGCGCGATCCGCGGCCCTGGCGCACGGTCGAGGGCATCGAGTTCCGCTCGCTGACCGTCGAGGCCTTCAAGGGCAAGGCCGGACCGTGCCTCGAGACGCGCAAGGCGGTGATCTACGCCGGTCCGTGGAAGAGCGTGACCGACGACGACGGCCACACGCTGGAGCGCGGGCAGCGCATGGCGGTGTGCGAGAAGACCTTCGGCCTGTACACGTCGGAGCCCTACCGCGCGTCGATCCTGCCGGTGGAACCGCTGGAGCCGGTCGCGCCACAGGACGCGGGGCCGTTCGCCTGCGACCGCGACCGCGTGCGGCACCCGCGCGAGACCAAGGGGCTCGACTACGCGCGGACGGACACGTCCGCGGGCGCCGCCTGCGCGCCCGGCGGCGACTGCTGCTGAAGCCGTCAGGGCCCGTGCGCGCCGTCCGCGTCGCGGGCCGCGCGCTCGCGCTCGGCCTTGTGGCGCGCGCGCCGGCCGTGCACCTCCAGTCCCAGGTCCTTGGGCGTCAGCGTGCTGCCCAGCGCGCGGCACATCAGGTGCCACGCGCGCGCGTCGCGGTCCTCCAGCTCGGCGCGCGCGAACACGCGCTCGACCGACGCCAGGATGTCGGTACGCGCGCTGCGCGTCCGCGCCACCTTGTCGCCGAAGGTGTGGTTGAGGTTGGCCTTCAGGTACTCGCGCGCGGCCGCGCCCAGGGGCTTGGCGCTGCGCTCGCGCTTGCGCCCGCTGGTCCCCGTGAACAGGTCGGACAGCACGATGCCGACCGCCATCGCCAGGTTCAGCGAGGTGTGCTCGGCCCCGGTCGGGATCCAGGCCAGCTCGCGCAGGAGCTTCACGTCCTGCGTCTCCAGGCCGCGCACCTCGTTGCCGAACACCAGCGCGAGCTGCACCTCGGGATCGGCGGACCGCGCGCGCAGCCCCTCGCGCATCTCGCGCCAGTCGTGGCGCCGCCGGTGCTCGTGCGCGCGCGCGGTGAAGCCCACGACGTCCGTGCAGCCGTCGAGCGCCTCCCCCACCGAATCGAGCACGCGGACGCGCGCGGCGCCCGCGGGGACGCCGTGCGACATCTGGACGAAATCGGGGTGCACGAGCAGCGACGCTTTCTCGGGCGCCACGAGGAACAGCTCGCACGGCCCGAAGTTCGCGCACGCGCGCAGGACCATTCCGACGTTGCGCGGCCCCGAGGGCCGCACCAGGACGACGCGCTTCACGGCACGACGCGCTGGCGCTGCAGGCGCTCGTTCACCGCGGCGAGCTGCGCCGGATCGGGGTTGCCGCCCGAGATCACGACGGCAACCCGCAGTGGATTCCCGCGCGTGCGGTCCGCCGCGAGATCCGGCGGCAGGTGCTGCGACAGCACCGCCGCGTACGCGGCGGCCCCCGCGGGTTCGACCACCTCGCCGCGCGCGACGAGCTGCTCCTGCGCCGCGAAGATCGGCTCGTCGCCGAGGAGGAAGATGCCGTCCAGCGTCGTCGCGCACACGTCGACGTTGATCTGGCCCGAGTAGCTGGGCGTCAGGCCCTGAACCTGGCTCTGGATCTCGTCGAGATGCACCGCGCGGCCCGCGGCGAGGCCGCGCGTCAAGGACGGCGCGCCGGCCGGCTCGGCCCCGAAGATGCGCACGCGGCGGCCCAGCGCGCGCCGCAGCGCGAGCGACGTGCCGCTGATCAACCCGCCGCCGCCGACGCACACCACGACCACCTCGACCTCGGGCCAATCCTGCGCGATCTCCAGGCCCACCGTGCCCGCGCCCTGGATCGTTCGCTCCGAATCGTAGGGGTGGACGAGCGTCATGCCGGCGTCCACGCGCTGCTGGCACTCGCGGTCGGCCGCCACGCGATCCTCGGCGAGCACGACAGTGGCGCCGTGGTTGCGGCAGGCCTCGACCTTGTTGGGGTACGCGTTCTTCGGCATCACGATCGTCGCCGGAACACCCGCGCGGTGAGCCGCCCAGGCCAGCGCCTTGCCGTGGTTGCCCGAGCTGGCGCACACCACGCCGCGCTTCTTCTGCGCGTCCGTGAGCTGCGCGATCTGGTTCCACGCGCCGCGCGCCTTGAAGGAGCCCGTCTCCTGGCGGTTCTCCATCTTCCCGCGCACCTCGATGCGCGCGTCGCCGCTCTCCAGCTCGACCAGCGGCGTGCGGCGCACCACGCCGCGCACGCGCTCGGCGGCTTCGTCGATGCGGATGCGATCGAACGCGGTCCAGGGAGCGTCGGGAGCGGGTGCCATCGGGGCCGACATTCTGTCCGGAACGGCCGCGCGCGGCCACGCTCCAGCGCGCGATCCCGCCGCGACGCGGGCCCGGGCCGCGCTATGCTCGGCCCATGCGCATCCCCCACGCGATCTGTCTGCTGGCGACCGTCGGTGTGAGCGCCTGCTCGCGGACCGAGCCGCCCGCGGTCCTCACCGTCGAGGACGTCGCGCCGCCGACCGCGGACGCCGGCCGCTTCCCGCGCCTGGGCACGCTGGCCGACGGCAGCGCCTTCGTGAGCTGGATCGAGCAGGCCGAGGACGCGCCGCGCGCGACGCTGCGCTTCGCGCGGCGCCAGGGCGACCGCTGGACGGAGGTTCGCACGGTCGCGAGCGGCGACGACTGGTTCGTGAACTGGGCCGACTTCCCGGCGCTCGCGTCGACCGACGGCCGCCACTTCCTCGCGCACTACCTGCGGCGCAGCGCGGCGGGCACCTACGACTACCACGTCGAGATCGTGCGCTCCGCCGACGGCGGCGCGACCTGGAGCCCGCCCGCGCGCCTGCACGACCACGACGGCGCGGGCGAGCACGGTTTCGCGTCGCTCGTGGCGCTGGGCGCGGCCGGCTACGCCGCCGTGTGGCTCGACGGCCGCGCGGCCGGCGCGCACGACGGCGGTCACGGAGCTGGCGCAATGGGCCTGTTCACGCGCGCCATCGCGCTGGACGGCACGCTCGGCCCCGAGACGTGCCTCGACGCGCGCGTGTGCGACTGCTGCCCGACGGCCGCCGTGCGCGCGAGCGACGGCGCGCTGATCGTCGCCTACCGCGACCGCTCCGACGAGGAGGTGCGCGACGTCTCGGTGCTGCGCGTCGAGGACGGCCGCGCGCCGAAGCCCGCGTGGAGCTCGCGCGACGGCTGGAAGATCGCCGGCTGCCCCGTGAACGGCCCCGCGCTGGCCGTGGGGCCCGAGCACATCGCGCTCGCGTGGTTCACGCTGGGATCCGGGAACGAGTCGCGCGTCCTGTGCGCGTTCTCGCGCGACGGCGGGCGCACGTTCGACGCGCCGGTCGAGATCGCGGCGGGCGGCACCGCGGGCCGCGTGGACGCCGCGTTCGATGCCGAAGGCCGGCTGGTCGTCAGTTGGCTCGCCGCGGACGGGAGCGCCGCGGAGTGGCGCGCGTCGCGCGTCGATCCGGGGCGCGGGCTCGTCGACCACACCGTGCTGGCCCCCGCCAGCGCCGGCCGCGACGGCGGCTGCGCGCGCCTCGCGCGCGACGGCAGCGATCTCCTGTTCGCCTGGACAGAGACAGCAGCTCCCGCGCCGCGCGTCGCAGTCCGGAGGATCAGGTAGCTCGATTCAGCCGTTGGAGGCGGGAGCGGACTCAGTTCCCCCGATCCACACCCGACTCCGCCTGCGATGGGGTGCCCGATGTGGACCTTCGCACCGTCGGTCGGAACGGGCATCCGTCCGTGCCCCGGTCGACGTGGATGCCGAGGTGGCTTCTCTGCCCTTTCAAGTGGTCACGCAGTGCGCACCGCCGGGTTCACCACACCGCGCGGCACCCTGGAATCACCGCCGCGTGATCGTCACGCAGGCTCACGTCGCCGGCGGCAGGGACCCGCCCGCGCCGAACGACGCCTGCATTCCCTCGCGCATCAGCACGATGATCGTGAACACGCCCAGCACCGTCCCCAGCGGAGCGAACAGGCAGGCGATCGCGGCCACGATGAAGCAGTAGGTGTAGTTCTTCCTCCGCGCGAGGCAACGACCCGCGTAGGCGACCGCCGCCGCCAGCAGGAAGCCGACGAACATCACCCCCAGCGCGATCACCACGAAGAAGCCGCCGACCACCTGCAGTTCGTCCTTCTCGTGCGGCTTGCCGATCGCGCCGGAGAGCATCGCGATGCCCAGCGTCAGGTGGATTAGCGGGATGAACGAGAAGAGCGCCATCATCCCCGCCAGCACGTAGTGGAAGATGGCCAAGAGGCGCAGGTGCTCCTGGTCGCGCGACGGATTCGTTGGGATCACGACCGGTTCCATGGACTTCCTCCTCCTTCGAGTGCATCCGGGCGGACCGCACCGGCCTGACGCCGGCCCGCGGTCCGTCCCGCCGCCAGGGTACGCCCCCGCGGCGCGTCAATTCTGCTTCTTCGCTCGCCGGGGCGGCTGGATCCGCACCGTGCGCTCCATGTCGTAGCTCCCGCGGCGCGGCGGGCGCAGATCGACGCGGCCCTGCACGGTCCAGTCCTTCCATTCGATCTCGACCTCGCGCGGCCGCCGCGGCGCGCGCACGGTCGCGTAGCCGCCCGCGTCGGTCGTGCCCGCGGCGCGGCCCTCGATGCGGATCGTGGCGCCCTCCACCGGCTTGCGATCCGTCGAGCGGATCACGCGCAGCCGCTCGCACCAGCCCTCGCGCAACTCCAGGTCGTACGTGCGCCGCGCGCGGCCCTCGGCCGTGCCGGCCGGCGCGAACGACGCGAGGTCGCCGAACTCCGTCGCGCGGCCGGGGGCGTCGACGCGCCAGGACAGCGCCTGGTCGACGGGTACGGACTCGAAGACGGCGACACCACCGCGGCTCGACGCAGTGCGCCGTTCGCCCGCGGTCACGACGCGCGCCTCGAAGTCGGCGCGCGGCCCGCCTTCGGCGGCCGGGCGCGCGCGGAACACGAGGTCGGCGACGGGCACGCCGTCGCGCACGCGCAGCACGAGGTTGTCGAGCGGCGCGTGCACCTCCTGCCGGCGCGGCTCCCACTCGAACCAGTCGCGCTCGCTCACGAACATCTGCCACGCGCCGGGCGGCAGGTCCTCCAGCGCGAACGAGCCGACGTACGCGCCGTTCTTCTCGGTCCAGGCGACCTTGGTGTCGATCGGCGGCGGCCCGTCGCGGTCCTCGGGCCGCACGAGGCGCAGCCACACGTCCTCGCGGTACGTGCCCGTGTCGCTCAGGACGACGCCGCGGATCGCGCCCGCGGACGGCAGGCGCGCCATGTGGACGTCCTGCTTCCAGGCCTTGCCGGGCAGGAGTTCCAGCGCGAGCTCGAAGTTGTGGTGGCGCTGCAGCTTCACCGAGAGCGTCGCGGATCCCGCGACGAGGTGCTGCATCTGGAACGCGCCGTCCCGGCCGGTGCGCGCGCGCCGCTCGTCGGGGTCGCCCTCGGCGCGCTCGATCCTGAGCGCGACGAACGCGTTCTCCAGCGGCTGCCCCTGCGCGTCCAGCACGCGCGCCTCGATCGCCGCGCGCGCCTCGAGCTGCACGGTCACGACGCCCGGCACGACGCCGGGCCGCACTTCGACCGACGCGCGCCCCCACCACAGGCCGTCGAACGAGCTGAGCAGGAGGTTCGCCTCGCTCACGTCGCCGGCGGGCAGCGGCGAGAAGCGGATCCAGTCCGGCGCGCCCGCGCGCGGCGTCCCGCCGACGGACTGGAATCCGCCGCCGACGCGGAAGCGCAGTTGCGCGCCGAACTCGTCGGCGGCGGGCACGGACGCGGGCCGCAGCGCGATCCGGTACGTCGGCCCGGCCTGCGTCTCCAGCGCGAGCGGGGCGCTGAACCCGCTCTCCTCCGGATCGGCGCCGGGCCCCATCTCCAGGCGCGCGATCGCGCCCGGGCCCCAACGCACCTCCGAGAACCACACCTGGATCGGTCCCGCGAACAGCGCGTCCTCGCTCTCGAAGCGGCCCTCCTCGTCGGTGCGCAGGTTCAGCTTCTTCTGCGCGCGGTCGGTGACCTGGATGCGGTAGTCGGCGAGCGGACCGCCGGTCGCCGCGTCGACGAGCGTCCCGCGCGGTCGCACGCGCGGCGTCCCGGGCGGCACGGCGGTCGCGATCGCGGCGACCTCGGCTCCCGCGTCCTCGAGCGCCGCCGGATCGGGTTCCGCGCCGAGACTCGCCCGCGCGGACGACACGAACGGCTCCGCGTCCTCGTCGCCGTCCTCGAGGTCGAACGCATCGGGATCCGCGTCGGCGGAGACCTGCGCCTCTTCCGGTTCGAGGTCGAGCGCATTGCGCTCCGGCCGCGCGCCGGACCCCGCCCAGAACGCCAGCGCGAGCCCCGTCCCGAGCAGCACCGCGGCGGCCGCGATCGTGAGATGCGTGCGCTGTGCCATGGCGTGAACACCGAAGATAGCGCGCGCGCCGGAGGCTCGGACACCCGGGAAAGGACTTCCGGAAAGGCCTCAAGGAGCGCGCCCCGGGGGTCGAAGAAGTTTCCACGCGGGGGCCGGCCGGCACGGACCCGCGCCCCCCCGGCGGGGTCCCCATCGCCGGAGCAACGCGCCGCCGCACCCCGCGCAGGCGATCGAGAGCGATGACGAACAAGAACTGCAGTTTCGGAACGGTCGAGGGCTTCGGCAGCATCTTCACGAACGGCGCGCCCGCGCGTCGCGACGGTCACGCCAATGGCGGCGATCACGCGCAGGGCCTGGGCTTCGGCCACGGCGCGCAGCCCTTCGCGCTTCCCGGCGCGGCCGCGCGCGACCGCGCACCCAAGCCCGCGCGCACCACGCGCTGGGTGTACGTGACGGGTCTTGCGGACGGACGCGAGGTATTCGTCGGGCGCACCGGCGACGATCTTGCGACGTCCAGCCGGATCACCGTGGAAGGCAAGGCGATCGCGTGGGGTCCGGAGCGCGCGCTGCTCGCGCAGCCGTTCGCGACGTCCCGTACGTTCTCGACCACGGACGGCGCTCACGCCGTGCACGTCGTCACGGACGACGACGCGGTGCGCGAGCTCGACGGGATCTGCCGCACGCCGACGCACGTGCTCGGCCGCACGACGCACCCGCGCACGTGGCGCTGGATCGAATCGGCGACGGGGAACGCCGGCGGCGCGCACGCGGAATCGAGCCTCACGCACGGCATCTGGAACGGCTTCACCGCGACCGCCGCGCGCTTCCGCGCCGCGCTGTTCGCCAGCCCGGGGATCACGACCACGCGCGAGCTCGACAGCCTGACGGAGATCGAGGGCCAGGCCGCGATCGAGCTGGGACGCGCCGCCAACCACGCCGCGGTCCGGTTCCAGGCACTGACCGCCCGCTTCGGCGACTTGACGGCCTTCCTCGACGCGGTCCACGGCGGGCGCGCGTCCGGCGGCGCGCCGGGCGGCTGGAGCGACCTGTTCGCGCGCGCGGACGCGGCCAAGGCCTGGGCGCGGCGCAACGGCAGCACATCGCTCGTGCGCGACCTCAACCGGTGGATCCGCGACGGCATCGACGCCTGGAACGGGATCGTGCTCGACGCCTGCGCCGAGCTCGACACGCTGATCACCGAGACGTTCAACCAGCACGGCATCACGTCCGAGCTCTACGGGGACCTGTCGCCGTTCACCGGCTGGACGGGCGCCTCTCCCTCCCCGCACACGAGGAACGCGAACCCCGGGTTCGCGGGGACCGGCGCGTGCGCCGGTTCGGCGGCCTGATCCCCGCGGGGATCCGTGCCGCCGGGCGGGGCCGCGTCGATCGCGGCCCCGCCGCCTTTTCGGTCGGGTAGAATCTGCGCCCCTTGTCCCGCCCGGAGCTGCCCTTCACCGCGCCCTGGCTGCTCGCCCCGATGGAGGGCGTCACCGAGCCGTCGTTCCGCGACCTCGTCCTGGAGCGCAACTCCCCCGCCGCCCTGGGGGGGGCGTTCACCGAGTTCGTGCGGGTCGTCGACCGGCCGCTGCCCGAGCGCGTCCTCGCGCGCCACCTGGGCCCGCGCCGCTTCCCCCAGCCCGTCGGCCTGCAATTGATGGGCGCGGACGCCGGCGCCGTCGCCGAGACCGCCGCGCGCGCGGTGGCGGCGGGCGCGCCGCTGATCGACCTCAACTTCGGCTGCCCGGCGAAGGGCGCGCTGCGCGGCTGCGCCGGTTCGGCCGCGCTGCGCGAGCCGCGCAAGATGGAGGACCTGGTCCGCGCGTGCGTCGCGGCCGTCCCGGGCCGGCCGGTGACGGCCAAGATCCGCGCCGGCTTCGACCACGCCGACGGGGTCGAGGAGATCGCGCGCGCGGCCGAGGCCGGCGGCGCGGCGCTGCTGACGATCCACTGCCGCACGCGCGCCGAGGGCTACCAGCCACAAGTCGACTGGACGCGCATCGCGCGCGCCGTCGCGGCCGTGGCGATCCCCGTTTGCGGCAACGGCGGGATCCTCGCCCACGCCGACCTCGCCCGGATGCGGCGCGAGACCGGCGCGCGCTACGCCATGGTCGGCCGGGCGGCCTGCGGCGACCCCTGGATCTTCTCGGGCGCGCCGGCCTCGGCGGCCGACGCCGCCCGGTTCCTGCTCGACTACGCCGCGACGCTCGCCGACCTGGGTGCCTCGCCGCGCGGCGTCGCCGGCCGCGTGAAGCAGCTCCTGGTCCACTGGACCGCCGGCGGCCTGACGGCGGACGGCCGGGAGGGCTGGCTGCGCGAGACCGACCCCGGCCGGCTCCTGGCGCGCCTCGCGGACGCCGCCGGACCCGGCCGCGATCCGGCTTTCAACCCCGCGCCGCCCGGGGAACGCCGCCGGGCCGGACAAAATCAGCCGCTCGCCGCGCACAGCGGCGCCCGGCATTTCTAGAATCCCGCGCTCAAGGATCCACTGCGAGAGCACTGATGGCGAAATGGACCCACCAGGACAGCGAGACCCTCTACAACGTCCCCAAGTGGGGGCAGGGGTTCTTCCACGTGAACGCCAAGGGCAACGTGGAGGTCACCCCCGAGGGCGCCGACCGTCCGCAGCGGCCGGGCATCGACATGTTCGAGCTCCTGGGCCAGATCCTGCGCCGCGGCGTGAGCACGCCGATCCTCTTGCGCTTCGACGGGATCCTGCGCGCCCGCGTGCGCGCCATGAACGCCGCGTTCAACAACGCGCGCCGCGAGTTCGGCTACGAGGGCGCCTACCGCGGCGTCTTCCCGATCAAGGTCAACCAGGAGCGCCACGTCGTCGAGGCGCTCCTGTCGGAAGGCGCCAACTACCAGATGGGCCTGGAAGTCGGCAGCAAGCCCGAGCTGATCGCCGTGATCGCGCTGATGGCCGGGCGCAGCTCGCTGATGATCTGCAACGGCTACAAGGACGAGGAGTACATCGAGATGGCGCTGCTCTCGACCAAGCTGGGCATCACGCCCATCCTGGTGGTCGAGAAGTACTCCGAGGTCGAGGCCATCCTGCGCGTGTCCGAGCGGCTGGAGATCCGGCCGGCGATCGGCGTGCGCACGAAGCTGTCGGGCAAGGGCGCCGGGCGCTGGCAGGAGTCGGGCGGCGACCGCTCCAAGTTCGGCCTGACCACCGGCGAGATCGTCCAGGTCGTCGAGCGCATGGAGCGCGCCGGGATGCTGGACTGCATCAAGCTCCTGCACTTCCACCTGGGCAGCCAGATCCCCGAGATCCGCTCGCTCAAGAACGCGCTGCGCGAGGCCACGCACACGCTGGTGGGCCTCTTCAAGCTGGGCGCGCGCATCGAGTACTTCGACGCCGGCGGCGGCCTGGGCATCGACTACGACGGCTCGCAGACCAGCTTCGAGTCGTCGATGAACTACTCGCTGCAGGAGTACGCCAACGACGTCGTCTACCACCTGAAGCAGGCCTGCGACGAGGCCGAGATCCCGCAGCCGGCGATCGTGACCGAGTCGGGGCGGGCGCTGTCGGCGCACCACGCCGTGCTGGTCACGGAGGCGTTGGGCACGACCGACTTCACCGAGGAGCTGCCGCCCCAGAAGCCCGGCCCCGACGACCACCAGCTCGTGATCGGCGCGCACGCCGTGTGGGAGGGCGTGTCGGCCAAGAACTTCCAGGAGAGCTACCACGACGCGACGCAGATGCGCGACGAGACGATGGTGCTCTTCAACGTGGGCCAGATCACGCTGCGCGAGCGCGCGCGCGTCGAGGACTACTTCTGGCGCACCTGCGAGAAGATCCTGCGCATCACGCGCACGCTCGACTACGTGCCGGACGACCTGGCCAACCTCGAGCGGGACATGGCCGACACGTACTTCCTGAACTTCTCGCTGTTCCAGTCGGTGCCCGACTCGTGGGCCATCCACCAGCTCTTCCCGGTGCTGCCGCTGCACCGCCACAACGAGCAGCCGACGCGGCGCGCGATCCTGGCCGACATCACCTGCGACTCGGACGGCAAGGTCGACCGCTTCATCGACCTGCGCGACGTGAAGCGCACCCTGGAGCTGCACCCGCTCAAGCCCAACGAGCCCTACTACCTGGGCTTCTTCCTGGTCGGGGCGTACCAGGAGATCCTGGGCGACATGCACAACCTGTTCGGCGACACGAACGTCGTGCACGTCGACCTGGACGAGGCCGGCCGCCCGCGCCTCTCCCAGGTGCTGCGCGGCGAACGCGTGCAGGACGTCCTGGAGTACGTCGAGTACTTCGAGACCGACCTGCTCACCAGCCTGCGCCGCAGCGTCGAGAAGTCGCTGGAGGAAGGCCGGATCACGTTCGAGGAATCGGCGCTCCTGTACCGGCGCTACGAGGCCGGCCTGCACGGCTACACGTACCTGACGCGCGAGCACAAGAACGGCGACGCGCCGCACATCCTGCAACCGACGCTCGTGTTCCAGAAAGGCGACGCTTGAAGATCTGCAAGGGCTGCATCGTGGCCATCGTCTACGAACTCAAGGACGAGGCCGGGACGGTCGTGGAGAACTCGGGCGACGACGGCCCGATGACCTACCTCCACGGCTACAGCGAGATCGCGCCGGGCCTGGAGGAGCAACTCGACGGCGTCGAGGAGGGCGCGGTCCTGGAGATCGAGTTGCCGCCCGAGAAGGCCTACGGCGAGTACAACCCCGACGGCATCGTGGCCGTCCCGCGCAGCGAGTTCCCCGAGGATGCGGAGATCGTCCCGGGCGACTGGATCTCGGTGCAGGTCCAGAGCGACGAGGAGGGCGAGGACACCGAGGAGATGGAGATGAAGGTGCTCGAGATCGCGCCCGACGCGATCACGCTCGACGCCAACCATCCGCTCGCCGGCCAGAAGGTCGTGTTCGACGTGCGCGTGGTCAGCGTGCGCGAGGCGAGCGCCGACGAGATCGAGGAGCACCTCGCCACGCAGGACTGAGCCGGGGCCGCCGCCAAGCCCCCCCTCCCCGGCCGGCTCCAGGAGCCGGCCGGCGCCGTTTCGGGCCGGATTCGCGGAGTTCCCGTCCACCGCCGCGCCGCCCGGGGCATGAGGTCGTGTCGGGCCGCGGGCCCGCGCACCCTCACCGTCCGTTCCACGCACGAGCCCACCATGGCCTCCATCCGATCCCTCCTGCACGCCTCCCCCCTGGCCCTCGCCGCCGTCGCATCGGCGCAGGGCGCGGGCATCCCCGTCTTCACCGTCGACTGGCGCGGCGCCACGATCGCCTTGCCCGACTCCTTCACCGGCACGCCGATCACCGAGGGCGACCTGCTCGCGCCGTTCCTGCTGACGGCCGCGATCGGCCCGTTGGCCACGCCGGGCATCGTCGAGAGCGGGGGTTCGCTGGCGCCGGCCGGCCTCAACCTGGCGCTCCACCTGGGCTGCGTGGGCCATCCGCCCGGCGTGCCCTGCGTCGTCGAGGTCGACGCCCTGTCCCACGGCCTCGACCGCGTCGTCGGCTGCGGCGGCACGCCGGGTCTCGCGCCCGCGCACTGGGCGTTCTCGGTCAGCTTCCGGGGCCTGGGCCAGCCCGGCTCGCCGACCCCGCCCAACGTCGAGAGCGAGGGCGCCTGCGCCGACGAAGCGGCGGACGTGTTCATCGACCTGGGCGTGCCCTGCGGTCCCACGCCCCCCGGCCCGGTGGTCGGCAACACGGGCTACCTGGACGGCAACGGCCTCGTGAACGCCTGCGGCACCTCGCTCTACCCGGGCCTGGGCCTGATCGAGGCGCAGCCGGCGCCGCCGCAGAACGACAACCTCGACGGCCTGGACGACGACGTGCCCGACCGCTGGCTGCCCAGCACGACCTGCACGTACTTCTCGCTCGACAGCGCGTTCGTCGACCCGGTGCTGCTCGTGCCCAACAGCGGCAGCGCGGCGGCGCACGGCTTCGTGGGCGGCGCGGTGCTGATGACGTGCCCGGGCTGCGCGCCGGCGGTGTACGCGACGCCGCTGCAACTGGGCCTGGACCTGGGCGGCGCGGACACGGACGACCTCGACGCGCTCGTGCTGCGCGAGAACGGCATCGCCGGCTACCAGCGCTCGACCATGCCCTACGACTGGACCAACGGCGCGAGCGACATGCTGTTCTTCTCGGTGCGGCGCGGCTCGATGCTGGTCGGCACGCCGGACGCGTTCTTCGGGCAGCCGATCGAGCCGGGCGACATCCTGGTGCCGACCGGGCCCGTGGGCTCGCCGCCGGGCATCTGGGTTCCGGCCGAGGCCCTCGGCCTGTCGACCGCGCGCACCGCGCCGGGCATCTGGTCCGACGACATCGATGCGCTCGACGTGCTGCACGCGCCGCCGCCGGGCACCGGGTTCTGCCCGGGCGACGGCAGCGGCACGCTGTGCCCCTGCGGCAACAACGGCGCGCCGGGCCGCGGCTGCGGCAACAGCGTGAACGCGCTGGGCGGCCTCTTGTGGGCCAACGGGTTCGCGTCGCTGTCGTTCGACAGCGTGATGTTCACGACCTCCGGCCTGCCGCCCGTCGTCAGCGCCCTCCTGTTCCAGGGCACGGCGCAGGTCAACGGCGGCAACGGCGCGGTGTTCGGCGACGGCCTGCGCTGCGTCGCCGGCAACGTGATCCGGGTCTACCGCCGTCAGACGCTGTGCGGCAACCGCGAGTTCGGCCACAGCGTGCCGGGCGATCTGCCCGTGAGCGTCGCGGGCGGCATCTCGGGACCGGGCACGTACCTCTACCAGGTCTGGTACCGCAACGCGACGGCGTTCTGCACGCCGAGCACGTTCAACCTGACGAACGGCTACCGCATCACGTGGACGCCGTAGGCGCCGCGCGCACGCCGCCGGGCCGCTGAGCGGCCGGGTGCGGCTGCGAACCTGCCGGCCGCGGGGCGCGCGCTCCGCGGCCGGCCGCATTCCGCGACACGCGGGCGGGCTCCACGTCCGCATCGATTAGCATCCCTGCGATGTGGCCCGAGCCCCTGCCCCGCTGCTGGACCTGGAAGGGATCTCCCGGCGTGATCCCCGCTCTCGCGTTCCCGCGGCCCGTCGTGGTCGTCGTGGTCGACACGGAAGAGCAATTCGACTGGTCGCGCGGCTTCGAGCGCTCGCAGACCGGCGTGTCGCACATGCGCGCCATCGGCGGATTCCAGTCCGTGTGCGACGAGCGCGGCGTCCGGCCGGTGTACGTCGTCGACCATCCGATCGCCACGCAGGAGGAGTCGGCCGCGCCCTTGCGCGCCATCCTCGCGCGCGGCGGCTGCGAAATCGGCGCGCACCTGCATCCGTGGGTGTCGCCGCCGCACGACGAGGAGGTCAACGCGCGCAACAGCTATCCGGGCAACCTGCCGCGCGAACTGGAGCGCGAGAAGATCGCGCGCCTGACGCGCGCGATCGAGACCGCGTTCGGAGTCCGGCCGCGCACGTACAAGTCGGGCCGCTACGGCTCGGGGCCGAACACGGCGGCGATCCTGGAGGAGCTGGGCTACGCGGTCGACCTGTCGCCCTGCCCGCCCTTCGATTTCCGCGCCGACGGCGGGCCGGACTGGTCGCGCGCGCCGCTGGGCCCGTGGTGGGTCGCGGGGCCGGGTTCGCTGCTCGCGGTGCCGAGCACGGGCGCGTACGTCGGCTGGGCGGGCGAGTCGGCGCATGCGCTCTACCGGAGGGCGAACAGCGGCCTGTGGCGCCGCCTGCACGCGGGCGGCGTGCTGGCGCGCGTGGGCGCGGTCGAACGCCTGTTCCTGTCGCCCGAAGGCTACACGCCCCGGCACCTGGAGCGCCTGACGCGGTCGCTGCTCTCCCGCGGCGTGCGCGTGTTCTCGCTCAGCCTGCACAGCCCCTCCTTCGAGCCCGGGCACACGCCCTACGTCAGGAACGAGACGGAACTTCATTCCCTGCTGGGCGCCTGCCGATCCTATCTGGACTACTTCCTGGGCGAGCTCGGCGGCGTGAACCTGACCGCGCTGGAGCTGCGCCGCCACGTCGAAACGCACAGCAGGACCTCGGCCGCGTGAAGATCCTCGGCATCTCCCCTCTGGACAAGGATGCGACCGCCTCGCTGGTCGAGGACGGACGCGTGCTCTTCGCCGCGGGCGAGGAGCGCTTCAGCCGCGTCAAGCAGCACGCCGGCTTCCCGGCGCGCGCCATCGAGGCCGCGCTGAACGCGACCGGCACGGACCCGGCCGAGATCGACGTCGTCGCCTACCCGTTCCTCGAGTGGCAGCAGGAGACCGAGCTGATCCTCGACGCGATCGCGCGCGAGGAGGCGGCCGACGGCGCAACGGAGTGCGCCGACCTGCAGCGCCTCCTGGCCGAGGCCGAGCGCCGGATCCCCGAGCGCACGCAGCCGGTGCACGGCCTGCGCCAGCCCAACCAGAGAAAGCGCAAGGGCGCCGCCAAGGAGCTGTTCTACCGCTTCGCGGGCGGCGAGCGCGCGATCTCGCGGCAGGTCGCGCTGCACGCGTTGCGCGGCTGGGCCGCGCGCGCCAGCGCCGACCACAAGCGCTTCAGCGAGGAGCTGCACGAGGGCCTCGCGAAGCTGGGCCTCGACGGGAAGCTCGAGCGCCACGAGCATCACCTGTCGCACGCCGCCAATGCGTTCCTCGCCAGCGGCCTGGAGCGCGCGCTGGTCGTCACGCTCGACGGCTACGGTTCGGGCCTCGCGGGATCGATCAGCCTGGGCGAGCAGGGCCGCGTGCGGCGCGTGCACAACCTGCGCTTCCCGCACTCGCTCGGCAGCTTCTACGAGATGGTGACCAGCTCGCTCGGTTTCCATCCCGACCGGCACGCGGGCAAGATCGTGGGCCTCGCGGCCTTCGGCGACCCGCGCGTCCTGTCGGACGTGCTCCTGTCGCGCGTCGACCGGCGCGGCGACGACTTCCGGTTGATCGAGAACCTGAACGTCCATTTCTCGCGCCACCTGGCCGCGCGTTTCCCGATGATCGACGTGGCCGCGGCCTACCAGCAAGTGCTGGAGGTGGTCGCCGTCGACCTCGTGCGCCACTGGGTCAGGAAGACCGGCTGCGGCAACGTCGTGCTCTCGGGCGGCGTCACCGCGAACGTCAAGATGAACCAGCGCATCCACGAGATCGACGAGGTGGAGCGCACGTTCGTCTACCCGAACATGGGCGACGGCGGCTGCGGCACGGGCATCGCGCTGCTGCGTTCGTGGCCGGGCGGGACGCGCGCGCCGATGCGCGACGCGTACCTGGGCCCCGAGTACTCGGCCGAGGAGATCCGCGCCGAGCTCGAGAAGGCCGGCCTGCCCGTGGAACGGCCCTCCGACGTGCCGCGCGAGATCGCGCGGCGCATCCACGCCGGCGAGGTCATCGGCCGCTTCGACGGCCGCATGGAGTACGGTCCGCGCGCGCTGGGCAACCGCTCGATCCTGTACCACGCCCGCGAACCCGAGGTGAACCAGTGGCTCAACAAGCGCCTGGGCCGCACGGAGTTCATGCCCTTCGCGCCCGTGACCTTGTGGGAGGAACGCGAGCGCTGCTACGTCAACCTGGCCGGCGCCGAGCACACGGCCGAGTTCATGACGATCACGTTCGACTGCACGCCGTGGATGCGCCAGAACTGCCCCGCGGCCGTGCACGTGGACGGCACCGCGCGGCCGCAGCTCGTCCGGCGCGAGATCAACCCCGGCTACTGGGACATCCTCGACGCGTACCACAAGCTGAGCGGCATCCCCTGCCTGATCAACACCAGCTTCAACATGCACGAGGAACCGATCGTGTGCAGCCCGTCCGACGCGGTGCGCGCGTTCCTGCTGGGCAACCTCGACGGCCTGGCGATCGGGCCGTACTTCGTGCCGCACCCCGCGCGCGCGGCCGGCGGAACGGCCGGCGCCGCGCGCGAGCCGGCGCGGGCCGGCGCGCGCTGAGCGCGCGCACGGCTACGCGGCCGCCGGCCACAGCCAGGCGAACGCGCCGGCGGTGAGCGCCGCGTAGATCAGGCCGTCGATCATGTAGACGAACGTGCTGGACCAGCGCTTGCCGATCCAGATCGAGTCCGACGGGATCGCCCAGGCGTAGGCCAGCCAGGTCGCGACCCCGACGATCTGGAACACCTGCAGGTACGGCGCGCCCGGAGCGACCGCCGCGCGGGCGACGTAGCCCGCCAGGAGCGAGACGATCAGCGAGTACAGGAACCACTTGCCCAGGAACGGACCGAGCTTCACCGCGCCGTTCTCGCGCACGTACATGACGACGTTCGGGCCCTCGTCGTACTTCTTCTGCATCTGGGGCGACGCCATCTCCTGGCTGCTCTCGCAGAACGGCAGGACGTACTTGCCCGGCACCGGCGAGGACTTCCCGAGCGCCGCGCGGACCTCATCCTCGTTCGGCAGCGTCTTGTACTCGGACCGGTGCCAGCGCAGGACCATGTGGATCAGCGAGCTCGCGACGAATACGAGCCCCGCCGACACCAGCGCGGGAAGCAGCAGACTCGACCATGCGACCATGAGGGTCCTCCTGGGAACCGGTTGGCCCAGAGGACAGCGCAGGCGGCCCGATCGATCAAGGGCCGGCCCGCGGTCCCGGTCTACGGCAGGACGGTCAGCTTCAGCCAGTGGCGCGAGAAGCGCCGCGGCACGACCGTCAAGCCCTGGAAGTACAGGCTCGTCCCGATGGTCGCCGGATCCGGCGAGAGCTGGAACTCCGCCGTCGCGTACCCGGCGGCGTCCGTGGTGCCCATCGGGAACAGGGTGACGACGTCGCGCCGCAGGTACAGGATGCCGTACGACGGGAACACGATCGGCGCGGCCGCCGCCTGGGGCGCGACCATCAGGCGCGCCGGCGCGGACGCGCTCCCCCACAGGTCGAAGTCGACCTTGCGGCCCGCGCTGGGCGTGCCGCGCGCGCGGAAGTCCTCGGGAGCGTAGGCGTACAGGTCGATCGATCCGCCCGCGGCCAGCACGTTGGCGTGCACGGACTTCGTGCCGACGACGATGCGATCGCCCGTGCGGCTCATCGCGAGATCGTGGATCGAGCCGGGGTAGTCATAGCTGGCGATCGGCGTGTTCTGGTGCCGGCGGTACAGCCGCAGCTCGGGCACGAGGCCCGCCTGGTCGCCCCACAGGCCGACCGCGATGCGCTGGCCGTCGAAGCTGGTCGCGACCCTGGAGACGATGTTCTGGTAGGCGCCCGCGCCGAGCGCCTCATCGGCCATGGTCGTCGCCTTGGTCGCCACGTCGATCGCCTCGATGCGCACGCGCAGGTTCTGGTCGTACCAGCCCAGCCCGACGACGAGCGTCGAACCGTCCTCGGAGACGTCGAGCCGGTGGCACACGACCGGGCCGGGCCACGAGCCCTGCCACGTGCGCGTGTAGGTGCCGTCGAGACCGCGCTCCCACAGGTCGACGGTGTTGAAGCCTCCGATCGCCAGCACCGCGCCGTCGCCGGAGATGTCCTGGGCGGCGAGCGCCGTGGGCAGGACGAGTTGCAAGCGCACGGCCCCCGTGGCCGCGTCGCACACGACGCCCGTGGAGTTCGACGCCGCGTAGACGGTGGAGCCGTCCTCGGAGAGCACGAACACGGGCAACTGCGTCCCTATCACGCGCGTCCAGTACGACGTGGGCGTGCCGGCCGTCCCGTCGAACACGGCGACGTGCAGCGTCTGCGTGGCGATGTCGAGCATGCCCGCGACGATGCGCGAACCGTCGGCCGAGATCAGGGCGCGCGACGGGCCCCAGGTCGGGACCGGGAACGACCAGATCCAGCGCGGCGCGGGCGAGGACGAAACGTAGGCGCTGACGACGACCGTGCGCGGTCCGCTGCCGCCGCCGACCGGGATCTGGCGGCACGACACGAACTGATGCGACCCGTCGCTGCCGTGGACCGTGGTGTTCGTGCTCGACGCGACGACCGGATCGGACCAGACCGGGACGATCGGCGCGTGGTCGAATCCGGAGATCAAGAGCGCGCGGTCTGCCGCCGTGTCGAACTCCGTGAACACCTGCGTGCCGCGGTTGCCGATCGCGACCGCGCGCCCCACCCAGCCCTGGCCCGCGTCGGGCATGGACCACAGCGGCCCGGGAAGGGATGCCGCCTGCGTGGCGCCGGCGGCCGCGATCTCGACCTGCTCCTCGACGATCGCCGCCTGCCCGTGCGCGACCACGAAGGTGTGGCGCAGGCCCAGGACCGTCCCGTCCGCGCCGTCGGCGTGCAGCGCCGCCTGCGCGGCGACCGACGGGCACGCGATGAGGACGACGACGGCGCAGGCTGTGAGGGGTCGCACTCCCATGGGGGCTGTTCCCGGGGCCAGGGTGAAGTCGGATCGAGGCGCGAGTTCTACGTGGCCGCCGGGTGCGACCGGGCCGTGAACCTACCGTGCTCGGTCGGACCTGGGTAGGCCCTGGCCCCCCCCGGAAATGCGGCGACCCCTCGCGGGGAGGGGTCGCCGGCGTCTGGCGTGCTCCCGCGAGGGAGCGCGCGCCGAGGCTCACATCCCGTCGACGGTGAACGGGAAGGTCATGTAGAGGTCACCGGCGGGGTCCGTGAACGTCGCCAGCGACTGGTGGATGCCGTTCAGGGTGCCGTACATCTCGCCCTGCACCATGCCGCCGGGCAGCACGATCACGCGCAGCCGCTGCGACCACTGGTCCGGGTTCGTCGGGAACTGCTGGGCGTTGTACATGAGCGTCTGCATCGAGAAGTTGATCTGACCGCTGGTCAGCATCGGCACGCGCAGGCTCGGCCGGTCCGTCATGGTCACGGGGAACGTGTTGCGGATGTTCCCGAGCTGCGACTGCCACAGCGTGTTGCCGATCGTGATGCTCGCGTTGCCGCCGCCGCGCCCAAGGAACTGGTAGCACTCGGCGACCTGGACGCTGAAGCAGCAGTTGGCGGTGCGCCCGTGCGCGTCCGTGGCCGTGAAGCACACGGTCGTCGTGCCCAGGTCGGCCAGCGACGGCGTCCACGTGAAGATCGAGCAGACCGGGTTGCCGCTCGTCGGCAGTGGCGGCGTCATGGTCGCGCCGGGGGGCAAGGGTCCGAAGTGGCTGAGCGTCACGACCTCGCCCGCGTCCGGATCGGCCGCGCAAACCTGGATCGAGAACGGCACGCCCGCCGTCGCCATGTACGTCGCGCCGCAGGTCGGCTCGGTGAACGTCGGCGGCGTGTTGACCAGGTACGTGTAGCAGACCCGGACGTCGGCCTGCGCCATCGTCTGGAACTGCGTGATCAGGTTGCCCGAGCCCGATGCCAGCGACGTGCCGCGCGCGCTGACGGGCAGCACGATGTTGCCGACGCCGGTGAACAGCACGAGGTCGCTGAGCGGCGGCGGGGAGACCACGGTGTCCGAGTCGGTGGCCACGAGACCCAGGTGGCTGGTGCCCGAGGGCCCGGCGAAATCGACGACGCCGTCAAAGGGCGCGAGCGGATCGGTGAAGTTGGCGATCGGGATCGTCACGACGATGACGCTCAGGTCCGGACGCAGCAGCGTCAGGTCGGCCGAGAACTGCGTGTTCACGACGGTCGCGGCCGCGTCGAGGCTCTCGACGCGCGCCGAGCCCTCGATCCGGCCGGAGATCGTGAACTGGATGGTCTGCAGGGTCCCGAGGACCGGGTTGAACTTCGGGATGCTGACGGAGAGGTCCCAGTTCGTCGTCTGGAGCGGGATCGTGTCGGTGTAGCAAACGGTCTGCGTGCCTTGGGCGCCGGCGAGCGTCGTGAGCGCGAGCGCTGCCAGGGTGGAGAGAGCGGGTCGCAAAGCGGTCATCGTGCGGATCCTGAGGTGGGGAGCGGGGCGAGGGAGAGTCCGCCTGGGGGGGGGCCGCACAAGCCCCTTTCCAGGCGGGCCTGAGCGTATCAGGGCCCCGGCCACGCGCAACGGCTGCGGCCCTGCGCCCCCGCCCCGCGCGGCCGAAGCGCGGGGCAGGCTTCGGCCGGACGGGCCGGCCTCGGCGCTAGCGCACGCGGAAGTGGTGCGCGCGGCGCATGAGGCGGCGCGCGTCGCGCTGGAAGCCGCCGGTGCGCAGGTACGTCTGCAGGCGGTCGAGGAAGTCGAGCGGCAGGACCACGGCGTAGAACGCGAGGACCGCCGTCTTCAGGTCGCACGGCACGCCCCACACCACGAAAGGCAGCAGGAACAGGTCGGCGACCGCCGCCGCGCCGAACCACAGGATCGAGAGGTCGAAGTTCGTGAGCACCGCGCGCACGCTGCCGGGCACGCTGCCGAGCTGGAACGGCTCGTGCTCGCCGGGCAGGTCGCCGTCGTGCTCCAGCTCCTCGGCGGTGCTCCCCGCGCTCAGCTCGCGCACGAAGTTCGCGCGCTCGACCGGCGTGCGCAGGATCACGTAGCGCGCGCACAGGATCAACGCGGCGTCGTACAGGCACTTCGTGAACAGCGTGCCCAGCAGCGCGAAGACGCCCAGCAGGAACGCCCATGCGTGCCCGGTGACCGCGACGGCGTGCACGCCCAGGCACGTGAAGAACGCGGACTTCACGTACAGGTGGAACAGCATGTCGTGGAAGCCCCACGCCAGCTTCTCGCGCCCGTGATAGCGCGCGACCTCGCCGTCCACGCAGTCGAGCACGTAGTAGACGAACATCAGCGCGCAGCCCAGGACGGCCCAGCCGCCCGACAGGAGCAGGAGGCCGCTGCCCGCCAGGCCCGCGAGCAGCATCCCGATCGTGCCGACGGTCGGCGACAACCCCAGCCTCAGGAACAGGCGCGTGACGTGGATCGAGACGCGGTCGCCGACCAGGAGGCCGGCGACGTCGTTGAACTCCCGGACGGGTTCCTGGACTCGCTTGCGGAGCTCGGGGATCGTGTCGACCATCATGCGCAGGGGGCGGGCGCCGTCCGGGCCGACGACGGCGCGTCACCGCGCGCCGGAGCGCGGGCGACGGAGGTCCGCCAGGACGCTCCGGATCTTCCCCTTTTCGGCCGGATCGAGGTAGCCGGTCGAGAGCAGCACCGCCGGAAACACCAGGATCAAGCCCAGCTTCGCCGCAAACAGCCCGCCCGTGGGCCAATCCGGGAGCGCCGCGCCCGCCGCCGCGAGCCCGGCGGCCAGGATCACCGGCACGAGGACGCGCCGGATCTCGAAGCCGACGGGCCACAGGCGCTCGGCCGCGATCCAGGCCGCTGCGGCCAGCGCGCCGAAGGTCAGGAGCGTCGCCCACGCGGCGCCCATGAGGCCGTGCTCCGGCACGAGCAGCGCGTTGAGGCCCAGGTTGACGACGGCCGCGCCGCCGACGAGCCACGTGACGATCCCGGTGCGGCGCCGCAGGTAGAACGTCGTGTGCACGACCTGGAACACGGCCCAGGCGAGGTACCCGAAGGCGATGACCGGCAGCGGCCCCGCCGCGCCGGCGAACTCGGGATCGGCCATCACGCCCACGATCTCGCGCGAGAAGAGCGCCAGCGCCAGCGTCACGCCGCTGAAGAGCAGCGTCACGTAGGTCGTGACCTTGCGGCACAAGAGGCGCAGCTCGTCCTCGTTCGTCATCGCGAAGACGAACGGGAACCAGATCAGGCCGAAGGCCTCGAGCAGGACGACGTTGCCGATCGCGCCGAGCTTGTAGCCGACGCCGTAGACGCCGACCGCGGCCTCGCCGTGCAGGCGCTGCACGAACCAGCGGTCGGCCTGGTGCAGCACGAACATCAGGAGGCCCGACGCGACCAGCGGCAGCGAGTAGACGAGCAGCTTGCGCGCGGCCGCGGCCGAGAAGCGCAGGCGCAGCTTCCAGGCGATCGCCACGAAGAGGCCGGCGGCGATGAGCAGCTCGCCGCCGAGCACGCTGAGCAGCACGCCGACGGCGCCCATGCCCATCAAGAGGAACGCGATCTTCAGGCCGATCTCGACGACCGACTTGACGCTGGTCAGGAGCACGTGGAGGCCCGAGCGCTCCAGGGCCTGCACCCAGCGCAGGCCCACCTGCCCCACCGTCTGCGCGAACAGGATGGCGAACACGATCGCCGCGGCACGCCCCTCGCCCTCCCGACCCACGAGCAGGCGCGAGGCGAGGTCGGGGAACAGGCACGCGGCTGCGAGCGCCGCGCCGGTCGTCGCGATCAAGAGCCACAGCGTGGTCGACACGTACGCCGCGCGCTCGCGCTCGTCGCCGGCATCGGCGAAGAAGCGCGTCATGCCGTGCAGCAGGTTGACGCCCAGCACCTGCGCGCACACGGCGATCGTGATGCCGCCCATCTCGACGACGCCGTACTCCCCCGCGCCGCCGATCCAGGCGGTGACGAAGGGCAGGAGCAGGAAGCCGACGAGCTTCTGGACCGCCGGCCCGAGCGCGTAGGTCGCGGAGTGGCGCGTCAGGCGCTTGAGGGCGGCGGTCAGCATGGACGGGCGCGCGAGCCTACGCAGCGGCCGTTCGCGGGGGAACCGCGCTGCCGCGTTCGACAGGGAGGCCCGCCCCTGCGCAACATGGGTGCCATGGCCGCCCCGTACTGGACCGTCGACGCCTTCACCTCCGCGCCGTTCGCGGGCAACCCCGCCGCGGTCGTCTGGCTGGAGGCCCCGCGGGACGCCGCGTGGATGCGGTCGGTCGCGCGCGAGATGAACCTGTCGGAAACCGCGTTCATCCATCCGGAGAAGACGTGCTCGTTCGGCCTGCGCTGGTTCACGCCGGCCGTCGAGGTGCGCCTGTGCGGGCACGCGACGCTCGCGACCGCGCACGTCCTCGCGCAGGAGGGGCAGCTCGCGCGCGGTTCGGCCGCGCGTTTCGAGACGCTCTCGGGCGTGCTCACGGCGCGCGCGGTCGAGACGGGCATCGAGCTCGACTTCCCCGCGCGGCCCGCCCGGCCGGCCGAGCCCCCGGCCGGCTTGCTGGAGGCGCTCGGGGCGCGGGCAATCGCCGTGGCGCGCAGCGCGGAGGACTGGCTCGTCGAGCTGGCCGACGAGGACGCGGTGCGGGCGCTGAGCCCCGACTTCCGCGGGCTCGGCCGGATCGACGCGCGCGGCGTCATCGCCACCGCGCGCGCACGCGTCGGCCCGCACGACTTCGTCTCGCGCTTCTTCGCCCCCGCCGCGGGCATCGACGAGGACCCGGTCACCGGCTCCGCGCACTGCACGCTCGCGCCCTGGTGGGCCGCGAAGCTCGGCCGCACGGAACTCCTGGGCTTCCAGGCCAGCGCGCGCGGCGGCGAAGTGCGCACGCGCCTCGCCCGCGAGCGCGTGCTGCTCACGGGCGGCGCGGTGACCGTCGCGCGCGGCCAGATCCTCGTCTGAGCCCTCAGGCCGGATCGGCGGGGTGCGCGGCGCGCGCGAGGGCCTCGGCCTCCTCCTTGCCTAGCCAGGCCTCGACCGCGGCGTGCACGCCGTACAGGAGCGGCGTCATCACCACCGCGATCAGGAACTTGTAGACGTAGTTGGTGAGCGAGATCGTTCCGGCCTCGCCGGCGCTCATGTGCGGCTGCCCCATCAGCGCCGGGATCACGTAGAACGCCAGGTAGATCACGACCAGCGTGTCGACGAGCTGGCTGACGACCGTGCTGCCCTGCGCGCGCAGCCAGATCATCTTCCCGCCCGTGCGGCGCCGCAGCCACGTGAACACGGTCGCGTCGACGAGTTGCGCCGTGCCGAACGCGACCAGGCTCGCGACCACGATCGCCCAGGTCTGCCCGAACGCGATCTGGTACGCGCGGTGCGCCTCGGCCGCGGCCTCGGCGCCGGCGGGCGACCAGGTCGTGACGTGCGCGGCCGTCAGGATCACCGGCTGCAGGACCACGTTCACCGCGATCGCCAGCCACGTGAACGTGCGCACCACGCGGAAGCCGAAGTACTCGTTGACGATGTCGGTCAGGAGGAAGGTCAGCGGGAAGGCCAGGATCCCCGCCGTCGCCACGAACGCGCGCCCGTCGCCCAGGCCCAGGTCGGCCGGCGCCAGGCCGAACAGCCTGAACTCCCACAGCTTCGCGCCCAGGATCTCGGCCGTGACGAAGAAGCCCACGAACAGGGCCAGCAGCGTCAAGAGCAACGCCTCGCGCTTCGTGCCGGGTCCGCGCAGCGCCATGGGCCGCGCTCTATAGCCGAGCGGGACGCGCCGGACAACGCCGGCGGTTGAGAGCGGCCCGTGCGCTGCTAGACTCCGGCGCCCCACGCCGAGAACCGACCATGCCGATCCTCGAAGAACTCCGCCGCATGTCCCCCGAGCGCTTCCTGGCGATCTACCAGGGGCTGGAGGTCCAGGGCTACGGTCCGCTGGATCGCGAGGTCGCCGCGGAGCTGAAGTTCCGGCCGGTGGGCATCGTGAAGCTGCCGATGGCGACGCGCGCCAAGCGCGCGCGCGCGATCCTGGAGAGCAAGAACGCGGTGGAGCTGGCCTACGAGGTCCTCGGCGCGCACCTGATCAAGCACCACAAGGCGCTGGTGACCGGCTTCCTCGACGCGACGGGCGTGAAGCACGAGGACGGCATGATCGAGGACGTCGACGTCGAGAAACCCGACGGCGCCAAGGTCGCCGCCGCGGTGAAGGACCTCGACGCGAAGTTCCCCGCCGAGGAGGTCACGCTGTACCTCGCGCTCGCGGCCGAGCAGTGGGCGAGCGTGAAGCCGATCTTCGAGCTGTGGGAGAAGCGCGCGGGCGCGGCGGTCAAGAAGACCTGATGCGCCGCGGCGCGGGCTGGCAGCGCGGGCAGAAGTGCGTGCCGCGCTGCCCCACGACGATGCGGCGGATCGCCGTCCCGCACGCGAGGCAGGGTTCGCCCTCGCGGCCGTAGACGCGGAACTCGTCCTGGTACGCGCCCGGGTTGCCCTCGGGCGTGCGGTAGAACGTGTCGAAGCTCGAACCCTCGCGCTCGATCGCCGTCTGCAGCACCGCGCGGATCGCGCCATGCAGCGCGCGCGCCTTCGCCGGCGGCACGCGGTGCGCGCTCGTCAGCGGGTGCAGGCGCGCGCGGTGCAGCGCCTCGTCGACGTAGATGTTCCCCAGGCCCGCGAGGAAGGTCTGGTCGAGCAGGAGCGGCTTCAGGAGCCGGCGCCGCGCGCGCAATTCGTCGCCAAGCCAGTCCGGCGTGAATTCCCCCTCCAGCGGCTCGGGACCGAGCAGCGCGAGCTCGCGCTCGGGGTCCGCGCGCCACACGAGGCGCCCGAACTTGCGCACGTCGACGAAGTGCATCACGTGCCCGTCGTCGAGCGCGAGCGCGACCTTGCCGTAGTCGGGCGCGGCCGTCCGCGCGGCCTCGACGTGCACGCGCCCGGTCATGCGCAGGTGCCCCACCATCCCGCCGGCCGCCGCGCCGTCGCGCTCGAGATCGATGACGAAGTACTTGGCGCGCCGCCGCACGCCGGCGATGCACGCGCCGATCACGCGCCGCTCGAAACCCGCGCCCCCCACCGTGCGGCGCCACGCCACGCGCGCGCCGGTGATGGTGCGCCCCAGGAGGCGCGGGCGGATCAGGCGCACGACGGTCTCGACTTCGGGCAGCTCGGGCACGTCAGGGGTTCTCCAGCACTCCGACCTCGACGTGCGATCCGACGAGCACCTCGTGCAGCGAAACGCGGTAGTCCTCGGGCCCGGCCAGGTACGGGTTGGCGAGGAACGTCTGCGGGTTGCGCGCGACCAGCGGGAACCACGTGCTCTGCACCTGGATCTGGATGCGATGCCCCTTCTGGAACGTGTGCAGCACGTCCCACAGCGTGAAGTCCACGTTCTCCGGCTGACCCGGGCGGGTAGCCACCGGCGTTTCGAACCCTTCGCGGAAGCGCGCGGGCATCACGTCGCCGCGCACCAGCATCTGGTAGCCGCCCATCTTCTGCCCGGGCGCGAGCGGCGGATCCGCGGGATCGCGCGCGTCGCCCGGGAACACGTCGACCAGCTTGACGATCCAGTCCGCGTCCGTGCCGTCGGTCGCCACGCGCAACCGCACCTTCAGCGGTCCCGCGAGCGTGACGGGCGCTTCCAGCGGCTCGGACGTGAACGTGACCACGTCCGGGCGTCGCGCGGCGAAGCGCTGGTCCTCGGTCATGTACTCCTTGTTCATGCCGCGCTCGATCGACTGCGTGTGCGGCACGGGCTTCGTCGGATCGCTGACGAAGCTCGCGATCGCGCGCGCCTTCGTGAGGAGCACCTGCTGCGAGAGGACCAGGCCCTGCTGCTCCAGCAGGGACAGCTTGCTCGGGCGCAGCCCGGCCGGCGGCCAGCTCGGGAACTCGCGCCACTCGTTCGCGCCCGTGTCGAAGACCCACGCCTCGGGCAGGTCGTGCCGCCCGCGATCCAGGAGGTACTGGTCGAAGAACGGCTTCTCGGCGCGCGCGCGGTAGTGCTCGCTGGTCCTGGACCCGAAGCGCGCCTGGCCCAGCGCATCGCCGCCGGTCCGGCCCCAACCGCCGTGCGACCACGGCCCCATGACGAGCACGTTGAACACGCCCGGATTGCGCCGCTCGGTCTCGGCGTAGATCGCGAGCGGACCGTACAGGTCTTCCGCGTCGAACCAGCCGCCGACCGTCATGACCGCCGGCGCGACGCGCTCGAGGTGCGGCAGCAGGTTGCGCTCCTGCCAGAACGCGTCGTAGTTCGGGTGCGCGATCATCTGGTCCCAGAACGCCACGTCCGCCCCGAAGTGCCGCTGCCCCAGCGCGCCCGGACTGCCGCCCGCGAGGAAGAACTCCCAGCCGTCCGGCGTCCCCATGTCGAAGTTCCAGCGCCGCGTCTCGACCGGCTCGGGTCGCGGACGCCCGAACCCGCTCAGGAACAGGAACGCGTGCGGCAGGAACAGCGCGCCGTTGTGGTGGAAGTCGTCCCACCACCAGTCGGCGATCGGCGCCTGCGGCGACACGGCCTTCAGCGCCGGATGCGCGTCGATCATGCCGGCCGCGGCGTAGAAGCCCGGATAGCTGATCCCCCACATCCCGACGCGTCCGTTGTTGCCCGCGACGTTCTTCACGAGCCAGTCGATCGTGTCCCACGCGTCCGTGCTCTCGTCGACGTCGCCCGGCCCGCGCTTCACGGGCTTGTGCGGCCGCATGTCGACGAATTCGCCCTGGGACATGTACGCGCCGCGCACGTCCTGGATCGCGAAGCCGTAGCCGGCGCCCGTGAAGAGCTCGCCCGGCCCCAGCATCGGAGGAAACGCATCCGGTCCGTACGGCCGGCACGAATACGGCGTGCGCCGCAGCAGGATCGGGAACGGCGCGGCCGCATCCCTCGGCGTGTAGATCGCCGTGAAGAGCTCCGCGCCGTCGCGCATCGGGATCATCACCTCGCGCTTCGCGTACAGCGCACGGTTCAACTCGGGTCCCGGCGCGAGGACTGGCAGCGCGGGCGCGGCGGCGCTCGCGAGGGGCTCGGGAGCGGGCTGCGGCGCGGCACAACCCAGGCCGAGGACGACGAGCGGCAGGAGGTCGCGGAGCTTGGCCATGCGCGCACAGGGTACGGCCCGAGGCCGCCGTCGCGCGAGCCGGCGGCGCGCCGCGCGATCCGCGCGGCGTCGGGTATCTTGCGCGCCCCATGCGCCGCCTGCTCCCCGTCGTGCTCGCCGTCGTGCTCGCCGCCTGCGCGACGCGCCCCGACGAGGCTGGCACGCCGGCACCCGCGCGGCCGCCCGCCGTCGACGCCTGGAGCGGCGCGCCGCCGCATTGGATCTGGGTCGCGGCCGCGCCCGGTGACGGCGAGACGGTCGCGTTGGAGCGGCGCTTCGACGTGCCACGCCCGATCGCGCGCGCGACGCTGCGCGGCTCGGCCGACAACCGCGTCCGCGCGTTCCTGAACGGCGAGGAAGCCGCCGCGCACGACGACTGGAACACCGCGTTCGAGGCCGACGTCAGCACGCTGGTGCGCCGCGGCGAGAACGTGCTGGTGCTCGTCGCGCGCAACGACGGCGGCCCGGCCGCCGCTTGGGCCGAGCTGGTCGTCGAGGATCCGTCGGGCCGGCGCGTGCGCGTCGTGACGGACGCAAGCTGGAGCGCCGCGCGCTGCGAGCCGGGGATCGAGTTCTCCAGTTGGTCGCCGGGCTCCCGCGACGACGCCCGCACGGGCCCGGCGCACGATTTCGGCGCGTTCGGCGTGGCGCCGTGGATCGGCGCCGCGCGCGGCCCGCGCCGGGAACCCCGTCCCGACCCGCCGGCCGCGTCTCCCGTCCAGCGCGCGCTGCCGGCGGCCGCCATCGAGCTGCCCGACGGCTTCCGCGCCGAGCTGGTGCACGAGGTGCCGCGCGACACGCAGGGTTCCTGGGTCGCGCTGTGCGAGGATCCGCGCGGCCGCTTCTACGCGAGCGACCAGCACGGCCGCCTGTTCCGCGTGACGCCCGCGCCGGCCGGCGCGGACGCGTCGCGGACGCGCGTCGAGGACGTCGCGGTCGACATCGGCAGCGCGCACGGCCTGTTGTGGGCTTTCGACAGCCTCTACGTCGTCGTTTCGGAACGCGATCCGGGCCGCGTGTGCGGCCTGTACCGCCTGCGCGACACCGACGGCGACGATCGGCTCGATTCCGCCCGGCTCCTGCGCGAGTTCCACGGCGGCGGCGAGCACGGTCCGCACGCCGTGCGCCTGGGCCCCGACGGGCGCCTGTGGATCGTCGGCGGCAACCACACGGACCTGCCCGAGCCGATCGACGCTTCGCGCGTGCCGCGCACGTGGGCCGAGGACCTGCTCCTGCCGCGCATCGACGATCCCAACGGCCACGCGGTCGGCCGGATGGCTCCGGGCGGCTGGATCGCGGCCACGGACGCGGACGGCGCGCGCTGGGAGCTCGTCGCGGCCGGCTTGCGCAACGCCTACGACATCGCCTTCGATCCGGGCGGCGAGCTGTTCACGTTCGATTCCGACATGGAGTGGGACGTCGGCGCGCCCTGGTACCGGCCCACGCGCGTGCTGCACGTCGTGAGCGGCGCCGATTTCGGCTGGCGCCAGGGTTCGGGCAAGTGGCCGGCCGACTGGCCCGACACGTGGCCGTCGGCGTGCGACCTCTCCCGCACGTCGCCGACCGGCGTCGAGTTCGGCACGGACGCGCGCTTCCCCGAGCCCTGGCGCAGCGCTCTGTTCGTGTGCGACTGGGCCTTCGGGACGATGTACGCGGTGCACCTGTCGCCCGACGGTGCGTCATGGCGCGGCGACGCCGAGGTCTTCGCGCGCGGCGAGCCGTTCCAGGTCACCGACCTCGTCGTGGCGCGCGACGGCGCGCTGTACGTCGCGACCGGCGGGCGCAACACGCAGTCGGCGCTGTACCGCATCTCCTGGACCGGCCCGGCGGACGCAGCCCCGGCGCGCGGACCGCGTCTCACCGGAGCGCAGCGGGCGCGCCGCGAACTGGAAGCACTGCACGCGCCGCGCCCGCGCAATCCGGCCGAGCTCGAGTCCATAGCGCGCGGGCTCGACAGCGCGGACGGCTTCCTCGCCCGGGCGGCGCGCGTCGCGCTCGAGCACACGCCGCCGGAGCAGCGGCCCGCGATCCGCGAACGCTGCAGGAGCGCCCGGCAGGCGGCGGGCCTCGTGCTGGCCGAACTGCACGCGGGGACGGACGATCCGGCGCGCACGCTGCGCACGCTCGAGCGCCTCGAGCAGGAGCCGGGCGGTCTGCTGCGCGTCGACCTGCTGCGCCTGTGGCAGCTCGCGCTGCTGCGCATCGACGTCCCCGACGCGACGCGCGCGGGATTGCGCCGGCGGATCGCCCTGGCCTGGCCCAGCGGGTCGGCGCGCGTCGACGCGGAACTGGCCGCGCTGCTCGCGCACCTGCAGGCGCCGGGTCTCGTCGTTGACCTCCTGGAACGCATCGCGTCCGCGTCGACGCAGGAGGAGGCGCTGCACCACGCGTACTGTCTGCGCGTCGTCGAGTCCGGCTGGACGGCCGCGCAGCGCGAGCGCTTCCTCGACTTCCTGGACGGCCCGGCCGCCGCGTACACGGGCGGCGAGAGCCTCCGGAAGTACGTCGGCCGCATCCGCGAGGAGTTCGTGGCCCGCATCCCCGTCGAGGAGCGCGCCGCGCTCGCCGCGCGGCTCGCGCCGGCGGCTGCACCCGCCGCGCCGGCGGCGGCACCGGCACCCTTCGTGCGGCGCTGGACGCGGCCGGAGCTGGAGGCGCTGATCGCGCGGCCGCTGCACGGGCGACCGCCCGAGCGCGGTCGCGACGCGTACCACAAGGCCACGTGCGCGACGTGCCACCGCATGGGCGACGTCGGCGGCGGAACGGGGCCCGACCTCACGGCCACCGGCTCGCGCTTCAGCGCCGCCGACCTGCTCGAGGCGCTGATCGAGCCCTCGCGCACGATCTCCGACCAGTACCAGGACGTCGAGGTGCGCACCGTCGACGGCGACCTCTACGTCGGCCGCGTCGAGAGCGAGCACGGATCCGTCGTGCGTCTGCGCCGCGCACCCGGCGACGAGCTCGTCGAGATCGACGCTGACGCGATCGAGATGCGCCGGCCGTACCCGCTCTCGCGCATGCCCAGCGGCCTGCTGGACGTGCTCGACGAGGAGGAGGTCCTCGATCTCCTGGCCTACCTGCGCGCGGCCACGGCGCCGCGCTAGTCGCGTTCGACGAGCTCGACGCGGCTGTCCGTCTCCAGCGCGAACCGGCCGCGCTTCACGGGCACGAGGCGCACGTCGGGGCACTTCTCCTGCAGGCGCTTCTTCAGCAGGATCAGACGGCTCTCCAGGTTGTCCTTGATCGGCGGCAGGCCCAGCCACGGATCGAGCCGCAGCTCGCGGTTCGTGAACTCGGTCCGCGCGCTGCCGCCCGACTCGCGCAGCAGCTTCCACAGGATCTTCCCGGGGACGTTGCGCACCAGGTACTCGCCGTCGACGAACACGCACTCGTCGCCGCGGTAGTACAGGAAGCGCCGCGTGCGCGCGCCGCGCGGCTCCGCGCCGGCGGCGGCGCCGCCCCGACCGTCCGCGTCCGGCTCCTCGTCCTGCGCCTGCATGCGGTCGATGCCCAGCGCGATCTGGTTGCCGACGATTCCGAGGAACGCCTCGTCCCACTCGTCGAAGCACAGGGGATCGCGGCTCTCGACGGCCAGCACGCCCACCAGGCGCTCGCCCGCGACCAGCGGCAGCGCGAGTTGCGCCTGCGCGTCGCACAGACCGGGCACGGGGATCTCGGGCGCCAGGCTGCCGGACTCGCCGCTCTGCTCGACGCCGCGGCGGATCGCGCGGCCGTAGCGCAGCTCGGAACCCAACCCCGCGACGCGCAGCATGCGCCGCTTCTCCGCCACGGTGCCGATCATCCCGTGCCCGAACTCGACCTCGGCGCCGATGCCGGCCTCGCCGTAGCCGCGGCTGGCGATCGCCACGAGGCGCCGGCCGCCGTCGTCGGGCAGCAGCACCATCGAGTGCGAGAAACCGAACAGCTCGTCGAGGGCCTCCAGCGAGCCCGCGAGGAGGCTCTCCAGGTCCTGCGCGCGAGCGATCCGCTCCGAGACGACCTGCAGTCCGCGCAACTCCGTCAGCGGCCCGGGCACACCAGGCTGAGGCACGGCGTCGAGCACCGGATCGGGCGGCAGCAGGAAGTCCTCCACCGGCTCCAGCGCGAGCACCTGGTAGACGTCGGCCGAGATCAGGCGGAACACGCCGGCCATGCCGGTGTGCGAAGCGATCACCTGGATGCGCAGCGACATCGAGTCGAACAGCTCGCCGCTCTTCTCCGCGTGCAGGAACCGCAGCCGCAGCCGCCAGGCCTCGCAGGTCACCGGGTGCATCAGGAGCACCGTCGCCAGCGGGTTCTCGTCGATGTTGCGCGTCGTCTTGTTGAAGAACTGGCGCGACAGCGCGACGTGGCCCGCGTCGATCAGGTGCACCTGCGAGATGTACGTGACGTTCGGCTCGCCGTCGCGGCTGCAGGTGGCCATCATCGCCGGGATGACCCCCTGGAAGCAGGGCGCGAGGTCCTTCAGCGCCGCGGTCATCATGCCGGCACCCCGTTCGTCGCGTCGAGCCGCTCGCCCGCGCCCGGCCCGGGCGTCTGCACGAAGACGGCCTCGACCTCGAAGCGCACCGCGTGGCAGGGCCAGTGGTTCATGCGCAGCGTCGTGCGCGGGGGCAGGCCGATCTCGCCCAGGATCGCGGCCAGCGCGCTGCGGTAGCGGTCGACGAGCCGGCGTTCGGCTTCGTCCGCGGGCCGCAGCTCCAGTACTCGGCCCTTCAACTGGATCGAGCGGTGGTCCTCGGGCCGCGTGAAGCACACCGCGACGCGCCCGTTGTCGCGCAGGTTGGCCAGGGAGGCGCGCGCGACGGCGTCGGGCGCGAACACGGTCAGTTCGCGGCCCCCCTCCTCCACGCGCGCGCCCAGCGCCCGGAAGCAGTCCGGCGCAAGGCGCGCGTCGCGCGTGCCCACCAGGATCGAGATCCCGGACTCGAGGAAGTGCTTCAGCTCGGCGGAGATCACGGCACGGAACCGGACCTCCGATCCTATCCCAAGCCGGACCCTCCTCGGACGCCGGCCGTCCGTCCGCTCAGCGCGAGCCGGCCGGCGGCAAGGGCTCCGGCACGCGGTTCTCGACCGCCGGAATGCTGCGCAGGTACGTGAAGACCGCGTGGAGGTCCGCGTCGCTCAGCATGGCCACGTTCTGCCAGGGCATCGGCGGCAGGAGCTCGCGGCCGCGGCCCAGGTGCCGGCCGCCGCGGATCGTGGCGACGAAGTCCTCCTCGGTCCAGCGCCCCAGGCCCGTCTCGGGGTCCGGCGTCAGGTTGGCGGTGAAGCTCACGCCCCACGGCCCGGCCCAGGCCGTGTTGGTGTCCGAGAACAGGCCCGCCCACGGCCCCGCCGGCAGTTCCGGCGGCGGCGGCATGACGTAGGACGCGGGGTGGCCCGAGAGCAGCCGCGTCGGATCGGGCTGGGGGCCGGCCGGCCCCATCACCCACGGCGTGTGACAGTCGTTGCAGTGCCCCGTGTTCACGAGGTGCTCGCCGCGCGCGCGGATCGCGTCGGGGTCCGGCGCCTCGGACGCATCCACGCGTTGAGGGCCGGGAACGCCCGCGGCGACGATGACGGCCCCGATCAGGGCGCACAGGAGGGTTCCTTGGATCAGCAGTCTGGCTTTCATGGTCGTGTCGATCGGATCGTGGGAGTCGGTTGCGATGTCGGAAGGTCCACTGACCGCGCGGTTCCCGCGGGTACGACGTCCGCGCGGATCCAGGCGGTCAGGAGTTCGAGTGCGACCTCGTCGCGCGCGTGCGTGCCCAGGGGCGGCATCTGCAGCAGCGGGTTGCGCGAGGCCATGCGGCGCACGAGGAGGCTCTCGTCGGGATCGCCCGGCGCGATGCGCGCGCGCGCGGCGTGCGCCGGCAATTGGAAGCGGCTCGGCACGCCCAGGGCCGTGCGCAGCGCCGGCGGCGGCGCGTCGCGCGCGGCAAGCGGATAGTCGAGCGCGAAGTCGAGCTGGTCCAGCGCGCCGCCGCCGGCGTGGCAGCTCCCGCAGTTGGCGTGCAGGTAGCCCAGCGCGGCGCGCGCGCGCGGCGTCGGCGCGTCGATGCGCGGCGGCGTGTGCGTGAACTCCTCGGGGAGGCCGCGGACGAGACCGCGATCGAGGAGCGCCGCGAGATCGACCGCGCCCGGCGGCGGAGGCTCGGCGTGCGGCGCAAGCGGGTCGCGGTCGGTCGAGAGCTGCAGCGCGGAGAACCCCAGGACGCGGTTGGGCCCGGCGTGGTGGCAGGCCTGGCAGTCCAGCCGGCCCGGCACGTCGTAGCGCACGCCGGGCGAGCTGTGCGCCGCGCCGCGCACGCCGCGTTCGGGCGCCAGCACGGCGTCCGTGCCGGCCGCGTTCCACAGGTAGGTGGCGAAGGTCCACTCGCCGTCCGCGCGCCGCTCCAGATAGCGCGTCTCGATCGCGCGCTCGAACGCGAACTCCTTCCAGATGCGCGTGCCGACCGGGAACGACCACACGTCGGGGTTGGTCGCGTCGATCGCGGTGCCCGGCGGCAGGCGGATCCAGCGGCGCTTCTGCGCGCCGTCGGTCCACAGCGGGTACTGCGGCGCGAACGGCAGCACGTCCGCCGCGATCGCGCGCGAGGAAGCGTCCGCGTAGAGGCCCGTGTCGGCGAGGCGGCGCGGCGCGCCGGTCCACGGACCGGCCGGCGCACCCCCCGGCGTGCCGGCGGGCACCGTCGCGCTCGCGGCCAGCGCGAAGGCCGCGAAGAGGGCTGCGGGCAGCGCGTTCACGCCACGGGCTCCGCGGCAGCGCGCCGCACGGCGTCCAACGTCGCGCTCCAGGCCTTGTCGCCCAGCGCCGCGCGCGCGTGGATGGTCAGCTCGGCGAAGCGCTCGCCCGACACGCCCGCGCTCAGGCCGCGCAGAAGGCCGACGCGCTCGCTCGGCGCCATGGCCGGGAGCATCAGGCCGAGCCACTCGGCGTAGCGGCCGGGGGGGAGCGAGGACACGATCATGCGACGCAGCAACGCGAGCTCCTCGTCGGTGCGGTGCGCCCACAAGAGGCGGTTGACCGCGCACTCCTCGTGCTCCATGTGGCGCAGGTGCTCGGCGACGAACGGCCAGATGCGCGCGTGGATGCGGCGTCCCAGGGCGACGCGCTCGTTCGCGCCCGCCTTCCCGAGGCGCGACGCCAACTGCAGGATCTCGGCCTGCAGGCCGTGCAGGCGCGCGTGCGTCGAGCGCAGGTCGGCGTGCGCTTCGGGCGCGATCCGGTCGAGCTCCGGCTGGATCACGTCGTCCTCGTGCTCGGAGTGCTCGTCGAGGTACGACGCGAGGCGCACGAGGCGCTCGTGCACGGACGCGGCTTCGGCCGGGTCCGCGAATTCCGTCCGCGCGACGTGCGTCGCGGCGTCGAACAAGAGGACGCGGATGCCCTTGTGGACGGCGGTGTACAGGTCGACTCGTTCCATCGAAGTTCCTCCTCGGGGGTGCAGGAAGAATCGGGGATCGAGGGCCCGAGCGGTTCCTAAATGGTCGCTGGCGAATTCCTAAGAATTGCCTAAGCGCAGGCCCGGGAGGGCTCTACGGACCCGTCCGCGAGCGTCAGATCGCGTGGCTGACGCCGAGCAGCTCGTAGAGCTGGTTCTTGATCGCGCCGTACTCGGGGCTGCCCATGTCGCGCGGGTGCGGCAGCTCGACCGGAACGATGCGCGTGATGCGGCCCGGACGCGGGCTCATCACGACGATGCGCTCGGCGAGCTGGATCGACTCGTCGACGTCGTGCGTCACGAACAGGATCGTCATCTTCTGCTGCTGCCAGATGCGCAGGATCTCGGCGCGCATCGTGAGGCGCGTCAGCGAGTCGAGCGCGCCGAAGGGCTCGTCCATGAAGATGACGTCGGGCGACACGGCGAGGGCGCGCGCCACGGCCACGCGCTGCTTCATCCCGCCCGAGAGCTCGCCCGGGTACGAGCGCTCGAACCCGCTCAGGCCCACGAGGTCGATGTTCTTCTGGACGATCTCGGCTTGCTGGGCCTTCGACTGGTCGCGCAGGCCCAGCGCGACGTTGTCCCACACGGACGCCCACGGGAAGATGCCGTACTCCTGGAACACGAAGACGCGCCGCGGGTCCGGCTGCGTGACCTCGACGCCGTCGATCAGCACGCGGCCCGCGTTGGGGCGCTCGAAACCGGCCGCGATGTTGAGCAACGTCGACTTGCCGCAGCCCGACGGGCCGAGCAGGCACACGAACTCGCCCTCGGCGACGTCGAGGTCGATGTCCTCCAGGACGTTGAGCGCCTCGCGCCGCGCCTGGAAGACCTTGTGGACGCCCTCGACGCGCACCTTGGTCGCCGTGGCGGCGGGCTTGGAGTGCTTGCTCATCGCTTGGGATACCCCCAGCTCACCTCGTCGAAGCGCTCGAGGCTGCGGATCATGAGGTCGAGGCCGATGCCGATCAGGCCGATGACGATCATGCCGCCGACGACCAGGTCGTAGCGCATGCCCATGTTGCGCGCGTCGTTGATCAGGTAGCCCAGGCCCGAGTTGACGGCGATCATCTCGGCCGCGACGACGACCAGCCAGGCGACCCCCAGCGCGATGCGCAGCGCCGTGATGATCTGCGGCAGCGCCGCCGGGAACACGACGCGCCGGAAGAGCTCCAGCCCCGAGACGCCGAAGTTCTGCGCGGAACGCACGTGCACCTGCGGGATGTTCTGCACGGCGGCCATCGTCCCGACCACGATCGGGAAGAACGACGAGATGAAGATCAGGAAGATCGCGGTCAGGTCCCCCACGCCGAACCACAGGATCGACACGGGGATCCAGGCGATCGGCGACACCGGCCGCAGGCCCTGGATCAAGGGGTTGAGTGCCTGGAACGTGCGCAGCGACCAGCCCGCCCACAGGCCCAGGGGGATGCCGATGGCCGCAGCGATCGAGAAGCCCCAGCCGACGCGGAACACGCTGGCGATCGCGTAGCGCCACAGCGTCCCGTCCTGCAGCAGGCTCGCGAGGCCCGCGGCCGTGAGACCCGGCGTGGGGAAGATCACGGTACGCGTCGAATCGCACGCGATCTGCCACAGCGCGAGCCCGATCGCCGCCGCCGACAACGGCAGAGCCGCGCGCCCGATGCGCGCCTGCAGCGCTGCGGAGCGCACGCACGCCACGATCGTGGCCACCGCGGCGGCCGCCAGCACCCACGGCCACAGGGTCACGGCTTGTTCACCTCCCCGGGCCGCGGAACGTCGTCGATCGTCAGGCGCGCTCCGCCCGCCTGGCGCGCAAACGTGTCGTCGACGTACTCATCGAAGTTCATGCGGCGCTCGATCACGCCGGTCTCGACCGCCAGGTCCATGATCTCGTCGAAGCCCGGCTTCGTCGGGCGCAAGTCGGTGTACTTCACGCGGTCGAGCGGCTGGCTGAGCACGTACTCCAGGAGCTTGGGGTCCTGGTTGTAGTAGACCTTGCCCGCGACCTCGGCCGCGCGCATGCGGTTCGCGGCGCCCTGGTCGCGGTCCTCGTCGAGCCACTCGCCCGACGCGGCGATGCCGTCGACCAGTTCCTGCACGAGGTCACGCCGCTCGCGGATCAGCTCCTCGCGCACGACCAGCGCGCACGAGATGAAGTTGGGCCAGATGTCCTTCGTGAAGTACAGCGGCCGGCCCCAGCCGCCCAGCTCGGCGCGCGCGGCGTGCGGCTCCCCCACGATGTAGGCGTCGATGCTCTTGGTCTGCAACGCGGCCGGCATGTCGGGCGGCGGCATCTCCAGGAAGTCGATGTCGTCCTTCCCCATCTCCCACGTCTTCATCATCTTCCGCATCAGGAGATGCTGGTTCGAGAAGCGGCTGGGGATCGCGACCTTCTTGCCCTTGAGCGCCCCGAAGTCGCGGATCGGGCTGTCCTTGCCGACCATGATCACCGTGCCGTCGCGGTGGCCCAGGTAGACGATCTTCACCGGCACGCCGTCCGCGCGCAGCTTCATCGCCAGCGGCACGATCATGAAGGTGGCCTCGAGGTCGCGCGAGATCAGCGCCTCCTTCATGCTGGGGAACTCGGAGAACTTGCGGCTGCGGAACGTCGACCCGCGATCGCTGTGCTGGGTCACCCAACTGGTGACCGGACAGGTGAGGTGTCAGGTCACCGGCAGGAAGCCGACCTGCAGCTCCTGCCGCTCGTTGGTGATCATCCGCCGCAGGTCCTTGCCGAACCGTTCCCAGCCGACGTTCAGCCAGACGTGCAGCACGCTGAGCAGCGCGATGGCCAGCGCCCAGGCGAGGAGGATGCGGTGCTTCATGCGCGTGCGGGGCCCGTTCCTACTACGGTTCGGGGACCACAAAACCTAAGGCCCGCGCCCGCGCGCGCCAGCCTGCCGTGACGCACGTGCGCCGGCTCATAGGCTCTATGGCCCGTCCGTACCCCGGGCGGCCTGTCCGGCGCGGAGCAGGTCGGCGCGATCGACTCCGCGCGCCCCGAGTGCGGCGACGGTCGAGCCGCCCCTTACGGCCCCCACGTGATGGTCAGCCCGTTCGACGTGTTGAACGTCGAGGCCGTGCAGAACGCCGCCGCGTTCCTGTACAGCACCTGATAGTGGCGGACGGCCCCGCTGGAGACGAGGCCCTGCACGTGGACGAGCGGATCCCCGGGGACGCCGTAGCCGAAATCCACCGCGCCGTTCACCGACACGCGCGTGCCCAGGCGGACCGTGGTCCCGACCGCGCAACGCAGGCCGTCTCCGAACACGGTGCCGAGTCCGCCGCCGGCCTGGCTCGTGCCCTGGAAGAAGGTCGGGGCCTGCCCGGTCGGCGACGTGTCCACGACGTGCAGCGTGATCGTGTCCGCGCTGATGCTCGCCACCCCCGTCACGCTGTGCAGGGCGCCGGTGCCGAACGAGTTCCGGCAGCCTCGGCCCTGGCCCGCCGGAGTGCTGTTGCCGCACGGACAGGCCGTGCCCGAACCGTCGCCGAAGCAGAACGCCGTCGGCGGGTTCAGGTCGAGATGGAACACGGCGTCGACGCTGCCTGCGAGGCGTCCCCGGAACACGAGATGACGCCCGCCCCGCCCGATCGCGAAGCCGTAGGGATCCAGCGACTGGATCACGCCGGCGTCGGACAGCGTGACCCCCTCCTGCACGACGAGCGCGGTGCCGCGGAAGATGCCCTCGTCGCGCGACGTGGCGGGCTCGTTCCAGCGGCCGTACCACAGGATCGGCCCGGTGTCCGGAAGGAAGAGCGGGCCGTCGAACAGGATGCTCTGGATCGTCCAGGGTGTGATTCCGGCGAGCGTGGCGCCCTCCGCGTAGAGCTGCGTGGTCGCGGCACCAAGGTTGGCGCAGATGCGCACGGAGTTCGTCGATCCGGCCCGGACCTTGGCGGTCCAGTGGCCGGGGGAGTTCGATCCGACGGCCGCACCCAGGAGATCGCCGAGCGACTCGCCGGTGGGTCCTGGAGCGAACTGGGAGAGCAGGATCGAGCAGGGCGCGCCGAGGTTGGTGCACGTGGGGCTGACGGTGATCACCCGGCTCTGCCCGCCCGCCGCGGAAACCGTGAGCACGACGCGTCCCGTGTCGTCGAGCACGGCCTGCTCCGGCCGCACGGGCACGGAGTCGATGACCTGGCTGCCCATCACGCCGCCGACGCGCACGCGGATGCTCTCCGATGTGGCCGTTCCCGAACCGTTCACGTTGACGACCGAAACGAAATCGACCGTCCCCTGCGTCGGGTCGCTGACGCTGCCCATGAGCAGGAACTGGTTGTTCGCGTTGCGCTGCGCGTGGCGGAAGCTCGCGTACGTCGTGCCCGACGGCCACTGCGAACCCGGGGGCCAGGTGGCCGTCAACGTCGGCGTTCCGGTGCGCAACGCCAGCGCGCCGCTCACGTACACCGCATCGCCGCCGATCGAGAGGCCCACCGTCCAGACGGGCTGGCCGAGCCCGTGCACGGCGAAGCTGCGGATCGCCGTGATGGTCGCTCCCGACGGATTCGAGACCGCATCCCCCGTGCGTAGCACGACCGAGCCGTTGTGCAGCAGGGCCTTGGTCGCACCGGAGTTGGCCACGACCCACCAGCGGCCCGCCTCGTCGACCGCGACGCGCGACTCGAGGGACGTCACCGTGCCCAGGCCCGTGACGAAATCGCCGACGCGGAGCACCGTCTCGGGATCGCCGGCGAAGGCGCCGACCGACAACACCACCGGCAGGAGCAGGGAGAATGCGAGCTTCATGCGGGGACTCTCGAGCCGATCGCGGCCGTCCGTCAGGGAAGGCCCCGAATCTATACGAGCCGCGCCTTTCGCGCTGGGGGGCTGGCGGCCCCGCCCCGCTGCGGCGGCCCCGGGGACGAGATCTCCCAGGAGCCCCTCCGACTACTGACCACGACGGTTCCTGACTGATCCGCCTCAGGTTCACCCCGACTTCCCCGGCCCGTGGGGGATCAGGATGTCCGGCATGGTGCAGATCGAGCGCCCGAGCGCGCCGACTGCCGAGCGGCCGCTGTTCACCCTCTGGTCGCCGCGAGCATTCCGAGGTCGAACGTCGCGCAGCATGAACCGTCGCAAGCCCATCGCTTCCTTGATCTGACCGAACACCGGTATCACCGTCTGCCCGCCCAGTCGGCATCGACTGCGCCACCCTCCTCGTCACAGTAGGGCATTCATCCGCGCGGCTTGCGGCCCGAGCTTCTTGTCGTCCCTGTCCGTCGCGCTGCGCTCACCATTTCGCTGCCTGCCCGTGGCGAAGTAGCCTCGGATTCTCCGCCCTTTCAAGTTGGAGAGGTTCGCCTCCGAACAGTAGCCGCTGTCGGCCGAGATCTCGCGCGCATGCTTGCCCGTGTTCGACCTGATCGCATCCGGCAACCTGCCGAGCCCGTCGATGTCGTTCTGCTTCTGCGTCGTCGTAGCAGCCGCGATGATCTGGTGCGCGTGGTCGACGGCCGTCTGGCAGTTGCAGCCCTGCACGCAGCCGTCCTTCGTCTCCATGATGCGGCTCTCCGGGTCGGTGAAGTTGCGCCGCGAGTTCGCGGCCGGAGTACTGCCGCCGCTCCCCTCGCCGCCGGACTCGTCCACCTTGGCCACGTCTTCCAGGGCTTGCTCGGCCGCACGGATCCGCGCCCAGCGCTCCTGCTTGTTCCTCGCCCAGTAGGGGAGCTCGTCCCCCCCGCCGTTCGTGGCCGAACTCGCGGTCCTCGGTCTCGTCCTCTGCCTCGGCGCGCTTGAACCAGACCGCCACGACGTCCGCCGGCTCTTCCTCCGTTGACAGCACCCGGGCGTAGCTCATCGCCTCGTGCTTGCTCGCGTTGGCCTTGATCTTCGTGCCATCCAGGGCCGCGCGCCCGAGCTTCACGAGCCACGCACTTCGGCACAGCCGCAGGACCTGCACGAACAGATCGCCAAGTGCTCGCAAGTGTCGGCGACGCAAGTCGCTGACCGTGCGAGAGTCCGGCCTCTGCAGCGCCGCGACGGCCATGAAGTCGGCGTGCTCCTCGCAAGCACGGGCGACCTTTCGCGACGAGAAGATGCCCTGCGTGTACGCATGCAGGATCAGCGCGGTCGTCATCGCCGGGTGGTAGGGCGGATAGCCGCCCTCATTGGTGTCCGCGCCCAGGATCGCGCCCAGGTCCAGGTTCGTGCGCACAGTCCCAGGCACGAAGTGCGACAGGTGGTTCGGCGGCCCCAACTCGTGAACCGACGGCGGCAGCAGCCAGCCCTGATCCACGTCCCAGTCACGGAAGGTCTTGGCCCCGGACATGGTGTGCCTTCCCGACGCCCCGGTTTCCACGGGGTTGGCGATGACCTGGACGGGCTCCTAGCATCGGGCGCGTGAGCCCCTGGTTCGCCAAGGCCGCAGTCCTGGCCGCGAGCATCTTCCTGATCGCGATCCGCGCGCCGCACGGGCAGCGCAGCCGCTCGGTCGCGGTCGC
>CAZKIO010000019.1:0-15513 GCA_964552795.1 uncultured Planctomycetaceae bacterium
AGGTTCGGTCCAGCGCATAGTCCACCCGGCAGGAAACGGTGAACGGCCCGGGCGTTTGATACACCGGCAGGCTCGCCTGGGAGGCGGCAAAGGTGATCACGGTCAAGGTGGCGGGGGGCGCGCTGGTCTTCGCGCGCGCGCTCCTGGCGGTCCTCGGGACCCTCGGTGCCGCGCGACGGCGCGAGGCGCGCGACGACCAGCGTCGCGTACGCGCCGCGCGGCAGTTCGAAACGCAGGTGGAGCTGGCCGTCGTTGCGCCGGCCCGGCGCGATCTCGAGCCGGTCGGGGCGCAACCGCAGCGGGCGGTCCTCGCCCTTCAGCGCAAAGCCGCTCACGCCCTGGATCTCCAGTTGCTCCGGCCGCAGACCCTCCACCTGCAGCGCCTTCGTCAGCCACTCCCGCTGCCGCGCGTCGTCGACGTCCGCGAGCCGCGCGCCGGGCATGCGGAACATGCCCTTCCAGCTCGGCTCCTCGGGCAGCGCGCCGCGCGGGAACACCTGCGGGCCCTCGATCGACGGCACCAGGAAGCGCTGGTCGCGCGGCAGCGTGTCCGTCAGCCAGCGCGCGACGGCGCGATTCCACAGGTGCGACTGGAACGCGTACAAGTGGATGAGGCGCAGCTCCTTCTTCACGAAGGTGAACGCGCCGGCGAAGTCGCCGGGCTCGCGCGCGAGGTGCTCGAAGATCGAATGGTGCGCGCCGAAGGCGCCGGCGATCTCGCGGCAGCCTTTCCAGTCGCCCCACGCGCGCTGCAAGCCGCGCTTGAACGAGCGCAGGCGCGGGCTGTCGTGGGCGGACGATCCGGCCAGGAGATCGAACAGCGCGTCCTCGTACTCGCCCAGCGCGAGCCGCCTGGCGATCCAGCCCTGTCCGTGCCGGAGGTTGCCGAAGCGCTGCTCGCCGAAGTAGTTGGGCAGGCCGTGCTCGCGCACCGCGACGGCTTCGCGCTCGATCTCGGCACGCTCGTTCGCGTGGACGCCGCGCAGCACGATCTCGAACGCGTTGCCGCGGCTCTCGCTGCTGGACAACGGGCGCGTGGCGAAGCCCGCGGTGTCGATCTGCAGCACCTGCGTGCGCATGCGGACCGGCCGGCCGCCGTGGACGCTCATGAACTGCGTCGTGACGCCCTGGCGGTCCTTCATGCCCGCCAGCCCGACCTCGGACGACGGCACGCCCGCCATGTGCGCCAGCTCGGCCGCGGCCTCCAGCGTCGTCAGCTTCCTCTTCGTGACGCGGTACACGCGGAATCGCCCGCGCTCGCCCAGGTAGCCGTCGCTGAGCAGCTCCCGGACGCGGAAGTCCTGCGGTTTGCTCTTGATCCTCATGGCGAGCGGAACTTGGCGAGTTGCTTGAGCGTGCGCGCCAGGTCGGCCGGCACGGGCGCCTCGACGCGCAACGTCCCGCCACCGGCGGGGTTGGGGAACTCGATGCACCGCGCGTGCAGCGTCAAGCGATCGATCAACGGCGCCTCCACGTGGCCGCGCTTGGGCCGGTAGCCGCGCTTGAACTCCGACAGCGCAAGCGCTGCGCGCCGCCCGTACAGCGGATCCACGACCAGGGGGAAACCCGCTTCGCGCAGGTGGACGCGGATCTGGTGCGTACGGCCGGTCAGCGGCTCGCACTCCAGGAGCGTGTAGCCCTGGAAGCGCTGCGCGACGCGCAGGCGCGTGCGCGAGGGCTTGCCCTCCGTCCGGTCGACGCGCATGCGACCGCTGCGGCGCCCGTCGGGCCCGATCGGCAGGTCGATCAGGTCCTCCTCGCCGTCCGCGAGGCGATGCTCGCCCTCGACCAGCGCCAGGTACGTCTTGCGTACTGCCCCGGCGTCGAAGGCCTCGCGCAGCCGGCGTTCGGCCTCGATCGTCTTGGCGACGAGCACGACGCCCGTGGTGTCCTTGTCCAGCCGGTGCACGAGGCGCGGCCGGAACTCGAGGCCCTCGACGGGTTCGCTCGAATGCGCGCCGCCGCGCTCGCCGCGCGCCAGGCCCGCGCGGTCGAGCGCGATGTCCATCAGCGCGCGCGACAGGCAGGCGTTGTCCTTGGCCCAGCGCTCGGGCTCGGCCGCGAGGTGCGCGGGCTTGTCGACCGCCATCACGTGGGCGTCCTCGTAGAGAACGGGGATCTCGACGCGCGGCGGCACGAACCCGGCCGAGGGCTGGTCCCCGTCGGGCTCTTCCATGTCGATCACCAGCACCTGGTCCACCTGGAGCTTCTGGCTGGGCGTCGCCGGGCCGCCGTCGACCAGGATCTTCCCGTCCCGCACCTGGCGCCGCAAAAAGCCCTTGGTCAGGAGCGGGAACGACAGGCACAGGAACTCGTCGAGTTCCATGCCGGCGCGCTCGGGCGGGATCGGGATGTACTGCACGGCGGTCGGATCGTTCGGGCGGCGCACCCGCGCCCCGCGGCACTCAGGCCCGGCGCGCGGAGGGCGAGGTGTAGATCTCTTCGCGCAGCGAGGCGACGTAGGGCAGGTTGCGGTAGCGGCCCGCGAAGTCGAGGCCGTACCCGACGACGAACAGGTTCTCGACCTCGAAGACACGGAAGTCCGAACGCAACGGCACCGCGCGCCGCGAGGGCTTGTCCAGGAACACGCACGTGCGCACCTCGGCGGCGCCGCGCGCCTTCAACTCGGACTTCAGGTGGTGCAGCGTGCGGCCCGTGTCGAGGATGTCGTCCACGAGCAGCAGATTGCGGCCTTCGATCTCGTTCCCGGCCGGGATGAAGTTGATCTCCAGGCGGCCGGACTCCGTGCCGTCGCCGTAGCTGGAGGCCGCCAGGAACGCCAGCTCCAGCGGGATCGGGATGCGGCGGATCAGATCCGACGCGAACACGCACGAGCCCTTGAGCACCGACACGACCGTGAAGTCGCGCCCGCTGTAGGCCGCGGTCACCTCGCGCGCCACCCGGTCGATCCCGGAGACGATCTCGGCTTCGCTGAACAGGATTCGGTCGATGTCTTCGTGCACGTTGTTAGGGCACCGGTGGAGCCGTGCAGGATAGCTGCCGCCGGCGCGCCGCGTCGAGAACGGGTCGCACGGGAGCGCGCCGGAGGCCTTCCGGGCGGCGACGAGCCGGCATCTTTTGCTCCGGCGGGACTTGCCGCGCGCCTCGCGGGTGCTAGCTTCCTGGCCTTGGCGGGCGGGCCGGCGTCGGCGATCCAGTTCCAGACGCCGCCCACCACGCAGTTTCACCCGGCCGGAGAAGCATCTCCGGCGCACCGCGGCTCTCAGGCGCGCGCGCGGATGCGCCGACTGGAACGCGCCGCCCAACCGGATACGCGAGAGATCCCGTGGCCAAGCGCCAATACACACGACGCACCGACGAAGACCGGATCCGCGAACTCGAAGAGAAGGTCGAGGCGCTGAAATCGAAGATGGAGGCGCGCCAGCGCAAGGACCTGCCGGTCGTCCGCCAATGGCCGAAAGTGCAGCGCGCGCTGCGCGCGTTCGCGCAGACGGCGATGGACCACGAACGCGAGGACCTCGCCATCTCGGTGCAGGCGTTCATGGGCGGCATCGAACGCACGCTGAACCCCGAGTCCGAGCCGACCCGCCGGCGCGGACGCTCGGGCGCGCGCGACGACGGCGAGCCGTTCTAGGACGCGCGGGCGATCCGCATGCCGCTCCGACCCCATCCCGACGTGCGCGTGCTGTCGTCGGGCCGCGTGCACGCGGGCCGCGTGTTCGATGTCGTGCGGGAAGCGATCGAACTGCCCTCCGGCCTGCGCCAGGACGTCGAGATCGTCGATCACCCCGGCGCCGTCGCCGTAGCCGCGCTCGACGAGAACGGCGACCTGCTCCTCGTGCGGCAGTACCGCCATGCCGCCGGCGACTGGCTGCTCGAGATCCCGGCGGGGCGCGTCGAGGCCGGCGAGGAACGCCTCGCGGCCGCGATGCGTGAGCTGGAGGAGGAGACGCGGCACGGCGCGGCGTCGTGGGAGCTGCTCACCGAGTTCTACGCCGCGCCCGGCTTCTGCAGCGAGTGGCTGTCCCTGTACCTCGCGCGCGGGCTCGTGCACCTGGGCCGGGACGCCAAGGCCCACGACACGGACGAGGAACTGGAGGTCGTGCGCCGCGCGCCCGCGCGGCTCCTGGCCGAGGGTCCGCGGGACGCCAAGACCTTGATCGCCGCCGCGCTCCTCGTGCAGCGCGCGCGGGAACGCGGCTGACGCTCACCGGTCGGCGGGCGCGACGTCCACCAGGAACTCGAAGCCCCCCTGTCCGGGCAGCAGGGTGCCCGACGGATCGAGGCGGAGCACCGCGCCGGGCGTGGCCAGGAGCGCGCCGCCCGGCGGCCAGGCCAGCGCGCGGTCGAGCCCCGGCAGCGGCAGCCCGCACCGATCCAGCTCCAGCGCGCCCCCCGGCCCGAGGCGCACGACGCAGGGTTCGTGCACGCCGGCGAGCCACACGCGTTCCTGCCCCGGCTCCGGCGCCAGGTGCGCGGCGCGCCGCGGCAGCGCGGCGATCCAGCGCACCGGGAGATCGCGCGCCAGGAGGAGCACGCGCCCCGAGCCCGCCGCGTCCAATGCCCACAGGCTGCCGGCCTCGGGCCCGCGCGCGAGGTCCACGATCTCGCCGCCCACGCTGGCGCCCGCGATCACGGCCTGCGTCGCGACGTCGACGCGCAGGACGTGCCCGTCGCGCGTCCCGATCACCGCGCTGGAGCGCTCCCCCACGACGCACGCGATGCCGTCGCGTTCGAACACGGGGAACAGACTGCCTTCCTCGCGCACGCGGATCACGCGCGTCGGCGCCGCCTCGCGCTCTTCGACCACGAGCGCCTGCTCGCCGGCGGCGAGGACGTCGAGGTCGAGGCCGCGCTCGATCCACAGCTCGGTGATCAGCCCGCCCGCAGGCCCGAAGCGATCCAGGCGATGGGTCGACCGCGCGGTGCCTGCCGCCGAGCGCAGCACCCACAGCCCGCCGTCGGGCGCGGGTTCGACGTCCAGAGGCCAGTCGACCGGGATGCGCCGCGCGATCAGCAGATCGCGGTCGAGCCCGAACACGCGCCCCGCGTCGCGGTCCGCGACCCAGGCCGCCACCTCGCCGGGCGGCGCGATCGCGCCGCTGGTGCCGGCCAGCGCGAGCAGGCACGCCAGGAGCGCTCCTGTTCCCAGGGCGAACAGGCTCGCGGCTCCGGCGTCGCCGCGATGCGAATCACGCTCCGGAGCGCGATCCGGATCCCGATCCGGATCCCGGTCCGAGTCAGGTCCCGAGTCAGGTTCCCTGTCCCGAGCCGCCCGCAGGTCCTGTCGAAGCTCCGCGTCCGTTCCCATCGTGCCCTCCCCTCCGGAGGACGAACGGGGGGCGCCGCGGTTTCAGGCGGACAGCAGGCTGCCTTCCAGCGCGAGCAGCGATTCCTTGTGGTGCAGGCCGCCGGTGAAGCCGCCCAGGCCGTCCTTGGCGACCACGCGGTGGCAGGGAACGATCAGCGGCACGGGATTCCTCCCGTTCGCGCCGCCGACCGCGCGCACGGCGCGCGGCGAGCCGATCGCCAGCGCGATCTCGGCGTACGTGCGGGTCTCGCCGTACGGGATCTTCTGGAGCGCGCGCCACACGCGCAGTTGGAACGGCGTCCCGCGCAGGTCGAGCGGGAGATCGAAGCGTCGCAGATCCCCGGCCACGAACGCCTCGATCTGCCGCACGGGTTCGCGCACGGCCTGTTCGTCGAGCACGAGCTCGGTGCCGCGCGCGTGCGCCGCGCGCCAGCGCCGCAGGCTGACGAGCTGATGGCGCCCCGAGAGCTGCACACGGCAGACGCCCGTCTCGGACACGGCCACCAGGATGCGCCCTTGCGGGGACTGGGCGAATCCGTAGCGGATCGTTCCGGTGTGCCTGGGAGCCATCGTCTTCGTTCTCCTGCTGGGGGGGGGACGGGGCCGGTCGTCTGCGCGCGCGTTCGAAGTGCGCGGGTTCGAGGCGCGCGTCGTCGAAGCGCGCGTCGGCCGCACATCCGCGCGCGCGTCGTGCACGATGCGTCGGCGCATCGCCACCGCATTCTTGCGTGCGCATCGCGTTTCGTCGAGCGGCGACCGGCAACAACGTGCGCGCTGTCCCAGCGCTGATACGCAACGACGAACGCGTGCGCATCGCGGCGCGCACGTGCGTGCGTGCGTTCCGCGCGATCACGTCCGCGCTCGGGGCGGGATGACACCCGTCCGGATGGAGCTTCGAGGGACGATGGGAGCGCACGCGCCTGGGGCGCGCACACGCGCGCGGTGTCAACGCGCCGCGCGGATCGCGATCCACCCGCCGAACTCGCGCAGCGGTCGACCCGCGGCGCGCTGCTCGGCAAGAATCGTGCGCAGGTCCGGCGCCCCGTCGAGATCGGCTCCGCGCAACGACTTGGAAAGCGCGGTCGCGAGGGCGGCGACAGCCGCGGGCTCCGCGGGCCAGGCGGCCAGCCAAGCCTCGCGCGCGCCGGCGGCGTGCAGGGCGGCCGACAGCGCCTCCAGGTCCGCCGCGGCCGCGTCGGCGGGTTCGGGGCTGGGCGCGGAGGTGACCAGCACGAGCCGCGTGCCGCCCAGGTCGAGGGCCGCCAGGTCGCCCAGGGTCGCGAGGCCGCGCACCCGTCCGTCCGCGCCCGCGGCCCGCCCGTACCCGGCGAACGCGAGCCCGGCCAGAGCCTCCTCGGGACTGCCCCCCACGACGTCCTCGCGCACCAGGGCCGTGCCGAGGGAGGCCTCGGGCCGCAGCACTCGGGGGGTCGACAGGCGGGGCGTGCCGGCGGGCGCGGACCAGACCGGTAGGTCGAGCACGAGCACCGCCACCTCGGGAGCCGCGGAGGCGAGCGCGGCCCGCGATGCCTGAGCACCGTCGAGGACCTCGAATCCCTCCAGGTCCCACGTCCGACCCGCACCGCGCGCCGCGCGGACGCGGTTCGCCGCCAGGCTCGCGGCCGCGCCGCCCGCGCCGGCGTCGACCTCCGCATCCGCCGACGGGTCGCGCAGGGCCAGGCGCCGGGCCGAAGCCGCTCGCGGCGCGACGCGGGTCGGCGTCGGATCCAGGACCTCGATCCTGCGCTCGTCGGCGACCCTGCCCTCGCCTTGCGGAAGGGCCTCGAGGGGCAGGCTCCACAGCACGTCGTCGGGGATCACGGCGATCGCGGGGGGCGAACCGAGGGCGGCGACCACCGGATCGAGCACGAGCGTGCGCAGGTCCTCTCCGGCGGCCCGCTCGGGCGAATGCGCAGCTTCCGCGGGGACGTGACCGCGCCAGCGCCCGACCGCGGAACGGACCGCGTTCATCGGCCCCAGGTCGAGCCAGCGACGGGGCCCCTCGTCGGCTTGCACGAACGCGCCGAGGCGCTCCACGGCCAGGACGCGCGCATCGCGCGCCTCCCCGGTCAACATCGAGCGCTCCCACCGATGGAAGGTCGCGAGGCGCGGACGCCGCACGGGCGCGATCCACTCCGCGGCGCGCGCCTCGAGTTCGGGATCGTGCCGGAACTGGCCCAGGCCGACGGCGCACGAGAGAATCAGGTCCACGAGCGGCGCGAGCTCGGCGCGCCGCGCCTCTGCCTCGCGCCCGGGGAGCGCGCGCGCCGCTGCGAACCCCGCGTCGACGGCGTCCGCGAGCCGCGCGGCCTCCGCGGCGAACGGCCCGCGCGCGTGGCGCGCCGCGTGCACGAGCACGAGGCCCGCGCGCGCGCGCAACACGATGCCGTCGAAGGGGTCGAGGTCGCGCGCGGCAGCGAGCACGCTCTCGAGCGCCGCGCGCGCTCCCTCGAGATCGCCCGTGCCGGCCAGACCCGCGGCGAGATCGGCGGCGGCTCGCAGGCGTTTTGGATGTCCCTCGGGCAGCGCCGCGTCGCGCGCCTGCGCGACAGCGAGGAACAGCTCCAGCGCGCCCTCGGGCTCGCCCACCTGCAGCAGCGTGTCGCCCAGGTTGGCGCGGGCGATCTGCACGGCGTCGTGCTCGGAGCCGAACGTGCGCAGCACGGACGCCAGGATCAGCTCCTCCAGCGCGCGCGCGTCGTGCACGAGCCCCATCTGCTCGCCGATCCAGGCGACGTTGCCGCGCGCGTTCTGCAGCTCCAGGTCGTCCGGCGCGAGCGTCGCCTGGCGGTGCTCGCGAACGGCCTCCCACGCCTGCCAGGCCCGGGGCAGCGCGCGCAGCTTGTAGGCCAGCGCCCCGGCGTCGCGCAGCAGCGCCGCGCGCTCGTCGGCCGCGAGGTCCGCGCGGATCAGCCGCTCGATCAGCGATTCGGCACGCGCGCGGGCCTCCTCGGGGTTGCCCTCGGCCTCCAGGCGCTGCGCTGCCTGCACCTCGAGCTTCAGCGCGGCTGCGATCGACGCGTGCTCCTGCGCCGCGCCGCGCGCCGTGCCGGCGAGCAGCGCCGCGAGCGCGAGCGTCAGCCGGCCGCCGGCGGATTCCAGACGTAGAGGCACAGGTACACCAGGACGCCCGTCACCGAGACGTAGAGCCAGATCGGGAACGTCCACCGGGCGAGCCTGCGATGCTGCTCCCAACGCTCCTTGTGCGCAAGCCACAAGACGCGCAGGACCATCGGCAGGTTCACCATCGCGAGCACGATGTGCGAGACCAGCAGCACGAGGTACGCGCCGCGCACCCAGCCCTCGCGCCGGAACGGCGTCGGTCCGCGCTCCGCCTCGACGACGAAGTGGTAGTGCAGGTAGCTCGCCAGGAACGCCGCCGAGACCAGGAACGCGGCGCGCATCAGCCGCTCGTGCAGAACGCGGCGGCCGGCCTGGATCGCCCACAGCCCGGCGACGAGCAGGAGCGCCGCGCTGCCGTTGAGCACCGCGTTGACGAGCGGCTGGCTCAACGCGCTCCGGCCAGGAACCGCGCGCGCGCCTCGGCCTGCGCGGCGCCGGCCTCGGTCTCGCCCTCGTAGTAGCCGCGGATCGCGCCCGCCGCGTCGACGACGGTCAGCACGGTGCGGTGCGTCACCAGCTCTCCCACCGGCTGCGTCTCGTCGCGCTCGAACGGGAGGAGGAAGCTCTGGAAGCTGAGGTCGCGGACGGCCTCGTGCGGCCCGGTCAGGAACAGCCAGCGCTCGGGGTCGGCGCCCAGGCCCTCGGCGTAGCGCGCGAGAACTGCCGGCGTGTCGTGCACCGGATCGACGCTGACCGACACGAGGCGCACGTCGGTGTCCGCGAGGCGGTCCTGCAGCCGACGCATGTTGGCCGAGATGCGCGGGCACGGCCCGCCGCAGCGCGTGAAGACGAACGCGGCGATCCACGGCCGGCCGCGCAGCGTCTCCAGCGTCACCTTCGCGCCGCTGCGCTCCACCAGCTCGAAGGGCTTCACGCTGGCGAACGACTCGTCCGAGTTGGCGGGCGCGGCCAGCACGTTGCGCGGCGCGTCCCCCGGCGCGACGCGCTTGAAGAACGTCAGCGCCGCGAACACGACCAGGATGACGCCGGCTCCCACGATGAGCAGCGGACGCCCGAAGGAGCTGGCCGGAACGGGTTCTGCGGGGATCTGTGCCATGGCGTGCGTGGGGTCGTGGTGGTGCGCGGCGGGGATCAGCGGAAGGCCTGCAAAGCGCCGCTCGCCGGATCGATCACGGCGAGCACGAGCACGAGCGGCAGGTAGGCGAGGGAGACGAACAAGAGGCCGCGCGCGCTCGCGCGCTCCTGGCGCCAGGCGAAGCGCGCCGACGCGGCCAGGTAGAAGAGGCCCAGGAGCGTCGCTCCGATGGTGAACACGAGGCCCGCCTCGCCCCACAGGCCGGGGACGATCGTGACGGGCAGCAGCAGCGCCGCGTGCACGAGCGCGGTGCGGCCGGCGATCGACTCGGCGCCCGGTTCGCACGGCAGCATGCGCAGGCCGGCGCGCGCGTAGTCCTCGCGGTACAGCCAGGCGATCGCCATGAAGTGCGGGAACTGCCACACGAACACGATCGCGAACAGCGCCCAGGCCCAGCCCTCGGGGCGTCCGGCGAGCGCGGCGTAGCCCAGGAGCGGCGGCGCGGCGCCGGGGATGGCGCCGACGATGGTGTTGAGCGTGCTGGCGCGCTTGAGCGGCGTGTACACCGCGACGTACGCGAACAACGTCGCAAGCGTCAACAGCGAGGAGAGCAGCGTGAAGCGCCACGCGAGCATGCCGACGGCGATCGCCGCCAGCGCGGTGGCCGCCAGCAAGGCGTCGCGCGACGTGATCCGCCCGGCCGGGATGGGCCGGCGGCTCGTGCGCGCCATGCGCGCGTCCGTGTCGCGCTCCAGCACCTGGTTGAAGGCGCTGGCCGCGCCCGCCGAGAGCGTGATCCAGATCGACGCTTCGAACGCCGCGATCGGTTGCGCGCCGGGCGTCAGCAGGCCGCCGACGAACGCGGACAACCCGACGAACGAGGCGATGCGCACCTTGAAGAGGTCCGCGAGATCGCCGGCGAAGCTCGCTTCGCGCTCGGCCCCCTCGATGCGCGCGGTCATCGCGTCGGCTCCATCCGCAGGCCGGACTCGGCCGGCCGCGCCGCGCCCGCGGCACCGGCGCGCGACAGCACGAGCGCGGTGGAGCACAGCGCCAGCAACACCGCGCCGCAGGCGACGTGCGCGGTCGCGAACACCGCTTCGCCGATCGAGACGGGCCGGTGCGGTCCCGTGATCACGAACACCCACACCGCGGCCAGCACGCCGAGCACGACCTGGGCCCACACGAGGCCCGCCAGCCAGCGGCCGTTGCGCGCGAGCGCCGGTTCGCGCGCCGCGCGCAGCCCGCGCGACAGAACGAGCACGCTCCAGGTCGCGGCGACGGCGAGCAGGATGTGCAGCGCCAGCGCCAGGTGGACGCCGCTGTGGCGCAACCACGCCCCGAGCACGGTCTGCAGGAAGACCAGCCCCACGGCCAGCAGCGCCAGCCGCTGCAGGCGGGGTTCGCGCTCCGCCGCGGCGGCCCGCACCGCGCGCGATTCGAACGCCACGATGCCGGCCAGCAGCGCGAACAAGGCCTGCGCCGCCGCGCCGTGGACGAACGCGAGCTGCGGGCTGTTCTCGGTGACGCGCAGGCCGCCGAGCAGCCCCTGGAGGCAGACCAGCAGGAACGCGACGAGCGCCAGCGCGCGCACCAGCGGCCGCGGCTCCGCGCGCCACATCACGAGGCCCAGGAACACGATCGTGCAGCCGACGAACGCGCCCCACAGGCGGTGGCTGTGCTCCCAGAACACGCCGGTGTTCGCGAGCATCTCCCCCAGCGGGTACGTGAACATGTTGTGCCCGAACGTCGTCGGCCAGTCGGGCACGGCCATGCCCACGCGCAGCGTCGTCACCGTCCCGCCGATCAGGAAGATCGGAAAGGTGGCGAGCACGGCCAGCCAGGCCGCGCGCCGGGGCCAGGGACTCGTCGGCAAGGGCGTCATGAAAGGCGGCGCAGGATAGCCGATCCGCGCCTCGCACGGCAGGCGCGCGGGCGCTCTTCCGCGCTCCTCAGCGCGCGGGCACGCTGCCCGCGAGCGCGCGCGCGTGGTGCGCCAGCGCCCACACGTCGTCGCTCGACAAGAGCGGCGTTCCGTCCGCCTTCCGGACCGTCCCCAGGCCCGCCATCGGCGTGCCCGGGATGCCGGCCCAGATGCGCCGGTACAGGTCGATCGGCCGCGATCCGCCGCGGAACGAGCCCGTGCGCAGATCGCGCGGCACGATCGGCCGCCCCCAGGCATCCTCGTACGCAGGTTTGCGGATGCCGTCGAGGCCCAGCTTCCACGCGACGGGGCCGTCGCCCGCGCCGTGCTCGCCGTGACAGCTCGCGCAGTTGCCGCGCAGCGGATCGCGGAACAGTTCCGCTCCGAGCGCGAGAACCGCCGGCGTCGCGCCCGGATCCGGCGTGGCGGGCTCGACGACGCGCTGTTTCGAGTGCGCCCATTTCTCGGCGACCTCCGCGGCGTTCGCGGGCCCCGCGCCCGGTGCGAGCGCGCCTTCGTCGGCCCACGTCGCCGCGAGCCGCCGTTCCACCTCGCCGCGCACGGCGAGCAGACGCACGTAGTGCGCGAGACCCTCGAGCTCACCCTCCGGCAAGCGCGCGAAGCCCGGCATCGACGTGCCCGGCACGCCCGCGCGCAGGCCGTGCACCAGATCCTCGATGCGCGCGCGCGCGGGCTGGACGAGCGGCGTGTGCTTGAAGATGCCGAGGCGCAAGTCCGTCGGCCGCGGCGCGAGCGCGAACGAGGCCGGACCGTCGCCGCCGCCTTCGTTGCCGTGGCACTGCAGGCACTCCGCGCGGTAGCGCACCGCCGCGGCGGCGAGATCCACGCTGCTCGGCGCGGCATCCTCGATCGCGATCGTCCAGCGCGGCGCGGAAGGAACTCCGAACACCGCGTCGAGTTCCGCCTGGACCGCCGCACAGGCGGCGTCGTCCTCGCCGAGCAGCTCCAGCGTGTGCGCCGCGAGCGCGTAGCGGTCCGGCGGAGTGCCCGGGCCGAACCCGCAGCCCGCGAGCGCGGCGCCGATGGCCAGGAGGAGGAGTCGGTGTCGCATGGGGCGCGCGCTGCACGCGAAGCGGCCAGTCTCGACCACGAACGAGGGCTGTCAAGCAGCGGACACCGTCGACGGGAAACGCCAGGGAGTCGTGGAGGCAGTCCGGCGCGGTTCTGAGGCCCTCACGCGCGCAGCCACGCCTCAGCAGCCACTCTCGCGTTTCCGTCGTTCGCTGGGAGCGAGCGGGCCAGTCGCTCCGGAACCGGCAGCTCCCACGACAGGGAGCGCGGCTTCATCCCGCCGCCGAGGGTGGAATGACCTCGGCGACCTGCCTCTCGGCCGGTCGCGCGAGGGCCGAACCCAACGCAACGCGGCTCAGGGAAGCCATCCAATCTCGTAGCCATTCGAGAGATTGAAAGGAGCCGACGTGCAGTAGTTCGCGACATTGCGGTACCAGGTCTGGTACGTGCGCGTCCCTGGTGAAGCGATCTGCCCTTGGATGTGGATCGCCGGTTGACCGGCCGCCGGGAACACACTGGCCCCACCTACGTTGGTCGTCGCTCCCAATCGGATGAGGCTGCCACCCGCGCAGCGGAGGCCATCGCCGAAGACCGTGCCGAGGCCTCCATTCATGCGACTCGTTCCTTGGAAGTAGAGCACCGTGCCGTTGGTCATGCTCGATCCCTGCAGGACGAGCGTGTCCTGTGCGAGGCTCGGATTCCCGGTCGCGGTCAGACGCGCTCCGGCCGCAGTGACCGAGTTCGGGCAACCATTGTACGACTGTCCGATGTTCCCGCAGGGGCAGGGGGTCGCCGTGCCATCCCCAGAGCAGAACCCTTCGCCCGGGCCAAGGATGGGGCAAGCGTCGGAGAAGATCCGCAAATAGAAGCTGTAGTCGGGCGATCCGTCGACAACATAGCAGCCCGGGGCCGGACCGCCTTCGCGGTAGAACTGACTGATCGTGCCCATTCCGATTCCAGGCGCGGCAGGATCGTAACCGTTCGAATCCCAGATCGTGCCCCCACCACGGACACAGTTTCCGGCGTAGTTGCCGAACACCGGCCCTGAGTTCCCCTGGCTAAGCGGAAAGGCGAGGCGCACTCCGAAGTCATCATTGATCGGTCCTCCACCTTGGTATGTGCCGTCAGCGTCCGCCAACAGCACGAGGGGCGGGACTGCAAGGCCGGTTAGATCCACCTGCACAATCCAACAGGACGTCGATCCAGGTGTTGCCGAACCAGGGAGCCCGGACAGCACGTATGTGGCCACAGGGAGAGCCGAAGAAGGAGCGCAGCCCGGGTAGCGCTCAAACCAATCAATTACGATCTGCTCATTTGGGAGGTCGGTGCAGTACGCCAACTCAAACCCTGATATCCGGTAGGAAGTCGCGCATCCAGGTTTCGAGTACCAAGCATCCGGAGAGCTCGGGCTCGGCAGTCGACCCTCATCGAGGTAGGTCACCCCAGCGGCGATCTGCAGGTAGTAGCCCTGGAGGTCGCAGCGATGGCTGTAGATGACATCTGCGCCTAGCGCGGACGCATCACTCCCGAGAACCACGCCGTCACGTAGACGTAGCACTCCACCGTTCTGTAGTGGCCCCTCGAACTTCTGCACCGGCAGCAGCTGCAAGGCCGGAGCATGGGTGGCAATGCACATCAGAGCGAATATGCCGAGGCCCATAATGCGCGTCAGGACTGTTTCAAGCATGGTATTCACTCCTTGGCCTAAAGTCCGAGCAGTATCCGCGAAGCAAATAGGACCGTCTTGTTCGCATCATCATCCGAGGTCGATGTCCCCACGTAGAGACACCACACCACTGTCTTGCCTAGCTCCGCATCGAAGTAGGTGTCTATCCCCGAGTACTCCCTCGGACTAGCACTCGGATACGCATTGGCCAATAAGAGGGGTGGGTCTTCGGACGCCGGGAGAGTCCTCAGATTCGTCGCTAGCATTTGCGGAGCAAGGGGAGGTGTGGTGGCCGGGGAAGGCACAACTATGTGCCATGCATCGTAGTCGCCCCGAAGAAGCCCGTCTGACCCAATGGTGGACGTGTTGTCATAGAACACCACGTGCAGCCGCCCCATCTCATCAATCACCGCAGCGTGACAGAACTGATCGGGGTAGTTCCCAGAAATGTCGGGAAGTTCGCCACCGGGCGCACGGAATTGCCAGGTGGCAGTGATCTGCCACGCTCCGCCAGTCCCTGTGTTCTGTATCCTGTAGCAGTATAGGTTGACGTCATGAGTATCTGCTCCTGTGACAACCACGTCGGGCCTGAGAACAAAAATGGACAGCAGGCCTCCAACGCCAGCTACTCCGACCGGCCATGGAACCGATGAACACCAATAACCTCCAGCAATACTGCCTACGAGCGCAATACCATTCTGAGGAATAGTAACGGGGTCACCGGCCGCGTCTCGCAGCAGCTCAAACGCACTAGTCAAGTCCGAATAGTAGACAAGGCGGGTTTGCAGCGGCCCTGGATCGGTAACGGTCAAATAGCAACCCAAGCCATCGAGGACGGTCGGCTGAGCACAAAAGGTCGACCCAACGCCAATACCAGGTACACTTACAGGCTGAAAAGTCCAAGTCGTGCCTCCGTCGGTGGAACGGCCGAAATTGTACTTCTCCCCCGCGGCCGTTTGCATGTAGACCGCATGCAGTTCATTGCTTGCGCCGCGGACGATCCACGGCTTGTCAACATCGGCGGATGAAGGGCTGCTAACCGGATTGGCGATCGTGGACCAAGTTGAGAACCCCGAATTGGACGAATAGTGGGAGAGCGCTACGCGCTCAGCGGTCTCCACGAGCACGACGAACGAATCTGTCGGCTGCCCGTCAACGAAGACGTTGGTACAGGATGGGTCGACCCACCCTCCCGAGGTAAATGGTGTTCCGCAGTTGCCGCCTGGGGGCACGCAGACATCTGGGTACACCTCCCGGGGAATCATGCCGGCACGCCAGGTTGCGGACTGGTTTCCCTGCGTGCAGGCGCGGAGGGATGTGCCTGAATTGCAGACGGCGAGTCTTCGCGCAGGGGTTGCGGAGATGCTCGGTTCCAGGAGTGTCAGGCCGTCGGCGCCGAAGTCGATGATCGTCCGCTGCTCAACGGTGATGGTCTGGCCGAAAGCACTCGGTACTAGCAG
>CAZKIO010000019.1:15613-71652 GCA_964552795.1 uncultured Planctomycetaceae bacterium
TGATCGTCCGCTGCTCAACGGTGATGGTCTGGCCGAAAGCACTCGGTACTAGCAGTCCGCAGGTCGCGAACAGAAGGCTGCGCAGGGACGCTGCGCAGGGACGCTGCGCAGGGACGCTGCGCAAGCCCGGCGGATGCTCGCGGGGCCTTGGGGGTGGGGCAGAGGCCCGACTTGTGCATGATCCAGCCTCCTCCAGGCGTTCGAGGCCTCTCGACGCTGGCATGACCTGCCGTTCCTGTCAAGTAGTCCATCGGCTATGTTGCTGGGCCGGCCAGCGACGCCGGGCCCCGCTTGGACACCTCGCCCCTCCTCGAACTGCACCGCGCCGCTGGTGCGCAACTGCGCGCCGATCCTCCGGCCGTCCTGACCTTCGGCGACGTCCCGGCCGAGTACGCGGCCGCCACCGAGGGTTGCGCGCTGTTCGACGCGACCATGCTGGGCGCGATCAAGGTCACGGGCGCGGATGCGCAGGACTTCCTGCACCGTATCACGGCCAACGAGGTGCGCAAGCTCGCGCCGGGCACCTGCGCGCGCAACCTGCTGCTCACCAGCAAGGGCAAGGTGCAGTTCCTGTTCGACGTGTTCCGCGAGGCGGACCGCGTGCGCCTCGCGATCCCCGCGATGCGCGCCAAGGCCCTGGCCGACGCGCTGGAGATGTACCACTTCAGCGAGAAGGTGGCCTTCGAGGTCGCCAACGACCGCACCGCGCCGCTCGAGCTGATCGGTCCGCGCGCTCCCGACGTCGTGCGCGCGCTCAGCGGACTCGACGCGCTGCCGGCGCAATCCGCGTGGGTGGAGGCGCGCTGGCAGGACGCCCCGCTCGTCGTCGCCGCGCTGCCCGTCGCGGGTTCTGCGGGTTTCCGCCTGGATGCCGGCCCTGAACGCGTGTCCGCGCTGTGGCGCGCGCTGGTCGACGCCGGCGCGCGGCCCGCGGGGATCGTGGCGCGCGACATCCTGCGCGTCGAGGCCGTCGCGGCCGAGTGGGGCGCCGACATCGACGAGAACGTCTACCCGCAGGAAGCGCGCCTGGAGAGCGCGTTCAGCCTGACGAAGGGCTGCTACACGGGCCAGGAGGTGATCGCCAAGATCGACACCTACGGCGGGCTCAACAAGCGCCTCGTCGCGCTGCGCGTGTCGCACGACGATCCCGTGCCGCGCGGGACGCGCCTCGCGCGCCTGGACGACGGCGAGTGGCGCGACCTCGGGATGGTGACGAGCTGGTCGTACTCGTTCGTGCTCGACACGGGCCTCGTGCTGGCGCACGTGAAGCGCCGCCACCAGAAGCCGGGCACCGAGTTCCGGCTCGGCGACGGCCCCGGCACCGCCACCGTCGTGCCCGCGCCGGTGCGCGCCGACGCGCTGGCGCTCAGCGGCGAATTCGAGTGAGGCCCGGCCTCACTTGACGGGCTTGAAGCCCGGCGGCGTGCCCTTGTGCTTCTTGAGCTGCACGCTGATGTCGAGGTCGCCCACGAGCGGCACGGGGATCGGCAACTGCCCCTGGATGTAGACCGGCACGCCCGTGCGCGCGTCGAGGAAGATGCGGATCGTGCCCTGCAGGCCGAACAGGCCCTTGAAGTTCTTGGACTCCTTCTCGTCCTCGTCCTCGCCCGCCTCCAGCGCCGTCGTGAGGTTCACCTGCCGGCATTCGAAGGTCCCCGCCGGCACGCTGCGCCGCGCGGTCGCGCCCTGCTTGACGGTCACGCGCCACACGCGCTGCTGATCGACGAGCGGGAAGCTCGTCTCGGGGATGCCCAGCTCGAGCATCGACCGCGCCACGTACACGGCGCTGAGCATGTCGACGGAGCCGTCGGGCACCTCGCGGCTGACCGGATCGCGCCACACGCGGTGTTCGGCGCGCTTGCACTTCTTGCAGTGGAAGGGCTTGCCCCAGGCCCACACCGAATCGACGTAGTGCTCGCGGTTCTCGCAGCCGCCGCAGTGCCGGTTGGAACGGTACTCGGCCGTCAGCACGCCGTCGCGCAGTCCGAAGCGCAACTCGCGCTTCCTGTTCTCCGACCCGGTCTGCGTGTCCTTGTACAGGACGCGCGGCCAGTCCTGCGCGAGGTGGCTCGACTCGATCTCCTCGCGCAACGAGTAGCCCGCGTAGCCGCCGGTCGCGACGCTGCGGACCCACGTGCGCTCCTGCATCTCGAAGCGGCGTTCGGAGCCGCGCGCGTTGGGCAGCCCGCGCGGGATCCGCTCCAGGCCCGAGCTGAGCGCGACGTCGCCGACGTCCACGTCGCCCAGGATGCCCAGGTCGATGATCACGTCGAACTCGAGCTCCTCCGATCGCGGCACGAGCAGCGGCACGTGGCCTTCCCCGCGCTCGATGCGCAGCGCGTGCGCGGCGGCCTCCAGCACCGCCGGCGGCCGTTCGGCCGCGGGCGCCTGCGGCAGGAGGCCGAGTGCGATCGCGCAGAGCATCCCCCGATCCTGTCGAACGAAACGGCCCGTGGGAAGCCCGTTACCCGCGCCTTGCGCGGCTCTCCTCGATGCGATCCTCGGCCTCGTCGATCGCCACGCGCGCCGGCGAGCGCTCCTCGGCGCGCGCGCGCTCCAGGATCCGCGCGAGGACGCCGGCGATGCGCTCGCCGATCTCCGGGACCGGCAGGCGCCGCCCCTCCAGGCGGAACGTGGCGCCGCGGACCAGCGCTCCGGCGTTGATGACGACATCCGGCGCGAACAGGATGCCGCGCTCGTGCAGGCGGTCGCCGTGCGCGGCGCGGGTCAGCACGTTGTTGGCCCCCCCCGCGACGACGCGGCAGCGCAGGCGCGCGATCGAGAGGTCGTGCAGGATCCCGCCCAGGGCGCAGGGCGCGAAGACGTCGCAGGGCTGGTCGAACTCCGTGGCGGGGTCGATCAGCTCGAACCCGCCCGCGCGCGTCGCCGTCCGCGCGCGCTTTGCGTCGATCTCCGAGGCCCGCACGCGCGCGCCGGCCTCCGACAGCCGCCGCGCGAGGCCCAGCCCGACCTCGCCCAGGCCCTGGACGACGACCGTGCGCCGCGCCCAGTCGGCCTCGCCGTCGAGGTGGCGCAGCGCGGCCTCGATCCCGCGGAACACGCCCTCGACCGTGGAGTCGACGAGCTGTCCGGGACCCTCGGGCCCCGGATCGGTGACGTGTTCCGTTCGCGCGCGCAGGGCGCGCAGTTCGTCCTCCCCGGTGCCCACGTCGGGGCCGGCCTGCCAGCGGCCGCCGAGGCGTTCGAGCAGGTCGCCGATCGCGCGGTAGCCGCGGGCCGCGTCGACGTCGGGCCGGTCGAGCACGGTCATCTTGGCGCCGCCCGCCGCGAGGCCCGCCAGCGCGCACTTGTGGGTCATCGCGCGCGCCAGGCGCAGGCAGTCGAGGACGGCCTGGTCCTCGCTCGCGTAGGCCCACCGCCGGATGCCGCCGAACGCCGGACCCGAGCTGGTGTCGTGGATCGCGAGGAACGCGCGCAGACCCGAACGGGCGTCGTGGAGCGCGATCACCTCCTCGAACCCCTCCCGGGCCATCGCATCCAGGATGTGGATCGCCATGGCGGTGCCGCGCCGGTTTGGCCGCCGGCGGCGCAGCCCGCTACTCTACGGCCCCGGTGGCGAGTTCCGCGAGCCGCGTGGAAGTCTGCGCGCGGGCCGTCGTCCGCCCCCTCCCCATGCGATCCCGCCACGCCCTCGTCCTGTCCACCCTCCTGCTCGGCGCCTGCGCCTCGACCTCGGCCGAGAAGACCCTGGCCCAGGAGAAGTCCGAGGCCGGCGCGCCCGAGCACCCGATCGCCGACATCGTCGAGAAGACGCGCAAGCCCGAGCCGATCGGCAAGCTCCTGGCGGACCTCGACCAGCAGATCCTGGCCTGGAACAACCTGTTCCTCGCGGCGCAGAACGAGACCGACCGCGCCAAGGCCCGCAACCTCGAGAAGGCGATCATGTCCAGCGCCCACAACCGGCGCGGCGAGATCATCGAGCAGCTCGAGACCGGTCCGCTCAACAACCGCATCGTGGCCGCGGCCGCGCTGGGGTTCACGCGCGACGTCGAGGCACAGAGCCCGCTGCTCGCCGCCCTCGACGACACGAACCCGCAGATCGTATCCAGCGCGTTGCTGGGGCTGTGGCTGTTGGGCCGCGCCGACACGCCGCTCGACCGCATCGCGCATCTCCTGGTCGAGGGCGACACCGAGGACATCCGGACGAACGCGGCGCTGTGCATCTCGACGCTCGTGCGCGTCGGCGCGCGCGGCGAATCGGTGCTCCCCGCCCTGCGCATGGCGCTCCTGGACCGTTCGGTCACCGTTCGGTCGCACACCTGCCTCGCGCTGGCGGAATTGGGCGACTCCGAATCGTTCCAGGCCATCGCCGACATGCTGCAAGAGGACACCATGCTGACCTCCGCGGCCAGCGCCCGCGCGGTCGCGCACCTGGGCGCGAAGGACGGCCGCCTGCGCGGCAAGGCGGCGCGCGCGCTGGTCACGGCTTGGACCAAGTCCAGCGAACCCTCGAAGTCCGCGCTGTTCCGGGCCATGGTCTCGCTGTCCGAGACCAACTACGGATCCAAGGAGGAGGACTGGGTGCGGTGGGCCACGCGGCTGCCCTGACGATCGGCCTGTTCCTGGCGCAGGGGACCGACCCCGCGCCGGAGAAGCTCGAGGCGCTGGCGCCCCCGCCGGCCCGCGCGCCCATCGGCGCGCTCGCCGGGTTCGAGTCGCGCTCCACCATCGAGTTCGAGACCCAGCCCGGGCGGCCGCACGAACTGCGCGCCGCCTACGTGTTTCCCGGGCGCACGCGCTGGTGGATCTCCTCTGGAGCGGGTGCCGACGCGGAACGGCGCCTGCGCTACCGCTACGGACGGCACGTGTTCGCGCTGGAGCCGCGGCGGACCGAGTCGGTCGAGTACGGCGCGGAGGACCGCGACGCCTTGCTGCGCGCGTTCGAGCTCCGGCAGGCGCTGTTCACATGGCCCGGCGACCGCGAGTGGACGCAGGAGGACGCCGCGAGCACGCAGGCCGTCGGCGACCTGGGCCGGCTGCGCGCGAAGCTCGCCGTCGAGGAGCCCCGGCGTCCGGTCGAGCTGGCGCTGATCGCTCCCGACGGCACGGTCGCCGAGACGCTGCGCGCGATCACCTGGCGGAGGGAGGGAGAGCGCTTCTGGCCCGCCGCGTTCGAGCTGTGGAACGGCGAGACGCTCGTCTGGCGCGAGACGGTCGACGCCGTCGACGTCGAGACGCGCTACATCGACTCGTTCTTCGTCCCGCCCGACCGGCGCGGGGTCCAGGGTTCGGCGACCACGTCCACGCGCGCGCTCGACATCCCGCCCGTGTGCCTGCGGCGCGTGGCCCTGCCCGCCAACACGACGTGGGAGGCGGCGGTCGCGCGGCGCCGCGACCTGTACGCGGAGTGGAAGCACGCCGCGGAACACCCGCTCGAGAGCTGGGCCACCTTCGAACTCAAGCCGGACGGCTCGCCCGCCGCCGTGCTGCTGCGGATCGCGCGCGCCGCGCCCCGCCCTCCGGACGGATTCACGCTGCTGCCCGAGCGCACGGGCGTCGCGACCTCGGTCCGCGGCCTGGCGCAGGTGGACGGCAAGGTGGCGCACTTGCGCCGGTCGCTGCCCGCGGGGACGCGGGCCGGCGCGGCGTACGTGCGCTTCGCGCCGGATGCGGCGGACGGCGACGTCGTGGTGGTCCTGCCCTGCGAGTGAGCGCTCCCCGGGGGGCGCGGCGATCCGCCGCCGCCTGGGCCGGTGTGGGAGGCCCCGTCGATTGTCCTCCCAGGAGGACCGCGGTGCGCTCCATCCGTCGCGGATCGTGCGCCGGAGGTACCCTGGGGCCGTCGGCACCCCACTTGCAGAGCCCTCAGGTGCTCGAGGAATCGAGACCACCCCAGGAGCCCCCGCCATGACGCGTATTTCCAGACTGCCCATCCTGCTCGGCCTCGTCGGCCTCGTCGCGTTCGCAGCCCACGCCGAGGCACAGCGCGGGAATCAGGGGCGACCCTCGGGCGGCGGACGGCCGTCGATCGGTTCCAGCGCGCGGCCTTCGGCCCCGTCGCGGCCCGCGGCGTCGATCTCGCGCTCCTCGGCGCCGTCGCGGCCGTCAGCGTCGTGGCAGCGCGGCAGCGCCGCGCCCGCCCAACGCCCGTCGGCACCCCCGCCGAGCGCGCGGCCGGCACCGCAACCCAGCGCGCCGGCGCCGCGCTACGAGGCGCCGCGCACTCCGCCGCCCGTCCGCAGCACGCCGGCTCCTGCGCCGCGCTACGAGGCGCCGCAGACGCCGCAGTACCGGCAGCCGGACGCGCCGCGCTACGAGCAACCGAGCACGCCGCGCTATGAGCAGCCGGCCGCGCCGCGCAGCACACAGCCGGTCGCGCGCACTCCCTACCGCGACGGCGGCTTCGAAACGGGCGGCCGTTCGGACGGCCCGGGTGCCGGCCGCCAGGCACAGCCCGGCAGCCCCGACCCCGCGCGCTTCGACCGCGCCGAGCCCACGCCGTACCTGCCGCGCGTGTGGCAGCCGGCGCCGGTCGTCGACCTGTCCGGCGCGATCCTGCCGCCGCGCACGCCGGTGCCGACCCTGTCCGGGTCGCGTTCCGGCAATCCGCCCGAGGGCGGGCTCGCCAGCGGCCGCCTGTCGCGCGCCGGGATCGAGGCGGGCCGCTCGCGTGCCTCGCTCCCGCAACCCGAGGTCACGCGCGATTCGCTGCGCGCGCGCTACGGCGTGCCCGCGGATGCCGCACCCGGCCGCGGTCTGCGCAGCGCCGACACCACGGGACCGGCCAACGGCCGCGTCCGCGGTATCGACGTCGACGGCGCGACGCGCACCCGCGGGTCGGACGCCGGCGGCCGTCGCAGCGCCGCGACGAAGCCCGGACGCAGCGCGGAGCGCGTCGGTGCGAACGAGCTCGTCGGAACCACGGAGCGCCGCCTCGATGCCGCGGACCGCGAACAGCCCGGGACCGCGCGGCGCTTCCGCGAAACCGGCACGGCGATCCACCGCACCCTGTCGACGAGCACCGGGATCAGCGTCGGGGTCGGCGTCGGCTTCTACACCGGCTGGTTCTGCGATCCCTGGTCCTACGGGTACTGGGACAACTGCGGTCCCTACTGGAACACCTGCTGGTCCAGCCCGTGGTGGTGGTCCTGGTCCTGGTACTGGCCGTACGGCTCGTGCTGGTGGGGCGGCTGGAGATCGTGGCCGTACTACGGCTACTACGGCTCCTACTACGGCTACGGCTGGTGGTGCCCGCCGGCGGTCTACACGACGGTGATCTACCGCGACTACCAGCAGCCGGCCGTCACCTACGAGACTCCGGCGCCCGAGATCCAACCCGCGGTCCACGCCCAACCGGCCGCGGGCGCCGCGCCCCAGGCCGCGCCGGAGATCCGCGCGGCCAACGCCGCGACGGCCGACGAATGGCTCGCGGAGGGCGACCTGGCGTTCCGCGAAGGCCGCTACAGCGACGCGGTCCGCCACTACGCGCGAGCGGTCGAGTTCGCGCCCGAGCGCGGCGACTTGTGGCTGATCCTGTCCGACGCGCTGTTCGCCACAGGCGACTACCACTACGCGGCCTACGCGTTGCGCAAGTCGCTCGACCTGGACGGAACGCTGCTCGAGCCGCTCGTGGACAAGCACGACTGGTACGGCAACCCGGCCGAGTTCGACAAGCACATCGCCTGGGCCGAGGCCTACCTGCGCGATCACGTGTTGGACGAGGACGCGCGCCTGGTGCTGGCGGCGAACTACCTGTTCTCGCAGCGCTGGTCGCAGGCCGTGGACTGCATGAGCAGCGCCTTCGGCGCAGCACTGCGCGAGACGAAGGCCGGGCGCCTCGTCCAGGAGCGTTCGCAGCGCGCGCTCGAAATCGCCACCGGCAGATGATCCCGGCGGCCGCGGCTCCCGGCCGCGTCGCCGCGAACCCGCGCCGCGGCACGCGCGTGCCGCGGCGCGGCCGTTTCAGGGGTTCACCCCACGATCTCGCGCGGCCCGGCGTCGCCGCCGAAGAACGCCACGACCGGCTCGCGGCCGAACACGCGCCGGAAGCTCTCGCGCAGGCGCGCATCCAGGCCCTGCTCGGCGCCGCGTTCCAGCAACACGACCACGCAGCCTCCGAATCCCGCGCCGGTCAGCCGCGCGCCGTGGACGCCGGGGGCCGCGACCGCGCTCTCGACCAGCACGTCGAGTTCGGGGACCGAGACCTCGAAGTGCTCGCGCAGGGATTCGTGGGTGCGGACCATCTCGCGGCCGAACGCCGCCGCGTCCGCCCGCAGGAGCGCCGCGCGCGCCGCGAAGGTCCGCGCGACCTCGTGCACGACGTGGTGCGCGCGACGCGCGCAGACCGGATCGAGCCGCGCGCGGTGCTCGTCGAGCGTCTGGATGCGCACGTCGCGCAGGCAGCTCGCGCCGGGCTCGTGCGCGCGCAGGCCCTCGAACGCCGCGCGGCACTGCGCCACGCGCTCGTTGAACGCGCCCTGCGCCAGCTCGCGCCGGACCAGCGTGTCCGCCACCGCGATCGACAGCCGCCGGTGATCGAGCGGCAGGTACTCGTTCGTGCGGTCCTTGCAGTCGAGCCACAGGAGCGCGCCTTCGCGCGCGAGGCCGACGGCATAGGGATCCATGATGCCGCACTGGACGCCGACGAAGCCGCGCTCCGCGCGCAGCGCAGCCTCGACGATCTCGATGCGCGGCAGGCCCAGGCCCCAGACCGCGTCGAGCGCGAAGGCCGTGCCGACGCAGATCGAAGCCGAGGACGAGAGTCCCGCGCCGACGGGAAGGTTGCCGCCGAAGAGGATGTCCAGGCCCGTCCCCCCCAGACCTTGCGCCTCGGCCAGCGCGCGGATCTCGCGCAGCACGCCCAGCGGATAGTCCGCCCAGCGGCCGGCGCGTCCGGCCGGAAGCGCCGCGAGGTCCGCCTCGGCGTGCGTGCCGTCGAGCGTCGAGGCGAGGCGCACGCGGCCGTCGCTGCGCTCGCGCACCGCCAGGAAGGTCCCGCGGTCGATCGCGGTCGGCATCACGGGGCCGCCGTTGTAGTCCAGGTGCGCCCCCATGAGGTTCACGCGGCCCGGCGCGAAGAAGAGGCGCGCAGGCTGCCCGGCGCCGAAGCGCTCGGCGAACGCCGCGGCGTGGACCGCGAACAGCCCGGCCTCGTCGGCGGTGCGCGGCTCGGGCTGGAGGGACATCGGCGGCGAGGATAGCGGCCCGGACGCGGCGCCGGGAGCGCGCTTTCGCGCCCTTGCGGCCTCTGCTAGGTTGCGGCGCATGACCTGTGCTCCGCGCGCGGCTCCGACGGCCGCCCTGGCTCTCGCCGCGCTGTTCGCGCTGGGCTCGTGCTCGAGCCTCTCGTTCGAGCGCAAGACGGAAACGTCGGGCACGTTCCGGGCGACCGGCTTCGCCTTCACGATCTTCTCGATCGATCTGCCCAAGGGCGCGCTGCTCATCGCGCGCGAGAACGCCTCGGACGCCAACCTCGCCAACATGGAGGTCACCGAGACGGTGGTGTTCCCCTACCTGGGGCCCTTCGACTGGATCCTCGACATCATCTCGGTGCGCTGGGCGAAGGTCGAGGGAACCTGGGGATACGCCGCCGCCCCGTGAGGAGCTTCAGCCGCCAGCCGAGGATCCACCCCAGGATCTTCCAGCCGGCGCGCAGCGTTCCGACGAGCGTGCCGCTGACCTTGCTGCGGCCGCCGGCCCGCAGGCGGTAGCGCACGGGCACCTCGAGCACCCGCAGGCGCGCGACGCGCGCCTTGAGCTGCATCTCGACGGTCCAGCCGTAGTCGCGGTCCCCCATCGCGAGGTGCCGCAGCGCATCGACGCGGATCGCGCGGAAGGGGCCGAGGTCCGTGTGCCGCGCGCCGAACAGCCAGCGCAACAGCACGCACGCCAGGCCGTTGCCCAGGCGCTGCTGCGGCGTCAAGGCGGCGCGCGCGTTCGGATCGAGCGTGCGCGAGCCGACCACGAACTCCGCGCCGCCGGACAGGATCGGCGCGAGGATCGCCGGGAGGTCCTCGGGATGGTCCGAGTGGTCGGCGTCGAGGAAGACCACGACGTCCCGCTCGCGCAACGGCAGGAGCTGGGCCCACCGCTCACCGCCGGCCGGCGGCGGCGCGTCCCCGAGCAGCACGGCGAGCCCCGCCAGGCACGCGCTGCCGTAGCCGCGCCGCGGCTCGGGGACGACCAGCGCGCCGCCCTCGCGCGCGACGCGCGCGGTCGCGTCGCGCGATCCGTTGTCGGCGACGACGATCACGTCGACCGCGTCGCGCGGCAACGCGGCGAGCACGAGCGGCAGCGAGGCCTCCTCGTCGAGCGCGGGGATGAGCACGGCCACGCGCCTCGCGCGCGACTTCGACGATCCGTTCACGAATCGCGCTTCAGGATCACCCAGCCCGCGGGCGTCCGCAGGACCGGGGTCGTCTGCCCCGGCGCGAGCAGCGTCGCGACGCGCACCGCGTCGGAGAGGCCCGGCGTGCCGCGGTGGACCCAGCCCAGGTCGCCGTCGCGCTCGCGCCCGCCCGTGTCGCCGGTGAGCTCGCGCGCCAGGGCGCGGAAGTCCTCGCCCGCGTCGCTGCGCGCAAGGGCGCGGTCGGCGGCGGCCTTGGCGGCCGCCTCGCCGGGCGCCAGCGCCGGATCGGCGCCCTGCGCCGTGTCGTGCGGGAACAGGATCGCGCGCAGGCGCACGAACGGGTTCTCGCGCAGCGCGGGATCCACCTCGGAAAGCGGCACGCGGCGGATCCAGTTGAGGCCCAGCGGCTCGATCTCGACGGGGCCGATCACCTCGCCTATCCGCGCTTCGAACGCCATGCGCTTCAGCAGGATGTCCGCGCGCCCGCGTTCGAAGATCGCGAACTGGCCGCCGCGCGCCGCCGATGCGCGGTCGTCGGACAGATCGCGCGCCACGGCCGCGAACTCCTCGCCGGCGGCCAGGCGCGCGCGCACGAGATCCGCCTTGCGCGCGCCCTCGTCGCCGGACGCCGCGACCTGGATGCGCAGGACCGCCGCGTGGCTCTCGACGCGCTGCAGGAGCACGACGCCCGACGGCAGCGCGAACGGCGCACTGACCTCCCCGATCCCCGCGCCGAACAGGAACGCGTCCAGCTCGGGCGCCAGCACGCCGGGCACGAACGCGCCCATCTCGCCGCCGGTGCGCGCCTCGGGCGCGGCCGAGTACTCGGCCGAGAGGCGCGCGAAGTCGGTGCCGGCCCGGATCCGCTGGGCCAGTGCCTCCGCGAGCTCGAGCGCCGCCTCGCGCGTGCGCGTCGCGGCCGAGCCTTCCACGCCGGCGTGGGTCAGCACGATGCGCCGCGCGGCCGCCAGCGGCGGCGGCTCGTCGCCCAGGTGCAGCGGGTGCAGGAGGAGCGAACCGGCGAGGAACAGCAGGGCGGCGTGCATCAAGCGTCGAGCATAGTGGATCAGTCCAGGTCGATCCGCAGTTCGGTTTCGCCGCGGCCGCCCTCGATCACCACGTCCTTCTCGGCGCGCGAGGCGCCGCGCTGCGCCTCCAGCCGGTACTTGCCGGGCGCGTAGCGCCCCAGTTCGACGCGGCCCTCGACGTCGCTGGCGCCCTCGCCGCGGAAGAAGCCCTCGAGCGCGCGGCCCGGGTCGTTCCCGCCGGCGGCGCCTTCGCCGCCCGCGGAACGCAACTGCGCGCGCGCGCCGGAGACCGGCAAGCCGCCCTTGGTGATGCGCACGCCGACGAGCACGCCGCGCGTGAGCGCCAACTCGACGTCGCCGGGTTCGCGCCCGCGCTCGACGACGATGTCGTCCTTCTGGCCCTGCGCCCAGCCGTCCGCGTTGGCGGAGAGCCGATAGGTGCCGGGCGCGAGGCCCTTCAGCGCGAAACGGCCCTCGGCATCGCTGCGCGTCGTCTCGATGCCCTCGGTCCCCGCTCCGGAGCGCACGGCGACCACGCGGGCGCCCTCGACGGCGGCGCCGTCGCCGACCACGCGGCCGGTGATGCCCAGCGCCGGCAACAGGCGGACGGTGATGCCGCGCTCGACACGGTTGGAGTCGACGCGCACGCGCAACGGCTCGCTGGGCGCGTAGGTCTCGCCTTCCTGGCGCCGGCGCCACGACGGCGTCTGGGCCACCAGCTCGTACTCGCCAGTCTCGAGGCGCTCGAAACTGAACTCGCCCTTGTCGTTCGTGTTGCGGCGGATGCTGCCGGCGTCGCGCGCGATCATGCTGCCGAGCAGTCCCTTGGCCGCCGGCAGGCCCAGGCGCCGCAGCGCGACCTGCGCGTTGGCGATCGGCTGGCCCGTGCGCTCGTCGACGACGCGGCCTTCGGCACCGCCCTCGGGCAGGCGCACCTCCACCTCGAACTCGGGAAGGTCCGGCACCTCCAGCGACGTGCGCACCTGCGGGCCGTCGCCGTCGAACTGCAGTTGCCACAGCCCCGGCGCGAGGCCCGCGAACTCGAAGCGCCCCTCGCCGAGCATCTTGGCGGCGCGGAACTCGACGCCCAGCATGTTGTCCGTGTCCGTGCTCGTGGCGATCAGGTTCCCGCGCGCGGCCGGCTCGCCGCGGTAGGTCACGACGCCGCGCACGCGGCATGCCGCCGCCGTGCTGTCCACCAGGTCGAACTCGACGACCTCGCCCGCGGGGACGGTCACGAGGTCGAAGTTGAGCGTGCCGAAGAACGTCGCCGGGTTGAGGTCCTCGTCGCCGCGCGTCGCCACCAGGAAGTAGGTGCCGGGCGAGACGTGCCGGATCGCGTAGTTGCCCTGCGCGTCGGTCGAGCCCTGGAACACGCCGCCGCCCGAGCCGCTGCCCGGCCCGCCGAACGCCGCGGGCGAGAAGGCCAGGACGATCTCGTCGGGCACCGGCCGCCCGAAACGGTCCGTGACCGTGCCGACGATGCCGCCGCCGTCGGTGAGCACGATCACGACGTTCTCGAGCACGCCCTCGGCCTCCAGCTTCTTGGGCTCGGCGGCACCGGGACTGTGATCGCGGTGGAACGCGTGCACGCGGATGGTGCCCGCCTCGACCGCAGTCAGCTCGAACTCTCCGCGCGCGTTGGTCAGCACGGCGCGATCGCCCAGGATCCCCATGCCCGCCGCGAACGGCAGGAAGCCGGCCGGGATGTCGTCGACGCCGTCCGCGCCGGCCGCCATCATCGGCTGGAAGGGGCCGTTGGGCATGCCGTTGCCGCGCCCGCCGCGGCGTCCGCCGCGCTGGCCGCGCTCGCGCCGCCCGGAGCGGCCGCCGTCGGAGTTCTGCGCGACGACCTGCGCGCCGACCACGGGCTGGCCCCCGCCGTCGACGACCTTGCCGCGCACCACGCCGCCCGGCGTGAGCTGCACGATGACGCCCTTGCGGGTCTCGCCCTCGACGACTTCGACGTCGACCGTGGCCGGCAGGTAGCCCGGCGCGCTGAAGCGCAGCGCCGACTTGCCGGGCCGCACCGACTCGACGCGGAAGCTGCCGCCCGCGTCCTCGACGAGCTGGCCGCCCGAGAACGGGTTCTGGCCGCCGGGCGCGTCGTCCTCTACGTCGACGAGGTCGCCGCCGCCGACGGTGAAGCTCGTGACGGGCTCGCCGCGCGCCGCGTCCATCACGATGCCTTCGACGGCGCCGCCGCGCTGCAGCACGACCGTGACCTCGCCCGGGGACTTCTCTGGATCGTGCTTCAACTCGTGCTCGACGAAGCCGACCTTCGTGAACGTGACCTCGTAGGGCGCGTCGCCCGCGATCGGGCCCGCCAGGAAGCGGCCCTCGGCGTCCGACTTGGGCAGATCGAAGCCCTCGACCGCCTGCGCCATCATCGGCGCCAGCGAGAAGTCGAACTGGAAGTTGCGCCAGTCGACCAAGTTGAAGCGCAGCGTCACGCCGGGCACCGGCGCGCCGCGCGCGTCCACGACGCGGCCGGCCACCATCGCGCCCGGCTTCAGCACGATGTCCTCGGCCGACACGACGACGCCGTCGGCCAGGGACAGCCGCGCGCCGATCGCCGGCAGGTGCGTGCGCTCGATCGCGACGACGTCGACGTCGCCCGGCGGCACGTGATTCATCACGTACGTTCCGTCCGCGCCCGTCACGCAGTGCGTCGTGGTCAGGATCTCCTCGACGCAGCGCAGGTTGCGCAGGCCGCGCGGAACGGCGCCCAGGTGCGCGTCGGCGAGCGGCACCGGTTCGCCGTCGTCGCGCAGCGCCAGCACGCGACCGGTGACCTGTCCGCCCCGGCGCGTCTCGACCGTGACCTGGGTGTCCTCGCCCGCGCGCACCGTGATGTTCAGGAGGTGCGACACCGCGAATCCCTGTCCCGTCACCGTGATCTCGTAGCCCTCGCCGGGCGGGATCCCGGGAACCAGGAACGCCCCGTCGGCGTCGGTCGCCGTCTCGAGCCAGCGCAGGTCGCCGCTGGTGACCGTGGCGACGAACGCGCGCGTGCCGGGCACGAGCGCCACCGCGGCGTTCCGCGCGGGGCTGCCGTCGGGCGCCAGCACGCGCCCCACCACCCGGCCTCCCGCGTGGACGTACACGTCGATCGGACCGCCGGCTCCGGAGGCCAGCACGCGCGCGCGCGGCACGGACTCGGGCACCGCGTAGTCGCCGCGCGCCTCCAGGAAATACGTGCCGGTGCGCACGCCCTCGAAGCGGAAGCGGCCGTCGGCGCCGCTGACGGCCACGGCGATCGGCAGCACGCGCCTGGCCATTTCGCTCGGCCCGTTGAAGAGGCGCAGCACGCGGCCGAGGAACGCCGAACCGGCGGGCGGCATCGGCAGCAGTTCCACCGACACGCCGGCGACGCTCGCGCCGCTCGAGCGGTCCACGACGCGGCCGTCGAGCCGTCCGGGTCCCCGCAGACGCACGCCCGGCTTCACCGAGCTGATGCGCGTGCCGCCGTGGGCGGCGGCGCCGGAGAGTTCGAGCGGCGAGGTCGCGCCGGAGAGCTCCGCCGCCGGCACGGACGCCGTGGCGAGCGCCGAGGTCGACGGCCCCTCGGCATCCGCGACGTCGCCGCGGCGCAGCAGCGTGAACAGGACGCCCATGAGCAGGGCGACGACGACGAGCAGCGCGATGATGGGGCGCGCGGCCGCTCCGCGTTGCGGGCTGTGGCTTCGCACGGACGGGGTTCTCCTCGGGGACGTGGGCGGCGCGTGGGAGCACCGGCGCCGCGTCCATGCTAGGGACCGGCCCCGCGTGAAGCTGTAAGAAGCCCGTTCCCGGCCCCGGCGCGCGCCGCGCGCGCCCCCTTCCTTCAGGCCAGGATCGCTTCGGCGACCTCGCCGTGCACGTCGGTCAGGCGGAAGTCGCGTCCGGCGTGGTTGAAGGTCAGGCGCTCGTGATCGAGCCCGAGGAGGTGGAGCACGGTCGCGTGCCAGTCGTGGATCGACATGCGGCCGTCGACCGCCTCGATGCCGTGCTCGTCCGTCGCGCCGTAGGCGATGCCGCCCTTCACGCCGCCGCCCGCCATCCAGGTCGTGAAGCCGCGGTTGTTGTGGTCGCGCCCGTCGCCGTTCTGCGCGTAGGGCGTGCGGCCGAACTCGCCGCCCCACAGGACGAGCGTGTCCTTCAGCAGTCCCCTGCGCGCGAGATCCGTGAGCAGGCCGGCGATCGGCTTGTCGATCGCGCGGCACGAGCGCGACAGGTCCTCGCGCAGGTTGCGGTGGTGGTCCCAGCCCCCCTGGCTGACCTCGATGAAGCGCACACCGGCCTCCGCCATGTGGCGCGCGGCGAGGCACTGGCGTCCGAAGCCGTCGCTCTCGTCCGCGCCGATGCCGTACAGGTCGAGCGTGGCCTGCGATTCCCTCGAAAGGTCGAGCAGGCCGGGCAGCTCGGCCTGCATGCGGAAGGCGAGCTCGTAGGACTGGATCACCGCCTCGACCTCGTCGCTGCCGCGTTCGCGCTTGTGCTCCTCGCGGTTGAGCTTCTCGAGGAGATCGAGCTGCTTGCGCTGCGCGTCCTTGTCCATCCGCGCGTTCGCGAGGTTCGCCACGGCCTCCTCGCCGGCGCGCTGGCCGCGATTGCCGCGCGCGATGCCGACGCGCAGGCCCTGGTACGTGGCCGGCAGGAACGCGCTGCCGTAGTTCTGCGCGCCGCCCTGGCCCGACGGCGGGTTCAGCGTCACGAAGCCCGGGAGGTTCCGGTTCGCCGTGCCCAGGCCGTACAGCGTCCACGCGCCGAGGGACGGCCGAACGAACTGGAAGCTGCCCGTGTGCAGCTTGGTGAACGCCTGTGGGTGCGCCGGGACGTCGGTGTGCATGCCGTTCAGCAGGCACAGCTTGTCGGCGTGAGCGGAGAGCTCCGGGAACAGCTCGCTCATCCACAGGCCGCTCTGGCCGCGGCGCGTGAACTTCCACGGCGACCCCATCAGCTTCGCGCCCTGGCGGATGCGGCCGCTGAGCGCCTGTCCGTCGTCCGCGGCAAGGCGCGGCTTGTAGTCGAAGGTGTCGACGTGCGAAGGACCGCCGGCCATGCACAGGAAGATCACGCGCTTCGCGCGTGCCGCGTGGTGCGGTGGCTTGGGCGCCAGCGGATCGGACGGCTCCTGCGCGGCGGCCTGCGCGGCGAGGCCGCGGAACGCGAGCCAGCCGAAGCCCAGCGAAAGGGCGCGCAGCACGTCGCGGCGCGAGGCGTCGCCTGGCATCGCCGGTCCGCAGCAATCCTTCGGGTTCCTCTTCATGGTCGTCAGCTCAGTCGAGCAGCCGGAACTCGGCGGTCTGGAACAGGGTCTGGACGAAGGCCGACCAAGCCGCGACGCGCGGATCCGCCGGCGGAGCGTCGCCACCCCGATCGCGGCGGCCCGGACGCGCGTCGCCGCGCTGGGCCCCGCCCTTCGCGACGGTCTTGGGGAACTCGCGGAGGAACTGGCGCACGGCCGTCGCCTCGGCGCCGGTCGGCTCGCGCCCCAGCACGAGCAGGAACGCCTGTTCGATGCGCGCGTCGTCGTTGCCCGGCAGGGCGAGCAGTCGTGCAGCGAGGGCGTCCGCCGCCTGCAGCACGCCCGCGTCGTTCATCAGGAACAAAGCCTGCGTCGCGCCGCTGGTCTCGTCGCGGTCGCCGGTCACGAACGCCGGGTCGGCGGCGTCGAAGACCTCCAGTGCCTCGGGCAGGCGATCGCGCACGATCGGCAGGTACACCGAGCGCACGGGACGGTCCGCCAGCGCGCGGTCGAGCACCTGGTCGTTGCGCGCGTTCCCCTCCAGCACCCCGACGGGCGAGCCGACCGGCGGCTCCAGCACCAGGGTCCCCGCCGCCGCGAGCATCGCGTCGCGGATCGCTTCCGCATCGAGTCGCCGCTCCGGCATGCGCCAAAGGAGCGTCGCGTCGGGATCGACGCGCCGGTGCGCGGGATGATCCTCGGATGCCAGCCGGTACGCGTGGCTGCGCACGATGCGCCGGATGAGACGCTTGGTGGACCAGCCGTCCTCCATGAACGTGACCGCCAGCCAGTCGAGCAGCGCCTGGTTGCGGGGCGCCATGCTGCTGGCGCCGAAGTTGTCGGGCGTGGGCACGATGCCCGACCCGAACAGGTGCAGCCACACGCGGTTGACCCACACGCGCGCCGTGAGCGGGTTCTTCTCCGAGGTGATCCAGTCGGCCAGCTCGCGGCGCCCGCTGCCGCGCGTGATGCGCGGCGTCGCTGCGTCCGACAGCACCTGCAGCACGCCGCGCGGAACGGTCGCGCCGGCCTTGTCCATCTCGCCGCGCTCCAGGACGCGCGCGTCGCGCGCGCGCGACTCGCGCACGCCCATCGAGAGGCGGTTCGCGGGCAGCGCACGGCCCTCTTCGTCGAAGCGCGACAGGAGGTCGTCCAGGAGCGCAGTGGTCTCGCGCGCGATCCGCGCGCGCTGCAGGACCTGCGGGTCGGGGCGCGCCTGGCCTCCGGCCTCGTCCGCCGCGCCGGTTCCCGGCCGCGTGCGGTTGTCGCGCGGCAGCAGCGCGGCCGCCTCCTCCGCCTGCTTGGCCGCACGTTCGCGCAAGCGCTCGAGCGCCGCGCGCTGAACCGTCCCCATCTCGGGACCGTTGGGCAGGTAGGCCCCCTCGGGCAGCGGGATCAGGTCCGACGGCCGGTTGTTGCCCGGCCCGCGCTTCGTGCCGAAGCACGTCTCCGTGCTGAGGAAGATGCCCGCGATCGCGTAGTAGTCGCGCGTCGGGATCGGATCGAACTTGTGGTCGTGGCAGCGCGCGCACGCGATCGTCAGGCCCAGCATGCCCTGCGAGAACGCGTCGATCTGCTCGTCGGCGACGTCGAGTGCGAACTGGCGCACGTCGCGCGTGTTGTGGCCCTTCGTTCCGAGCGCGAGGTAGCCCGTCGCAATGATGTTCGCCGCGCGCTGGTCGTCGGTCATCGCCGGCAGGAGATCGCCCGCGATCTGGCGCTCCAGGAACTGGTCGAAGGGCTCGTCCTGGTTGAAGGCGCCGATGACCCAGTCGCGGTAGCGCCACGCGTGCGGGTACAGCACGTTCGAGTCCTTGCCGCTCGACTCGGCGTAGCGCGCGACGTCGAGCCAGTGCCGCCCCCAGCGCTCGCCGAAGCGCGGCGAGGCCAGCAGGCGGTCGATGACGAGGTCGAACGCGCCCGGCGAGCGGTCCTTCTCGAACGTGGCGAGCTCCTCGGGCGTCGGCGGCAGGCCGGTCAGGTCGAACGTGACGCGCCGCAACCACGCCGCGCGTTCCGCGTCCCCCACCGGCGCGACGCCTTTCTCTTCCATCGCAGCCAGGAGGAAGCGGTCGATGTCGGACTGCGGCCAATCCGTGTTCTTGGTGGCCGGAGGTTCCGCCTTCACCGGCGGTTGGAACGCCCACCATTGCCGACCCTTCTCGAGGTCGATGCCGTACGCGGCGTGATCCTTGGACGCCGTCATTGCAGCGGACGCGCCGGGCCAGGGCGCGCCCATCTCGACCCAACGCGCGAAATCGTTCGCGACGTCGGGCCCGAGCGCGCGCTTGGGCGGCATCTGCAGGTCCTCGTCGTCGTAGCGCACGGCGCGCACGAGCAGGCTCGCGTCCGGATCTCCGGGCACGATCGCGGGACCGGACGCGCCTCCGCGCAGCAGAGCCTCGCGCGAATCGACCTTCAGTCCGCCGCGCAGCTTGGGCGCGGAGTCCGCGTGGCAACTGAAGCACGCGTTCGCCAGGACGGGCCGGATGCGGCTCTCGAAGAACAGCACGTCCTCGGCGCTCGGCTCGCGCGCGCTCGCTCCGTCGCCGGTCGCGGGCGCAGCCGTCTCCATCGGCGTCGAGCTGACGCTGCGGAAGTCGGCATCCGTGAGGAAGCCGTCGCGGTCGCGATCGAGGCGCTCGAACAGGAGCGGCCGCCGGCGGTACTCGTCGGCGCTGACGCGGCCGTCGCCGTCCGCGTCGAAGCGGCGGCGCAGGGAGTTCCAGAATCCGGTCTGGTCCCCGTCCTGGGCCGGCGCCAGCGCCGCCGCCGCGAGCAGCGCGGCCGGCACGATCACCAGCACAGGCGTGGTCATGAAGGCGTTCATCGGCCTGGTTCGTCCGGGAGTCGAGGCCCGTCGAAGGGGTCAACCCACCCGGGCGGGAGAAGTGTCGCAGGAGAGGCGGTTTCGCGCTCCCGGAGGCCCGTGCGCCGTGCCCGGGAGCGATCCTCCGCGCCTTCCCACCAGCACGGCGCCGAACACGTCCTGCGGGGCGGGATCGCCGGACAGCCCAGCGTCCTGCCGCGCGCCGCCCCACGAGCCGTGCCGCGCGACGCGCAGGCGGATCCGCGCTGCGCGGGCGTGGCTATCAAGAACCCCAAGCCGGGCGTCGCGGGTGCCCGATCACGGCAGCCACGTCGTGTGCAGGCCGTTCGTGAGGTTGAACGTGCTGACCGTGCAGAACGCCGCCGCGTTGCGATACCACACCTGGTAGTAGCGCGTGCCACCGCCGGTCGGGAGTGCCCCGCGAACGGAGATCGTCTGGTCACCCGTGACGGGGTACTGCGAGGCATTGCCGGCGTTGATCTTGGTACCCAGACGGATCACCGAACCCGCAGCGCAGCGCTTCCCGTCGCCGAAGATCGCCCCGTTGCCGCCCGATTGCTGGGCCGTGCCCTGGAAGTACAGGGCCGAGCTGTTGGGCATGTTGCTGCCCAGCAGTGCGAAACTGTCCGCGCTGACGCGTGCCACACCGGAAGAGCGCAGGCGGCCGCCGAACCCCAGAGAATTCAAGCAGCCCTCCTGGTTGCCGGCCGGGCTCGTGTTCCCGCACGGGCAGGCCGTGCCGGTACCGTCGCCGAAGCAGTAGAGCGTGCCCCCGGGCTGGCACTCGTCGGGGATCCCATCGAGGTTGGTGTCCTGACTCGCCGAGGACGCGATGTCGCATGCGTCGACCACCGAGTTCCCGTTGCAGTCCTGGTTGCCGAAGGGCGGGAGCTGGCACTCGTCCAGCACGCCGTTCAGGTCGCAGTCGAACAGCGTCGTGTACTCGCAATTGTCCGGGACGAGGTTGGCGTTGCAGTCCGCGTCGAAGGTGCCCAGCGGCGGGACGTCGCACTCGTCGGGGACGGTGTTGCCGTTGCAGTCCAGCGATGTCGCGTTCTGGATGTCGAGGGCATCCGCGATCCCGTTGCCGTTGCAGTCGAGAGCCGTACCGAACTTCTTCTCCCTCAGCCCGTTGCCCTGCGGGGCACGCCAGGTCGTCCGGGGGAACAGGGGGTGAGCGAGGTTGAAGCGCTGCCGCCATGCGTAGGAGTTGAGCGTCGAAAGTCCGGCGATCGGCAGAGAGAGGGTGTTCGCCGGCAGAGTGGGCACTCCACTGTCCACGAATCCCACCACGGGAATGTGGCCCAGACTCGTGCCATTCAGGTCTGATTGAAGCGGTTTCAGCTCGTACTCAATCCGGTATCGCTCGCGTCCGGCGGTCGTTCCAGCGAACTGGAAGTGATTCTCGGCCGCACCTTGGAACCTGATTCCCGCCGTGGACTCCGAGCGTCCCAAGATCATGATGGCTTGTGTGTCGTCGAGTCGCCTCTGCTGGTGACTCGACCGCGATCCATAGAGGCTCGATCCGACGTACAGCTCGACCTGCCCGCCTGCACCGGAGCCGGGAAATGCCGTGACGAGGTCGCTGAACCCGTCGCCGTTCCAGTCTCCTCCCGCACAGACGCTGGTGCCCGGGTTCCCCCAGCTCATGGCGGGGGGCGTCACCAGGCCGCTGGAGGCGCCCAGGTAGAGAAGGACCTGTCCGGATCCCAATCCAGGAGCTCCCACGAGAGCGTCCGAGAATCCATCGTTGTTGACATCGCCTGCGTGAGCGAGTGCTCGGCCAAGCCCAGCGCCTGCGGTGCCCAGCGTGACCGTCTGTGGCGTCGTCGTGAATGGCGCTGCGCCCGGGCTCCCGAAGTGGACGAAGACTGCGCCACCCAAGGTGGTGGCAGCGAATCCGGGCGCTCCGATCAACACGTCGGAGAACCCATCCGAGTTCACGTCGCCTGCCGCAGCGACGGCGGTCCCGAACTCGGCATTGCCCAGTCCACCTTCGCTGACCCAGGCTGCCGTCGCGAATGGGCCGCTGTTGCTACCCAGGAACAGGAAGGCCGCACCTTCCCCGGGCTGGCCGCTGGTCCAGCCTGGGGCGCCGATGAGCACATCACTGAACCCGTCACGGTTCGGATCGCCCGCCGTCGAAACGCTGGTCCCGAAACGGGAGCTGTTCTGGCCACCGTCGAGGACGACCGCGGGCACGCTGCCGAGGGCGCCAGCGGCCCGACCCAGGAACACGTAGGCAGCTCCACGGTCCGTGGCTCCCGCGCGGTCGCCCGGAGCTCCGAGGATCACATCCGCACGGCCGTCACCGTCCGTGTCTCCGGCCGCCGCGACCGAGGCTCCCAACTCGGCATTGGCGTCGTTCGACTCGAACGTCCATGCAGGAGAAGATGCGAGCACTCCGGACGCGGTTCCCCGGAACAGGTAGGCACGTCCTTCGGCCGACTGCCCGTTCCCGTAGCCCGGCGCCCCGACGAGGACGTCCATGTACCCGTCGTTGTCGACGTCTCCGGCGAAGCTGACCGAGGTTCCCAGCAACGCGCCCACGGAGTTGCTCTCGAAGGACCACGTCGGAACCGACGGGTAGCCGGCGGCGCTTGAGATGAAGAGGTGGACGGCGCCCTCGTCGACTTCGCCGCTCGAGTGGTTCGGAGCGCCGACGAGCAGGTCGGAGAGACCATCCCCGTTGATGTCTCCGGAGGCGGTGCAGGACGCGCCGAAGCTCGAGGGCAGGGATGGTTGCAGGACCAGCGGGCTGCCCACGGCGACGGGGACCAGGTCCGGAGACGGGCAGCCATGAAGGACCGTCACCCGTGCGCTCGACGTGTCGAGACAGAACACGTCTCCGCGACCATCTCCGTTGACGTCCCCGGCTGCGCCTGCGCTCGTCACAGCGCCTCCGGGCAGACCCGTCGCCACGGGACCCGTGGCTTGGAACAGGATCGGAGCACCAAAGGTCGTCGGACCACCGGTGTACACGTGCAGACCGCCGCCGACGCCAACGTCCTCCAGCCGGTCGGGGATCGTGTCACCGTCCGCATCGCCTGCGATCCGACTGCCCGTCGTGGCCATCGGGATGTTGGGGAGGGATTGGGGGCCGTTCAGCGCAGGGTTCGACAGAAAGAGCCAACTTCCCGCCGAACCACCCACCAGCACATCGGCGAATCCGTTCCCGTCGTAGTCTCCCGCTGGTTCCACAAAGCCTATCAATCCGAAGGTGATGTGATGGACGAAGTCTGGAGTCGTGGATGCCGGACCAATCGGGGAACCAAAGAAGACGAACAGCGAGCCTTGAACCGCAGGGGGGCCTCCAACCACCCCGATGTCTTCGTAGCCGTCACCGTTGACATCGCCGACGCCGGCGGCGTCGACGAGGACTTGTCCCAGGCCACTGCGACTGATGCTCCAGACCGGCGTGGGCGATCCACTCGAGGCCGATCCCAGGTACAAACGAACCGTGGTGTTGCCCGTCTGGCTCGCGTCGTCGTTCGCCAGGGTCAATAGGTCGGCACGCCCGTCCCCGTTCACGTCCCCCGTGTGGAACCGGGCGCGTAGCAGTGCGTTTTGGGCGCCACCTTCGAGCGTCCAGAACGGAGTGGTCACGAGCCCGGCACTGCTGCCGCGGTAGACGTACACCGCTCCCTCACTCTGGTCAGGGTTCGACTGCCCTGAGTCGGAGATGGCCACGTCATCGAAGCCATCGCCATCCACGTCTCCCAAAGCTGCGGCGTGGGAACCGTAGCTGGTCCCCGCGATGCCCTGGAAGTTCGGCTCGAACAGCGTCGCCACGGGAGTCGATCCGAGCCCCGATGCGCTGCCGTGAAAGACCCAGGCGACGCCGTCGTGTGCCGGCACCCCCGTTCCGTTCCACGTCGGTGCCCCTACGATGAAGTCGCCGAATCCGTCGGAGTTGAGGTCCCCGGCCGCCGCACCCACCAGCGGCGCTCCGGGCGACGTCGGCAGGTCGAAGAACCAATCGGGGGCGCTGAGCCAGGGATCGATCGTGATCGGATACACGGCGCCCTGGTCCGAGACCTGGATCGCAAGCCCGGAACACCGAGGGACGATCCGCGCGCGCAGCACGGTCCCCTTCGCGTCCCACGCGGCGAGACCGCGGTAGGTGGCGATCGTGGAGGCGCGTTCGTCGATGAGGCGAGCGGCTAGACCGTCCTCGGCGATCTGTACCGCAGCGCCCTCGAACTCGACGCCGATCCACAGGTCCGAGCGCACATCTCCACTCCATCGTGCGGGGATGGACCAGCCGTGTTGAACTGCGCCCCGCTCCTCAAGGAACCACTCGACGAACTCCTCGCGCTGGTACTGCACGCCCTTCTCAGCCGGCACGAGGGTGGGACGCGTGACAGGCATTCGGTCCGCGCCTCGACCTATCTCGCTCGTGCGAATGAGAACTGTGCGCGGCGTGGACCCCGGAGCCCGGCCCGTGAACGTCATTCGGATTCCGTCCTCGCAGTAGTTCGAGGGCAATGGCGTGTGCGGCGCAACCTCGGACGGCGTGACGTCCCCTGGGACCGTGGGATGGACCGACAGAAGCAATGCGAGGTGAAGCATGGGCGAGCGCGAGTGTTGGGGGGCGAACTCTCGGAATCCTAACCGCCACCCGAGGTTCGCGGACGATGGCGAACCCGTGGACGCCAATCACGACTACCGCCCGCCCCGCCGGAGTCGGTCCGGAACGCCACAGTCGCCGTCTGACGCCTTCCCGTTCCAATGGGATCCGCAGTTGAACTCAGGTCGCAGCCTGCGCGCGGCGTGCAGTCACAGGGGGGGGCGCGCGCAAGTGCCCGAGGTCGAACCGGACGACCTCTCTGCTGCCTAGAAGCTGTGAGGCGTACGGGAGGAGCACCGTCATCTCACCGAGGACTCGGACGCCATGCTGCCGCCCTACCTGCGTGCGCCCCCCCGATTGGGGAACGCCCCGAAGCTGCATCCGCACCCAGGTCACCACGACCAAGCGGCGGTCGCTCCGTGACGATCCGGTGCGTTCCAGGAGCCAGCCTTGGTAAGGATCGGTCGAGGACGGCGAGCATCGGAAGATCGTGGCCGCGACGGTGATGCGGACGCGGAATGACGTGCGCGAGTTGCCCATCCTACTCGCGGCGGATCAGTCCCCAATCCATGCCGTCCGGCCGGATCCAGCGCTCGGCGACGATGGTCGCTAGGCGGCGAGGCGCCTAACGGGTGCGCGCACGGCCCACACGGAGGAATCTGATTGCGAAGAGGAGCAGCACACCAGCCACGACCAGCGCCCAGCCGACGGGCGCACTCCAGTCGAGGCCCGCCGTGCGTGGCGACTGCGCCGGCCGCGCCTGTACTTCCACCCTGGCTTGGATCTCCGCCGGCCATTCCAGCGCCGCGCGGCCGAGGGACTGGCCCCCGACCGGACCGCGGCGATCGACCAGCAACGTGCCCTCCTCGATCCGGAGCGCGTGCTCGCCCGCCGCGCAGCAGCGGACGTTCGCGAAGCGCCAGGCGGACACTTCGACGCGCGGCTGCGCTTCGACCTCCTGCCACACGATCTTCGTCCCCTGCGTGACTGGCCAGGCGGTGCAGCCGGGCGGAGTGGGGCCCGCCACGAATGCCACGACCAGGCGTCGTCCACCGGACTGCTGCACATACGCCCGTTGGACCGCGCCCGACTCCGCCGGGACCACGGCGACGAGCGCGTGGTTCTCCGGATCGCCCGCATTCGCCCAGCAGAGGAACTGGCCTCCAGGTTTCCCGCTCGTGCCCGCGGCGTCGAGGATGCGCCACGGCGCGAGCGCCAAGTGGCGCGGAACCGCGGCCCCCACCGGCGTGATCAACGGAAGGAACTCCGTCGGTGACATCAGCGCGATGCCCGCGGACGCGTCGTAGGCCGCGAGCACGCCCGCCGCGGGCCGGTGCCAGAGAGCGATCGCGTCGTCGATCCGCCAGGTGAACGGATCCGCGGACCGCCAGGTCTGTTGCACGAACCCGCGACCCAGGACGACCTCGTAGTCCTCCGTGGTGCTGCGCCAGGGGATCCCGGCCGCGCGCTCCGCCGCGGCGAGGTCCGGCATCGCGTCCAGCAACGAGAGACCAGCGAACTCGCCGTTCGCGGCGGATGCGACCAGGTCGCGCAGGGCGTGCAAGAGGTCCGATGCCTCCCAGCCCCGCGCCCCGCCGGCATCCAGCACGAGCCGTTCGATCCGCAATTCGAAGGCGTACGGCTCGTCTCGCAGGACCCAGCCGCCCATGACGGCACCGACCAGTTCCTGCGAAGCGGGATCGCCATTCGGCCGCGCATCTTGCAGCGCGAAGGAGCGAGCCGGAGGCCGCGTGCTCACGGAGCGGCACGGCTCACGGCGAGAGCACGACGATCGTGCGCCTCTCCCCGGGCGAGCATCGCAATGCCTCGTCGACCAGCGTGAGGCGCGACCGGACTCGCTCCGCGCCGCGCGGCGCGTTGCTCCGCCACGCAACCACGTGGACATCGCCGGCCGGCACGAGCAGGTCGCGGCGCAGACCTTCCCGTTCCTGTGGAAGGAGCTGGAACTCACGGACGGGACGCGCGCCTTCCTGCAGCGAGATCCAGACCGAGCCGTCGAACGCACCCTGGTCTCCGATCAAGCTCAGCATGGCCCGGCTGCCGACAGGCACGATGGGAATGGACACGGATCGGCCCGCTCCGGAGGCCAACGAAACCTCGGCCTCGCCTTCGTGCTGCACGCCCCGCAGCGCGCCCCCCACACGAACGAGGTACTCGCCCGCGAGCAGGCCCTCGAGCTGGAACGTCCCGTCAATGCGTACCGGCGCGGAGGTCACGGGCCGCGCGGAGCCGCGCCATGGATCCATGTCCGGCACGGCACCGGAGTGACGGAGTACGGCGGTGGCGCGCAGATCGATCTCTGCCGCGCCATCCTCCTCCGAGCACTGTGCCCAATCCACGCGTCCGGTGATGGTGAGCGAACGCCCCGGGTGCAGGTCGATCCGGACGTGCGCGGCTTCCGGGCAGGGCTCGACGCGGGAATGCGCGATCCCGCCGTCCGCGGCCATCACCCACAGGTCGTACCGACCGAAGGGAACGCCGTCGAAGCGCACCTCGCCGTGCGCGATCCGCCTGCGGTCGTCGGGGATCAACGCCGGCTGCCTGGCTCCGTCGGGCACGGCCACGAGGCGTGCGGTCCGTACGTGCAGCGGCTCGCCCGTGCGCGCATCCCGCACCGCGGCGACGATCCGCGCATTCGCGTCGCGCGAGCGCTCGAGCACGAAGCGCAGGTCGGATCGCGGCGGACGAGCCAGGCTGGAGACGCCCGCGCCGAGGAAGCCCGCCGAAGCGCCTGCGGGGTGGCTGACCTGGACCGTGTAGTCGGATCCGTCCTCCAGATCCGCAATCGCGAACCGTCCGGCCGAGTCCGAGCGCGCACAGGCGAATTCCACCCGTTCGCCGGGTTCCGGATCACGTTCGTGGCAACGCACGAGCGCTCCGGACACGGGCGCGCCCTCTCCATCGAGAACGACACCGGCGAGGACCGCGGCGTGCTGCAGCGAGAGGGTCACGACCGGCGTGCCGCTCATCGCATCCGCGCGTACGAATCGACGCAGCGGCGCGAAACCCGCGGCCTCCACCTCGATCAGCGCGTTCACCTCGTCGACGTCCAGGTTGGAGAACCGAAAGGTGCCGCTGCCCGGTTCGGAGTGCGTTTCCCGCCCGGCGATGCGAACGGACGCGCCGCCGATCGCCACGCCGCCGGGGCCGCTCACCGACCCGTCGAGCGAACGGATGCGCGCTTGCGATGCAAGCACGACATCGATCCGCGCCGCGTCGCCGCCGCCCACGAGCCCCGCGTCAAGGACCCGGGTCGCGTAGCCGGCCTTGCGCACGACGAGGGTCGTTGCCGCGGGATCGCGGGCCGAGATCAGGCTCGGGATGTCGGCGATTCCGTCGATGTCCGTGGCCATGAGCCGCGCGCGCAGGAGCGCCCGGTAGCCGGAGTCACGCATCTGCGCCGTGCTCAGGGTGACGTCGCGCCAGGGGTGCGCGCTGGACCTCCATTCGACGATCGCGCGCTCGATGTGCCGGCCCGCAGCATCGCTCACCGCCACCCGCAGGCGATCCAGCGGCTCCAACTCGACACGCAGCGGCGCTGCGGAGTCCGACTGGAGCAGCGTTTCCAAACAGATCGACGCAGCCGCATCCGCGGCGATCGCGATGAGGGTGGCCTGCTCGGAGTAGCGCGCGACGCGCGGTGCCGGAGCCAGAACGCCTTGGGCAGCGGTGGTTCCAAGGTGCTCCACGTGGGATCGCCCGGATCCGGACGGCGCGTGCACGAGGTAGATCTCGCACCCCTCGACGGGGTCCCCCGTTTCCCGGCGCACGGCCACGACGACGAGTTCGCGACCGCGCTCGAGCCGGAACCGCACGTGACCGCCGGCCTCGTCCGCGACGCCGGCGGCCCGCAGCCGCTGGACGCTCCCGATCCGTACGAGAGGCGCGTACGAATCCGCGCGAATGTCCACGGAAACCGTGTCCGCGGGCCCCGCCTCGAACGTGAAACGGCCCGACGCGTCGCTGACCAAGAAGGCGTGTGCCCCGGCCTTGTCCGTCACGATCACGCGCGCTCCGCCGACCGGCACATCCGTCGCCGCATCGACGATGAGGCCGGCGATCGCCCGCGGCAGGATCGAAGCGGGTGGCGGCGCGGCGGGCGCATCATCGGCGGCCACCGCGGCAGCCAGGCCCTCGACGCGTCGCGCGCCCGGAGCCGGACGGTCCACCTCGGCGGGGCCCGGACTGGAATGCGTCGGCCCGGCGCCGAGCCCGGGCCGTGCGTCGGGAACCGGCGCGGCGGACAGGTACTCTCGCGCTCCCCACCCTCCGGCCACAATCGCGAAGACCCAGAGCAGCCCCCGCGTGACCCGACGGACTCGCGTCCGCGGTTGTGCGCGGCCCACGGCTAGCCTCCGCAGAGGGTTGTCACTCCCTCCCAGCAGCGGAACCTGTGTCCCACAGGGTCGGTGGGGCCGGCAGCGATCGCGTACCACGAGCACTCGATGCCCCAGACCGGTTCCTCGTTCTCCCCGAACTCGGCGATGCACTCCGATTGGTAGCAATCGATCGTGTAGCCGCTCGCAGTGTCGGGCATCCTGTGGTGACAGAGATCCCCCGGAGCTCCGGGGATGCAATTTCCATCGCTGCCATCAGGCGCGTAATAGCCAGGTGCGCTGGCACAATTCGCGTTCGGCGGCTTGGCGCAGGGGCCGCTGCAGGAAAGGGAGGCGGGCGTGTAGAACTCGCCGTCTTCGCAGCAGCAGTCCGGCGCGGGGTTCAATTGACAATCCTGTCCCCGGATGGAGGGGCCGCCCGTGACGATGAGTGCGGCGCCAATAAGGATCAGAAGGACAGGTGCGAGTTGCCCGGTCGGTGAACGGAACAGCATGGCTCTCCTCCAGCGTTCATTCTCCTGCGATCCACAAAGAGTCAGGGAACAACGGGTCTGCGACGGCCCGCTGCCTCTCTCCGCGGACGAGGATGCTCCTGGAACCGGCGGGCGTCAAGGCCGGGACCGGGTAGCCCGACGCGGGGTGCCGTGCCTGCGTCCCCGGGGACCCTCAGCCCTCTTGGGGAGGCGCGTCCCCGGCCTGATCGCGCCGGTCCAGTAACCCATCCTCGCGCAGGCGCGCGACCACCTCGCGCAGCACGGTGTCGAACGGTTTCGGACGCCAGCCGAGTTCCTCGCGTGCCTTGCGGGCATTGAAACGCAACTCGACGCCGAGCATCGCCAGCGCCTGCGGCGGCGTCAGCTCCAGCGGCCGGATCCTGTCGACGAGACGCGCGCCCGCGACCACCAGTGGCCACAGCGCGCGCGGCACGACGAACCGTGGGCCGCGGCCGCCCGTCGCCTGCGCCATCCGCTGGAACAGCTCCATCGTCGACATCCAACTCTCGACCAACAGGTAGCGCTCGCCCCGCCGGCCGCGGTCGAGCGCCAGGATGCAGCCGTCGGCGGTGTCGTCCACGCCCAGCACGCTGATCGAACCTGGCGGCGCGGCGATGGGCGCCTTGCGCTGCTCCACCAACCGCAGCGACCGCAGCGTGTTCGAGTTCTTGCCGCTCGCGCCGAAGATCGCGCCGGGATTCACGATCACCACGTCGAGCTGGCTGGCGGCGGCGCGCACGAGCTGCTCGGCGGCGTGCTTCGTCGTCGCGTAATCGACGCCCAGCGGGCCGTTGTTCCACTCGATCGTCTCGTCCAGCGTCTCGGGTCCCCTCCCGTGCCCGACCGCCACCACCGAGCTGACGTGCAGGAAGCGGTCGACCTTGGCGGCGCGCGCGGCGGCGAGCACGCTGCGGGTGCCCTCCACGTTGACGCGCCGCTGCGCTTCGCCGTCGCGCGTCTTGTAGCTGATCAGCGCGCCAGAGTGCACCAGTTGCGCGCGGCGGCCGGAGGATCGTGCGCGCGTGGCGGTGGAGCTCGCGGCGGCGTGGATCGAACCGGGGTCCGTCAGGTCGCCGTCGTGCCAGTGCACGCCGAGGGCGGTGAGTTCGGCGCGGTCGGACGTCGGCCGCGCGAGCACGTGCACCTCGTCGCCGCGGCGCACGAGCCGCTCGACGATCGCGGTGCCGAGGAATCCGGTGCCGCCCGTCACCAGCACGGTCGCGGGCTCGTGCGTGCTCATGCGGGCGACTTGGGCTCGCGCCGTTCGGGCAGCTCGACGCGCGCGATCGTGCCTGGACCTTCGGACTCGGGCCGCGGCTCGAGTGAGATCGTGCCGTTCATTTCCTCGACGATGCGCCGCGAGATCGCCAGGCCCAGGCCCGTCCCGTGGCTGCGCGTCGTGAAGTACGGTTCGAACAGGCGCGCGCGCACCGTCTCGGACAGGCCCGGGCCGCGGTCGGCGATCTCCAGCACCACGCGCGTCCCCGCGCCGTCCGTGCGCCGGGAGAGCGTGACGGCGAGCTCGCCGCCCTCGGGCATCGCCTCCAGCGCGTTCGACACGAGGTTGATCAGCACCCGCCGCAACTCGCCGCGATCCGCGAAGACCGTGAATCCCTCGCCGGCCACCGCGACCTTGACGCGCAGCTCGCGCGCCCAGGCCGCGTTCAGATCGAGCACTTCGTCCACGAGCGCGCGTACGTCGACGACGGCGGGGTTGGGCTTGCGCGCGCCGGCGAAGGCCGAGAAGTCCGAGGCGATCTTGCGCATGTTGTCGACCTGCCTGCGGATCAGCGTGATCGTGCGGTCGAAGATCGCCCCGAACTCCGGGCTGTCCTCCTTGCGCGCGCGGTCGAGCAGGTTGGCCGACAGCAGCACCGGCGTCAGCGGGTTCTTGATCTCGTGCGCGACCTGGCGCGCCATCTCGCGCCAGGCGGCGTCCTTCTCGGCCTTGATCAGCTTGACGCGGCTCTCCTTGAGCTCGCCCGTCATGTCGTTGAAGGCGCGCGCCAGGTCGCCCAGCTCGTCGTCGGTCTCGACGGCGACGCGCGCGTCCAGGTCGCCGCCCGCGACCTGCACGGTGTGCGCCTTCAGCTCGCGGATCGGACGGGTGGTGCGGCGCGCCACGAGGATCGTGATCATCACCACCACGCTCAGCACGAGCCCCGTCGCGCCCCACAACACGCGCCGCAGTTGCAGCACGGTCGCGTAGGTGTCGCGGTCGTCGATTCCGACGCCCACGACCCAGCCGAACCCTCCCTGCGCGGGCCCCGCGCAGTGCTTGAAGGCCGCGTTCTTGCTGACGCCGCGGAAGTCGTAGGCGGGGTACATGCCCCATTCGCTGGCGCGCGCGGCGGCCACGAGTTGCGGCAGCTCGACCGGCGGATCCGCGACCCGGCGGCCGTACAGGTTCGTGTCCGGGTGCGCGATGATCGTGTTGCAATCCGACATCCACAGCCAGGTGTACGACGACTGGTAGATGTCCTCGCCCTCGAGCGGCATGCGCGGACGCACCTTGCGCATCACGCGGTTCTGCACGTGGCTCCAGTTCATCAGCGCGTACACGGCCCCGACGACCACGTCCGGCTGCAGCGGATCGCGCACCGGGACGGCGAATCCCAGGTGGTAGTTTTCCGGGTGCGGCGTCGCGGCCGTGCTGCGCGGCGGCAGCAGGTCGCTCTGGTGGTGGTCGACGCGCACCGTCTCGCCGCGCAGCGCCTGCTGCAGCCAGCCCTGACGGCGGTAGTCGCGCTGCAGCCCCGCCAGCACCTCGGGCGCCAGCGGCTCGCCGCGCGCGTCGACCGTGTTGGACACGACCAGCTCGCCGCGTGCGTTCACCGCCAGGATCAGGTCCCACACCTTGCTGCGCTGCACGAACCGGTTGCAGCCGGCCTGCAGCGTGCCCCGGAACCCGGCCTCCTGTCCGTCCCACTCGGCGATGGTCCACGACGCCAGCGGCGTCGTGCCCAGGAACAGCTCGACGTCGAGCTCGCGCTCGCGCACCAGATCGTCGACGCGCTCGGCCGTCTCGCCGGCCATGGTCAGGAGATAGAAGCGCACCGTCTCCCAGTGCCGCTCCCCCATCTTCGTGTCCACGTACCACGTGAACCCCAGGAAGGGCAGCAGGACCGCCGCGAGCACGGTGAGGACCCACTTCGTCGCGATCCTGCGCAGCATCGTCGCGGTTAGTCTACTGCCCCGTGTCCGCGACCCCGACTCGCATCCTGATCGTGCGCCTCTCGCACCTGGGGGACGTCGTCCACGCCCTGCCCGTGTTCCACGCCCTGCGCGCGGCCCACCCCGACGCGCGGATCGCGTGGGCGATCCAGCCCGAGTTCGCGCCGCTGCTCGACGGACTGCCCGGCCTGGAGCGCACGATCCTGTTCCAGCGCCGCCGGGGCGCGCTGGCCTGGGTGCGCCTCGCCGCGGACCTCGAGGCCTTCGGCGCCGACTGGTCGATCGACTGCCAGGCCAACACGAAGAGCGCGATGGTGGCGCTCGCCGCGCGCGCGCCGCGCCGCAGTGGCCTGGCGCGCGCCGACTGGCGCGAGCCTTTCGCGGCCGGCACGCTCACCGATCCGGCGCCGCCCCTGCCGCCGGGATGCCGGCACGCGGTCGACCGCATGCTGCATCTCGCGGGGCACGCGGCCCGCCGGCCGGTTCGCGCGCCGTGCTTCGACCTGGGGCTCTCGGCCGCCGAACGCGCGCAGGGCGAGCGGCGTTGCAGCGAACTCCTGCCCGGCGAGGGCGGAACGATCCTGCACCTGGCGCCCGCGAGCGACGTCCGCGCCTGGCCCGCGGAACGCTTCGAGGAGCTGGCGCGCGCCGCGGCCGAGCGCGCCGACGTCCTCGTGATCAGCGGCCCCGCCGAGGCCGAGGACGGCCGCGCGCTCGCGGCACGCCTCTCCCGTCCGCGGGTGCGCCACTGGACCGCGCAGCGCGGCTTGCGCGAGCTCGCCGCCGTGTTCCACGCCGCCGCCGCACGCGGCGCGCGCTTCGTCGGCTGCGACTCTGGTCCGATGCACCTGGCCTGGACCCGCGGCCTGCCGGTCGTCCTGCTGGCCGGGCCGCAGGACGCGCGGCGCACGGGGCCCTGGCCGGCGGACGCGCCGGCGAATCCGGATCACAGGGTCGTGCGCGCGGCCGCCCAACCCGACTGCGCCCCGTGCCGCGCGCGGACCTGCGCGCATCCCGAAGGGCCCGTCTGCATGCGGCGCATCCGCGCAGAGGACGTGCTCGGCGCGCTGACCTGACTCAGGGGCCGTCCGGCTTCTCCAGCTCCGCGATGCGCTTCGACACGTCGCGGTACTCGGGCCAGAACAGGTCGATCTTGCGCAGGATCTCGAGCTCCGCCTCGGGCGTCGCTGCCTGCGCGGCCTGTGCGTACAGGTCCGCGGCGTGCCGCACGTACTCCTTGAGCGTGTCGCGGCGCGTGATCGCGTCCTTGTAGAACTGCGCCTCGGCCAGCAGCGCGTCGTAGCGCTTCACCGCCTCCTCGAAGCGCCAGTCGCGCTCCAGCGAGAGGCCGTCGCGGTACTGGACCTCGAACCCGCCCTCGCGCACCTCGTCGAGCACGCCCTTGGCGTGATCCTTCTGCAGCACGGTGCGCTCCAGCGCGGCCTCGGCCAGCTTCGTGGCGCTGTCGAGGCGGCCGCGCACGATCTCCATCCGCGCGCTGCGCAGGTCGCGCGCCACGCTCATCTCGTTCTCCATGCGCTCGATGCCCTGCGCGGCGTCGGCGCTGTCCGGGTCCAGGGCCAGCGCGGCGCGGTACTCGCCGCGCGCGGCGCCGTAGCGGCCCTCGGCCTCGAACGCCCGCCCGGCGGCCACGCGCTGGATCGCCAACAGGGACTGCACCTGCTGCTTGCGCTCGACCGCACGCTGGTCCTCGAGCCGGTACTTCTCGGCGTACGTGAAGCGCGAGCGCGCGACCTCCAGCCAGTAGTCCGACAGCGCGTGGAGCCCGTCCTTGAAGTAGGCGCTCCCCAGGCCCGCGCGGTACTGCAGGATCATCAGGCAGATCTCGCGCCCGACCCGCGCGCCGCGGTTGTCGGGTTCGTGCGCCAGCGCGCGCTCGTAGGCCTCCAGCGCCTCGGGGATGCGGTCCTCGGCGTGCAGTTCCAGCCCCTCGTCGAGCGCCGTCTGGGCCAGCTTGAGTCCCGTCTTCTCGAACCAGTCGCGCGCGACCGCGGAATCGGGATCGATCGCCAGCGCGCTCCGGAAGGCCTCCTGCGCCTCGAGATCGCGGTCCTGGAAGGTGAGCCGGCGGCCCTTCTCGATCCACCACGCCACCGTCGCTTCGCGGTGCAGCCTCTGCGCACGCGCGTCGTCCGGGCGGCGCTCGACGGCCTCCGCGGCCACGCGCACCGCCTTGTCGAACTGGCCGTGGTCGACCAGCCAGCGCACGTCCTTGTCGTGCTTCGCGCCGCTTCCGGCGCACGCCGAGAGGAGCAGCGCCCAGGGAAGGATCGACGGCAGCCGGCCGGACCGGAAAAAGGTGCTGGGGTGCTGGTGCATGGTGGGTTCGGCGGGGAAGACCCCGGGGGACGCCGCGCGGTCGCGGTTCTTCCCGGCGAGCAGGCTACCCGCTGCGGGACGCCGGTTGCGAGCGTCCCGTCACGAGCGCATCGAGTCGTACAGGGCGATGCCCAGGCTTCCGAACAAGAGGATCGGCAGCCAGGCCGCCAGGGCCGGATCCAGCGCGCCCTGGATCCCCAGGCTGCGGCAGACGAAGTCGGCCGCGAAGTACGTGATGCACAATCCGAAGGCCGCGGCGGCGGTGCGCGTGCCCCGTCCGCGCTCGTGGCGCATCAGGAGCGGCAGCCCGATCAGGACCAGGACCAGGTTCCCGAGCGGGAAGGTCACGTGGTACTGCAGCAGCGTCTGGTAGACGCCGTTGTCGGGGTCCCGGCGCCCCATCTCGGCCGCCTCCGCGAACGAGAGCTCGAGTTGCGCCTCGCGCGCGCGCCAGAACGTCAGCACCAGCTCGGGGGTGAATTCGAAGCCCTCCAGGCGCGTCACGGGTTCGGTGCGCTGCGCGCCCTCGACCATCTGTCGCACGCCGCCGATCAGGCGCCAGCCGGGCGGGTCGGCGTCGGGCTCCCAGACGGCGCGGTCGGCCGTGACGCTGGCCCAGCGCGCGGCGGAAAACAGGTGCGCGTCCAGGTCCTCGATCAGCGGCGGTCCGCCGTCCGCCGGCCGTGGCCGGAACTTCCCGAGGCGCACGACGTTGCCCTGGCCGTCGCGCAGCCACAGGTTCTCGTACACGCGATCGAGCGTGTGATGGTCGAGCAGGTGGAGCAGCGTGTCGCGCCGGTCCGCCAGGCGCGCCGACGCGGTCTCGCGCAGCGCGAACATCGCGGCGCCGATCAGCAGCGAGCACACGACGATCGGGGCCAGCAGCCGCTGCGCGCTCGTGCCCGCGGAGAGCGCCGCCACGGTCTCGTTGTGCCGTACGAGCTTGCCGACCGTGAACAGGCCGGCGACGAGGGTCACGAACGGCGCGACCTGCAGGAACAGGAACGGCAGGTGCATCAGGTAGAACTGGACCACCAGCAGCACCGGCGGCCGTGTGCCGTCGGGTCTCAACTGCAGGTGCTCGTCCAGGTTCTGCGCCATGTCGAGGATCAGGTACAGGCCGACGACCAGCAGGAACGCCGTGGCGTAGGACGAGAGGAACAGCGACAGCACGTAGCGGTCGATGCGTCCCAGCCAGCGCAGGCGCCCGCGCTTCATTGGCGCCACGCCTTCCAGGTCAGGACCCCGCCGGCGACGGCGCCGACGGCGATCGCGGACCACGCGCACAGCTCGGCCGGAAGCTCGGTGTGCTGCGCGAGCTGCTTCCCCAGGCGCATGTGCAGCACGTAGAAGCCCAGCGCGTAGCCGGCCGCCAGGGCCAGCGCGATGAGCTGGTTCCTGCGGCCCAGCAGCAGGCCGGTCGAGGTCCCCAGGAGCAGGAACACGCCGAACACCGTCGCCAGGGACAGGCGGTAGTGCAACTCGTAGCGCAGATCCCGCTCGCGCTCGGGCGCCGGCCCCGCGCGCAGTTCCTCGCGCATGCGTCCGCTCGACAGGAAGCGCAGGCGCGTGGACTTCGAGCCCGACTCGCGGCTCGTCGTCAGCTCCTCGAGGTCGATCCTCACGGTCATGTCACCGTTCAGGATCTCGGCGCCGCCGACGATCGTGCGCGCGTTGCGGAAGAGCATCAGCACGGCCCGCTCCTCGAAGCGGAACTCGATGCGATCCGCGCGCAGGTTGCGCGCCTGCTCGTCGGAGAGCGGCGGCACGTAGACCTGCGCGTCCAGGAACGCCTTGCCGTCCCGGCGCCGCGCCGTCAGGTAGAAGTCGCCGATCTTGACCTCGGTGCGGCCCGGGCTCAGCTCGCGCATCGTGCGCGAGGAGGCCTCGATCAGGTAGTTGGTCTGCTTCCCGCGGATCTGGGGCAGGAGGTCCGAGACCATCCAGTACGTCACGGCCGACATGCCGAGCGCCAGGACGAGGCCCGGAACGTAGACCCGCGCCGGGTGCCGCCCGGTCATGCGGATCGCCGTCCACTCGTTGTCCGCCGTCAGGCGCGAGTAGGCCGACACCACGCCGAGCAGGAAGGCCAGCGGCAGCACGTAGGGCACGAGGCCGGCGATGACCAGCGGCAGGTAGAAGAGGACCGCGCGCAGGTCGACGCCGGGCAGCTTGTGGATCGCCGAGACCGCGACGGCCGGCAAGGCGAGCACCAGCATGCCCGCCGCCGCGAAGCAGATCGCGACGAAGACCTCGCGCAGGACGTAGAGCTGGATTCGCATGGGCGCGCCGCGGCGGCGGGCCGGACTACAATGCACGCGTGCCGGAAACGCAACCGCGTGCGCTCCAGAAGCGCCGGCCCTGGCGCACCACCGAGGTCGAGGGGGCCGGGGACTCGGCGGTGTTCGTCAAGCGCTTCCACGACGCCCGCTGGCCGGGACGCTGGTTCGGTCGCTGGCGCGATCGCGCGCGCGCCCGGCGCGAGCGCCAGAACCTCGAACGGATGGCCCGCGCGGGTCTTCCGGTGCCGCAGCTCCTGGGGATCGTCGAGACGCCCGCGGGCGTCGAGTTGCGCACGCGCTGGATCGCCGGCGCCGTGACCCTCGCCGAGATGTTGGCGCGCAGCGCGCCGACGCCGCGGCTGGCGCGCACGCTCGGAACGCTGCTGGGCGGCCTGCACGCCGCCGGGATGTCGCACGGGGACCCGCACGCCGGCAACGTGCTGGTCGGACCCGACGGTCGGGCCTGGATCGTGGACGCCGCGCGCGTGGACCGGCCGACCCCGCGGCGGATGTCCACGGACCTCGGTCTCGCCGCCGCGCTGGCGCGCGAGCACACCGGCGCGCGCTTCCGCGCCGCGTTCCTGATCGCCTACTTGCGCGCGCTGCCGGAGGATCTGCGCGCGAACCTGCTGGCGCGCCACGGCGACCGGCGCGGCCTGCTGGAGTTCGTGGAGTCGGCCGGCCGCCGGCTGCGCGCGGCGCGCGTCGAGCACGAGCTCGACCGCTGGCTGCGCTCGTCCGGCGTGTGCGCGCGGATGCGCGAAGGCGAGATCGAGTACCTGCGGGTGCGCGGCTCGGCGGCGGCTGAAGTGCCCGGCCTCGCGCGTGCTGTCGTGCGGGGCGACACGCCGGCGGGTCAACGTGTCGAACGCCGCGGCCGGCGCGAGGCGGTCCGGGCGTGGCTCGACGCCGCGCGCCTCGCCGAACACGGACTCCCGGGACCAGAGGCCCTGCTCCTCGTGCGCGTGCCGGTCGCCTGCGCCGTGTTCGCCGAATCGCCGGGGGAGGACCTGGTCACGAGCGCGGCGCACCTGGGCGCGCGCGATCGACGCGCGGCCGCGCGCGCGGTCGGCGCGCTGGCCGGCGCGGCCGCCGATCGCGGCCTGATCCTCGACCCCGAGGCGGTGCTGCTGCGCGGCGGACGCGATGCCCGCATCACGACCGCCGTCCCCCTCGCCCGCTGCGACGGCGCCGCGCAGGCTCTTTCGGCCTGGCGGGAGGCGGCCGCGCTCACGTCGGCGCGCGAGCGCGCGGCCTTCTCCGCCGGGTTCGTGCGCGCCGCGCGCGGATCCCGCGCCGAACGCGCGTCGCTGCGCGAGGAGTTGCTGCGTGGGTGAGCGGCGCCTGCGACGCTGGCGGCGCGCGGCCCGCGCACGCGCGCTGGAAGCCGCGACCGGCGCGGCGCGGTTCGTTCCGCACGCGCTGCTGGAGGGCTCGCTGGCTCTCGCCGCGCCGCTCGCGCGCTGGACGCGGCCGGAGCGCACCACGCGCGCGAACCTCGAGCTGGCGCTCGGCGGCGAGACCGACGCCGTCGAGCGCGCGCGCATCGCCCGCGGCGTGCGCCGCCACGCCGCGCGCCAGGCCGCGAGCTGGCTGCGCCTCGCCGGCAGCGGACCGGCCGGATCCGCGCGCGGTGCCTGGATCGAGGAGCGCGTCGCGCTCGATCCCTCCGTCGAGCACCTCGACCGCGAGCTCTCGCGCGGCCGCGGCGCGCTGGTGGTGACCGCGCACATCGGCGACTGGGAGCTGCTCGCCGCGCGTCTGTGGCGCGCCGGGCGGCGCGGCGCGGTCGTCGGCTACCGGCGTCCCTCCGATCCCTCGTCCGCCTGGCTGGAGCGCCTGCGCTCGGCGTACGGCGTGCGCACGATCCCGCAGTCGGCGCATCCTCGCGAGATCCTGGCCGTCCTCGCGCGCGGCGAGATCGTGGGCCTCTTGTGCGATCTCGACGTGCGCCGCATCGACGGCGAGTTCGTGCCGTTCTTCGGCCGGCCCGCGCTGACCATGACCGCGCCCGCCGCGCTCGCGCGCGCCGCGCGCGCTCCGCTCGTGCCCACGCGCTGCACGCTGGACGGAGAGCGCTACGTCCTGCGCTGCGAGGAACCGCTCGGGCTCGCCGCCGACCTTCCCCGTCGCGAAGGCACGCGCGAGCTGCTCGGCCGGTTGAACGCCGTGTACGAGCGCTGGATCCGCGCTGCGCCGGAGCAGTGGGCCTGGCACCAGGAGCGCTGGCGGTCGCGACCCGGCGACGTCGTCCCGCGGGCGCGCGGCGGGACGCGCGTGCTCGCCGCGCCCGACGCTCCCTGAGCGCCGGGCCGCCCCGGACGCCGGTCCGGCGCGGACCGGGAAGCGTTTTCCGGGCGGGTTCGCGGCCAGCCGGCCGGACGGACTTCACCGCTGTTCGCCGGCCGGTCGATCTGTCCCACGGCCTCCGGGTCACCCGCGTGCCTTTCCCCACACTGCAGCGCCGAACTCTAGCGGTCGTACTGGCGGTCCTGCTGGTGTGCTGCACAGCGGCCTGGTGGATCGCGGGCCGCGAGATCGAGAAGACCCGCTTCCGCCTGGTCGGACGCCAGCTCACGACCGCGGCCGACATCCTGCGCGCGCCGGCCACCGAGGTGCTGAGCACCGGCTCGGGCGAGGAGAAGTTCCGCCAGCGACTGCGCGACGTCGGCGCGATGACGGGCTTGCGCCTCACTCTGATCCGTGACGACGGATCCGTGGTGGCGGACAGCGAGGTGCTCGAACCGATGCCCAACCTCGGCGACCGTCCCGAGGTCCGCGAAGCGGCCGTGCGCGGCCGAGGGACCGATTTCCGCCGCAGCATCGTGACGGGCGAGGAGACGCTGTACGTCGCGCGCGCGCTGGAGAAGGACGGCGCGCGCATCGGCATGATCCGCGCCGCCACCGGAACGAGCGAGGTCCAGGCGCTGCTCGACGGAGTCGAGGCGACGCTCGCGGTCGTGGCGACGATCTGCCTGGCCCTGGGGGCATTCGCCGGCTGGGTCGCCCACGCGCTGGCGCGACGGCGCGAAGAGGCGGCCGCTCGCGGTAACGCCGCGCTGCACGATCGGCTGGCGGCCTGAAGCCGTCCGCGATCGCGCGCGACCGGCTCAGCGTCCGGGGCGGAAGACCGGGCGCGCCGGCCCGAGCCGTTCGCGCAGCGCGCGCGCCGCGGCGCCCAGCGCGGCCGCGTCGGCCTGTTCGGGAACGGGATCCGCGCCGAGGAGGCGCGCGGCCTCGCGCAACAGCGGCGCGGCGTCGGCCCCGCGCTCGCGCAGCAACAGGCGCTCGGCGTGCGTCGCCAGGGATTGCGCCAACGTGCGGCGGGTGGCGTCGGAGTCCGCCACCGCCAGTGCGCGGCGCGCCGCGGCGATCGAGGCCTCGAAGTCGCGGTCGCCCTCGACCGTGGGTTCGGGCACCGTCGCGTCGCCCTGCGCGTCGGCGGCGCGCAGCGCGGCCGGCACGGCGCGCGTGCGCGTCGACCGGCCGTCGGAGCGCAGACCCTCGCGCAGCGCGGAGTCGGCGACGGCCTGCGCCCAGCGCGGATCGCCCGGCGCGGCGCGTTCGAGACGCGCGCAGAGCACGAGCGGATCCACCGGGCTCGGGCCGTCGGCCGTCCACTCCAGCGCGCCGTCCACCAGATCGAGCGCCTCGCGATCGAGGCCGTCGCGCACGTCGCCGATCGAGGGCCGCAACGCCAGCGCGGTGGCCAGCGCCTCGGCCGCGGCCTCGCGCCGCGACGCGAGGAGGTGCGCGAAGCCGCGGCCCAGGTGGCCGAGCGCCGCGTAGTGCTGCACCGAGTCGGCGTACGTCGGCTCCAGCTCCTGGCTGCGCTCGAACCGCTGCGCGGACGCGTCGTAGGCCGCGATCGCGGCGTCGGACCGGTGCTGGCGGCGCAGGGAGTCCGCGCGCAGGAACCACGCGTAGCCGGCGTACCACGCACAGGCCGCCGAGTCCGGCGCGCGCGCCGCGATCCAGTCGGCCTTGGTCGCCAGGAGGTCGACGCGCCCCGCGCGCAGGAGCGCGTCGCGCAGGGCGTCGCGCAGCGACTGCGACTCGGGACGGCGCTCGAGGCCGGCCTGCAGCGCGGCCAGCTCCGCGCGCGCGAGACCCAGCGCCGCGAACATCGACGCCTGGCTGGTGAAGTCGACGTCGCCGGCCTCGATGCTGGCCGCGACGATCGACAGCGCGCGCGCGCCGCGCAGCAGCCCCGCCGCTTCGGCCGCGGCCTCGCCGCCCGCGCGCGCGTCGATCATGCGCGCGTCCGCGTCGCCGACCCAGCGCAACGCCTCGATCGCCGTGTCGTCGCCCGACAGGAGCGCCGCGCGCTCGGCCTCGCGGCGTCCGGGCGCGTAGCCGCTGCCCCACGACGGCCAGCGCGCGAGGACCCGCGCGGCGTCCTCGCCCAGCCGCGCCGCGGCCGCGCGGCGCCGCACGACCGGCAGGGCCAGCTCGGCCTGTTGCCCGAACAGCGAGAGCTGGTAGGCGACGCGCGCGCGCGCCAGCGCGAGGTCGTCGTCGTCCGCGCGCTCGCGCGCCGCGCGCGCCAGCCAGGCCTCGGCGTCGCGCAGCAGGAGCTCGATGTCCGGCCCGCGCGTCCGGATCCGCTCCTGCGCCAGGCGCAGGCAGGCCATGCCGAAGCGCTCCGCGGCGCGCGGGTCGTCCTCGGAACGCGTCAATTCGCTCTCGGCGGCTTCCAGCTCGGCGACGAGCGCGTCGGCGTCCAGGACCGCGTCCGGCGCCGGCGGCGTCCCGCCCGGCGGCAGCCGCGCGAACTCGCGGCCCAGCCACAAGAGGTCGAGCAGCTCGAGCGCGCCGCCCTCGCCCGCGATCGCGGCGTCGACGCGCGGCAAGTCCTCGCGCGGGAGGATCGACGCGAGGCCTTCGCGCGCCGCGATCCGGTCGCGCGGTCCGCCCAGCGCGGCCAGCGAGAGCAGCAGCGTGCGCTGCGCCGGCGTGCGATCGGCATGGCGCGCGAACAGCGGCAGCAGACGACGCTCCAGCCCCAGATCGGGCGACCCGGGATACGCACCGGCGCCGCCCAGGATCCCGCGCAGCATCGCGCCGAACGCCGCTTCGATGCCGCGCGACTCGGCCGCGGCCTCGGCCGCCTCCAGGAGTTCGTCGGACGGCGGCGGATCGCCTTGCAGGACGAGGCGCAGCGCGTCGACCGCACCGGCGTCCCCGGCACGTCCGATCGCCTGCACGGCGGCGAGGCGCTGGCCGGGATCGCGTTCGCGACCGAGCGCGTGCTCCAGCCACAGGCGATCCCACTGGCTGCGCGCTCCCGCCAGCGTGCTCCAGGGCCAGGATCCGTCGCCGCGCGCGGGCGCGACCAGGTCCAGCGGCGCGCCGGCGCGCTGCGCGCCGCGTTCGACGGCGCGGTCGAGGATGCGCAGGTCGAACAGGTAGTAGAGATCGAAGTCCTTCGAGCCGTCGGGCAGGATCAGGGCGTGCCGCGGCGAGACGCGCTCGCCGCCGAGGTAGCGGTCGAACACCTGCGGCTCGATCGCCATGTGCTCGCCGCACGTCACGAGGCCCAGGCGCGGGCACGGGACGCGCCGGCCGAACTCGTCGTGGTCGAGGGGCGCGTGCCGCAGCGGGTGGCCGATCACGCACACGAAGCGGCGCGTCCACTCCACGAAGCGCGGATCGCGGTAGCGTTCCACGACGATCCGGTCGGAGGCCGATTCGCCGTCGAGGTTGATCGCCACCAGCAGCGGGCGGCGCTCGGCGCTGGCCAGCGCCAGCGCGTCGTCGAGCGAGCGCTGCCACAGGACTTGCGTCGCGGGCACGAGGTCGGGCGCGCCGCGGTCGGCGGCGGCCGTCGATGCGGCGAGGAGGAGCAGGCACAGTGCGGACATGGCGGACTCAGAGGGGGCGTCGGGCATGTCCTCGTACCACGCCCCGGGCGCGGGGTCACATCTTCGCGCCGCGCGCGGTTCAGTGCGCGTCGGCTTCGTGCTCGGCGCCCGAACCGAAGTTCTGGCACCAGTACGAGCCGGCGACCGCGCTGGCCATCTCGCGATGCCCGGCCTGGAGGAGGTTGCGGTGGTGCCCGCTGGAGTGCGTCCAGCCGACGTGGGCGCCCTCCGGTCCCCCGCCGCCCATGTGGCAGTTCTCGCCCCCGCCCTGGGCGTAGCCCATCGACTCCATGCGCTCGCGCGGTCCGCGCAGGCGCGGATCGGGCTGTTCGTGGCCGAAGTCGCCGGTGCGCGACATGTAGTCCGCGTGCAGTTGCGCCGCCGCCTGGATCTTGGGGTTCCAGGCCAGGAGCCGCCGGCCGAGCAGGCGCCGGTACTCGTTGGTGATCTCGACCTGCCGGCGCTCCTCGGCGTTCGGCGTGCGCTGGTCGTCGTCGCCGCCGCGCTTCCAGCGCGCGGCGTTGAACACGAGGACGGCGTGATCGCGCGCCACGCCGGCGGCCTCCTCGGCGTTCCACGCGAAGCCGGCGAGGTCCACCGCGTCACGGGCGGGATCGAGGCAGGACGCCCAGCCGGGAACGTCGTCGGGCCAGGCGAACTCCAGCTTGCGCGCGCGCTGCACCGCGCGGTTCCACGCCAGCTCCTCCAGCGCGGCGCGGAACGGCGCGGGAAGCGCGACGCGCCGTCCCGCGCGCCACAGTTCGCGCACGTGCTCGACGCGCACGTCGACCTCGCGCTGCACCGCGGCGTAGTGGCGCGCCTTGTCGGGCGGGCAGGCCGGCGGCGCGTAGGGGTAGAAGTAGCGTTCCTCGTCGAAGATCAGCTCCAGCGCGCTCTGCCGGCGAAGGTCGAGTTCGGCGCGCTGGTCCGCGAGCGCGCGCAGGAGCTCGAGCCGCGTTCCGCGGCGCAGCGCGGCGTGCGCGGCCTGCCAGCGTGCCTCGAGCGCCTGCGCGGCACGCGCGACGCCGTCGGTTCCGCGGGCCTCCAGCGCCGCGAGCGCGGCGTCGCGTTGATCGATCCCGGCATCCTCGAACGCGATCGCCGCCGCGTCGAGCGCGTTCGCCGCGGCCGTCGCGGCGAGCTGGTCGACGCGCCGCCAGACGCCCTTCTGGAACTCGTAGCCGCCCTCGGGGATCCGTTCGCCGCGCGCGCGCGCGACGGCGGCGAACGCGTCGCTGGCGGCGATCTGCTTGCGCTCGAGCATCCGGCCCAGGTCGCCGAGCGCCGTGCGCCGGTCGGCGCTGGTGCCGCGCGCGAGCGCCTCCTGCACCAGGCCGCGCTTCGCGCTCGCCGAGCCGCGCGCCGCGGTCAGGGCGCGGCGCACGAGCGCGAGATCGATCTCGACCCACGGCAGGCGCTCGCCGCCGAGCACGACCTCGTCCGAGTCGGCCGATTCGAACCCGAGCGGCGCGAACGCATCCGGCAGGACCTCGAGCGCAGCCACGATCTCGGCGCGCACCGCGAGCCGGTCCTCGAGCGCGTGCGCGGCTCCGACGGCCGCATCGCGTTCGGCGCCCAGGGGCAGGAGCGGCGCGGCAGCGAGCCACGCCTCGCGCGCCTGGGCGAGATCGCCGCGCGCCTCCAGGCGCCGGGCTCCGGCGAGCAAGGCCTCGGCGTCCTGCGCGGTCGCCGCGGCGGGGGCGGTAGCTGCGGGCGGGGCCGCGAGCGGGGCGCCGAGCGCCAGCACGAGGAGGAGATGCAGCATGCGACGGGGATCCCGACACTCTATCCGCCGCGGCCGCCGCCGGAACCCGGAGTCTGGCCGAGCTTCCCGATCTCGACGGCGATCGATCGTCCGGCGCTCCGGTCCGCGAGGCGCGCCCAGTCCGCCGCGCGCGCGCGCGGAGCGTCGACCAGGATCGAATCGAAGGCCACGTTGCGGAAGCGGTTGCGCTCCAGCAGGAGCTCGAGGATCAGGTCCAGGTTCCAGTGCGGGCCGCCGGTGGGTACGCCGTCCGTCAGGATCGTGACCGCGTCGACCGCGGGGTCCTCCAGCGCGACCCCGATCGCGTCCCAGACGTTGCCGCGGCCGCTGTGGTGGCAGCGCTCGAAGGACTCGATCGCGCGGCGCACCTGCGCGGGCTCGGCCGGCACCAGCTTCTTCTCCCAGGGGTACGGCGCGCTGGCGTAGGGCACGACGTTGAAGCGTGCCGTGCGCGGCAACGCCTCCAGCGCGCGACGCAACTCGCCGTCCACGATCTCCTTGCGCGTGCGGCCGCCGATGCGCGTGCCCCACATCGACCCCGAGAGGTCGATCAGGAACACCGCGCGATCGGACACGAGGTTCAGGCCTGCCAGCGCCACGCGCGTGTCCCCCACCGGGCCGTCGGAGGGCCGCGCCGGACCGGTGGTCACCGCGCCGTCCCGGCGCCGCGCCCAGCCGCGCCACGCCTCCGGATCGAAGCCGTGGTCCTCGCCCGACAGCGCGCGCAGGTGCGCCAGGATCCGCCAGCGCAGGCGCGAGCGTTCCTCGTGCTCCAGCCGGTCGGAGAGCAACAGCGCGCTCTCGCGCCCGGTGATGCCGGCGAGCAGCTCGATCACTCCGGCGCGCACGCCCGCGTCGGGATCGGCCGCGATCTTCCCGGCCAGGGCCACCGCGGCCATCTCGCCCCACGCGCGCGCGGCCAGCGCCGCCGCGCAGCGCAGCTCGGGCTCGCGCGCGGCGACCGCCTCGGGAATGCGCCGATCGGCGGCGCGCGCGTCGATCCGCTGCAGCGCGAGCAGCGCCGCGCCGCGCAGGCAGGGATCCGCGCGCGAGCCCAGCAGGTCGTCGAGAGCGCGCGCGAGGTCTTCGCGGTCCCCGGCGAGGCGCTGCGCGGCCGCCAGCCGCTCGGCCGACCACACGAGCATGCGCGCGGCGGCCGGGTCCGCGCCGCGCAGCGCGCGCTGGATCGATCGCGCGTCGACCGGCACGGTCAGCCGCCCCACCGCCTCGGCGGCGCGTTCGCGCACGTCCCCGGCGCGCGCCAGGATTCCCCGTGCGCCCAGGAGCTGCGCGACGCACGCCGGATCGGTCGCGGCCGCCGCGCGGACCTGGGCTTCGTCGGCGACCTGGCTGTCGCGGTCCTCCAGCGCGCCCAGGAGCAGTTCGTAGGCGTCCCGGGACCCCAGCTCGGCGAGCCGGCGCACCGCCGCGCGGCGCGCCTCGGGACGCTGCGAACGCAGTTCCTTGCGCAGTTCGGCGAGGTCCGCGGCGACCGGGGCAGGCGCTGCGCCAGGCCCGCCGGCTCCCAGCGCGCACGCCGCGGCCAGGACCGCGATCGCGAGGCGAAAACGGCTCGTGCCCATGTCCAAACCCACGACGAGCGGGATCGCGATCGGTTGCGGCGCGCGCCCGCACGCCGCCCTGCGTCCGCGCCGCGGCCCGCCTCGCGAAGCGCGGGGTCGCAAAGGGACCGCGCCTCCCGCAGTATCCGGCGCGTGTTCGCGAACCCGCTCGGCCTCCTGGCGCTCCTCGCGGTGCCGGCGATCGTCGCCCTGCACCTCTTCCGGCGCCGGTTCCGGCCGCACGAGGTCAGCGCCTTGTTCCTGTGGGGCGACGAGGACCGCACGCCGACGTCCGGCCGGCGGCGCGACCGGCTGCGTTCGTCGGTGTCGCTGTTCAGCGAGTGCCTCGCCGCACTCTTCCTGGCGCTCCTCCTCGCCGGACCGCGCGGATGCGCGAGCGGCCAGGGCGTGCACCTCGTCGTCGTGCTCGACGGATCGGCGTCGATGGACGCGCGCGGCAACGGGGACGGGACAGCGCGCGAGCGCGGCGCCGCGCTGGTGCGCGAGCGCATCGAGGAGCTGCCGCGCGGTTCGCGCGTGTCGCTGGTGCAAAGCGGCCCGCGCCCGCGCACGCTGGCCGGGCCGGCAGCCTACCCCGAGGAGGCGCTCGACGCCGTCGGCGCGTGGCGGCCCACCGCGGCGCGGCACGACCTCGCGCCGGCGCTCGCTCTGGGCCTGCAACTGGCCGGCGCGGGCCGCGTGCTGTGCGTTACGGACCGCTTCGCGCCCGACGAGGTGCCGGCCGAGGTCGAGATCGCGGCCCTGGGCACGCCGCTGGACAACGTCTCGATCGCGGCCGCCACGCGCACCGCGGCGCGCATCGACGGCGCGCGGCGCGAGCGCGTGTTCGTGACGGTCGCCAGCCACGCCGACGCGCCGCGCGCGACGCGCGTCCGGCTGCTCGACACCGACGGCCGCGAGCTCATCGATCCGCGCGAGGTCACGCTCGCGCCTCTCGAGCGCGAGCACCTCGCGTTCGACCTGCCGCCCGGCGCGCCGGCGATCGAGGTGCGCCTCGATCCGGATGCGCTGGACATCGACGGCCGAGCCTGGCTCGCGCCGCGGCCGCCGCGCATCGTTGGGCTCGCCTGCGATCTCGACGAGGAGACGCGCGCCGTCCTGGGCATCGACGGACCCGACGGCACGCCCCTGTTGCGCTGGTCGGCGCTGGTGGAGGAAACCGTGCCCGCGACGCCCGACGCCGCCCACGTGTTGCTGTCGCGCGCGGCCGGCGGCGGCCCGGCGACGTGGTGCCTCGTGCTGCAGCCCGCCGCGGGTGCGGGCGAGCGCAGGGACTTCATCGGCCCGTTCCTCGCGGAGCGTCGACACCCGCTGCTCGAGGGCTTGACGCTGGAGGGCATCGTGTGGAGCGCGGACCCAGCGCTGCAGCTCGCCGGCACGCCGCTGGTCTCGGCCGGGAACCTGCCGCTCCTCGCCGAGGAGGCCGGCCCGGCGCGCCGCGTGTACACGCTCGACCTCGATCCGCGGCGCAGCTCGCTGCAGCGCTCGCCCGACTGGCCGATCCTGCTCGCGAACCTGGTCGAGGAACGGCGCGCGGAGCTGCCCGGGGCCGTGGCGACGAACTTCGCGGTCGGCGGCGCGCTGGTGTGGCGCACTGCGTTGGGTGCGGACGACGACGGCGCGCCGTTCGTGCTGCGCGGGCCGGGGCCGGCGCGCGAGCACCCGGCGCGGTCGGTGGTCGTGTTCGACGAGGTCGACGAGCCCGGCATCCACGTGCTCGAACGTCGCGGCGCCGTCCTGTGCACGATCGGTGTCACGTTCCAGGACGCGGCCGAGTCCGACTTGCGCGGCTTGTCCGCGGGCCGGCGCCCGTCGTCCGCCGAGGCCGCGCCGGGCGGCGCGGGCGGTTCGAGCCTGGAGCTCGCCCTGCTGGCGGGCATCCTGCTGCTCGCGCTCGTGGATTGGATCGTGCTCGCGCGCGCCGCGCCGGCGACGGCGGATCTCCCGCCCGGAGGGCCCTGAACGCATGGGCTTCCAGCACCCCGAGCTCTTGCTCCTCCTGCTCCCGGCGGCGTACGCCTGGTGGCGGCTGCGCGGACCGGACCGGCCGACGGCGGCGCTGCGCGCGGGCCTGCTCGCGCTGCTCGTCGTCGCGCTGGCCGGACCGTACCTGCGCACGGCGGAGCGCGGCCGCGACCTGGTGATCGTGGTCGACCGCTCGCGCTCGATGCCCGCGGGCTCGCTGGAGAGCGCGCTGGAGCTGGCGCGCCTCGCCGAGGAGCGACGCGGCGACGGCGACCGCGTGGCCCTGGTCTCGTTCGGCGCGGACGCGCGGATCGAGCGGCTGCCGTCCGCGCAGGCGCGCTTCACCGCGTTCGCGCACGCGGTCGACGCCGACGGCTCGGACCTGGGCCGCGCGCTCGACACGGCCCTCGATCTGATCCCGCCCGACCGGCAGGGCGCGGTGCTGGTGCTCAGCGACGGCGAGCACAACGGCCGCGATCCGCTGCCGGCCGCGCGCCGCGCGTTCGCGCGCGGTGTGCGCATCGACGCGCGTCCGTTCCCGCGGCCCGACGTGGCCGACCTGTCGATCGACCGCATCGACCTGCCCGAGGAGGTCGCGCCGGGCGAGCCGTTCCAGTTCAGCGCCTGGGTGCGCACCGACCGCCGCGTCGAAGGCGAGTTCACGCTGACGCGCGGCGGCCAGGTGCTCGCGACCGGCCGGCGCGTGTTCGAGCCGGGCGTCAACCGCATCGTGCTGCGCGACGTGCTCGGCGAGGAGGGCGTCACCGACTACCGGCTCGCGCTCGCGGCGCCCGAGGACCGCGTGCCCGAGAACGACGCGGCGGTCGCAGCCGTGCGCGTGGGCGTGCCGCGCGCGATTCTCGTGCTGAACCACGACGGATCCGACGGGCCGCTGGTGCAGGCGCTGCGCGGCGCGGGTCTCCTCGTGCGCGCGTCCACGCCCGAGCGCGCGCGCCTCGACGCGGTCGGCCTCGCGGCGTACCGCGCCGTGGTGCTCGAGAACGTCGCGGCCGACCGCCTGGGCACGTCGATGCGCGCGCTGGCGTCGTTCGTGCAGGACCTGGGCGGCGGCCTGCTCGTCACCGGCGGACAAGCCAGCTTCGGCACCGGCGGCTACTTCCGTTCCGTGCTCGACCCGGTGCTGCCCGTCTCGATGGAGATGCGCCAGGAGCACCGCAAGCAGGCGATCGCGCTGGCCATCTCGATGGACCGTTCGGGATCGATGGCGGCGCCTGCCGGCGCGGGCGTCACCAAGATGGATCTCGCCAACCTGGGCGCGAGCGCGGCGATCGAGCTGCTCTCGCCGCTCGATTCCGTGGCGGTGATCGCGGTGGATTCCGCGCCGCACGTCGTGCAGGAGCTGACGCGGGTCGAGAATCCGGCCGAACTCTTGAGGACGGTGCGCAAGGTTCAATCCGCGGGCGGCGGCATCTTCACCTACACCGCGCTGCTGGCGGCGGGCAAGGAGCTCGAGAAGGCCGAGCAGGCCACGCGGCACGTCATCCTGTTCGCGGACGCGGCCGACGCCGAGGAGCAGGAGCAGTGCCTCGAGCTCCTGGCGCAGATGCGACGCGCGGGCATGACCGTGTCGGTGATCGCTCTGGGCCAGGAGACCGACAGCGACGCGCAGTTCCTGCAGTCGGTGGCGAGCGCCGGCGGCGGCGCGGTCTACTTCACGACCGATCCCTCCGAGCTGCCGCGCCTCTTCGCGCAGGACACCATGACGATCGCGCGCGCGACCTTCGTCGAGGAGCCGGCGGAATGCCAGGTGCTGCCCGACCTTTTCGGCCTGGGCGCGGTGGGCGGCACCGGCTTCGCGCGCCTGGGCGGCTTCAACCTGACGTACCTGCGCGGCGGCGCCGTCGCGGGCGTGATCACCAGCGACGAGTACGCGGCGCCGGTGTTCGCGTTCCAGCAGGCGGGTCTGGGCCGCAGCGCGGCGTTCACCGGCCAGGTCGGCGGCACGTTCGGAGCCGGCGTCGTCGCCTGGGACGGATTCGCGGCGTTCTTCACGACGGTCGCGCGCTGGCTCGTCGGCCAGGAGGAGCCCTCCGAGGTGTTCGCCGGCGTGCGCCGCGCGGGCAAGGAAGCGGTCGTGTCGCTGGAGGTCGATCCCGCGCAGGCCGCGCGCGTCGATCTGTCGAAGCTCGCCGGACGGATGCGCGGCGGCGACGGCGAGACGAGCGAGCTCGTGTTCCAGCGCACGGGCGAGCACCGCTGGGAGGCTCGCGCGAAGCTGACGGCCGAGGGCGTCGCGCTCGGAACGATCGCACTGGGCGACGGCCGCACGATCCGCCTGCCGCCGGTCGCGCTGCCCTACAGCCCCGAGTTCGAGCGCGGCGCCGATCCGCGGCGCGGGGAACCCCTCTTGCGCCGCCTCGCCGCGGAGTCCGGCGGCGTGCTCAACCCCGGCGCCGCCGAGCTGTTCCGCGGCGAACGAACCGGCAAGGGGTGGCGGCCGATCGGACGCGAGCTGGCGTTGCTCGCGCTCATGCTGCTGCTGCTGGAGATCGCGGTGCGCCGGCTCGAGCTCGCAGGCCTCGTCCGCGTGCCCGCGCCCGTCGCGCGCGCGTTCGCGCGCGCGACCGACAGGATCTTCCGCCGTCGAGCCGCGGCACCCGCGTCGGCGCCGCGCGTTCCCGCGGGAACGGCGAGCTCCGACTCGGCGCCCGGCTCCCCGGTCGCGCCGCCCGCGGACGTCGGCAGCGCCCTCGACGCCGCGCGCAAGGCCGCCGGCCGGCGCCTCTCGCGCTGAGCCCGACGACGCCCGCGCCGCGCTCAGTGCCCGCCGGGCAGGTCCGAATTGACGATGTCGCGCAGGATGCGCCAGGTACCGTCCGCGTCGCGGCGCCAGATCTCGACGTATTTGCCCTCGTCGTGCACGGGATCCATGCCGGGGATCACGAGCGTCATCTTGTAGGCGCCGTGCGCGAAGGCGAGGTCGCCGCGTCCTTGGACTTCCAGGGACTTCAGTTCGCAGGAACTCACCTTGGGGAAGCCGGCGAAGAACTCGCGGATCGCGCTACGTCCCTCGACGCTCGGCTGGTTGGGGACCATCAGGACCGCGTCCTCGCAGTACATGGCCGCCAGCGCGCCCGCGTCGCCGGCGAGCAGCGCGGCCTTCCACGCGCGGCCCTGCGCCGCCACGGCGTCGCGTTCGCTGGGCGGGTGCGTGGCCTTGCCGCTGGAGTGGCAGCCGGCGGACAAGGCGGTGGCGAGGAGCAGCGCGGGGAACCAGGGTCGCATCATGTGTGGAACAACCGGAACGGGGTTCGTGGGGTGGTTCTGGAACGGGCGGGCCTGCGCTCACACGCCGGCCAGCATGCGCGGAGTATCCCGCGGCTGGAGCGGTTCGCCAAGACCCAGCGGCGTGTCGTGCGGCACGGTGCGCGGGTCGACCCAGGTGCCGAACAGCCGGTCCCACAGGCTGAACGTCGGCGCGAGGTTCTTGCGCGGCTGGTCGGTCACCGAGTGGTGCACGCGGTGGTAGTCGGGCGTCACCAGCACGCGGTCGAGCGGCCCGAGGTCGACGCGCCAGTTCACGTGCTCCCAGAACTGGATCACCATCGAGATCGCGAAGCAGATCGCCGTCTCCCAGGCGTTCATCCCCAGCAGCAGCACGGGGATCGCGACCTGCGGCACGTTGTAGATCAAGGAGTGCAGGAAGCTCGTGCGGAAGCCCGAGAACCACCACAGGTTCTCGATCGAGTGGTGCCACGCGTGCGTGCGCCAGGCCCAGTCCCACGTGTGCTGCGCGCGGTGGATCCAGTACAGGCAGAAGTCCGCGACGACGAGCGCGATCAGGACCTTGATCCACAGGGGCAGCGCGCGCACGTCGGCCAGCGCGATCGCCAGGCCCGACGGCGTGTGGGTTGCGAACACCGGCCCGAGAACGACGTCGAGCGTGCGGTTGAAGGTCACCGCGAGGCCGAACGAGGCCACGTCCGTCGCGAGGTGCCGCAATCGGTCGATGCGACGCGCCGGCCTCCAGCGCTCGGCGATCTCCGCCAGGAGCGCGAGTGCGAGGAAGACGAGCGTGGACGACGAGATCCAGTTCTCCATGCGTCCCGGGGGGGATGCCCGCCGGGGGGGCGGGCGCGCGGATTCTAGGCGAAACGGCTCCGCGAGGAAAAGCCGCGGGGGGAGCGCTCAGGCCGGGTCGATCAGGCCCGCTCGTGCCAGCTCGCGCGCGAGCGCGGCCGTCTCGATCCGCGCAGTCACGGCGACGAAACGCGCGCCCGCGCGCCGGCACTCCTCCTCCAGGCCGCCCGACAGCCGCCGCAGGCGCTCGCGGTAGCGCTCGACGGCGCGCCGGTCGAGCACGAGGTCGCGCGCCGAGCCGCTCTCGGAATCGATCAGGCGCAACGCGGCTCCCGGGGGTGGCTCCACGTCCTCACCGCCGAGGACCTGCACCAGCGCGAGGCCGCGCCCGCGCGCCGCGATCGGTCGCACGAGCTCGGCGGCGGAGTGCGGGAACAGGAAATCGCTGACGAGCACGCGCATCGAGCCCGCGCGCAGGCCGCCGAGCGCGGATTCCAGGGCCGGCGGCCACGCGGAGCGCGCTTCGAACGTCGATCCGAGCTCCTCGAAACGGCTCGCGTCGACGACCTCGCCCGCATCGCCGGCGAGCGCGACGGCGACCTGGAAGCCCGCTCCGCGCCCGGCGAGCGCCAGGATCGCGGCGACGTCCACCGCCAGTTGCGCCTTGGCTTCCTCGACGGCCATCGAGCGCGACGTGTCGAGCACGATCTCGACGCGCGGCAAGACTTCCTCGCGGTACTGGCGCACGAGGAGCTGGTCGCTGCGCGCGAACGCACGCCAGTCGAGGTGCCGCACGTCGTCGCCGGCCTGGTACGCGCGGCGATCCTGGAACTCCAGGCTGCTGCCGGTGCCGCTCGCCATGCGCTCGCCGGCCGCGCCGCGCTGCGGCTGCGACAGCAGCGCGAGGTGGTGCGCCGCGCCGATCCGGCGCGCGTCAGGGCTGGGGCTCGGCATGGGGAGCGGCGGCAACGGCGGGCTGGGACGGTTGCGCGGCCGCGCGCCGGGCGCGCTCGCGCGGCAGTTCGAGCAGCGAGCGCACGACGCGCGGCGCGTTCAAGGCCAGTGCCAGGACGAAGACAGCGATCAGGATCGCCAGCCCGAGACGGTCGTCGATGCGGCCTTCGTCGAGCACGTCGAGCGCGAGGTGCGCGGGATTGCCGACGTGCCTGAACTCGCCACCCGTTGCGCCCGTGAGGAACCGCAGCAGCGACGGGACGAGGAGCGCCGCCAGCGGCAGGCCCAGGATCGCGATGCGCGCCAGGATCTGCGCCCAGCCCCGGTCCATCCACCGCGCGAAGATCCCCGACGGCAGGAGCAGCGCGGTCGCGGTGTAGAGCGTCACGCACGCCAGCGCGACGACGTGCGGCAGCGCGTCGGCCGGTCTGAGGCGCAGAGCGGCGGCCAGAGCGAGGGCGAGGACCAGCGCCGCGTGCAAGAGCACAAGCGCGACGCCGCGCCCGCCGCCCGGCAACCACGGCGTGAAGATCCAATGGCTGCCGCGCCCGCGCAGCGCGCGCGCCAGGACGGCGCGCGGGAACCGCTCGCGCTCCGCGACCGCGATCGTGAGCGCCGGGAATCCGGCCAGCAGCGCCACGATCAGGATGGCGAACATGGTCGCTGGCGTGTCCGCCGTCAGGGCGAACGCGCCGATCACCAGCGTCGACGCCGTGCCGACGATGCGGAAGCCGCCGGACCGGTTCTCCTCGGGGTGCGCGAGGCGCGCGGCGGCCTGCACGCTGCAGATGGCCGTGATGACGCCGGACAGGATCAGAATGCCCGCGAACTGCGAGATCACCGGCGCGCCGGCCGTGCCGGACATGCTCAAGGCCAGCGTCAAGCCCGTCAGGACCTGGATGCCGACGATCAACACGATCGCCAGGATCACGTAGCCGAACACGCGCGCCGCGCGCCGGCGCAACGAGGCACCGATCAGGATCCCCACGGCCGAGAACGTGATCGTCCCGGCGAACGATCCGGCGACGCCCGACAGCACGCCCAGGAGGTCCACGCCGGGCAGCAGCGTGGCGAAGGCCAGGAACGGCAGGAACGCGGCGTAGATCAGCGCGGCCAGCACGAGTGCGCCGCCCAGCTTGCCGAACACGATCTGGTCGGTGGACAGGCCCGAGAGCTGCAGTTGCTCGATCGCGCCGTCGTCGTGCTCGGCGTTCATGGACGCCATCGCCGAGAACGGAACCAGGCCGTACGCGCCGAGCGCGAAGACGCCCGTGACGGCTCCGAGGTAGAAGCCGCCGCCCGTCCCGCTCGCGGCCGAGTCCCCCGCGATCAACGCGATCAGGCTGCCGACGAAGGCCAGGGCCAGCACCACCACGAAGCCGATGGCGAAGGTGCGGCCGCGCAGGGCGGCGCGGACTTCCTTCACCAGCACGGGGTTCACCTTCTCGCACAGGCGGGCGCGGAGCGCCGCGCCGGTGCTCGCGCTCGCCTCAGCGGCCATGCGACCAGGCCTCGGGAGAGTGGGCCGGCGCCGCGCGATCGCGGCGGGCGCGGCTCGCGCCGGCGACCTCGCGCACGGCGCGGGTGAAACGCGGCAGGCTGGCGAGGATGGTGAGTCCCGCGAGCAGCGCAGCCACGGCCTGCGCGGGCCCGAGCGGATCCACGAGCAACCGGAACGGATTGAAGCCGTGGCGCATCTCGGCCCAGGCTTCGATGTCGAGCACGAATCCCATCAACGCGGGCAGGAGCATCGAGAGCACCGCCGCGACCGGCAGCGCGATGCGCGCCACGATCCGCCCGCCTGGGCTCGCGCACAGACGCCGCAGGACCAGCGACAGGCCGACGACGTAGACCACGAAGTAGGACGCGAAGCAGGCCCACTCGCACCACGCGCCCTGCTCCCAGCCGCGGCCCGACCGCGGCGATGGGCCGAGCCAGGCGCTGAGCACGGACGCCCACGCGGCGATGAGCGCAAGGTGCAACAGGAACAGCAATGCTCCGCGCCCGCCGCCGGGCCGCAAGGGCGCCGACAGCAGCGCGAGCGTGGCGTTCGCCGGGATCTGCTGCCGGACCCGGCGCGGCAGCGGATCGGGCTCGGTGGCGAACAGGAAGGCCGGGATCGACGCGAGCATTGTGATGACCATCGCGACCTCGTCGAGGTCGTCGGCCGAGAGGCCCGCTCCGGTGAGCGACGTGAACAAGCCCAGCAAGCCCAGCAGGGTCAGCGTGATCGCGATGCGCGGTCCGCTCGAGCGGTCGTCCTCGACGTGCGCGATGCGCGTCGCCGCGAACGTGAAGGCGATGACCCCGGTCCACACCACCGTGCTGACCACGGCCCAGGCCTCGCCCGGATCCAGGCTAGACCCGATGCCGCGCCCGCGCTGGACGAACTGCTGGGCGAACTCGCTCCCCGCGACGAACGCGGCCAGCCCGAGGCCGGCCAGCGCTGCGAGGAGGATGACGCGCCAGACTCGCAGGCGCGAGAGCCCCGCCAGGGCGAAGGCGCAGCAGCACATGGTCAGCGACGCGAGGTACAGGACCCCGACCAGGAACAGCACGTCACGCACGTCCACGCCGCGCAGCAGGAACGTGAACAAGAGCAGCGGCAGGAACGCCGAGAAATACAGCGCCGCTTCGATCGCCGACGTCAGCAGCTTGCCCAGGACGATGCGCGTCGGCGACAGGTCCGACAGCACGAGCAGGTCGTGCGTGCTCTCGTCCCACTCCCCCGCCATCGACTGGAAGGCCGTGAAGGGCACGAGGCCCAGCGCGGCGAGCTGCAGCATGCCGAACACCGGCATGAACACGCTGCGCCCCAGCTGGGCCATGCTGGAGTGGTCGACCAGCGCCACCAAGGCCAGCGCCGTCGCGAGCATCACGCACGCCGGGAACAGGATCGCGAACATCCGGCTGCGCAGCGCCTGCCGCACCTCCTTCAGGAGCACCGGGTTCAGGCGGTCGGACCAGGACCGCGCGTTCACTGCAGCTTGCCTTCGGTGAGCGACAGGAACACCTCTTCCAGGTCCAATCCGCGCGGCACGAACTCGATCGGCCGCAGTCCGGCGGCGACGAGGGCGCCGAGCACGACCGCGAGCGTCTCCGGATCGCCACCGTGGTCGAACACGACGCCTTCGCCCTCCTGGCGGACGTGTTCGATCCCCGGCAGTTCCAGCAGCGTGCGCTCGAGCAGGTCCACGGCGCCCAGGCAGCGCACGTAGACCGGCATGACCTTCTGCAGTCCGCGCGTGACGT
>CAZKIO010000020.1:0-39628 GCA_964552795.1 uncultured Planctomycetaceae bacterium
GGCGGGTTCGGTGCGCGCGGCGGGCGCCGCCCGCGCGGCCGGCGGCGCGGCGCTCCCGCCCGCGAGGCGCTCCTCCATCTCGGCCAGCCGGCGCTCGAGCTCCTCCAGGCCCAGGCCCGCGTGCGGACGGCACAGGTCGAGCAGCGTCAGCTCGAGCGCCACGCGCGCGTGCGACGCGAGGCGTCCGATGCGCTCGCGCGCCTCGAGCAGGGCCTCGAGCCAGACCTCGATCCGCTCGACGCCGGCGCGCTCGGCGCGCGCGGCGAGCAGCGCGCGTTCCTCGGCGTCCACCTGCACCAGCGGCGTCTCGCGCCCCAGCACGGCGACGAGCAGCAGCTCTCGCACGCGGTCGAGCAGCGCGCCGACCAGCTCGGCCTCGCCGCCCTCGTCCGACGGCAGCGCGCCCAGCACCGCCGCGCGGTCCCCCGCGGCCAAGGCGTCGAGGACCGCGTCCGCCATGCGCACGCCCGCCTCCTCGGAGATGCGTGCCAGGTCGGCCACGGTCGGCGCGTCGCCGACCAGCGACAGCAACTGGTCCGCGGTCGATAGCGCGTCGCGCATGCCGCCGCGCGCGCGCCGCGCGATCTCCTCGGCCACGCCCGGCTCGGCGCGCACGCCCTCGGCGCGGAACACGTGCTCCAGGCGCGCGGCGATGACCGCTTCGGGCAGCGGCGCCAGCTTCAGGATCTGGCAGCGCGACAGGATGGTCACCGGCACCTTCTGCGGGTCGGTGGTGGCCAGCAGGAACTTGACGTGCGCCGGCGGCTCCTCGAGCGTCTTGAGCAGCGCGTTGAAGGCCTCGCGCGTCATCATGTGGACCTCGTCCACGATGTAGATCTTGAAGCGCGCGCGCATCGGCGCGTAGGCCACGTTCTCGCGCAGCTCGCGCACGTCCTCGATGCGGCGGTTGCTGGCCGCGTCGATCTCCATCAGGTCCACGTCGGTGCCCGCGTCGATGGCGCGGCAGCGCTCGCACTCGCCGCAGGGTTCGGCCGTCGGGCCGCGCTCGCAGTTGAGGGCCTTGGCCAGGATGCGCGCCGTGGTCGTCTTGCCGGTGCCGCGCGGGCCCGAGAACAGGTAGGCGTGGCCGACGCGCGACTCCGCGATGGCGCCCTGCAGCGTGCGCGCGACGACCTCCTGTCCGGCGAGGTCGGCGAAGGTGCGGGGCCGGTACTTGCGCGCGAGGACGAGGTAGCTCACGCGCGGATGATACGGGACGGAGGGGACCGCGCGCAGGCGCGGCGCAGGTCCGCGGGGAAAGACGAGCCGGCGGTTGGGCCCGGGCACCTTGCGCCTGGAACCGCGGCCCTTAGGGCTGCTCCGTTCCCGGCCTGACCCGGTTCGTGCCCGTCCCATCGCCAGGGACCGGGCCCAACCGCCGGCTCGATGCACCGCGGGCGAGGTGGCGGAGAGGGAGGGATTCGAACCCTCGATGCCATTTCTGACACCCGCGCTTTCCAGGCGCGTGCAATCGGCCACTCTGCCACCTCTCCGCACGATGTGCCGAGGCCGAAAGAGGGTTGGCGGAGAGGGGGGGATTTGAACCCCCGATGCACTTGCGCGCATGCTGGTTTTCGAAACCAGTGCCTTCAGCCGCTCAGCCACCTCTCCGTTCGTCGGACGCGCAGCGTGATCGCGCGGGAGCCCGCGGCCCCCGCCCGTTCACTGCGCGCGCCCGCGCTTCTTTCGAAAGAACTCCTGGAGCAGCGCGCGCGCCTCGTCGGCGCCCACGCCCTCCGCGATCTGGGCCGTGTGGTTCAGCCGCGGGTCGGTGAGGACCGACCCGAGCGACACGCAGCCTCCGAACTTGGGATCGCGCACGGCCCACACCACCCGCGCCACGCGCGCGTGCGACAGCGCGCCGGCGCACAGGAAGCAGGGCTCGACCGTCGAGTAGACGACCGCGCCCGGCAGGCGCAGCGCGCCCTCGGCGGCGCAGGCGCGCTGCACGGCGAGCAGCTCGGCGTGCGCGGTCGGGTCGCGGCGGGCGTGCGTCTCGTTGTGAGCGGCGCCGATCACGCGGCCGTCCAGGACGACCACGGCCCCCACGGGCACCTCGTCGAGCTGCGCCGCGCGGCGCGCCAGGTCGAGCGCGAGCCGCATGCCCTGGTCGTCCCCCGCGACCGTCGGGTGCGCGCTACCGGTCGGCACGGCGAGGAGCATCAGGGCGGGGCGTCGGGGGTCGGTCGGCGTCGGTTGGCGTCGGTCGGGGCGGGGCGCGGCGCAGGTCGAGGGTCGCGCGACCCCGTGTGCTGGTACACCCTAGTGGACTTGAACCACTAACCTTCTGATCCGTAGTCAGATGCTCTATCCAATTGAGCTAAGGGTGCGTGGGGCGGAAGGTTGTAGCCCCGGGGGTCGCGGCTGTCAACGCGCGCGCGGGCCGCGCTCCAGGCCGCCGCGGCGGCGCGAACCCCGCATGCGGGCCGGCGGGGCGGCGCGCGCTTCGCCCGCGAGGTCGCGGCGGCTACGCTCTGTCGCATGACGGAACGAACGGCGGTCCCCCACCTCCTGAGCCTGCAGGACCTGTCCGAGCGCGAGGTCGACGACCTGCTCGACCTGTCGGTGCGCATCAAGCGCCGCGCGGGGGCCTTCCAGCTCGCGGGCCGCACGATCGGCCTGCTCTTCTTCCGGCCCTCGCTGCGCACGCGCGCGTCGTTCGAAGCGGCCGTGCACCAGCTCGGAGGTCAGGCGATCCATCTGACGGCCTCGTCCGACTTCTGGGAACTGGAGTCCAGCGACGGGACGGTGATGGACGGCCGCGCGCCGGAACACGTCAAGGACGCGGCGCGCGTCCTCTCGCGCTACGTGAGCGCGCTCGCGATCCGCCCCGCCCTGGCCGGGCAGTCGTGGGCCGTCGACCGGCGCGACGAGAGCATCCGCGCCTGGGCCGCGTTCGCGCGCGTGCCCGTGATCAACATGGAGAGCGCGCTGTGGCACCCGCTGCAGGCCCTCTCCGACCTGATGACCATGCGCGAGGCCCTGGGCGAGCTGCGCGGGCGCACGCTGTCCATCGTGTGGACCCACTCGCCGCAGGCGGCCAGCCCGTCGGTCGTGCACTCGCTCCTCCTGGCCTCGCTGCGCGCGGGCATGCAGGTGCGCCTCGCTCATCCCGACGGCTACGAGCTCGACGACCAGGTGCTCACCGAAGCGCGCGCGCTGGCGGAATCCCAGGGCACCACCTTCGAGAGCGGCGGCTCGGCGCAGGACGCGGTCCGCGGCGCGCACGTCGTGTACGCGCGCTCCTGGGGCTCGCTCGAGGCCTACGGCAATCCGACGCTGGCGGCCAGCCGCCGCGCGCGCACGCAGGGCTGGCTGGTGGACGAGAAGCTCCTGCGCGGCGGCTCCGAGGCGCGGCTGATGCACGCCGGGCCGGTGCGGCGCAACCTCGAGGTCACCGACGAGGTGCTCGACGGTCCGCGCAGCCTCGTCTACGAGCAGGCCGAGAACCGCCTGCACTCGCAGAAGGCGCTGCTCGCCAAGCTCCTGCGCACCTGAGGACGGCTCCGTGCGCGCGCCGGGCTTTACCCGGCGCGACGGCGCGCTACCCTCGCGATCGCGAGCACGCGTCGATGTCAGCACCGGATTTCGTCCACCTCCACGTCCACTCCGAGTACAGCCTGCTCGACGGCGCCAACCGGATCCCCAGCCTGATCGAGGCCTGCCGGGCCGACGGGCAGCGGGCCATCGCGCTGACCGACCACGGGAACCTGTTCGGTTCGATCGAGATGTACCGCGCCGCGCGCGGCGCCGACGTGCAGCCGATCCTGGGCTGCGAGGTGTACATCGCGCGGCAGTCGCGCCGGGAGCCGCACAACAAGGCCAAGGGCAACGGCTACAACCACCTGACGCTGCTGGCGCGCAACGCGGAAGGCTGGCGCAACCTGGTCAAGCTGGCTTCCGACGCCTACCTGGAGGGGTACCACTTCCGGCCGCGCATCGACCGCGAGCTCCTCGCGCGCCACGCGGGCGGCCTGACCTGCCTCTCGGGCTGCCTGGCCGGCGAGATGTCGCAGCTCCTCCTGGGCGGTCGCGAGGACGAGGCGCTGGAGCAGGCGACCGCCTGGCGCGACCTGTTCGGCGCGGAGCACTTCTGGCTGGAGCTGCAGCGCAACGGCCTGGAGATCCAGGACCGCGTCAACGAGTCGATGGTGCGCATCGCGCGCCAGACCGGGATCCCGCTGGTCGCCACCAACGACATCCACTACCTGCGCGCCGAGGACTGCCACGCGCAGGACGTGCTCCTGTGCATCAACACCGGCGCCAAGCGCGCCGACGAGAAGCGCTTCCGGTTCGAGACCCAGACGCTGTTCTTCAAGACGCGCGCCGAGATGGCGGACATGTTCCGCGACCTGCCCGAGGCGCTGCGCGCGACGATGGACGTGGCCGAGCAGGTGGGCCTGGAGATCGAGTTCGGCAAGCACCACCTGCCGGTCTACACGCCCGACGGCGGCGAGGACGTGGACCAGCTCTTCGACCGGCTGCTCGAGGAGGGGCTGCTGCGGCTCTATCCGTCCGCGCCGGAGGCCGCGCGCACGCGCCTGGAGTACGAGAAGCGCGTCATCCGTGAGCAGGGCTTCGTCTCGTACTTCCTGATCGTGTGGGACCTGATCCGCTGGGCGCGCGAGAACGGCATCCCCGTCGGTCCCGGGCGCGGCTCGGCGGCCGGCTCGATCGTGGCCTACCTGCTGGGCATCACCAAGGTCGACCCGCTCCAGTACGACCTCCTGTTCGAGCGCTTCCTCAACAGCTCGCGCGTGTCGATGCCCGACATCGACATCGACTTCTGCATGGAGGGCCGCGGCCGCGTGCTGGAGTACACGCGGCGGCGCTACGGCGAAGGGCACGTCGCCCAGATCGTGACCTTCGGCACCATGGCTTCGCGCACCGTCGTGCGCGACGTCGGGCGCGCGCTGGACCTGCCGCTGTCGGAGGTCGACCGCATCGCGAAGAAGATCCCTGCGGGACCCAACGCGCCGTCGCTCAAGGAGCTGGTCGAGACCGACGCCGACATCAAGGGCCTGATCGCCGAGAAGCCGGCGCTGGCGGAGCTGTTCCAGATCTCCGTGCCGCTCGAGGGCCTGTCGCGCCACATCTCGACGCACGCCGCGGGCGTCGTGATCGCCGACCGTCCGATCGTCGACTACGTGCCCCTCGCCAAGAACGGCGACGACGTGTGCACGCAGTGGCCGGCGCCGCAACTCGAGGAGCTGGGCCTCCTGAAGATGGACTACCTGGGTCTGCGGACCCTGACGATCCTGGAGAAGGCGCTGGCCAACATCAGGAAGCAGGGCGGGACGCCGCCCGACCTCGACGCCCTGCCGCCCGGCGATCCGGCCACGTACCGCATGCTGGTGGCGGGCGACACGCTGGGCGTGTTCCAGCTCGAATCGGAGGGGATGAAGAAGCTGCTCGGTCGCATCAAGCCCGACTGCTTCGAGGACCTGATCGCGATCCTGGCGCTGTACCGGCCCGGCCCGCTCGAGTCGGGCATGGTCGAGATGTTCACGCGCCGCAAGCACGGCGAGGAGGCGATCCAGTACCAGCACCCGTCGATGGAGCCGATCCTGCGCGACACCTACGGCTGCATCGTCTACCAGGAGCAGGTGATGCTCATCTCGAGCGCGCTGTCCGGCTTCACGCTCAACGAGGCCGACAACCTGCGCAAGGCGATGGGCAAGAAGAAGCCCGAGATCATGCAACGCTTCGCCGAGCAGTTCGTGGCGGGCGCGGTGGCGAACGGCTGCGCGCAGGCCACGGCGCGCGAGATCTGGGACAACATCCTCAAGTTCGGCGGCTACGGCTTCAACAAGTCGCACTCGACCGCCTACGCGGTGCTCACGTACCAGACGGCCTACTTGAAGGCCAACCACCGGAGCGCGTTCCTCGCGGCGAACCTGTCGTGCGAGATGTCGAGCTCCAAGAAGGTCAAGGAGTTCGTCGACGACGCGCGCAAGGCCGGCGTCGCGCTGCTGCCGCCGAGCATCGAGCACTCGGTGTGGGAGTTCGAGCCCGAGGGCGCGGGCCTGCGCTTCGGCATCGGGGCCATCAAGGGCACGGGACACAAGGCCACCGACCTCCTGCTGGAGGCGCGCGACGCGCTGCGCGCGCGCGGCGCCGCACCCAGCCTGCACGCCCTGTGCGCCGAGGCCGATCCCCAGGCGGTCGGCAAGCTGTGCTGGGAGGTGCTGATCAAGGCCGGCGCCTTCGACGCGCTCGAGCCGGACCGCGGCGCGCTGCTCGCGGGCCTGGAGGCGGCCATCGCCGAGGGAGTACGTGCCGCGGCCGACCGCCGCGCGGGCCAGGGCAGCCTGTTCGACGCGGGGCCGTCCGCGCCGCGCGCGGCCGCACCGGTCGCGGCTCCGTCGCTCGCGCGCGGGACGCTCAGCAAGTCCGAACTGCTGCGTGCGGAGTTCGAGGTGCTGGGCTTCTACCTGTCCGGACACCCGCTGGAGGAACGCGCCGGACTGATGGGCATGCTGTCATCGGTCTTCATCGCCGACCTGGCGACGAGCGCGGGAAGCGGCGAAGTGGTCGTGGCCGGGATCATCCTGGGCCGCAACGAGGTGACCGTGAAGTCGGGCTCGCTGGCCGGCAAGAAGATGTGCCGCTTCCGGATCGAGGACCTCACCGGCAGCGCGGCGGTGACCTGCTTCCCGCGCACGTGGGAGGAGCACAAGGCGCGCATCGAGGACGGCAACATCGTCATCTGCCGCGCGCGCGTCGAAGTGGGCGCCGAGGAACCCGCGCTGCTGCTCGAGGAGGTGCTGACGGTGGAAGAGGCCGTCGCGCGCTTCCAGGGCAGCGTCGTCGTGACCGTCGAGCCCGACGACGAGCACCTCCTGCCCGAGCTGCGCCGCCTGGTGGGCGCGCACAAGGGCCGCAGCCAGCTCTACCTGCAGGTGCGGGGCAGCGACGGCCGCACGCGCCGCGTGCGCGCCGCCGGCGACTGCCGCGTGGCGATCAGCGAGCCTTTCGCCCGCGAGGTGGACGCCCTGCTGGGACGCGGCCGCGTGCGGCTCGCACGCTGACCGCCGTTCGCACGCTCAGTTCGCGGACGGCGCCGACTCTTCCTTCGGCGTGCGCTCGACGAACTCCAGGATCGACCGCTGTCCGTTGTCGCCGAGGCGCGGCTTGGAAAGGTGCAGGATCCGGCAGTAGCCGCCGGGCCGCTTCTGGAAGCGCGGTCCGAGGGTCTCGAACAGCTTGTCTACGGAGCCCTTGTCGCGCAGGGCGGCGAAGGCCATCCGGCGGTGGTGCGTCGTGTCCGACTTGGCCAGCGTGACCAGCCGCTCGACGAACGGCTTCACGTTCTTGGCCTTGGCCGTCGTCGTGACGATGCGCTCGTGCAGGATCAGGGAGTTGGCCATGTTCTTGGCCATGGCCTTGCGGTGCTCGGTCGTGCGTCCGAGCCGGTTGCCTGCGCAGCGGTGTCTCATGGGAGCGTCCTCGGTTGGGCGCGTCAGGCCGCAGCCTACGCGTTCATGCCGAGCGACAAGCCGCGCTCGGACAGTTTGGTCTTGATCTCGGTCAGGCTCGTCTTGCCGAGGTTCTTCAGGTTCATGACCTCGTTCTCGCTCATGCTGACGAGGTCTCCCAGGGTCTGGATGTTGGCGCCGTCCAGGCAGTTGCGCGCCCGCACGGACAGCTCGAGGTCCGCGATGGGCAGCGCCAGCGTGTCGGCGATCTGGCTGTTGGCGCGGTTGCGCTCGTTGTACTCCGACGTCTCCGGGCTGTCCGCGACGAGATCCCGGTCGCGGCTGGTGCCGTACAGGACGAACGGGTTCATGTGCTTGCGGTAGATCTTGGCCGACTCGACCAGCGCCAGCTCGGGCGAAACGGTCCCGTCGGTCCAGATCTCCAGCACGAGCCGGTCGTAGTTGGTCAGCTTGCCGACACGCGTGGCCTCGATCGAGTAGCGCACCCGGTGGACGGGCGAGAACACCGAATCCACGGGGATCGTGCCGAGCTGCTGGAACTCGGAAGCGTTCTCCTCGGCCGGCACGTAGCCCCGGCCGGTGCGCACGCGCAGCTCGACGCGGAAGGCGCGGTCCTTGGTCAGGGTCGCGATGTGCAGATCGGGGTTCGCCACGCGGGCGTCACCGGAGCAGATCACGTCGGCGCCCGTGATGGCGCCCTTGCCGGATTTCTCGATCCGGCAGGTGATCTCCTCGGCGCCCTCGTAGGCGATGCGCAGCTGCTTGAGGTTGAGGATCACGTCTGTGACGTCCTCGTACACGCCGTCGAGCGAGTCGAACTCGTGCGCCGCGCCGTCGATGCGCACGGCCACGACGGCGGTGCCTTCGATCGACGACAGGAGCACGCGCCTCAGGCCGTTGCCGATGGTGTGGCCGAAGCCGCGCTCGAAGGGTTCGATCACGAAGCGGCCGTAGGTCGCCGTCAGCGTCTCGGCGTCGGGTTGGACCTTGCTCGGCAGTTCGAAGTTGCGCCAGCGGATTCTCATGTGTCGTGTTCTCCGGTGAGGCCTCGTTCCGGCGGGTGTGGCGCGTGCACGCCGGCCGCCCCTTGCGAGCCCCCCTCACGCCGCGGCCTCGTGCGGCGCGGGGGCGGACTCATCTGGAGAGCGGCCGCGCGCGGAGCCGTCGGGCCCCACTGCGCGCGCCTGTGGTCGGGTCACTTCGAGCAGAGCTCGATGATGAGCTGCTCCTGGATCGGGTGCGGGACGTCCTCGCGGCGCGGCAGTCCCACGACCTTGGCGGTCAGGACGTCGCTCTGCACGGACAGCCAGGCCGGGATGCTCTGGGACTTGTTCACCTCCAGCGCCTCGCCGACCATCTTGCGGGTGTTCTCGCGCGTGCCGGCCACGACCTCGTCGCCGGGCCGCACCTGGTACGAGCAGATGTCGACCCTGCGTCCGTTGACGCGCAGGTGCCCGTGGTTGATCAGCTGGCGCGCGTGGTTGCGCGAGAGCGCGAACCCGCAGGCCAGGACCACGTTGTCCAGGCGACGCTCGAGCAGCACCATCAGGTTCTCGCCGGTGTTGCCGGACAGGCGCTCGGCCTCCTGGAAGTACAGCTTGAACTGGCGCTCGCCGACGCCGTAGATGCGCTTGAGCTTCTGCTTCTCGCGCAGGCGCACGCCGTATTCGGTGACCTTGGTCCGCTTCTGGGCGTGCACGCCCGGCGGGTAGTCGCGCCGGGAGACGGCGCACTTCTCGGTGAAGCAGCGCTGGCCCTTGAGGAAGAGCTTCATGCCCTCTCGGCGGCACAGTCTGCACTTGGGGTCGATGATGCGGGACATTCTGGGTTCCTGTTCTGGCGGTCGAGCGCGGTCAGGCGATCAGACGCGGCGCTTCTTGCGGGCGCGGCAGCCGTTGTGCGGGAGCGGGGTGATGTCCTCGATCGAGAGGACCTTGAGGCCCGAGTTGGCCAGGGCGCGGACCGCGGACTCGCGGCCCGAGCCGGCGCCGCGCACCAGCACGTCGACCTCCTTGACCCCCAGGCGCATGGCGCCCGCGGCGGCACGCTCGCCCGCGCGCTGGGCGGCGAACGGCGTGCTCTTGCGCGTGCCCTTGAACCCGACGGTGCCCGCCGAGCCCGACGAGACGACCTCGCCGTTGTTGGTGGTGACGGTGACGTGCGTGTTGTTGAACGACGCCTTCACGTGCGCGACTCCGCGCGACGCGATGCGACGAACCTTCTTCTTGGCGGCTTTGGCCATGGCCTACTTCATCCCCTTGACGGACTTCTTGCCGGCGACGGTCTTGCGCGGCCCCTTGCGTGTGCGTGAGTTGGTGCGCGTGCGCTGGCCGCGCACGGGCAGCCCGCGGCGGTGGCGCAGGCCGCGGTAGCAGCCGATGTCGCGCAGGCGCGTGATCGCCGCGGCGACGGTGCGCCGCAGCGTGCCCTCCACCAGGAACTCCTTCTGCAGGTGGTTCGCCAAATTGGCCAGTTGCTCCTCGGTCAGGTCGCGCGCGCGCACACCCGGGTCGAGGCTGAGCGACGCGCAGGCCTTCTGCGCCGTCGTCCGGCCCACGCCGTAGATGTACGTCAGCGCGATCTCGAGGCGCTTGTTCGGGGGAATGTCGACTCCGATGACACGCGGCATCTGTATCAGGCTCCGTGGCTGGTGCTGTTCGGGTTCACGGTGATCAACGGCCTTGGCGCTGCTTGTGGCGCGTATCCGAGCAGATCACGCGTACGACGCCTCGGCGCCGGACGATCTTGCAGTGGACGCACATGCGTCGGACGCTGCTTCGTACTTTCATCTGGTTTCCCTCCTGCGCCGCTCGCCGCGGCAGACGATCCGGCCCTTGGTCAGGTCGTAGGGCGACATCTCGACGGTGATCTTGTCCCCGGGCAGGATGCGGATGTAGTGCATGCGCATCTTGCCGCTGACGTGCGCCAGGATCTCGTGGCCCGACTCCAGCCGCGCGCGGAAGCGCGCGTTGGGCAGGGACTCCGTCACGATCGCCTCCACGGTGATCGGCTCCTCCTTGGCCATCACGCCGCCTCCATGCCGGCCGCGGCCTGGCGCAGGGCGGAGTAGACCTCGGCGGGGCTGCCGTCGCCGCGCAGCTCCTGGAGCTGCCCGCGGCGCGTGTAGAACTCGACCAGCGGCTGCGTCTGCTCGCGGTACACCGCGAGGCGCTTCTGGACGGTCGCCGGCTCGTCGTCGGTGCGCGTGATCAGCGCGCCTCCGCAGCGGTCGCAGCGCCCCGCCACCTTGGGCGGCGAGGTGCGCACGTGGAAGATCTGGCCGCAGCCCTGGCAGGTGCGCCGGCCCGTCAGGCGTTCCACGACGGCGGCGTCGTCGACGACGAGGTGCAGCACGCGCACGCGCCCCTCCTTCCCCAGGCGCGCCTCGAGGGCCTCGCCCTGCGGAATCGTGCGCGGGAAGCCGTCGAGCAGGAACCCCTCGGCACAGTCCGGCCGCGCGACGCGGTCGAACAGCATGTCGAGCACCAGCGAATCGGGCACGAGCCGGCCGCTGTCCATGTACTCCTGCGCCCGCCGGCCCAGTTCCGTGCGCTGAGCACGGTGCTCGCGGAACAGGTCGCCGGTCGACACGTGCGGCAGGCCCAGGTCCGCCGAGAGGCGGCTGGCCTGGGTTCCCTTGCCCGCGCCGGGCGGACCGAGCAGTACGAGGACGCGACGGGTCACTTCGGTTCCTTGGCCTTCTCGCCGCCGCGGGTCCAACTCGGCCCCGAGGACTTCATGAAGCCGTCGTAGTTGCGCATGACCAGCGCCGCGTTCAGGCGGTCGACCAGGTCCAGCGCCACGCCCACCGTGATGAGGACCGAGGTCCCGCCCAGGAAGTAGCGCATGTCCATCGGGATCGAGCTGCCCATCGTCACGAACGACGGCAGGACCGCGATCAGCGCCAGGAACGCCGCGCCGGCCATGGTGATGCGGGTCAGGACGCTGTCGAGGTACTCGGCTGTGCGCGCGCCCGGCCGGATGCCGGGGATGAACGAGCCGTGCTCGCGCAGGTTGTCCGCGATCTCGGTCGGCTGGAACATCAGCCGGTTCCAGAAGAAGCAGAAGAAGAACACCAGGGCCACGTAGCTCGCCACGTGCACGAACCCGGTCGGCGTGCTGAACACGTCCTTCAACTGCGTCAGCCCGATCCAGTCGAAGACCAGCGCCGGGATGATGAACACGACCGACGCGAACACGATCGGCATGACGCCGGCCATGTTGACCTTCAGCGGCAGGTAGTGGCGCTGGCCGCCGTAGGCCACGTTGCCGCGCGACAGGCGCGCGTACTGGATCGGCACGCGTCTGGCGCCCTTGTGGATGAAGACCACGACCATCACGGTCACGGCCCAGATCAGCGACAGGGTCATCAACGTCTGCCAGAACTCGCCGGCGTCGATGACCATCAACTGGTGCAGCGCGGCCGGGATGTGCGCCACGATCCCCGCCATGATGATCAGCGAGGCGCCGTTGCCCACGCCGAACTCGGTGATGAGCTCGCCGATCCACATGACCAGGAGCGCGCCGGCCAGCAGCGACAGCACCACCATCAGGCCGAGCACGAAAGGGCTGCCGCGCATGTTCTCGGCGATCAGCGAGGGATCGCGCAGGAACACGCCGGTGTAGATGAACAGCGCCTGGATCAGCGCGATCGGGACGACCGCCAGCCGGGTCCACTGGTTGATCTTCTTCTGGCCGGCGGGGCCCTCCTTCTGGATGGCCTCGATCGCCGGCGAGACCTTCGCCAGCATCGAGAAGATGATCGACGCCGAGATGTAGGGCATGATCCCCAGCGAGAAGAGCGTCGTGTTGCCGATGTCCCCGCCCGAGAAGGCGCTCATCAGGCCGAACAGCGAGCCCTGGTCCTGGTGCCGCTTCAGGAACTCCGGGTCCATGCCGGGGATGGGCACGTGGAACCCCGTCCGGTAGGCCAAGAGCAGGAGCAGCGTGGCCCAGATCCGGTTGCGGGTCTCCTCGACCTTGAACAGCTGGAGGATGGAGTTTTGCACGTCTTCTGGTCCCTACGGGGCGCCCGCCCTCAGGCGCCCGCCTCGGCCGCGGGCTCGCGGCCGCGCTCGTCGAGCACGACCACGCTGCCGCCGGCGGCCTTGATCTTCTCGATGGCCGACGCGGTGAACTTCTGGGCCCGCACCGTCAGGCGGCGCTCCAGCTTGCCGTTGCCCAGCACCTTGAACAGCGACGAGACCTTGCTGGTCAGGCCGCGGCCCAGGACGGCCTCGAGGTCGACCGTAGCTCCGTCCTCGAACGCGTTGAGCAGTTCGACGTTGATCACGGTGTAGGTCGTGGTGAAGCGCGCGTTGGTGAACCCGCGCTTGGGCACGCGGCGGTAGATCGGCATCTGCCCGCCCTCGTAGCCCGGACGGCGGCTCGTGCCGGAGCGCTGGCCCCAGCCCTTGTGGCCGCGACCCGAGGTCTTGCCCAGCCCGCTGCCCGGCCCGCGGCCGATGCGGCGGCGGCGCTCGTAACGCGTGCCCTTGCCCGTGACGGTCTTGATGTCCATGGATGCTTCCTGGTCGCTGTTCCCGGCGCTCAGGCCGAGTGGCTCATCTCGATGCCGCGCAGGGCGGCGACCTGTTCCTGCGTGCGCAGGAGCGACAGCGCGTGCAGCGAGGCCTTGACCAGGTTGATCGGGTTCGTCGAACCGAACGACTTGGTCAGGATGTCGCGGATGCCCGCCTTCTCGCACACGGCGCGCACCGAGGGACAGGCGATGATGCCCGTGCCCGGCGAGGCCGGCAGCATGCGCACCAGCGCGCTGCAGTACATGCCCTGCACCTCGTGCGGGATCGTGCCGCTCTGCGTGAGCGGCACGCGCATCAGGTGCTTGCGGCCGTCGCGCGCGGCCTTCTCGATCGCGCCCGGGACCTGGCGGGCCTTGCCGTAGCCGTAGCCCACGACGCCCTCCTTGTTGCCCACGACGGACAGGGCCGAGAACGAGAACCGCCGGCCGCCCTTCACGACACAGGCGGAGCGGTTGACCTTGACGAGGGCCTCGGTGAGGTTCTGGACCTCGCCGATCTCCATGCCGTCGAGGAATCGGATGATGGGCTTCATGCTTGCTTGTGCTCGCTGGTCGGTGGTGCGTGCGCGGGTCGCGCGCTCAGAACTTCAGGCCGCCCTCGCGCGCGGCGTCGGCCAGGGCCTTGACGCGCCCGTGGTAGCGGTTGGAGCCGCGGTCGAAGACGACGGCCTCGATGCCGGCGGCGCGCGCCTTGCGGGCGATCTCGGCGCCGATCAGCTTGGCCCGCTCGGTCTTGGTCTTGCCCTTGTGGGACTCGGCCAGCGACTTGGCGGCGCTGGTGACGTGGGCGAGCGTCTTGCCCGTCGCGTCGTCGATCACCTGCGCGGAGATGTGCTTCAGCGAACGGCTCACCGAGAGCCGCGGCAGGAAGGTGGTGCGGCGGATGCGCGCGCGGACGTGGCGCGCGCGCCGCTGCCGCCGGATCTGTTTCACGTAGAGGGTGTTCATGGCTCGGATCAGCTCCCGAAGCTCTTGCCGGCCTTGCGGCGCACGACCTCGTCCTTGTAGCGGATGCCCTTGCCCTTGTAGGGCTCGGGCGGGCGGCGCTTGCGGATCGAGGCGGCCAGGTGGCCGACGGCCTGCTTGTCGGCACCGAAGATGACGATGTTGGTCGGGTCTGGCGTGCCCACGGTGATGCCTTTGGGCACGACCACCGTGACCGGCTTGTTGAAGCCGATGTTCAGCACGACCTTGTTGCCCTGCGCGGCGGCGTTCCAGCCGACGCCCTGGATCTCGAGCTTCTTCTCGAAGCCGCGGGTCACGCCCTCGACCATGTTGCTGATCAGGGCGCGCGTCATGCCGTGGAAGGCGCGCGTGGTGCTCTGGACGTCCTCGCCCGGCGTGGTCACCGCGACGTTGCCGCCTTCGATGGCGACCTCGACCTCGGGTCGCAGGGTCATCTGGAGCTCGCCCTTGGGCCCCTTGACGGTCAGCTTGCGATCGGCCCGCGTGACGGTGACGCCCGTGGGGACCGGAATGAGTTTCTTCCCGATGCGCGACATGGCTCAGTAGACCTTGCAGAGGACCTCGCCCCCGACCTGGTCGCGGCGCGCCGCGCGGTCGGAGAGGATGCCCTTGGGCGTGGAGAGGATCTGGATGCCCTGGCCGCGCACGATCGGCTTGAGCCCGGTCGAGGGCGTGTAGACGCGGCAACCCGGCTTGCTGACGCGGTCGATGGCGCGGATCACGCACTCGCCGTTCTCGCCGTACTTGAGGCGCAGCACGAGCTGTGCGGTCGGTTGCGCAGGCTCCACGGAGAAGTCGGCGATGAAGCCCTCCTCCTTCAGGACCTGGGCGATGCCCTGCTTCACCTTGGAAGCGGGCATGGTGACCTTCGCGCGCTGGATCCGGTTGGCGTTCCGGATGCGCGTGAGCATGTCGGCGATCGGGTCGGTCATGGTCATGATGCTTGTGCTCCGTGCCGGCTCACCAGGAGGCCTTGCGCATGCCGGGGATCTCGCCGCGGTGCGCCAGCTCGCGCAGGCAGATGCGGCAGATCTTGAACTTCTGATAGACCGCGCGCGCGCGGCCGCACATCGTGCAGCGCGTGTAGGCCCGGGTGCTGAACTTGGGCTTGCGCGAACACTTGACGATCCAGGTTGTCTTGGCCATGGCTCAGTTCTTCCCCTTGCCCTTGGTCTCGCGGGTCTGGAACGGCATCCCCAGTTCCTTGAGCAGCGCGTGGCCGCGCTCGTCGGTCCCGGCCGTGGTCACGAAGGTGATGTGCATCCCCTGCTGGAAGTCGATCTTGTCGAAGTCGATCTCGGGGAACACCGACTGTTCGGAGAGGCCGAGGGTGTAGTTGCCGCGGCCGTCGAGCTTGTCCTTCACGCCGCGGAAGTCGCGGATACGCGGCAGGACGACGCTCATCAGGCGGTCGGCGAACTCCCACATGCGCTGGCGGCGCAGCGTCACCTTGCAGGCGATCGGCATGCCCTCGCGCAGCTTGAAGCCCGAGATGGCCTTCTTGGCCTTGCGGATGACCGGGCGCTGGCCGGCGATGATCGCCAGGTCCTTGGCGGCCTGGTCCACGCGCGCCTTGTTCTCGACGGCGCCCGTGACGCCCATGTCGATGACGATCTTCAGGAGGCGCGGGACCGCGTTGTCGTTCTCGATCTTGAAGCGCTCGCGCAGGCGCCCGCGCACTTCGGTGTCGTACTTCACCTTCAGCCGGGGCTGGATGCTTTCGACCTTGGCCATGATGCTCAGCGACCTTTGCCCTTCTCGGCGCGCGCCTGGCTCTTCTCGACGCGGACCGGCGCACGGCGCGTGCGCTTGTTCGTCTCGGGGTCGACGTGCATGACGTTGCTCGCGTGGATCGCGATCTCCTTCTGCACGCGCTCGCCCTTCTGGTTCTTGGCGTCGGGCTTCTTGTGCTTGGTGCGCACGTTGACGCCCTCGACCACCACGCGTCCCGCGGAGCGCAGGACCTCCTTCACGACGCCCTGGCGGCCGCGGTCGTTGCCGCTGATGACCACCACGGTGTCCCCACGGCGGATCTTCATCACACCACCTCCTGGGCGAGCGAGATGATCTTCATGTAGTTGCGGTCGCGCAGCTCGCGCGCCACGGCGCCGAAGATGCGCGTGCCCTTGGGGTTGCCCTCGGGGTCCACGAACACCAGCGCGTTCTGGTCGAAGCGCACGTACGAGCCGTCGGCGCGGCGCGTGTTCTTCTTGCAGCGCACGATCACGCCCTTGGCGACCGTGCCGGCCTTGAGCTCCGATCCCGGCAGCGCCTTCTTGACGCTGACGACGATGACGTCGCCCAGGCCGGCGTAGCGCCGGTGGGTGCCGCCCAGGACCTTGATGCACTGGACGAGCTTGGCGCCGGTGTTGTCGGCGACGTCCAGGAACGTCTGCATCTGGATCACGACACGCCTCCCTCGGGGTTGAAGTCGATCTGGCCGGCGGGCAGGGCGGCCTCGACCACCCGCAGCAGGCGGAAGCGCTTGAGACGGCTCATGGGCCGGCACTCCTCGATCTCGACGCGGTCGCCCACGTGGGCTTCGCCGCGCTCGTCGTGAGCGTGGTACTTCTTGTGCTTGCGCAGGTACTTGCCGTACTTCGCGTGCCGGTAGGTGCGCGTGACGAGGACGGTGATGGTCTTGGCCATCTTCTCGCTCGTCACGACGCCTTCCACGATGCGTCGGCGGTTGCGTGTGGTCGTCATGGGATTCGCCCGGCGCTACTTCTGGCCGGCCTTGCCGCGGCGGTCGCCGCCGCGGATGTTCTGGGTGCGTTCGTTCGCGATGGTCTGGATGCGCGCGATGGTGCGCCGCAACTGCTGGATCGCCGCGGGGTTCTGCAGCGACTGCGTGGCGGAGCGAAAGCGCATGTCGAACAGCTCCTTGCGGTGCTTCTTCAGCTCGAACTCCAGCTCGTCGGGGTTCTTGCCGCGGATCTCGTCGATCTTCATGGGTGCGTGTGGGGGCTGGGCGTGGGCCGGTCTCAGGTCGACGGGAGGCGGCGGATCAGCTTGACGCGGATGGGCATCTTGTGCGCCACGCGGTTGAAGGCGAGGCGCGCCTTCTCCTCGGTGACGCCGCCGAGTTCGTAGATGATCGAACCGGGCTTGATCTCGGCCGCCCAGAACTCGACCTCGCCCTTGCCGCTGCCCATCCGCACCTCGGCCGGCTTGGACGTGACGGGCTTGTGCGGGAACACGCGGATCCAGACGCGCGCGGCCCCGCCGGTGGCGCGGCTGGCGGCGACGCGGCCGGCCTCGATGGTCTTGGCCGGCAGCCAGGCGTAGTCCAGCGACTGCAGGCCGTAGTCGCCGAAGGCCACGCGATTGCCGCGCGTCGCCTCGCCCTTGAGCCGGCCCCGGTGGACCTTGCGGAACTTCGTCCGCTTGGGCATGAGTGCCATCAGGATGCTCCTTCCGTGCGCGCTTCACGCGCGGGTTGCGGGCGCGGGCTGCCGCGGCGCGCGCGCTCGGCGCGCGACGAGGACCCGGTGACCGAGCGGAAGTCGATCATCTTCCCGCGCTCGATGTCGCCCTTGTAGAGCCAGACCTTCACGCCGATCACGCCGTAGCTCGTGCGCGCGATGGCGGTGCCGTAGTCGACGTGCGCCTGGAGCGTCGAGAGCGGCACGCGGCCCTCGCGTTCCTTGGACTGCCGCGCCATCTCGGCGCCGCCCAGTCGGCCGTTGAGCTCGATCTTGATGCCGCGCGCGCCCGACTGCATCGTCGTCTGGATCGCGCGCTTGGTCGCGCGGCGGTAGGCCATGCGCTTCTCGAGCGCCTCGGCCACGCCCTCGGCGACCAGCTTGGCCTCCAGTTCGGGGCGCTTGACCTCCTGCAGCGTCAGGTGGACGGTCCCGCCGGTGATCTTCTGCAGGTCCTTCTTGAGCTCCTCGACGCGCACGCCCTTGCGCCCGACCAGGACGCCCGGCCGCGCGGTGTAGATCACGACGTGGACCGCGTCGGAGGTGCGCTCGATCTCGATGCGCGGGATCCCCGAGGAGTTGAAGTCCTTGGTGACGTGGTCGCGGATCTTCTTGTCCTCCAGGAGGAGGTTGCCGAAGTCCTTCTTCTTGGCGTACCAGCGCGAGCGGAAGGGCTCGATGGTGCCCAGGCGGAAGCCGGTCGGGTGGATCTTCTGTCCCATGGTGTGTGCCCTCAGCCCTTCCCGGCCGGCAGGGGTTCTTCGGAGACCTCGCGCACCCGGACGGTCAGGTGGCTGAGCCGCTTGGCGAACGGCATGGCGCGGCCCTGCGGGCCCGGTCGCCAGCGCAGGCGGTCGTTGAGCAGCGGGCCGACGTCGGCGCGCGCGTCGCTGACGTACAGGCGGTTGACGTTCACGTCCTCGTCCTGGCTGGCGTTGGCCACGGCCGAACGCAGCACCTTGAGGAAGAACGAGGCGCCGCGGTTGGGCGTGAACTGCAGGAGCTCCAGCGCCTCGTTGACGCTGCGGCCGCGGATCAGCGTGGCGATCAGGCCGGCCTTGCGGGCCGTGATGCGCGCGAAGCGGTGCTTGGCGGTGAACTCGCGGTCGGCGCTCACGGGGTACCTCCGCCGGGCTTGGTGTCTTCCTTGCGGTTGGTGTGGCCGCGGAACACGCGCGTGGGCGAGAACTCGCCCAGCTTGTGCCCGACCATGTCCTCGGTGACGAAGACCTTGATGTGGTGCCGGCCGTTGTGGACCAGGAAGGTGTGCCCGATGAAGTCGGGCGGGATCGTGCTGCGTCGCGACCAGGTGGTGATCGGATCGCGCTTGCCGCTCTTCTTCTGCACCTCGACCTTGCGGGCCAGGTGGTCGTCGATGAACGGGCCTTTCTTGAGACTGCGTGCCATGGTCGTGTTTCCCTAGCGCCCTCTCACTTCTGGTGCTTGCCCGCCTTGCGGCGCCGCAGGATGAACTTGTCCGTCGGGTGGTCCGGACGGCGCGTCTTGCCGCCCTTGGCGAGCACCGCCGAGGGCGAGCACGGATGGCGTCCGCCGGCCGTGCGGCCTTCGCCGCCGCCCATCGGGTGGTCGACCGGGTTCATGGCCGTGCCGCGCACCGTCGGGCGGTGGCCCATGTGGCGCTTGCGGCCGGCCTTGCCCAGGCTGACGTTCTGGTGGTCGGTGTTGCCGACGCGACCGATCGTCGCGCGGCACTGCACGTTGACCTTGCGCAGCTCGCCCGAGCTGAGCGTCAGGATCGCGTGGTCGCCCTCGCGCGCGGTGAGCTGCGAGACCGAGCCCGCCGAGCGGCACAACTGGCCGCCGCGGCCCGGCTGCAGCTCGATGTTGTGGATCTCGAGGCCGACGGGGATGTCGGCCAGCTTCATCGAGTTGCCCGGCGTGGGGTCCGAGCCCGGGCCCGACATCAGCGTCTGGCCCACGGTCACGCCCAGCGGCGCGATGATGTAGCGCTTCTCGCCGTCGGCGTAGTGCAGGAGCGCGATGTTCGCCGAGCGGTTGGGGTCGTACTCGATCGAGAAGACCTTGGCCGGGATGCCGTCCTTGTCGCGCCGGAAGTCGATCTTCCGGTACATGCGCTTGTTGCCGCCCGCGCGGTGGCGCCGCGTCAGGTGGCCGTGGTTGTTGCGGCCGCCGGTGCGGCTGATGCGCTCCAGCAGGCTCTTCTCCGGCGTGCGCCGGGTCAGCTCCGCGTAGTCCAGGACGGTGCCGAAGCGCCGGCCGGCGGATGTGGGTCGATAGCTCTTGATGCCCATGGTCTCTTCCTTCGCGCGCTCAGAGGATCTCGATCGTGTCGCCCTCTTGGAGCGTCACCATGGCCTTCTTCCAGGCGGGCGAGAGGCCCGCCACCCAGCCGCGGCGCTTCACCTTCTGCGTGACGCGCAGCGTGTTCACCGACAGCACCTTGACCTCGAACAGGCGCTGGATCGCCTCGCGGATCTCGGCCTTGTTGGCCTGGACCGGCACATGGAAGGTGTAGGCGTTGCGCTTCTGCTGGTCGTCGGTGGCCTTCTCGGTCACCACCGGCGCCTTCACGATCTGGTAGAGGTGGTCGAGGCTGCTCACGCTTGTGCTCCTGCGCCACGGCCGACGCGCTGCGCCAGCGCTTCCAGCGCGGCCTTCTCGGCGATCACGGTTCCGCCCGTCACGACGTCGCGCGCGTTCAGCTCGGCGGCGGTGCGCACGGTGACGCCGGGGAAGTTGCGGAAGGACTTCCAGACGTTGGGGTTGGGCTCGGACAGGACGACCAGCGCGTGCCGCGGGGTCCCCAGGTCGGCCAGGAGCTGGCGCACGGCCTTGGACGAGGGCTTGTCGAGCTTGGGCAGCGTGGCGACCACGACCTCGGAGTCGCGCAGCTTGCCCAGCATGGCCGTGCGCAGCGCGACGCGGCGCGCGGTGCGCGGCATGTGGTACGAGAAGTCGCGCGGGTGCGGCCCGAAGACCGTGCCGCCGCCGCGCCACAGGGGCGACTTCTTGTCGCCGGCGCGCGCGCGGCCGGTGTGCTTCTGCTTCCAGGGCTTCTTGCCCGAGCCGTGCACCTCGCTGCGGCCCTTGACCTTGGCCGTCCCCTGGCGCGAGTTCGCGTGGTACATGACCACGGCGTCCTTGAGCGTGCGGAACAGCACCTTCTCGCCGAAGGGGGCGGCGTCGAACTCGGCCGTGCCGAGCTTGCCACCCGTGTAACTCTGGATCTTCATCGCTGTGCCCTCCGCGGCCCTCAGGCCTGCCTCTTGGCCGGGTAGCCGGTGCGCGCGGTGCAGACCTCGACGAACCCGTTGCAGGGTCCGCCGACCGATCCGCGCAGGTAGAGCAGGTTGCGCTCGGTGTCGACCTTCTCCACGCGCAGGTTCTTGGACGTGTGGCGCTCGTCGCCGTAGTGGCCGGGCAGGCGCTTGCCCTTGACGACCTTGCCGATGCGCTTGCTGGCCAGCGAGCCGGGCTGGCGCACGTTCATGCAGCCGTGCGTCTCGGGCCCGCGGCCGAAGCCGTGGCGCTTGATCGTGCCCGCGAAGCCGCGGCCCTTGGTGGTGCCGATCACGTCGACGATGTCGCCGACCTTGAACACGTCGCACTGGATCGTGTCGCCGACCTTCCTGTCGGCGGGAGCGGTCAGGCGCTCCTCGCGCAGGAAGCGCTGCGGGGCCACGCCGATCTTCTTGAACAGGCCCAGCTGCGGCTTGCGCACGCGCTTGTCGGACGTGGCGCCCCACCCGAGCTGGACGGCGTCGTAGCCCTCGCGCTCGCGGTTCTTGACCTGCGTGACCGTGCACGGACCGACCTCGACGACGGTCACTCCCGTGACCGTGCCGTCCTCAGCGAACAGCTGAGTCATTCCGCGCTTGCGTCCTAGGATCAGCGTCATGATGCCTCGAACTCCCATGTGCTCACCGGTTCGACCAGGTGGCGCCCCCATCGGGCGGCCTTGACGCCTGGCCACTCGGCGGCGCGCAGTCCCGCCGGACGGCGCGCGGACGACGAGTCCGACGTGCCGAGCGGTGAACGCTGCGTGCCGTTGGGAGCGCGTTGCGCCGGCCATGCCGGCGCGCGGTACCGCGCTCCCGTCACCCAGAGGTGGAAAAGAATCGTCTGCGTCGTGGACCGGACGGCCGCGCCGCCCTGCTCCCACGCGGCGCCGCGCATGCGGCCCCGCGCTCTCGGCCGTCAGGCCTTGATGCGGATGTCCACGCCCGCAGGCATGTTCAGACTGCTCAGAGCGTCCACCGTCTGGCTGGTCGGCTCCGAGATGTAGATGAGTCGCTTGTGCGTCCGGATCTCGAACTGCTCGCGCGACTTCTTGTCGATGAAGGGCGAGCGCAGGACCGTGTAGCGCTCGATCCGCGTCGGCAGCGGGATCGGCCCCGCGACGCGGGCGCCGGTCCGCTTGGCGGTGTCGACGATCTCGAGCCCCGACTGGTCGAGGGCTTCGTGATCGTAGGCCTCCATCCGGATCTGGATCTTGTCCTTCATGTAGTGTGCGGCAGGTGCGTGCGGTTCGTGCGTGCGGTCCGCCGCCGGGCCCGTCGAGGGCAGCGCGAGCGGTGGTCGTGTTCGGGGGGTCGCCTCCGCCGGCCGCGCGCCGGGCGCGGGAATGGCGGAAAGGGGCGAGGACTCTAACCGCGCGCGCACCCCTCGTCAACGCCGCGCGGGTACTGTCCCAGCCCGTTGTGCCTTCCGGATGCCGGCCGCCGAGCCCGCGCAGCCCCGCGACGGGCCGCTCGGCCGGGCGGGTGATGCGGCGTACGACCGACCCGCGACGCGCTCGGGATGGACGCCCGGGGGCGACGGCCGGTCCGGCCCCCCCCTTGCGACACCCGGTAGCCTCCCGCGGGATGCCCGTCGCGGGGCCGGGTGGAAGACCTGCCTGGACGCCCGCCCGGAAAAGCACAACGGGCCGGGACAGTACCGTCTCAGCGCCAGACCAGCCCGCGGGCCTCGAGTTCGCTCTCGGGCACGTGGCGCAGGCCGGCCGGGGTCATCGAGAAGCCCGCCCGGCCCTGGGACAGGGAGCGCACGGCCGTGGAGTACCCGAACATCTGCGACAGCGGCACGCTGCCGCGGATCGTGCGGAACCCGCCTTCGGACAGCACCTCCCCCACCTCGGCCTTGCGGGCGTTCAGGTCGGCGATGATCCCGCTGGCGAACTCGGCCGGGGTCTGGATCTCGAAGGCCATCAGCGGCTCGAACAGGCCCACCTCGCTGGCCGCCAGGGCGTTGCGCAGGGCCTGGCTGGCGGCCTGCACGAAGCCCAACTCGGCGTCGCGCCGCGGGTCGGAGGCGCCCCCCGTCACGGCGACGGCCAGGTGGACCATGGGAAAGCCGAAGCGCGGCCCGGTCTGGGCCTCCAGCGCGAGCGACTCGGTCACGGCGCGCCGGAAGCCCTGTGGGACCGGGCAGGCCGGCCCGAACTCGATCCGGGCGCGTTCCAGCTCCGGGTCGGGGACGATCTCGACGTCGACCGCCCCGAACACGTCCTTGCCGCCGACCTGGCGCTCGACGCGGCCCGACCCGCGCGCCCCCGCGAGCAGCGCCTCGCGGTAGGCCACGCGCGGGGTCCCGACGCGGGCGGCGACCTTGAACTCGGACTCCAGGCGGTGCCGCGCGACCTCCAGGTGCAGTTCGCCCATGCCCGACACGATCCACTGGCCCGTCTCGGCGTCCTCGCGGAGGTGGAAGGTCGGGTCCTCGTGCTCGATCCGCTGCAGCGCGGCGCGCAGCTTGTCGCGGTCGGCCGAGGACGCCGGCTCGATCACGAGCGAGAGCACCGGATCGGGGAAGACCAGCGGCTCGAGCACGACCGGCGCGCCCTTCGCGCACAACGTGTCGCCCGTCGCCGTGTGCTTCAGGCCGGTGAGCGCGACGATGTCGCCCGCGCCGGCGCCCTCGAGCGCCTCCCCGGACTGCGCGTGCATGCGCAGGACGCGCGCCACGCGCTCGAACTTGCGCGTGCGCGGGTTCCACAAGGAGTCGCCCGGCGCGACCTTGCCCGAGTACACGCGCACGAAGGTCAGGTCGCCGTGCGGCAGGGCCTGCAGCTTGAAGGCCAGAGCGGCGAGATCGACGTCGGCGCGCGTGGCGAGCTCGATCGGCGCCTCGGTCTCGGGATGCTTGCCCTGCATCGGCGGCACGTCGAGCGGCGAGGGCAGGAGGTCGACGACCGCGTTCAGCAGCGGGTGGATGCCGAAGTTGCGCAGCGCCGAGCCGCACAGCACCGGCACGAGCGTGCCGGCGATCGTGCGGCGCCGCAGCGCGCGCAGGCAGGCCTCGGCTTGCGGTTCGCGCCCCTCCACCACGACCTGCAGCAGCTCCTCGTCGTCCTCGGCCAGGAGTTCCAGCAGTTCGGCGCGCAAGACGAGCACCTCGTCGCGAGCGTCGGCCGGCAGGTCCCCGCGCGTCGGCCGCGCCTCGCGGCTGTCGGGGTCGAACTCCCAGGTTTCCAGCGTCACGAGGTCGACCAGCGCGCGCAGCGCGCGCCCGCCGGACACGTCGGCCGCGACGTACAGCGGGTACTGGACGGGGACCGCGGGCGCTCCGAGGCGCCGCTTGAGGTCGCCGATGACGCGCAGGAAGTCGGCGCCGATCTTGTCGAGCTTGTTGACGAACGCGAGGTACGGCACGCGGTGGCGCTTCATCTGGCGCCACACGGTCTCGGACTGCGCCTGCACGCCCATCACCGCGTCCAGCACCAGCACCGCGCCGTCGAGCACGCGCATCGAGCGCTCGACCTCGACCGTGAAGTCGACGTGGCCCGGCGTGTCGATCAGGTTCAGCCGGTGCTCGCGCCAGGGCACCGACGTCGCGGCCGCCGTGATCGTGATGCCGCGCTCGCGCTCCTCCTGCATCCAGTCCAGGACCGTCGTGCCTTCGTCGACGTTGCCGAAGCGGTGCTCGACGCCCGAATTGAAGAGGATCCGCTCCGACACGGTGGTCTTGCCCGCGTCGATGTGGGCCGCGATGCCGAAGTTGCGGACGCGCGCGAGGTCCATGGCGCGGGAGGATACACCCCCATCCGCATCCGGCCCGCGAAAGCCCGCGCCGGCCGGCTGGATCCGCGCTCAGCGCAGCGCCGGGTTCGCGTCCAGGAACTCCGACTTCCAGCGGTAGTCCGCCAGGAGCTCGGGCCGCACGTCCCCCATCAACGCCAGCGCGGCGTACAGCGCCTCGATCGAAGCCAGACCGCGCTCGGGGTCCTCGAAGACCAGGCTGCGGCGCGGGTACGCCGTCACGAGCGGCGGCAAGCGCCGGTGGACCAACTCGCCGTCGCACGTGGCCAGCAAGGACGGCAGGCGCCGCCACGCGCAGTCGATGAGCAGCAGCGGCTGGCCCGCGTCGGCCGGACCGAGCTCCTCGCCGTCGGGATGCAGCAGCACGCGGCGCCCCACGTCGAAGCGCCGGTCGAAGCGCCAGCTCAGGAAGCGCACGCCCGGCACACCGCGCAGCGGCGTCAGGGAGCACTTCTTCGTGGACTCGCGCGGATCGCGCAGGATCAGGACGTCGAGAGGCATCGCGAGAAAGCGCAGAGCCCGCGCGGCGCCGGCCGGACGGGCTCTGGGTTCCGTGGTCGGCGCGCGGCCGGCCTAGTGGTTGGCGTAGTGCGCGTAGGCCTTGTTGGCCTCGGCCATCTTGTGGACCTGTTCCTTCCACTGGACCGAGGTGCCCGTGCCCTTGAAGGCGTCGGCCAGTTCCTCGGCCAGCTTCTGGGCCATCGGCTTGCCCTTCTTCTTGCGCGAGTTGTCCACCAGCCAGCGGATCGCCAGCGACTGCTGGCGCGCGCGCTTGACCTCGCGCGGCACCTGGTAGTTGGCGCCGCCGACGCGCTTGCTGCGCACCTCGACCATCGGGCGCGCGTTCTCGATCGCGCGGTTGAAGATCTCGGCCGGGTCCTCGACCTCGGGCAGCTTCTTGTGGGCGATCTCGATCGCCTCGTAGAAGATCGCCTGGGCGGTGCTGCGCTTGCCGTCCAGCATCAGCTTGTTGATGATCTTCGTCGCGAGCATCGATCCGAACTTGGGATCGGCGCGCAGCAGCACGGCGGTCGACTTGTAGTTCCGGGGCATGGCGGGGCTTCCTGGCGGCTCTACTTCTTGGTCTTGGGGCGCTTGGCGCCGTACTTCGAGCGGCCCTGCTGGCGGCCGTCGACGCCCGAGGCGTCGAGCGTCCCGCGCAGGATGTGGTAGCGCACGCCGGGCAGGTCGCGCACGCGGCCGCCGCGCACGAGCACCACCGAGTGCTCCTGCAGGTTGTGGCCCTCGCCCGGGATGTAGCAGGTGATCTCCTTGCCGTTGGAGAGGCGCACGCGCGCCACCTTGCGCAGCGCCGAGTTGGGCTTCTTGGGCGTCTGCGTCTTGACGATCAGGCAGACGCCGCGCCGCTGGGGGCACTCGTCCAGGACGGGCGACTTCGAGCGGTTCTTGACCGGCCTGCGGCCATGACGCACGAGTTGGTTGACGGTCGGCATGCGATTCTCTGTCGGGCGCCGCGCGGTCGCGGCCGAGGGGCACGCCCGGAGCTTCGTCCGGGCAGGCACGGGGGGCGAGGAGTGTAGCGGGTGCGGTCCAGCGGTCAAGGTCCGCCGCGGGGCCGGGGCCCCGCGGGGACCGGGGCGGTCAGTCGTCGTCCTCGTCGGCCGCCTGGCTGGCGGCCCCGCTGGAGCGGGACGCCGGGCCGGAGCCGGACTGGTTCGACCCGTCCGACCCGGTCGCGGCCAGCACCATCCCGGCCGCCGAGCGGTCGCCGCCCAGGGGCCCGGACAGCAGGGCTTCCATCTCGGCGTCGGGCGTCGTCGCCGTGAAGGACACGCGCGCGCCGATGTCGCCGAAGTCGATGTTCTTCTTCACGCGCGTGCGGTAGTGGTCGCGGAAGCCCGTCCCGGTCGGGACCATGTGGCCCAGGATCACGTTCTCCTTGAGGCCCACCAGGTAGTCGCGCCGGCCGGCGATCGCCGCCTCGGTCAGGACCTTGGTGGTCTCCTGGAAGCTCGCGGCGGAGATGAACGACTCCGAGGACAGCGACGCCTTGGTCACGCCCAGGAGCAGGGTCTCGCCGCTGGCGGCCTTCTTGCGCTCCTTCTTCAGGCGCTCGTTCTCGCGGCGGAAGCGGAACTTGTCGACGACCGCGCCGGGCAGGAACTCGGAGTTGCCCGGGTCGCGCACCTGAACCTTGCGCGTCATCTGCGCCAGGATGATCTCGATGTGCTTGTCGTCGATGCCGACCGACTGGCTGCGGTAGACGTTCTGGATCTCCTTCAGCAGGTACTCCAGCACGGCGTTCTCGCCGCGGATGCGCAGGATGTCGTGCGGGTCGAGCGGTCCGTCGACCAGCGCGTCGCCGGCGCGCACGTCGTCGCCCTTGTGGACGCGCAGGTGCTTGCCCTGCGGCACGGCGTGCTCGACCTGCTGCAGCACCTCGCCCTTGGGCCCCAGGGCCTTGACGATGATGGTGCGCTTGCCGCGCTTCTTGTCGCCCAGCTCGATGACGCCCTCGACCTCGGCCGTGACGGCCGGATCCTTGGGACGGCGCGCCTCGAACAGCTCGGTGACGCGCGGCAGGCCGCCGGTGATGTCCTGCGTGCCGGCCGCCTCGCGCGCGGTCTTGGCCATCAGGTCGCCGGCGTGGATCTTCTGCCCGTCCTCGACCTCGATGTAGGCCCGCTCGGGGATCGGGTAGATCGCCAGCGGCTGGCCGTTCTTGTCCTCCAGCACGAGCTGCGGGTGCAGATCGCCCTTGTGCTCGATGACCTGCTTGCGCATGGCGCCGCGGCGCGCGTCGCGCTCGACCCGCAGCGTCTTGCCGTCCTTCAGGTCCTCGTAGCGGATGGTGCCGCCGAACTCGGCCAGGATCGGCACGTTGTGCGGGTCCCAGCGGCAGAGCACCTCGCCCGGCTTCACCTGCTGGCCGTCCTTGACCATCATCTCGGCGCCGACGGGGATCGAATAGCGGTCGATCTCGCGGTCGCGCGCGTCGAGCAGGCAGATCTCGCCGTTGCGGTTGAGCACGACGTCCTTGGACGAGGTGTTGCGCACGACCTTGAGGTTCGTGAACACCACGCGGCCCTCGCGCTTGACCTTGCGCTCGGACTCCTCGACGGACCGGCTGGCGGTGCCGCCGATGTGGAACGTGCGCATCGTGAGCTGGGTGCCCGGCTCGCCGATCGACTGCGCGGCGATGATGCCCACGGCGAGTCCCCGTTCGGCCAGCGTGCCGCGCGACAGGTCCATGCCGTAGCAGCGCGCGCACACGCCCAGCGGAGCCTCGCAGTACAGCGGGCTGCGCACGCGGATCTTGTCGTAGCCGTGCTTCTCGATGCGCTCGGCGATGTCCTCGGTGATCAGCTCGCCCTCGCGCACGATCACCTCGTCGTTGACGAAGTCCATGATCGTGTCGCGCGCCACGCGGCCGCGGATCGACTTGGCCAGCGACAGCGCGACCTTCTCGCCCTTGTAGACCACGGTCTTGTGGTCGCCGTTGAGCGTGCCGCAGTCCTCGACCGTGATCACCACGTTCTGGGCCACGTCGGTCAGCTTGCGCGTCAGGTAGCCGGCGTCGGCCGTCTTGAGCGCGGTGTCGGCCAGACCCTTGCGCGCGCCGTGCGTGGAGCTGAAGTACTCCAGCACCTTGAGGCCCTCGCGGAAGTTGGCCTTGATCGGCGTCTCGATGATCTTGCCCGACGGCTTGGCCATCAGGCCGCGCATCCCGCCGAGCTGGCGCACCTGGTCGATCGAGCCGCGCGCGCCCGACGTGACCATGCAGTAGATCGGGTTGACGTAGCCGCTCTGCTCGTCGAAGTCCTCGCGCAGCACGTTCATCAGGTCCTCGCCGACCCGCTCGCGCGCGTGCGTCCAGTGGTCGACGATCTTGAGGTAGCGCTCGCCCTCGGTGATGACGCCCTTCTGGAAGGCCTTCTCGACCTTGTCGATCTCCTTCTGGGTCTCGGACAGGATCTTGGTCTTGCTGTCGGGGATGCAGATGTCGTCCTTGCCGAACGACAGGCCCGCGCGCGTGGCGGCCTTGAAGCCCAGGTCCTTGAGGTCGTCGAGGAGCTTGAGCGTGGCGTCGCGCCCGAGCAGCCGGTGGCAGTCCGAGATCAGCTCCTGGATGCCCTTCTTGGTCAGCTCGTAGTTGTAGAAGTACATCCCGGCCGGCAGCGAGTCGTTGAACAGCGCGCGGCCGACCGTGGTGGTCACCGGGCTGCGCTTCGCGCCGTCCTGGACCTTGCCGTCCTCTCCGACGGGCACCGGCGGCAGGTTCGGGCTCTGCTTGACCAGGCGCCCGGGTTCCATGCGCACCTGCACCGCGCGGTGCGTGCGCGTGTCGGCGTGTCCGTAGGCCAGGAACAGCTCCTGCAGCGAGGCGTAGCGCTTGGGCTTCTCCTCGCCGAGGGACGGCGACTTGGTCAGGTAGTACAGCCCCAGCACCATGTCCTGCGAGGGCGAGATGATCGGCGCGCCGTTGGCCGGCGAGAACACGTTGTTCGTCGACAGCATCAGCGTCGACGCCTCGATCTGCGCCTCGTAGCTGAGCGGCAGGTGCACGGCCATCTGGTCGCCGTCGAAGTCGGCGTTGAAGCCGCCGCAGACCAGCGGGTGCAGACGGATGGCGTTGCCCTCGATGAGCACCGGCTCGAAGGCCTGGATGCCCATGCGGTGCAGCGTCGGCGCGCGGTTGAGCAGCACCGGGTGGTCGCGGATGACCTCCTCGAGGATGTCCCAGACCTCCTCGTCGCGGCGCTCGAGCATGCGCTTGGCCGACTTGATCGTGTCGGCCAGGCCCAGCTCCTTGAGGCGCCGGATGATGAACGGCTGGAACAGCTCCAGGGCGACCTTCTTGGGCAGGCCGCACTGGTGCAGGCGCAGCTCGGGGCCGACGACGATCACCGAGCGCGCCGAGTAGTCGACGCGCTTGCCCAGCAGGTTCTCGCGGAAGCGGCCCTGCTTGCCCTTGATCATGTCCGTCAGGGACTTGAGCGGGCGGTTCGAGCTGCCCAGCACCGGGCGGCGGCAGCGGCCGTTGTCGAACAGCGCGTCGACGGACTGCTGCAGCATCCGCTTCTCGTTGCGGATGATGACCTCGGGGGCGTTGAGGTCGAGCAGCTTCTTGAGGCGGTTGTTGCGGTTGATCAGTCGCCGGTACAGGTCGTTCAGGTCGCTGGTGGCGAAGTTGCCCGAATCGAGCAGCACCAGCGGGCGCAGGTCCGGCGGGATCACGGGGATCACGTCCAGGATCATGAACTCGGCGTTCTGGGCCGAGTCGCGCAGCATCTCGACCGTGCGCAGGCGCTTGATGATGTCCTTGATCTTCTGCTTCGACTTGGTCGAGAGCAGGTCCTCGCGCAGCTCCTCCGAGAGCTTCTGCAGGTCCAGGCGGCGCAGCAGCTTCTTGACCGCCTCGGCGCCCATGTCCGCGTCGAACTCCGCGCCGTACATGGCGCGCGCCTGGCGGAACTCCTCCTCGGTCAGGAGCTGCAGCGGCTCGAGCTTGGTGTCGCCGGGGTCGACGACCACGTAATCCTGGAAGTAGATGACGCGCTCGAGGTTCGAGACCTTCATCCCCAGGAGGTTCCCCAGGCGCGAAGGCATGGCCTTGAAGAACCAGATGTGCGCGACCGGCGCGGCCAGGTTGATGTGGCCCATCCGTTTGCGGCGCACGCGGCTGTGCGTGATCATCACGCCGCACTTGTCGCAGACGATGCCCTTGTGCTTGATGCCCTTGTACTTGCCGCAGAAGCACTCCCAGTCCTTCTCGGGACCGAAGATGCGCTCGCAGAACAGGCCGTCGCGCTCGGGCCTGTAGGTGCGGTAGTTGATGGTCTCCGGCTTCTTGACCTCGCCGTACGACCACGAGCGGATGTCCTCGGGGCTCGCCAGCGAGATCGTCACGCTGCCGTAGTCATTGACACGGTTGTACATCAGGTCGGCCATGTCGCCTCCTAGAGCGTCGCAGTCGCCTTCTTGTGGAGCTGCATGTTCAGCCCCAGCCCCTTGATCTCGTTCGTGAGCACCTCGAAGGACACGGGCGTGCCCGGTTCGAGGATGTTGAGCCCCTTGACCATGGACTCGTAGATCTTCGTCCGGCCGTCCACGTCGTCGGACTTGACCGTGAGCTGCTCCTGGAGGATGGCGGCGGCCCCGTAGGCCTCCAGCGCCCAGACCTCCATCTCGCCGAAGCGCTGGCCGCCGAAGCGCGCCTTGCCGCCCAGCGGCTGCTGCGTGATCAGGCTGTACGGCCCGGTCGCGCGCGCGTGCACCTTCTCGTCGACCAGGTGGTGCAGCTTCAGCATGTACATCATCCCGACCGTCACCTTCTGCTCGAAGGAGACGCCCGAGCGCCCGTCGTACAGCGTGAACTTGCCGCCCGAGGGCAGGCCGGCCTCGACCAGGAGGGAGTCGATCTCCTCCTCGCTCGCGCCGTCGAAGGCCGGCGTGTGCGCGCGCAGCCCCAGGCGGTGGCAGGCCAGGCCCAGGTGCGTCTCCAGGATCTGGCCGACGTTCATGCGGCTGGGCACGCCCAGGGGGTTGAGCACGATGTCGACCGGCGTGCCGTCCTCGAGGTACGGCATGTCCTCGATCGGGCAGATCTTCGAGATCACGCCCTTGTTGCCGTGGCGCCCGGCCATCTTGTCCCCCACCGACAGGTTGCGCTTGGTGGCGACGTAGACCATCACCTTCTCCAGCACGCCGGTGGGCAGCTCGTCGCCGCGCGAGAGGCGGTTGACGATCTTGTTCTTCTCGGTCTCCTTGGCCTCGATCCGCGCGGTGTACTCGTTGATCGCGGCCAGCGCCTTCTCGCGCTTGTCCTTGACCGGGCAGTCCTCGCTGGAGCGCTGGCACAAGAGCTTCACGCGGCGCAGCTCGTCGTAGGTCGCGGTGTCGTCGATCGTCGCCGCCTGGTTGGTCAGCTCGTCGACGATGTCCGCGCCCAGCGCGGCCTTGACCTCGCGCAGCATGCCGATCGTGTTGTCGCGCAGCGCCTTCAGGAAGTCACGCTCCGCGTCGCGGATGACCGCCAGCGCCTTGCTGCGCTCGGCGTCGGTCAGGTTGACGCGCCGGCTGTACTTCTGCGCGTCGATCACCACGCCGCGCGTGCCCGGCGGCATGGTCAGGCTGGCGTTCTTCACGTCCACGCCGGCCTTGCCGAAGATCGCGTGCAGCAGCTTCTCCTCGGGCGTCAGCTCGCTCTTGCTCTTGGGCGCGACCTTGCCGACCAGGATGTCGCCGGCCTCGACGAAGGTGCCGATGCGCACGATGCCCGAGTCGTCCAGGTTGGCCAGGGCCTTCTCGCCGACGTTGGGGATGTCGCGCGTGAACTCCTCCTTGCCCAGCTTGGTCTCGCGGATCTCGACCTCGTACTCCTCGATGTGGATCGAGGTGAAGACGTCGTCGCGCACCAGCCGCTCGGACACCAGGATCGCGTCCTCGTAGTTGAACCCGTCCCAGGGCATGAAGGCCACGAGCAGGTTCTTGCCCAGCGCCAGCTCGCCGGCCGAGGTCGAGGCGCCGTCGGCCAGGAGCTGGCCCTTCTTGACCTCCTGGCCCTCGCGCACGCGCGGCACGTGGTTCTGCGTCGTGCGCTCGTTCATGCCGCGGAACTTCGTGAGCTCGTACTCCTCGTCGCCCACGACGATGACGCGGCTGTCCACGTAGCGCACGGTGCCGGCCTTGCGCGCGTAGAGCGGCAGGCTCGAGTTGCGCGCCACCGCCAGCTCCATGCCCGTGCCCACGACCGGCACCTCGGGCCGCAGGAGCGGCACGGCCTGGCGCTGCATGTTCGATCCCATCAGCGCGCGGTTGGCGTCGTCGTGCTCGAGGAACGGGATCAGCGCGGCGGACACGCCGATGATCTGGTTGGGCGCCACGTCGACGTAGTCGATCTCGCTGGGCGGCACCTCGATGTTGTCGCCGTTGCGGCGCGCCAGCACGCGTTCGCCCACGATCGTGTCGTCCTTGCCGATGTCGACGTCAGCCGGCGACATCACCAGGCCCGTCTCCTCGTCGGCGCGCAGGTACACGACCTCGTCGGTCAGCTTGCCGTTCTTCACGCGCCGGTAGGGCGCGGTCAGGAAGCCGTAGTCGTCCAGCTTGGCGTAGATCGCCAGCGAGCTGATCAGGCCGATGTTGCTGCCCTCCGGCGTCTCGATCGGGCACAGTCGCCCGTAGTGCGAGAGGTGCACGTCGCGCACGTCGAAGCCGGCGCGCTTGCGGTTCAGGCCGCCGGGGCCCAGCGCCGACAGGCGCCGCTCGTGCGTGAGCTGCGACAGCGGGTTGGCCTGGTCGACGACCTGGCTGAGCTCGCTGCGGCCGAAGAAGTACTCGACGGCGCTGGAGAACGTCTTGGAGTTGATCAGCGTGCGCGGGCTGACGGACTCCGCGCCGCTGTCCATGTTCATGCGCTCCTGCGCGGTGCGGCGCAGCTTGAGCAGGCCCTTGCGGAACTCGTCCGCGGCCAGCTCCGCGATGGTGCGCACGCGGCGGTTGCCCAGGTTGTCGATGTCGTCGATCTCGCCCTTGCCGGAGCGCAGGTCGAGGATGTAGGCGATGCAGTGGATGAAGTCGTCGGCCTGCAGGACCTGCACGTCCTCGCCCGTCTCCAGCCCGAACTTGCGGTTCAGGCGGAAGCGCCCGACGCGGCCCAGGCGGTAGCGCTGGGCGTCGAAGAACTTCTCGTGGAACAGCTCGCGCGCCTTCTCGAGCTGCACCGGGTTGCCCGGACGCAGGCGGCTGTAGATCTTGAGCAGCGCCTCCTCGTGGCTCTTGGTCGGATCCTCGTGCAGCGAGTTCACGATCAGCATGTCGAGGCCGCGCGGGTCGGCGTCGATCACCTCGACCTCGCCCAGGTCGCTGGCGGCGATCTCCAGGGCCGAGCTCTCCGAGATCGGCATGCCCGAGCGCACCAGCACCTCGCCGGTCTTCAGCACGACCACGTCGCCCACCGCGATGCGGTCGGTGATGGCCTTGGCGAAGGCGTTCTGCGACTGCGTCTTGCTCTTCTTGACGCTCTCGGTCTTGTAGAACCGGCGCAGGATGTCGCGGTCGGTCGAGAGCGACTCGGACAGCGCGCGCAGCAGCGTCACGGCCGAGAACTTGCCCGACTGGTCGATGCGGACCGACAGCGTCTCCTTCTTGGTGACGTTGATCTCGACCCACGAGCCGCGCTCGGGGATGATCCAGCACGAGTGGAGCTTGCGGTTGTCGCCCGCGCTCGACTGGTCGTAGCTGAAGTCGACGCCCGGCGAGCGGTGGAGCTGGCTGACGATCACGCGCTCGGAGCCGTTGATGATGAACTCGCCGCCCCCGACCATGATCGGGATCTCGCCCAGGTAGACCTCCTCCTCGACCGGCTCGGGCCGGATCAGGCGCAGCCGCACCTTGAAGGGGTAGCCGTACGAGAGGCGCAGCTTGCGGCACTCGTCGATCGTGTACCGCGGCCGGCCGAGCTCGTAGCCGACGTACTCGAGGCACATCGTCTTGTCGTACGAGTAGATCGGGAAGATCTCGCGCAGCAGCGACTCCAGGCCCTGCGGCTGGCGTTGCGACTGCGGGATCTCCGCGGCCAGGAACTCGAAGTAGGCCCGGGTCTGGATCTCGACCAGGTCGGGGAGTTCGACGATGGCCGGGAACCGGCCGAACTTGCGAACGGTGGCGGTGGTCTGGGTCATGGGCGGTGGCGACGCCAAGCTCCGGATCGCTCAGGCTGGGATCCCGGACGAGCGGTTGGCGGACTCGACCTCGGTGGGGCGCGGATCGGATTCAGGAGCCCGGCCGCGCGACGGCGGCAGGGCGGGACGGGCATCCGAACACTGGGGCGGTGTGCGGCTGCTGGATGGGCGAAGCGCGGACTCCGTTCCGGGAGTGCGCGCCAGGAAGCGTGCGCGGATGGGGACGAAGGTCCAGGGCCAGCGGGGGCGGGCCTCGCCGCCGCGCTCGGGGGCCCGCATCCCGCCCACCATCGCTGATGGGAACGGAGATTGCAAGTCCCCGGCACGGACGAGGTCCGCGACCCCGGGCTCCGGGCCGGTCCGCTCAGGTGAGCTTGACCTTGGCGCCGGCGTCCTCGAGCTGCTTCTTGACCTGCTCGGCTTCGTCCTTCGCGAGGCCGGCCTTGACCTGCTTGGGGGCCCCGTCGACGAGGTCCTTGGCTTCCTTCAGGCCCAGGCCGGTGATCGCGCGGACCACCTTGATGACCTCGATCTTCTTGTCGCCCGAGGCCTCCAGCATCACGTCGAAGGAGGTCTTCTCCTCCTTGGCGGGAGCGGCGGCGCCGCCGGCGGCGGCCACGGCGACCGGGGCCGCGGCGCTGACGCCCCAGTGACCCTCGAGGTGCTTCACGAGCTTCGAGGCCTGCAGCAGGGTGAGGCCGTCCAGCTTGGCCACGATGGCCTGCAGGTCCGGCTCGAGTTCGACGACGTTGGTTTCAGACATGGATCAATCCTCTTCGGCCAGGGATGGCGGTATCGGGTGCGTGGTTGGTTCCGCGTCGCCGCACCCGCGCGGCGGCGACGGGATGAGTTCAGGAGGTAGCCGGGGCGCCCGACTTCTCGAGTTGACCGGCGCGCGCGTTCAGCACGCGTGTGAGTCCGGAGGGCAGCCCCTGGAGCGCGCCGGCCAGGCCGCGCGCGGGACCGCTGATGCAGCCCAGGAGCTTGGAGTGCAGCGTGGCGCGGTCGGGCACGTCGGCCAGCGCCTGGAAATCGGCGGCGGCCAGCAGGTTGCCGTCGAAGACGCCGGCGCGGAACTCGACCTTGCCGAGCTTCTTGGTCTCGGGCGAGGTGAACACCTTGGCAGCGTGCACGATGGATTCGGTCGAACCGAACGCCACCGCGATGTTGCCCGAGAGCGCGTCGGCCGCGATCTCGAAGCCGCGCTCCGCCAGCGCGATGCGCGCCAGCGCGTTGCGCACCATGCGCAGTTCGCAGCCCTTGGCCGCCAACTGGTTGCGCAGGCCTTCGTTCTGCTTGGCGTCGAGGCCGGCGTAGGAGACCAGCAGGATCGCGTCGACGCCCTGGAAGGCGGACGCGAGGTCCTTGACGACCAGCTTGTTGACCAGACTAGGCATGCGTCACCTCCCAGGCGATCATCACGCCGGGGCCCATGGACGAGGAGATGGAGATCTTGCGCAGGAACTCGCCCTTCACGGCGGGCGGCCGCAAGGTCGAGATGTGATCGAGGAAGGCCTTCAGGTTGGCCTGCAGGTCCTCGACCGTGAAGCTGCGCTTGCCCAGCGGCGCGTGCACGTTGCCGCCGGCGTCGGTGCGGAACTCGACCTTGCCGGCCTTGAACTCCGTGACGGCCTTGCCGACGTCCGGCGTGACCGTGCCGGACTTGGGGCTGGGCATCTTGCCCTGCGGGCCGAGCACTTTGCCGAGCTTGCCGACGTGCTTCATCATGTCGGGGCTGGCGATGACGATGTCGAAGTCCGTCCAGCCGCCCAGGATCTTGTCGGCCAGGTCGCCCGATCCGACCTCGTCGGCGCCGGCGCCCTTGGCCGCCTCGGCCTTGTCGCCCTCGGCGAAGACCACGACGCGCACCTTCTTGCCCAGGCCCTTGGGCAGCGACACCGCGCCGCGCACGAGCTGGTCGGTCTTCTTGGGATCGATGCCCAGGCGCACGGCGATCTCGATCGTCTCGTCGAACTTGGGAGCCGGCAGGCTCTTGATGACCGTGAGGGCCTCGTTCGGAGGATAGATCCGCTTGCCGTCGACCTTGGCCGCGGCCTGCAGGTACCTCTTGCTGCGGTTGACCATGGACTCAGCCCTCGACCTTGATGCCCGACGAACGGGCGGTGCCCTCGATGATCTTCATGGCGGCGGCCATGTCGCGGCAGTTGAGGTCCGCCATCTTCGTCTTGGCGATCTCCTCGACCTGCTTGCGCGTCACCTTCCCGACGGTCTGCGTGCCGACGGTGGCCGCGCCGCTCTCGACGCCGGCCGCCTTCTTGAGCAGCACGGAGGCGGGCGGCGACTTCAGGATGAAGTCGAAGGTCCGGTCTTTGTAGACCGTGATCTCGACCGGGATGATGAGTCCCTGCTGCGCGCGCGTCGCGTCGTTGAACTGCTTCACGAACGCCGCGATGTTGACGCCGTGCGAACCCAGCGCGGGGCCGACCGGCGGCGCCGGCGTGGCTTGCCCCGCGGGGCACTGCAGCTTGATCTTGCCGGTGATTTCCTTGGCCATGTCTCTTCTCGTGGGGTCTCGCGGTCAGCCTTGGCTGGCACGCGCCGGAGGGCGCGTCAGACCGCTTCGACCTCCCAGTACTCCAGTTCGACGGGGGTCGGCCGGCCGAAGATCGTCACGACGACCTTCACGCTGCCCTTCTCGGGGTTGACCTCGTCGACGGTTCCGTCGAACCCGTCGAAGGCACCGGACTTGATCTTGACCATGTCGCCCTTGTGCAGGCCGATGGTGACCTGCGGGCGCGATTCGGTGTCGGACATCCGCGCGAGGATCTTGGAGACCTCGGCTTCGTTGAGCGGCGACGCCTCGCCGCGGCTGCCCAGGAAGTCGCCCAGGCCGTCGACCTCGCGCAGCGTGCCGCGCGCCTTCAGGACGCGCGCGTCCTCGGTGTCGTCGAGGTCGGCCTGCACCATCAGGTAGCCCGGGTAGAGCTTCTTGTTCTTGACGCGCTTCTTGCCGTTCTTGAGGTCGGTGACGCGCTCGAAGGGCACGAGCACCTGCGGCACGAGCTCCTGCACGCCGGCGATCTTGAGGCGCAGGAGCGAGCTCTTCGCGATGCTGTCCTCGCGACCCGACTGACAACGGACGAAATACCAGCGCATGACCATGGTCAGCCTCCCAGCAGCAGGCGGTCCGCCCACTTGCCCAGCACCCAGTCGGCGCCCGCCAGAAAGGCCATGAGGAACAGGACGCAGATGATCACCACCACCGACGAGCGCATGGCCTCGGGCATCGTGGGCCAGGTGACCTTGCGCAGCTCGGCCTCGGTGTCGATCAGGATGTCGGCGCTCTTGGGGCGCTCGAGGTAGCGGTACAGCACGAGGACCGAGCCCAGCAGGACCACGGTCGTGATCAGCATCGCCGCGTTGAGCGAGAGGCCCAGCACCGGGATGCGCGGCAGCTCCTTGACGAGCGGGACGCCCAGCGTCTGCTTGAAGCGCCCGATCAGCTCCGTGTACAGCGACGTGCAGCCGTAGAAGATCAGGATGGCCAACGACCAGAACGCAGCCAGGCGTGCGTAGCGTCCTTGATCCTGCTTGTAGGCCATTTGGGTTCCTCGGCTCCTTGGGAAGTCGTCCCTCACCCGCGCGGGGTCAGAGCTTCTTCTCCTTGTGGGGCACGTGCTTGCGACAGAAGCGGCAGTACTTGGCCTTCTCGAGCTTGTAGGTCGCCTTGAGCCGCTTGTGCGTCGTGTAGTTGCGGTTCTTGCACTCGGTGCACTCGAGGTAGACGAAGCGTTCCTTGATCTTCATGGTCGCGTCCGGGCTGTGGATCGGGCGGTCTGTGGATCGTGCGGTCTGGGGATCGGGCGGGGTGCGGACCGGGCGGCCGCGGGTTCGCCGCGGCGCGCCCCGCCCGGACGCGCCCGCTCAGGCGCGCCCGGCGATCCGGGTCACTTCAGGATCTTGGTGACGACTCCCGCGCCGACCGTGCGGCCGCCCTCGCGGATGGCGAAGCGCAGCTGCTCGTCCATCGCGATCGGCGTCAGCAGCTCGACTTCCATCTTCACGTTGTCGCCGGGCATGCACATCTCCGCGCCGCCCATCAGCTTGGCCGTGCCGGTCACGTCCGTCGTGCGGAAGTAGAACTGCGGACGGTAGCCCGAGAAGAACGGCGTGTGGCGGCCGCCCTCCTCCTTGGAGAGCACGTAGACCTCGGCCTCGAACTTGGTGTGCGGCGTGATCGTGCCCGGCTTGGCCACGACCATTCCGCGCTCGAGGTCCTTCTTCTCGACGCCGCGCAGCAGGATGCCGATGTTGTCGCCGGCCTGGCCCTGGTCGAGCGTCTTCTGGAACATCTCCACCCCGGTGCAGGTGGACTTCATGATCTCCTCGCGCAGGCCGACGATCTCGACCGGCTCGCCGACCTTGATGACGCCGCGGTCGATCCGGCCCGTGCCGACGGTGCCGCGGCCCATGATCGAGAACACGTCCTCGATGCACATCAGGAAGGGCTTGTCGACCTCGCGCTGCGGCGTCGGGATGTGGCTGTCGAGAGCCTTCATCAGCTCGTCGATGCAGGCGTTCGCCGCGTCGTCCTTGGGCCCGCCCTCCATGGCGGCCTTGGCCTGGCCGCGGATGATCGGCGTGCTGTCGCCGGGGAACTTGTACTTGTTGAGCAGGTCGCGGATCTCCATCTCGACCAGCTCGAGCAGCTCGGGATCGTCGACCAGGTCCACCTTGTTGAGGAAGACCACGATGTAGGGCACGTTGACCTGGCGGGCCAGCAGCACGTGCTCGCGCGTCTGCGGCATCGGGCCGTCCGCGGCCGACACGACCAGGATCGCGCCGTCCATCTGGGCGGCGCCCGTGATCATGTTCTTCACGAAGTCGGCGTGGCCCGGGCAGTCGATGTGCGCGTAGTGGCGCGAGTCGGACTCGTACTCGGTGTGCGAGGCCGCGATGGTGACGGTCTTGTCCGAGGAGCGGACCGTGCCGCCCTTGGTGATCTCGGCGTACGACTTGACCTTCGTGCCGTACCGGGCCGCCGAGCGCGCGGCGAGCGCCGCGGTCAACGTGCTCTTGCCGTGGTCGATGTGACCGATGGTGCCAACGTTGACGTGCGGCTTGGTCCGCTGGAAGACTTCCTTGGCCATGGTTCCTCTTACTCCGGTCTCCGGTGCGGGGCCTCTCGGCTCCTTCTCGTCCGTGGACCACCGTGGAGCCTTGCGGCGACGGTGTCCGGGGGTCTGGTTCGTTGTGGGTTGGGTTGCGTCGGGCCGTTCCGGCCCGCTGTCGATGGGTCCCCCGCGCGGGCGTCGCCCGGTGCGGAGGTGGGTTCGTGTTGTGGTTGAGAACGGGTCGCGATCGTTGGAGTGGAGCTGCTGACGGGAATTGAACCCGTGACCTCTTCCTTACCAAGGAAGTGCTCTACCTGCTGAGCTACAGCAGCGCGCGGTGCGGCGCGCGCGCCGCAGCCGTGAGCGCGGTGTCTTCGAGGAGGACGCGCGGTGGCGCGTGGAGGTTGGCGCGCGCGTCCGTGCTGGAGCGGGCGACGGGACTCGAACCCGCAACAACCAGCTTGGAAGGCTGGTACTCTACCATTGAGTTACACCCGCACGGTTGCACGCGCACG
>CAZKIO010000020.1:39728-70867 GCA_964552795.1 uncultured Planctomycetaceae bacterium
CTTGGAAGGCTGGTACTCTACCATTGAGTTACACCCGCACGGTTGCACGCGCACGTGTGCACGCGCACGTGGTGCTGTTCGCGCACGGTGCGCTGCACGCAGCGCCGTTCCCGTGCCAGGCCAGCTCCCGGGGCGCGATCCGCCAGCCGTGCCGGTCGCGGGTGCGAGACCGCAGGGGATCCCGATTGTCTCGGGCGCCGAGCCGTCCCGCGCCGCGCGTCGCGGCCGGAGCTGGACGAGCAGAGGGGGATGGTGGGGAGAGGCGGATTCGAACCGCCGAAGGCGAAGCCACCAGATTTACAGTCTGGCCCGTTTGGCCGCTCCGGAATCTCCCCCTTCGCGTGCCCGGCGCGCCGCGCGCGGCGGCGACGCCTGGTCACCCGCCCCACGGCGCGCGGCCGCGGGGAGAGCTCGGTGCTCCGGTTCAAACGCGTCGCGCCCCGCGCCGCGGCTCGCGCCGCGCAGCGGGAGCGCATCGCTCCCTGAGTCATCCTCGAAGGGTCTCGTTGTGATGGAACGTCGCACGCGCCGTCCGGCGCGCGGCACCTCGCGGCGCCCGTTGGAGCCAGCGGCGGGAATCGAACCCGCAACCGCCTGATTACAAATCAGGTGCTCTGCCAATTGAGCTACGCTGGCAACGGCCCAGCGGCCCACCCGGCAGACCAGCGGCTACCCCCGACGGGTACGAGCCGGACGGCGAAGTGAGCGCAGGAGGATACGGTGCGCGAGGTCCCCGTCAAGGGCCAACGCCGACAACCCTTCCCGACCGCCCCCGGCCCCTCACAGACGGGCGACCTCGCGGCGGTAGCCGTCGAAGGCGCGCTCGACCTCGGCCAGGGAGTCGCCGCCGAACTTGCCCAGGAAGGCGCGGGCCAGCTCGAGCGCCACCAAAGCCTCCCCTACGACGCTCGCGGCCGGCACCGAGGTCACGTCCGAGCGCTGCCAGGTGGCCGCCACCGGCTCCAGGCTGGCGAACTCGACGGTCGGCAGGCCCTTGCGCAGGGTCGGGATCGGCTTCATGGCCACCCGGACCACCAGCGGTTCCCCGGTCGTCATGCCGCCCTCCAGGCCCCCCGCCCGGTTCGTGTCCCGGCGGTAGCGGCTGCCGAGCGGACCGGCGCCGTCCGGCGCGGCGACGATCGCGTCGTGGGCCTCGCTCCCCCGCCGACGGGCGACCTCGAAACCCAGGCCGAACTCGACGCCCTTCATGGCCGGGATCGAGAACAGCGCTCCGCCCACACGCGCCGTCAGGCGTTCGGGCCCGCTCTGGTAGCTGCCCAGCCCGGGCGGCAGCCCGAGCGCGCGCACCTCGAACACGCCGCCGAGCGTGTCCCCCGCCTCCTTCGCCGCGTCGACCAGCGGCCGGACGCGGTCCGCGAAGGCGGGATCGAGCGAGTAGAACGAGCACGCGTCGCGCCGCCCGGCGCGCGCTTCGACCGCCAGTCCGAACCCGGCTTCGACCGCGGCCGCGTCGACTTCGATCCCGCCGAGCGCCACGACGTGAGAAGTGATCTCGACGCCGAAGCGTTCGAGCACCTGCCGCGCCGCGCCGGCCAGCGCGACGCGCATCGCGGTCTCGCGCGCGCTGGCCCGCTCGAGGACGGCGCGCGGATCGCGGTGGCCGTGCTTCAGGCAACCGGCGAGATCGGCGTGCCCCGGCCGCGCGTTCGTCGGCACGGGCATGCGCTCGATCGTCGCGTCCTTGTTCACGAGCGACAGCGCGATCGGCGAACCCAGCGTCCGGCCCGCGCGCGTGCCCGACAGGAGCTCGATGCGATCGGTCTCGATGCGCATGCGTCCGCCGCGGCCGTAGCCGCCCTGGCGGCGCTCGAGCTCGCGGTCGATGCGCGCGACGTCGAGCTCCAGGCCCGAGGGCACGCCCTCCAGGATCCCGACGAGCGCGCGCCCGTGCGATTCCCCGGCCGTCGTCCAACGCAGATCCGTCATTCCCCGCCCGCCTCCGGCACGACGTCCACCCAGCCTTCGTCCTCCGCGCCGCCCGGAGCGGGCTCGCTGCGCGGACGCTCCAGCGCAGCGCGGATCCGCGACTCCAGTTCGCGGAGGTCGAAGGGCTTGGCCAGCGCGCCCACGAACTCCGGCAGGCGTTCCAGTTCGCGCTGGCTCGCGTGATCCAGGTACCCGGACACGACCATGGTCGGCGGCAGCAGGCCCGCGCGCGACAGTCGCGGCAACTCGTCCAAGCCCCGCTCTGCGCCCAGGTCCAGGTCGGAGAGCAGGAGATCGGGCCGCGCCCGCGCCAACTCGTCGCGCGCGCGCGCGAAGCTCCGCGCCGTGCGCACCGCGTGCCCCGAGCGCCGCAGGAACAGGGCGAGCAGCTCGGTGATGCGCTCGTCGTTGTCGACCAGGAGGAGATCCGCCACGCCGCAGCGTTCTCGCCTCCCGCCCCGCGCCAGGCAAGCGCAGGGATCGATCCGTGCCCCGCAGGCTCCTCTCGGGGCGCATGGGGCGGAGCGGACCGGCTCGGGATGGGCCCGGCCGCTGGGCCGGCACCCCCCCCGTTGCGGCCGATTTTTTGGGGGGGATCCGGGATCGATCAGTCAATACCCTAAGTCATTATCTTAAGCTGATTTAAGATTGCGATTGCAGCCTTCTCCGCCCCCCCCGGGGCGGTCTCCGGTCAGGTTCCCCACCCCCCGCCGTCCGAAAAGCGCTCACTTGGAATCCCGGTCGGCCGATAAACCTCACCAGAGGATTCCGCCCCCCCAAGGGCTGGAGCAGCCATGGAGATCCACGATCGAGGACAAGGCAAGGTCGGACCCGCGAAGGTCGACCGCATCGCAGAGGTGATCGACCTCACGCGGCCCAACCGCGAGCGGATCGCCGAGGTCGTCCACGAGGTCGAGGAACAGCGCGTCGAAGAGGCCCGCGACGCGCGGACCCCGGCCGAGGCCGCCGAGGCCTCGACCCGCCGCGCCCGCCTGGGCCACCCCGCGGGCGCCGACGTGGACCGCGTCGAGGTTTCTGCCGCCTCCCACGCCCTGAGCACCGGCGCCGAGCCGGCCGAGCTGGCCCGTCGCAGCGAGCACGTGGCCCGGGTGCGCGCGGAGATCGCGCAGGGGACGCTCGCGAGCACGGAGCGCGTGGAACGCGCGGCCGAGAAGCTGCTCTCCTTCTGACGGCTCGCGGCGGCCGGCACCCCCGACACCGGTGACGGTGCGCAGGGTCGGGAGCGGAGCGAAGCCGGGGACGACCCGCGTCCGTGCACGGCGAGCGTTCGACTGCAGCCTGCTGCGCCGGATCGCGGACGTACCCGGTCGCCTGGCGTGGCGCACGGACTCAGGCCACGCGGATCGCCTCCCGCCCGGCCTCCCGCCTCACAGCAGCAGCGCAGCCTGCGCGGCGGCGAACTCCGCGATCCGGCGCGGCGAGAAAAACTCCACGGTCCTCTCCGTCTCCCCGCCGCTGCGCACCAGCTCCTGCCACGCCTGCATCGCCTCGCGCGTCGTGCGGTCGGCGGTGTCGACGCGGACGCGGCACGACCAGGCGACGAGGCCCGTCTCGACCGTCACGAGGTCGACCTCCAGGCCCAGGCGCACCGGTTCGTAGGGACGCAGGTCGACGACGCGCACCGTGAGGATGGCGTCGAGCGCGGAGCGGCGCGCCAGTTCGAGGACGGTCGCGGCACGGGTGCGGCCGGTGCGCGCGGGGTCGAGTCGGCCGACGGCTTCGAGTTCGGTCGGCCCCAGGATCACGAGCTCGTAGGGCGTCTGGGCGCTGAAGGACGTCGCGAGCGCGTCGCGCAGCGCATCCGAGAACTCGGGGTCGACCCCCTCGCCGGCCGGCGGCAGCAGGCCGACGCGCCGGATGTCGTAGGTCGCGAACTCGGCGACGGCGCGCGCGGTGCCGATCGACGGAACGGTGCGCTGGGTGCTCGAGCAGGCCGCGCAGGCGGCGAGGACCAGAGGCCACAGGTGCTTCATGGACGCCGCTCCTTGCTGTCGGCGAGTTCGCGCGCGAGCTGCGCCCTCTCCACCTCCAGCCGGGCGATCTCCGCCGCGGCCAGGCGCCGCGCGAGCTCCAGCGTCTGGTCCTCGAGCGTGCGCACCTCGGCTTCCAGCGTGGCGCAGCGCGATTCCAGGGCGGCGCGCGCGGTCTCGAGCTGCGCGGCATGCGCCAGCGCTTCGTCGCGTTCGCGTGTGAGCTCCTTGCCGCGGCGCACGAGCGCGTCCTTCTCGGCCAGCGCCGCGTGGTACAGCTCGAGCAGCCAGACGCGGCCCGTGGGCGCGCCTTCCAGCGGACGCAACGGCGCTTCGACGACCGCGACGCTGCCGGGGGCCGGCGCCGGGACGAGGCTCGCGTCGGTGCGCTCGACGACGGCGGGCTTCTGAGCCGGCTGCGCCGCCGGCGCGGGCGGACCGGAGACCTCGCCCGCGGGAAACAGCGAACGGCGGGTCGGGTTCGGCAGGTTGCAGGCGCACAACAGCAGCAGCGCAGCGATCGGCAGCGTTCTCATCGTTTCACCTCCTCGGCAGCGTTGGCGCCGAGCTGCACTTCGACGTGGGTGATCTCGCCGCAGGAGCAGCGCACCTCCAGCAGCGTCGGGCCGCCCTCCGACGGCACGACGCGCGCGCTCTTCGCTCCAGAGCGCGGGGCGGCCGGCTCGGCACCGGGCAGCGGCGCAAGCGGCGCGGAGCCGGCGGCGGCAATCCGCGCCGCGTCGCCCGCGCCGAGCGTGTCGCGGCGCTTCAGGATGCGTTGCGGCGCGCGTTCCGTGGAATCGATCATCGGGGGTTCACTCCGTGTGCGAGCGCGAGCTCGCGGTTCAGGCGGTACACCGCCTTCGAATGGATCTGGCTGACGCGCGACTCGCTCACCGAGAGCACCTCGCCGATGTCGCGCAGCATCATCTCCTCGGCGTAGTACAAGAGGATCACCGTGCGCTCGGGCTCGGGCAGCGCCTGGATCGCCGCCGCGAGGAGGCGCTTCATCTCCTCCCACTCGGCGGTTCCCACAGGATCCGCGCTGCGCGGATCGGCGAGCAGCGCCGCCAGCGGGCCCGCGCTCGACTCGGCGTCGAGCGAGGTCTCGAAGGCGGCGCGCGCCAGCGCCAGCAGCTCGTCGACCGCGTCGGTGGAGAGGCCCGACCGCGCGGCGATCTCCTCGGGCGTGGGCGGAGCGCCCAGCTCCTGCTCCAGCTCGGCGGCGATCCGCTCGATGTCGCGCAGGGCCTCGCGGCGCCCGCGCGGCAGCGCGTCGGCGCGGCGCAGCTCGTCCAGGATCGCGCCGCGGATCTTGGGGTAGGCGTAGGTCGAGAAGCGCACGCCGCGCGTCTCGTCCCACGAATCGGCCGCCGCGAGCAGGCCCAGCATGCCCCAGCCGACCAGGTCGTCGCGGTCGACGCCGGGGCGCAGGCTCATGCGGCCGGCGATGTGCCGCAGGAGCGGCACGTGCTCGGTGACGAGCTGATCGCGTACGGATCGATCAAGAGGGCTCACCGCGGACCTCCGGCGCCCAGGCGGCGGCACACCAGGATCGCGACGTGGATCGCGAGCCAGCCCGCGACCAGCACGGCGCCGGCGCGGAACGCGACCGTGTGCAACGGACGGCCGGCCAGGATCCCGATCAGGCCCGTGGCCGCCGCGCTGGCGATCAACAGGCGGCGCGCGAACGCCGCGACGTCGAACACGGCGGGCGCGCCGGGGCGCAGGAGGTCGCTGTTCATCGCGCCCCTCCGTGCGCCGCGCGCAACGACCGCGTGAAGCGCGCCGCGAGCTGATCGAGGCACGCATGCGCGCTGCTGGCGCCGCGCTCGCCGCCGAAGGGCCGCTGTTCGCGGCACGAGGCGTGGATGCGGACGGACTCGGGCAGCCACCCGGCCCAGCGCGGCGAGCGCGCCAGGAAGCGTTCGGCCACGTGGCGCAGGCGCTGCGCCGTGCCCTCGGCCTCCACGAGGTCGCGCGCGCGGTTCACGACGACCTCGGGGGTCGGGATCTCGGGGCCCAGCGCCTCGCCGCGCTCGTGCAGCGCCTTCAGCAGGCCGTACCCGTCGGTCAGCGCCGTCGGGTCGGGCGTCGTCACGAGCAGCACGCGGTCGCAGGCGGCGGCGAGCGCCAGCACGTCCTCGCCGATGCCCGACGCGCCGTCGAGGACGACCAGGTCGTAGCCCGTCGCCACGTCGCGCAGTCCGTCGAGCAGGGCGTCGCGGCGCTCGTCGCCGAGCGCGGACCAGGCCCGCTCGCCCGAGACCCCGGCGAGGAAGTCGAACCCGTGGGCCGTCTCCGAGACGCACTCCTTGAGGGGCGCGCCGCCGGCCAGAACGTCCAGCAGGCCGCGCGCGCTGCAGTGGCGCAGGAGGACGTCGGCGTCGGCCAGGCCCAGGTCGAGGTCGGCCAGCAGCACGCGCGCGCCGCCGCGCGCCAGCGCCGCGGCCAGGTTGACCGACAGGACGGTCTTGCCGACGCCGCCCTTCCCGCCGGTGACGTAGATCAGCGGCGCGCGCACGCATCGCGCGCCCGCCGTTCCGGCCGGCCGTGTCGCGGTGATGGCGCTCACGACAGCTTCCCCTTGAGGAACAGATCCGCCGCGCGGTCGGGATCGAGCCGGTGGAGGTGGCGCTCGTCGCGCGCGCCGTCGCAGGCGAACGCGACCGGCAGGCCCGCGTCCGAGCAGATCTCGAAGGCGGCGGCGGGTGCGTCGCACAGGTCGATGCGCGTCAGCACGCTGCAGTCCGGCGCCAGGCCGCGCAGCGCGCGCACGTCGGCGCGCACGCGCTCGGGCGCGGCGTCCGCGGCCAGGACGGCGACCCGCGTCGCCGCGATCGGCCGTCCGAGACCGCCGCGGCCCAGCGCGGCCAGGATCTCCTCGTCGCGCCCGGGATCCCCCGCTCCGTCGACGAGCACCAGGCTCGCGCCGCGCAGCGCCCGCCGCGGCAGCGCGGCGCCCGCGTCCACCACCTCCGCGTTCAAGCCCATCTCGTCCAGCCAGCCCGCGAGCCACTCGGGCTTGGACGAGCCCGGCTGGCGCACGGCCAGGACCGCGGGCTTGCGTCCCGCGTCGCGCATGCGCAGCACCAGCTTGCGCAGCAGGGACGTGCGGCCCGCGGCGCGCGCGCCGAGCAGCGCGAGCGCGACCGGCTGGTCGCGGCGCGTGCGCAGCACGACGCGCGGGAACGAGGCGCCGATCACGTCGGCCGCCAGGTCCAGCGGGTGGCGCAGGTCGCCGCGGCCGGAGAGCGCTTCGACGCGGGTCACGATGCGCCGCGCGAGGCCGGGCGAGACGCCGTTGGAGAGGAGCCGGCGGGCCAGCTCGTAGACGGCGGGCGCAGCCGTGGCGGCGGCGCGGGGAGCGGACTGTGCTTGCAGTGCGGTGTCCATCAGCGGACCTCCTCGAAGCGCACGACGGCCGCCGTGCGGACCGAGCGTGCGGGCTGGATCTCGTTGTAGGAGAGCACGGAGACCTTGGGCATCGACGCTTGCACGAGCTCGTGCACGAAGCGGCGCACGTTCGAGCGCACGACGACGACGATGTCCTTGCCGCCCTTGGCGGCCTGGGCGACGCTGGCGGCGGTGCGCTCCATCAGCGCGTGCAGCCAGGCCGGGCTGGCCGCCGCGCCCTCGGCGTCGCGTCCGCCCGACAGGGCGGCGGCGAGGCGCCCCTCGACCTCGGGATCGAGCGTCACCGCATGCAGCGTGCCCTCGCGGTCGGCGTGGCGCTCGACCAGCACGCGCGCCAGGCGCTGGCGCACCGCCTCGACCAGCGCGTCGGTCTCCTTGACGCGCGGCCAGGCGTCGGCGAGCGCCTCGAGGATCGCCGGCAGGTTGCGGATCGGGACGGATTCGCGCAGCAGGCCGCGCAGCACGCGCTGCACGTCGCCGTAGCTCATCTTCCCGGGCACGAGCTCCTCCACCACCGCCGGCGCGGTCTTCTTCACGCCCTCGACGAGGCCCTTGACGTCGTCGCGCGTGATGAGCTCGCCGAGCTGCGCGTGCAGCGTCTCGGAGAGGTGCGTGGCGAGCACGCTGGCGGCGTCGATCACCGCGAAGCCGCGCGCCTCGGCGTCGTCGCGCTTGGCCGCCGCGATCCACGTCGCCGGCAGTCCGAAGGCCGGGTCCTTGCCGCTCTTGCCCTCGAGCTTGCCCGACGCGCCGCCCTGGTCCATCGCCAGCCACAGGCCGGGTTCGACCTCGCCGCGCGCGACCTCGCTGCCGCCCACCAGGATGCGGTAGACGTTGGGCGAGAGCCGCACGTTGTCGCGCACGCGCACGGGCGGGAGCTGCACGCCCTGTTCCTGGCCGATCTTGCGGCGCAGGCGCGCGATGTGCTCCAGCAGCCCGCCGCCGGTCTCCTGCACCAGCGGCACGAGGCGGTAGCCGATCTCGAGCGAGATGCGGTCGATGGTCAGCACGTCGGCGAGGTCCTCGGGCGCGCCCGTGCCGGCCGCCGGCTCCGCGGGCGCCGGCTTGGCCGCGGCGAGCCGCAGGGCGTCGGCCTGCGCGGTGTCGCGCGCGGCGCGGCGGCCGTAGACCAGCAACGCCGCCGAGAGCGCCAGGAACGGCAGCATCGGCAGTCCCGGCAGCAGCGACAGCACGGCCAGCATGCCGGCGGTGATCGTGGCCGCGCGCGATCCGCTGGTGAACTGCTGGAACAGGCTGGAACCCAGCGATTTCTCCGAGTTGTCCTTGGTCACCAGGACCGCCGCCGCCGTCGAGATCAGCAGCGCGGGGATCTGCGACACCAGGCCGTCGCCGATCGCCAGCTTGGAATAGCGATCGACCGCGGCGGAGAGCTCCATGCCCTTGAATGTCCCGAACGAGATGCCGCCGATCAGGTTGATCGCGGTGATGATGAGCCCGGCGATCGCGTCGCCGCGCACGTACTTGGTCGCGCCGTCCATCGCGCCGTGGAACTCGGCCTCGCGCGACACGGCCGCGCGCCGCGCGCGGGCCTCGTCGGCGTCGATGATCCCGGCGTTGAGGTCGGCGTCGATCGCCATCTGCTTGCCGGGCATGGCGTCCAGCACGAAGCGCGCGGCCACCTCGCTGATGCGCCCCGAGCCCTTGGTGATGACCACGAACTGGATCACCACCAGGATCAGGAACACGACCATGCCCACGGCCAGGTTCGCGCCGCCGACGTACTCGCCGAAGGCGTGGATGATCTCGCCGCCCTCGCCGCGCGTCATGACGAGGCGCGTGCTGGCCACGTTCAGGCCCAGGCGGAAGAGCGTGGAGAACAGGAGGATCGCCGGAAAGGTCGACAGCTCCACCGCGCTGCGCGCGTTGAGCGTCAGGACCACGATCAGGAGCGACGCGGCCAGGTTGATCGCCAGCAGCACGTCGAGCACGGCCGGCGCGACCGGCACGATCAGGACCAGCACGACGCCCAGGACGCCCAGGCCCAGCAGCCAGTCGGCCCAGCGCTGCAGGAATCCGCCCGCGACCTCGATCGGGTTGGTGCCGGTGGACGTCATGGATCAGGCCTCCGCCCGCGGTGCGCCCTGGAGGTTCCAGACCTGCGCCAGCACCGCCGCCACGGCCTGGTACAGCTCGGCCGGGATCTCGTCGCCGATCTCGCACTGCGCGTGCAGCGCGCGCGCCAGCGGCACGTCCTCGTGCAGCGGCACGGAGTGCGCCCGCGCGACCTCCTTGATGCGCTGCGCGACCAGGTCGACGCCCTTGGCCACCACGACCGGCGCGCTCATCGCGGAGGGCTTCCCGGGCTCCTCCTCGCCCTGCCAGCGCAGCGCCACCGCGACGTGCGTCGGGTTGGTGATGATCACGGTGGCCTCGGGAACGGCGGCCATCATGCGCTGGCGCGCGATGCGCCGCTGGATCTCGCGGATGCGCGCGCGCACCTGCGGATCGCCGTCGTTGTTCTTGATCTCCTGGCGCACCTCCTGACGGGACATCATCAGGTCCTTCCCGTGCTGCCAGCGCTGGTAGAGCGCGTCGAAGAAGGCCAGCGCGGCGAACACGCCGATCGAGGCGCCGCAGATCCGCAGCAGCACCGCGCCGACGCCCGTCAGCGCCTGGTGGAGCGGCGCGCCGGCGAGCAGCGACAGCTCGGGGACCGCGGCCCACGCCACCCAGCAGGCGACGCCGCCTACGAGCATGATCTTGACCGAGGCCTGCACCGTGCGCGCGACGCCGCGGATGCCGAAGATCTTCTTGAAGCCCGAAGTCGGCGAGAGGCGCGAGGGGTTCCACTCCAGCGCCTTGGGAGTGACCTGGAACCCGACCTGCGCGTAGCCCGCGAACAGGCTGGCCGCCAGCATCGCCGTGACCGCCAGCAGCAGCGGCAGCGCCATGGGGCGCGCGCCGGAGACGGCCACGCCGCTCCAGCCCTCGATCGTGATCTCGGCGAGCCCCAGTTCCGTCAGGCTGGCGGCCGACTCGCGGATCATCGTGCCCGCCTCGGTCGCCAGGCTGGCGCCCGACAGCACGAGCACGACGGCCGCCACTATCAGCGAGAGCGCGGCGACGACGTCCTGCGAGAGCGCCACCTGCCCCTTCTCGCGCGCGTCGCTGATCTTGCGTGGCGTCGCGGCCTCGGTCTTTTCCTGGTCGTCGTTCTCGGCCACGCTCAGCCTCCCAGGTGCGCGATCGCGTCTTGCAGACCGGAGAACAAGAGCGCGTAGAGCTCGCCCAGCACGGGCGCCAGCGTCGGCGCGAACAGGTACAGGCCGGCGAGGCCGACCACGGTGCGCAGCGTGAAGCCGATCTCGTTCACGTTGAGCTGCGGGATCGCGCGTCCCAGCAGGGCCACCAGCAGCGAGGTCGCGAACAGGAGCGCGAGGAGCGGCACGGCGAACACCACGCCGGCAGCCACCATCTGGCACACCAGCGCGAGGATCGACTCGGCCACGCCCACGTCGATGGCGTGGTTGCCCACGGGTGCGCAGACGAACGAGGCGTCGAGCGCCCGCAGCAGCGCGTGGTGGCCGTTGGTGAGCAGGAGCCCCAGGTAGAAGATCGTCTCGTACAGGGTCGTGACCGAGGAAGTCGAGGCTCCGGTCGTGGGATCGACCATGCCGCCGAAGCCCAGGCCGATCTCGTGGCTCACGAGCTCCGCGGCCGTGCGCACGGCGAGCAGCGTCGCGTGCAGGCAGAACGCCATGACGAGCCCGACCGCGACCTCGCGCAGCACGAGCAGCACGTAGTCGGCGGGCTCGGGGCGGAAGGGCAGCGGCTGTCCGCTCGCCGCGAACAGCGTCCCGGCCAGGATCACGATGAACGCGGCGCGCCACGCCATGAAGCCCAGCGGCGCGCCGAACAGCGGCGCGCCCACGACCAGCGCGGCGCAGCGCGCGGCGTACAGCCCCAGCGCCTCGATCGTGCCCGGTGCGACGGCCAGTGCGTTCACGAGAGGCCGAACTCCACGAGCTGACCCAGGACGCGCGCGGTGTAGTCGCGCAGCAGGGAAAGCGCCGGCGACAGGAGCAGCAGCGCCACCAGCATGACCGCCAGCATCTTGGGCACCAGCGCCATGGTCTGCTCCTGCACCGAGGTCAGCGCCTGGAAGATGCTGACCAGGAGGCCGACGATCAGCGCTGCCATCAGCGCGGGACCGGCCAGGATCAGCACGGTCAGCATGAGATCGCGCACCAGGTCGGTGATGACGACGTCGAGTTCCATGGCGCCTCAGGTCGTGACGAAGCTCGTCACCAGGGACTCGCAGACCAGGCGCCAGCCGTCGACCAGCACGAACAGGAGGATCTTGAGCGGCGTGGAGATCATCACCGGCGGGAGCATGAACATGCCCATCGAGAGCAGCACGCTGGAGATGACCAGGTCGATGACCAGGAACGGCAGGAACAGCAGGAAGCCCATCTGGAACGCCGTCTTGAGCTCGCTCAGCACGAAGGCCGGCACGACCACGCGCGCGGGCAGGTCGGGCTGCGCGTCGCTCTCCGGCGGCGGCAGCTTGGCCATCTCGGCGAAGAGCTGCAGCTCGGCGGTGCGCGTGTTGGCCACCAGGAAGCCGCGCAACTCCGTCCAGGCCGCCTCGCCGGCCGCCTCCGCGCTCATCTCGCCGGCGCGGTAGGGCGCCCAGGCCTGGTCGTGCATGCGCGTGGCGACCGGCGCCATGACGAACGCCGTCAGGAACAGCGCCAGGCCCAGGATCACCTGGTTGGGCGGCAGTTCGTTGACGCCCATCGCGCGACGCACGAACGAGAGCACGATGATGATGCGCGTGAAGCTGGTCACGGTGACCAGCACCGCGGGCAGCAGCGACAGGACCGTGAGCAGTACGGCGACCTCGACGGCCGTCGACATGCGCCCGTCGGCCGCGGCCTGCACCGCGCCGTCGATGCCCGCCGCGATGCCGTCGGCCAGCTTGGCCGGCTGCGTGCCGGTCATGATGTCCATGTACGAGGCGTGGGTCGTCACAGGCTCGCCTCCGCCGGAGTCCGGCTGCGTCCGCGCAGGCGGCCGAGGAGGTCGGCGAAGACCTCCGTGCGCGCCGCGCGCTGCGCCGCGCCGGGCTTGGGCGCCAGCGAGATGGCCGCGTCGATCTCGGCGATGAGGCCCACCTCCTTGTCCCCCACACCCAGTGCGAAGGTGCGGTCGTAGCAGCGCACGACGCACAGGCGCTGCTTGCCGCCGAGCGGCAGGACGTCGAGCACCTGCATGGAGCGGGCGTTGGCGCGGGCGCGCACGCTGCCGGCGACCAGCGCGCGCAGGCCCCAGGCCAGCGCGCCGATGAGCACGAGCAGGAAGAGGCACACGAGCACGTAGCGCGTGAGGTCCGGTCCGGCGCGCTCGGCGGGCGCGGCCAGATCGACGGCGAGGGCGAGGGTGGGGATCATGATCGTCCCCGCTGCTTGGCAAGGGCCGTGCCAGCGGCGAAAAGCGCCGTTCTGCCGCGCGTTTCGGGCCGCTTGCGCCGGCCTCGCGTCGCGCATCGCGACAGGTGTCGCGTTTCGCGACAGGCGCGCTCAGGCGCGCTCAGGCGCGCACGTCGAGGGCCGCGGCGGCCTCGCCGGGGCGCGTCAGCCGCGAGAGCCGCTCGCGCGCGTGCTGCACGAAACCCAGTTCTTCCGCGACGCGCGCGCGATGCGCCTCGACCAGTTGGCGGATGCAGGCGTGCAGGCTCGCCGCGCGCTCGAGTTGCGCGCGCGGCGTGTCGGGCGCCAGGCGCCCGATGCAATCGCCGAGTCCGGTCGACGCGCGCTCGAGGTCGGCGGGGTCGGGCTCCGCCGACTGCAACACCGACAGCAGGGCTCCCAGGCGCCGTTCGAGCTCGCTCACCCCTGCCCCTCGTCGATCTGCCGCCAGGCGTCGTGCAGCCGGCGCAGCACGCCCTCGGCCTCGCGCGCCGGCGCGGGATCGCGGCGCACGACGGCGAGCGCGATGCGCGCCGCGGCGAAGTCGTACAAGGCCGCGGTGCGCTGCGCGAGCTCCGGCGCCTGCGCGGCGTCGATGGCCAGCCGCAACTCGGTCACGATCTCCTCGGCGCGCTGCAGGTCCGCCACGAACCCCGAGTGCGGGTCACGCGCGTCGGCGGTGGCCGCGCGCTCGATGCGCCGCAGCGCCCCCTCCAGGAGGAGCCGCACGAGGCGCGCCGGGCTGGCGCCCTCGATCGCCCGTTCGCGGTAGAGCCGCGCCGCTTCCTTGCTGTCGATGCTCATGGTCAGCCGGTCAGGGCCGCCAACGCCGCCGACTGCGAGTTGAGACCGCCGATCAGGTTCTCGAGGCTGGCGAAGCGGATCCGCAGGGTTTCCTCGAACTTGGCGAGCCGCACGTCCTCCGCGGCGATGCGCTCGTCGAGCTGCCGCATCGTGTCCTGCAGCGAGGACTTCTTCGCGGCGAACAGGCCTTGGACCGCGGTGCCGCCCGGTCCGACGCCGGTCCGCAGCATCGAGTCGATCGCGCGCACGAGCGTCGCTGCCAGGCCCGAGTCCGGCGTCTGGTCGACGCCGTAGCCCGGGTCGCCGGGCAGCGCGCCGCCGCTCACGAAGCCGTCGTCGTCCGCGAACAGCCCGGCCAGCAGGTTGGGGTTGTTCGTCAGCTTGTCGGCGAGCTTGGTCTCGTTGACGACGATGGTCCCGTCCTTCTGGACCTCGAGGCCGACCATGCCCAGCGTCGAGTAGCCCTCGGTGTCCGCGATCACGTCGGCGACGTTCACGTCGAACAACGCGGAACGGATCTTCGTGCGCACGACCGAGACCGAGCCGTCGCCGAACAGCGCGCCGCCCGCGCCGCTGCCCTCGGTGTAGGAGTTCTGCTGGTTGACGAAGTTGACGACGTCGTTGTAGGCCTTCACGAATCCCTTCAGCGCCGTCGTGATGGCCGCGTTGTCGGGCGCGACCGTCAGGTCCACGGGTTGTCCGGGCGCGGCGGAGCGCGCCGTGAAGGTCACGCCCGGGATCACGCCCGCGAACTCGTTCGTGTCGCGCTCGACCAGAAGGCCGTTGACCAGCGCCTTGGCGTTCAGGCCGACGACCAGGTGGTTCGCGCTCGCGGGGGTGGAGCTGCCCGGCGCGGGGGGCGTCCCGTCGATGGTGAGCCCCCCCACCGTGCTCTGGAGGTCTTGGATCCGTCCGGCTTCGCCGCTCGACTTGGAGGCCAGCGTCAGCTTCCAGCTCGGAGCGGCGGCAGTGCCCACGTTGACCACGCTCGCCTCGACCGCGGTCCCGGCCGCTGCGTTGATCGCCGCGGCGATCTGGTCCAGGTTCGAGGCCGACTCGTCGATCGCGATCGTGTGGGTCGAAGTGCCGATCCGGAACGAGATCGCCTGCCCGGCGCCGGTGGCGAGGTTGGTGGCGGGATCGGCGACGGCGTCGAAGGCCCAGCGGTCGGTCGCCGCGAGCTGCTGCACCTCGATCGAGTGCGTCCCGGGCGTGGCGGTCGAGCTGACGGCCGCCGAGATCACGCCCTCGCGGCTGACGCTGCCCGCGAGCTTCAGGAAGCTGCTGGTCTTCGACAGGCCGTCGGCGGACTTGCGCAGCGCCTCGGTCAGCGACTGCAGCTTGGAGGCGGCCGTCAGCTTGGTCTGCTGGATGTCGCGCTTGGACTGGAGCTGCGCCTTGCGCAGGCCCTCGAGCTGCACAAGGCGCTGGATCAGCGCGGCGCTGTCGATGCCGCTGCCCAGCCCCGCGAACGTGATGCCACTGCCGAACTCCATGGAATCCTCCACCTTGTTATCGGTGGATCACGACGCGCGGATGAGCCGTGAAACCAGAAGCGGGGCCCCGCGTGCGCGGGACCCCGCTCCGGATGCGTCCCGGGCCCGCGCGGGCCCGGGCCTGGATCAGCCACCCAGGAGCCGCAGCGCGAGCTGCGGCTGCACGTTGGCCTGCGACAGGACCGACACGGCGGCCTGCTGCAGGATGCTGTTCCGCGTCAGGTCGGCCGTCTCGGAGGCCACGTCGACGTCGCGGATGCGGCTCTCGGCGGCCGAGAGGTTCTCGCGCTGGGTCTGCGTGTTGATGAACGCGCTCTGGATGCGGTTCAGCGACGATCCCAGGAAGCCGCGGGCCTCGTTGACCGTGTCTTGCGCCGCTTCGACGTCGCCGATCGCCGCCGAGGCGTTGGTCACGTCGAGGATGTCGAGGCTGTCGATGGCGAGCGTGGCCGCGGTCGTGTCCTGCAGCGCGATGTCGATGGTGTCGCCCGAGTTGATGCCGACCTGGATCGAAGCCGTGGTCGTCGAGCCGTCCAGCAGCTGGATGCCGTTGAATTCCGTGGTCGACGCGATGCGGTCGATCTCGGCGCGCAGTTCCTGGAACTCGTTGTCCAGCGTCGTGCGGTCCGTGTCGCTCAGCGTGCCGTTGGCCGACTGGGTGGCCAGTTCGCGCATCCGCGAGAGCATGTTGGACACTTCGTTGAGCGCACCCTCGGCGGTCTGCGTCATCGAGATCCCGTCCTGGGCGTTGCGGCCAGCGACGCCCCAGGCGCGGATCTTCGAGCGCAGGCGCTCGCTGATCTCGAGGCCGGCGGCGTCTTCCGACGCGTTCGTGATGCGCAGGCCGGACGACAGGCGCGTGTAGTTGCCCTGCAGCCGCATGGTCACCGAAGAGAGGTTCTTCTGGGCGACCATCGAGGCCATGTTCGTGTTGACGATCAGAGACATGTCGACGATTCCTTGGTTCCGTTCCGTCGCCCCGACCCCACCCGCGATCGGGGTGACGTCGTTCGAGGCACGGGCTGGTTCTCGGTGCCCCGGGCGGCCGCTTGAGCGTCAAAGCTTTCCCAGCATTGGGAAAAAGCGTGGGCCGCGGGGGCCCGGCTCGGGTTCCGGGGCGATCCAGCCGATGCGGGAAAAGCGTTCCCATGCCGGCCCAACCCCACGCCCCCGCCCGTCCCGCCCTGGTCGGCCGCTCCGGCGGTCTGCTGCAGGTCCTGGACGCCATCGAGCGGATCGCGCGGGCCCCGCGGACCACGGTGGTGATCACCGGGGAGTCGGGCACCGGCAAGGAACTGGTCGCGCGTGAGATCCACGCCCGGTCCGCGCGCGCCGGCGGCCCCTTCGTCGCCGTGAACTGCGCCGCGCTGTCCGCCGAACTCTTCGCCTCCGAGCTGTTCGGGCACGTCCCCGGCGCGTTCACCGGCGCGCTCCCCAAGGGTCGCAGCGGCCTGATCGCCGCCGCCGAGGGCGGGACGCTCCTGCTCGACGAGATCGGCGAGCTGGACCCCGCCGTGCAGGCGCAGCTCCTGCGCGTGCTGCAGGAGCGCACCTACCGGCCCGTCGGAGCGACCGCCGACCAGCCGATGGACGTGCGCATCATCGCCGCCACGCACCGCGACCTGCAGCAGCTCGTCGCCGCCGGCCGTTTCCGCGAGGACCTGTGGTACCGGCTCAACGTCGCCGCCGTGCACGTCCCCGCGCTGCGCGAACGCCGCGCCGACATCCCCTGCCTCGCGCAACACCTGCTCGAACGCATCGCGCGCGAGCACGACACCGCCACGCCGACGATCACGCCGGAGGCGCTGGCGGACCTCGCGCAGCGCGCCTGGGCCGGCAACGTGCGCGAGCTCGCGCACGCGCTGGAACGCGCGGCGATCGTCGCCGCGGGCGGGCCGATCGACGTCGAGCACCTGCACGATCCGCGCGCGCGCGCCGAGCCGCGGCCGGGACACCTGACGCTGGAGATCGACGACCTCTCGATCGAGGCGGTCGAACGCTCGCTGATCGCGCGCGTGCTGGCCGAATCGGGCGGCAACCGCAGCCGCGCGGCGCGGACGCTGGGCGTCCACCGCGCCACGCTGTACGGCAAGCTGCGCGCGCACGGCCTGGCGGCAGGGACGCGCTGACGCGGCGGCCGCCCGGGCGGCCGACCGGCCCGGTCATCGGCTGCAAGTCCATTCCTTGAAAGGGCTTGCGAGGATCACCCCGCGCCGGGAGCGGGGTCGCCCGCGCCGCGCGCCGTCGCGCGCGCTCCCGCCTCCCCGCCCGTCCGCGGCCGGGCACGACCGGCGCCGCCCGCCGCACGGACCTGCGCTTCCTTCCGACCCGGGAAGCGATTGCCGCGAAAGCCGCCGCGGACCTCAAGCGATTCCCACCCCGGTCCGAAAGTCCTTTCGCGACGACGCCCCCATGACGCAAGTCCTTCCCTGGTTGCCCGACCCCACGCGACCCGCGCACGCCGTGCGCGGCGTCGGCGTCGCGCGTCCGACGCGAGGAGCGCGCGCGTGAGCACCTCCGACTCCGCGCCGGGTCCCAAGGACCCTTCGGACGACCTGTTCGACCTGCCGAGCGAGACGCTCGACGCGGTCTGGCGCGAGTCCGACGGCGACTTCAGCGCGTCGATGGACCTCGAACTCGACACCCCGCCGGCGCCGCTGCCCAAGCCCGCGAAGGTCGAACCCGCGCCGACCAAGGCCGAACCGGCCGCCAGGACGGCGCCGCCCGCGGCATCGGCGAGTGCCGCGCGCACATCTGCTCCCTCCGGCGCGCCCGCGCCCGCTCCCGCGCCGGCCGCAGCGGCCGAGGATGCGGATGCGGAGGAGGAACCGACGGAAGAACACGGCGCGGAGATCGATTCCGACGGCGGAGGCACCGCGCTGAAGCGGCTCGTCCGCCACGTGTGGATCGCGTTCGGCGTCTTGGCCGCCGTGAACGTCGTGGTGCTGGGCATCAGCCTGACGTCCGGCGCGCCCGCGACGGACGCGCGCAGCGGCGAGGCGACCGCTCCCGCGCCGGCCGCCGGCGCGGCCGCGCCCTGGACGCCCCCGGCGATCGAGGCCGTCGCGGACTCCCCCATGGTCGCTGCGGCACGCGCCGCGCTGCGCGCCGCCGAGACGGACCTCGCCGCCGGCCGTCGCGCGGCCGCGCGCGCGCGCATCGGCCGGATGCTGCTGTCGATCGACCTCGTCGAGCCGGAGCGGCGCGAAGAACTGCGGGCACAGGCGGCGATCCTGGGCGCGCGCTGCGCCCAGGCCGACGTGGAAGCCGCGCGGAGGACGGCGCGATGAGCCTGCTCTCCCTGAGCCTGTGCGCCGCGCTCGCCGCGGCCGCCCCCGGCGAGCTGCGCGTCGAGTTGCACGAGGTCGAGGGCGAGTGGCGCGTGGACGCCGCGGGGAACGCCGCGTCGCCCGCCGCGCTGCTGCGCGGGATCGCGCATGCCTCCGGCCGCGGCCTGCGGGGCGACGTCCTCTTGGAGGGCGCCGAGCCCGTCGAGATCCGCCTCGAAGCCCGCCCGCTCGACGACGTCCTCGACTGGCTGGGCCTGGCGACGCTGACGCGCATCCAGTCGGACGCCGACGTCATCACCGTCTCCCCGCTTTCTTCCGGGACCGCCGCCGAGGACCTCGAGCTCGAGGCCGAGACGGCCTGGCTCGGCCTGATGCGCGCGTTCCCCGAGCACGAGGCGGCGCGGCTCGCGCGCCTGCACCTGGGCCGCGCGCAGGCGCGCAAGGGCAACGACGACGCCGCGCTCGCGCACTTCGACGCGGCCACGCGCAAGTCGGACGAGTCCGCGGCCGCCGACGAGGCGTTGCTGGCCGCCAGCGAGCTGTTCGCCCAGCGCGGCGACTGGCGCGAGTCCATGCGGCGCCTGAGCCAGCTCGCGCAGCGCGTCACCGAACCCGCGCAGCAGGCCGCCGTGCGCCTGCGCATCGCGCGCGCCCTGTGCGAGCAGGGCCGCGGCGACGAGGCGCTCGCGCTGCTCGAAGCCATCGACCTCTCGTATCCGCCCAGGACCGAGCGCGAGGGCCTCGACCGGCTCCTGCCGCGCGCCCGCGCGCACCTCGCGCTGGGCGACGCCAACGCAGCGCTGCGGGCGCTCGACACGCGCACCCGCATCAACCCGCGCCTGGCGGCCGAGCGCGAGGACGTCGAGCTGCGCTCGCGCGCCATGGAAGCGCTGGGTTTCCCGCTCGAGGCCGCGCGCGGCTGGCTGGCCTGCGCCGCGCTCACGACCGGCCGCGACCACGCCGACGCGCTGCTGGAAGCCGCGCGCCTCGCCGCGCGCGGCGGCGACGACCTGGGCGTGCTCCTCCTGGAGGGTTCGGCGCGCGGCACGGAGCGCGAGGCCCAGATCGTGCGCATCGCCGATCAGGCGCGCGCGCGACTGCGCCTGGTCGATGCGACCGACGAGGACCCGACCTTCGCAACGCTGGAGCAGCGCTGGCTCGAGCGCGCGCGCCTCGCGCCGGCGGCCCGCGCCGCGCTCGCCGCGCGGCTGATCACCGCGGCCGACCGCGAACTGGGCATCGAACCGGCGGCGGCCTTGTACGCGACCGCGCTCGCCGAGCTCGACGGCGCCGACGCCGCGCCGATCCGCGCGGCTCTGGCCACGGCCTTTGAGGGCCGCGGCGCATGGGCGGACGCCGCGCGCACCTGGGGAGGGCGCACGCAATGATCGTCCGGCGAACGTGGCGGACCGCATGGGTCCTGACGGTCTGCGCCGGCCTGTGCGCGGCCGCCGCACCGGCGCCGCAGGAGCGCGGGCTGGGCGACCTCTCGCGCCGTCTGCGCGCGGGCGACCGCACCGCGATCGACGAGCTCCTGGCGCGCACCAAGCCGGCCGACATCGAGTTGGCCGACTCCGCCGCGCGCGCCGACCGTCTGCGCGCCGAGATCGAGCGCCTGCGCGCCGCGCAGGGCCGGCGCTGGACGCGCACGGCACCGCCGCCCGAGCCGGACGCGGCGCCCGCCGCCGCGCCGCGCATCCACAGCGCCGAACCGCTGCGCGAGGCCAACGCCTGGCTGCGCGCCGGCGAACCCGAGCGCTGCCTGGCCGTGCTGCCCGCCGACCTCGGCGAAGGCGATCTGCTGCGTGCCCGCGCGCTGGAGATGCTGGGCCGCGATCCCGAAGCGCTGGCCGCGTACCAGCGCGTCGCCGCAGCCGCCGCGACGCCGGTCGAGAAGCTGCGCGCCGCCGGCGACGTCGCCCACCTCCAATGGCGCCTGCGCCGCGCGCCCCAACCGGAGAACCGGCCGTGACCGTGCTGCTCGCCAACCCCGTGCCCGCCGACGTGCGCGAGCTGGGCGACGTCGCCGCGCAGCTCTCCGCGATCTCGGAGAACCTGCTGGCGAGCTACGCGCGCCTGGCCGAGCACGCCGAACGCGTCGAAGGCGAGCTGTCCGCTTCGAACGCCGAGCTCGCCCGCCGGGTCGACGAGGTCGAGTCGCTGCGCGCGCACCTGGACGCCGTGTTGTGCGCCCTGCCCTGCGGCGTCGTCGTGCGCGACGCGGACGGCGTCGTGGCTTCGGCCAATCCGGCCGCGCGACGGCTGCTGGAGGCGGCCGCGCCGTTGTCGGGCACGCAGACACATCCGGTCCTCGCCGCCGCCTGCGCCGAGGGCGCGGTCGTGGAACACGCTCCGGACGGCCGTGCGCCGCGCGTGCTCGCGGTGCGCACCTCCCCCATCCTCGACGCCAAGGCGCAGGGCGACGTGGTCATCGTCGACGACCGCACCGCGGAACGCCGCCTGACCGCCGAGCTGGCCGCGCGCTCCAAGATGGCCGCGCTGGGCACGATGGCCGGCGGCATCGCGCACGAGATCCGCAATCCGCTGAACGCCGTGCGCGGCTTCGCCGAGCTCTTGCGCCGCGATCTCGAGCCCGGCGCGCGCGCGCACCGCTTCGCTTCGCGCATCTGCCAGGGCGTGGACGAGATCGACGCGATCATCTCCGGCCTGCTGGGCTTCGCCACGCCCGAGCGGTTGGCGCGCGAGGAGATCGACGCCGCCGCGCTGGTGGCCGAGGTGATCTCCACGGCGGCCGGCGAGCACGCCCGCGACGGGCGGCGCGAGCGCTGGACGATCGATTCGCGCGTGGAGTGCGCGCGCTTCCAGGGCGACCGCATCAAGCTGCGCCAGGCGCTGCGCAACCTGGTCGCCAACGCGCTCCAGGCCCAGCCCGAGGGCGGCCGCGTGTGCGTGGAGCTCTCGGCGGCCGACGGCGCGGTCGAGCTGCGCGTCCATGACGCCGGCCCGGGCCTGCCCGCCGCCCTCCGTGGCCGCACGGGCGAGCCCTTCCTGACCACGCGCGCCGAGGGCACGGGCCTGGGGCTCGCCCTCGTGCACGCGATCGCCGCCATCCACGGCGGCAGCTTCGAAATCCGCGCGGAGCCCGGGCCCCTGGGGGGCGCCGACGCCCGCATCCGCATCCCCTGCCAATCCTGCTGACGCGAACCTAGACGATGTCCATCCAACGCATCCTGGTCGTCGACGACGACGAACTGAGCCGCGAGTTCCTCATGGAGGCCGTGGCGGCGCTCGGCTACCAGCCCATCGAGGCCAAGAACGGCGAGGAGGCCATCGATCGCGCCGCCTCGATCGGGCCGGACCTGGTCCTCACCGACCTGCGCATGCCCGGCATCGACGGCGTCGAGCTGGTCGGACGCCTGCGCCAGTCGCTCCCGGGGGTGCCCGCGGTCGTGATCACGGCGCAGGGCACCATCGAGTCCGCGGTGCAGGCGATGAAGAACGGCGCCAGCGACTTCCTGCTGAAGCCGTGCACGCCCGACGCGCTGGAGGTCGTGATCGAGCGCATCGAACGCACGGCGCGCCTCTTGCGCGAGAACGAGTACCTGCGCGCCGAGGTCACCAGCGGCGCGCCGCAGATCATCACCAAGAGCCCGCTGATGCTGGAGACGATCCGCACGGCCACGCGCATCGCGCGCAGCAAGGGCACCGTGCTGATCACCGGGGAGAGCGGGACCGGCAAGGAGCGCATTGCCCAGCTCATCTACCAGTCGAGTCCGCGCAAGAGCGGCCCGTTCATCCGCGTCAACTGCGCGGCGCTGCCGGACTCGCTGCTGGAGTCCGAGCTGTTCGGGCACGAGCGCGGCGCGTTCACCGGCGCGCACAAGTCCAAGGAAGGCCGCTTCGAGCTGGCCGACGGCGGCACGCTGCTCCTGGACGAGATCGGCGAGATCCCCGCGCAGTTGCAGGCCAAGCTCCTGCGCGTGCTGGAGGAGCAGGAGTTCGAGCGCGTCGGCGGAACGCGCACGCTGGAGGTGGACGTGCGCGTGATCGCCACGACCAACCGCGATCTGGCGGCCGAGGTGCGCGCCGGACGGTTCCGCGAGGACCTGTACTACCGCCTGCACGTGCTGCCCGTCCACATCGCGCCGCTGCGCGACCGCCCGGAGGACGTCGTGCCGCTGGCGCAGCACTTCGCCGAGCACTTCGCGCGCCAGAACGGCTTCCAGACGCCGCAGTTCACGCCCGAGGCGATCGACCGGCTGCAGTCGTGGACCTGGCCGGGCAACGTGCGCGAGCTGGAGAACGTGCTGCAGCGCGCGGTCGTCATGCTGCGCCACACGACCATCGAGGCCGCCGACGTGGCCTTCACCAGCGCCGGATCGCCGGCCGCGCCGCTGGCGGTCGGCGGCCAGCTCGCGCCCGAGCAGCTCGGGCCGCAGCTCGCGAACCGCAAGCTGGAGGAGATCGAACGCCTCTCGATCCTGGCGACGATCGACGCCGCGCGCGGCAACAAGACCGAGGCCGCGCGTCGCCTGGGCGTCACCGCGCGGACGCTGTCGAACAAGATGCGCCTGTGGCGCTCGACGGGCCTGGTCGGCACGGGGAGGACGCAATGAGCAGCCTGGGGGAACGCGACCTGATGATCGGACGCCTGCTCTCGGCGGTCACGCTGCGCGAGCGCGTGCTGGCCGAGAACGTCGCGAACCAGAACGTCCCCGGCTACCAGCGCCGCGAAGTGCGCTTCGAGGACGCGCTGCGCCAGCGCGTGGCCGCCGGACGCAGCACCGCGGACCTGCAGCCGACGATCGAGATCGACACCGACAGCCCCGCCGGCCCCAACGGCAACAACGTCAGCCTCGAGCGCGAGGCGGCCAGCCTGAAGGAGAACTGGATCGCCTACCAGTTCTACGCGTCGATCCTGCAATCGCGCATCGCCACCGTCCAGACCGCCATCACGGAGAGCCGTTGATCATGGACATGCAATCGAACCTGTTCCAGGGACTGCGCACCGCGGCGTCGGGCATGGCCGCCGAGCGCGCGCGCATCGACATCGTCGCCAAGAACCTGGCGCACGCGCAGGTCACGCGCATGCCCGACGGCAGCGGCCCGTACCGCCGCCAGGTCGTGCGCTTCGCGACCGTCATGAACCAGGCGGCGAGCGGACGCCCCGAGCCCGCGGGCGTGCGCGTGGCGGGCATCGAGACCGACCGCACGACGCCCCTCCCGCAGGTCCACGCCCCCGGGCACCCCGACGCCGACGCGGAAGGGCTCGTGAGCTACCCCAACGTCAACACCACCAACGAGATGGCGGAGCTGATCACCGCCGTCCGCGCCTACGAGTCCAACGCCAACGCGGCCGACGGCTTCGTGCGGATGGCCGAGCGCGCGCTGCGCCTGGCCCAGTGACGCGCGACCGGAGCTGAACCATGACCTCCCCCATCGGCGATCGCGCGAGCGCGGCCCGGATGAGCATCGAAGCGGCGCTGCGGCGTCATGCCGACGCCATCGCCCGGGCGCAGGACGGCGGCGCACCGTCGGTGGCCAAGGCGCCGACGGAGACCGGCTTCGCCAACTCGCTGAGCGACAGCCTCCAGAAGGTCGACGCCGGCGTGAAGGACGCCGACCGCCTGGTGGACGAGGTGATCGCCGGTCGCGCCGGCGACTTCCACGAAGTCGCGCTGCGCCTGAAACAGTCCGAACTCTCGTTCCGCTTCGCCATGGAAGTGCGCAACAAGCTCGTCGACGCCTACCGCGAAGTCATGCGGATGAGCGTCTGAGGAATAGAACGCGATGAAGAAGCTCTTGGAATCGGCCTGGACGCGCACGACCGCACTGCCGGGCACCACGCTGGCGGGGATCGCCGCGTGCGTGGCCGGACTGGTCGTGCTGACGGTTCTGGCGGCCCGCTGGGCCGCCGAGCCGAGCTTCACGCTGCTCTACTCGGGCCTCGACGCGCGCGAGGTGGCGGCCGTGCAGTCCGCGCTCGCGGGCGCGGACGTGCGCTTCCGCGTCAGCCAGCCGCCCGGGCCCTTCGTCGTGCACATCGACGAGAGCCAGTACTACGTCGGCCAGAACGCCGTGGCGCTGGCCGGCGCCCTCGACCGCGCGCCCGAGGGCATCTCGGCCGCCGGCGGCGCGGGGTCGCAGGTGTTCATGTCGGCGCAGGAGCGCGCGCAGTCGGCGTTGAAGCGCGAGTGGCAGGAGCTCGAGAAGCAGCTCGAGGAGCTGGACTTCATCGACCGCGCGCGCGTCAGCACCTCGGTGCCGGAGCGCTCGCCGCTGCGCAAGCCCGAGCCGATGACCGTGGCCGTCACGCTGACGCTGCGCGGCCGCGCGGACCTGTCGCGCGCACAGGCCACGACAGTGGCCCGGCTGGCGCGCTTTCGCTTCAACGTCCCGGCGGGGAACGTGCTGGTCACCGACCAGGCCGGCCGTTCGCTCGTCGAAGGCAAGGCCGACGACGACGCGGGCCTGGCGGAGGAGCTGCTGGAGCAGGGCCGGCGCCACGATGCGGACCTCGAGCGCAAGGCCAACGACGCGTTCCAGCGCGTGTTCGGACCGGATCTCGCGCACGTGGTCGTCAACTCCGTGTGGACGCGCGAGGAGCTCGAGAGCGTCAAGGAGACCATCGATCCCAAGAACAAGGCCGTGGTCTCGGAGACCTCCAGCAAGACGAGCACGCCCAGCGGCGGCGGAACGGCCGGCTCCGCGACCGGCGAGGCCGGCGCGGTCGCCGCGGCGGATCCCGCGGTCCTCTCCGCGACGACGAACGACACCACGCGCAGCACGGTCGTCGGCCGCGAGACGCAGTTGCGCCGCGTGCGCACGCCGCGCCTGGAGCGGCTCTCGGTCTCGCTGTTCCTGGACGAGAGCCTCAAGGCACGCCTCCCCGAGGTCGAAGCCGCGGTCAAGAGCGCGGTGGGCTTCGACAGCCAGCGCGGCGACTCGTTCGCCGCGATGACCGCGCCGTTCGCCGGCATCGAGCGCGACGGCGAGGGCAAGCCCGTCGTTCCGCCCGTCGCGCCGATCGAGGCGCCCAGCCGCTGGGTCGACCTCCTGCTGGAGCGCGCGGTCGAGATCGCGGCCGCGGGCGCGCTCCTGTTCCTGCTGTGGCGCAGCCTGCGCGGCCTGAAGAGCGCGCAGCAGCCGGTCTCGGCGCGCCCCGAAGGCATGGACGAGGACCGCTGGATCGAGCTGCTCGCTCGCTCGCGCGTCGAGGACCTCCTGAAGAGCGACCCCGAGCGCGTCGGCTCGATCCTCTCGCGCTGGGCCGCCGAGGAGCAGACCGCGCGCGGCAAGGGCGTCCCGCAGGAGGTCGGCTGATGGCCGCCGCACCCGCCGCGCCCGACGCCGGTGCGCGCCGCGTCGCCAGCCTGCTGCTGTCGCTGGACCAGACGTCGGCGGCGGCGCTCCTGCGCACCATCGACCCGCGCGTGCTGCCGCGCGTCGCGGCCGCCATGTCGCGGATCGAGGCGGAGGGCGAGAACGCGCTCGCGGCCACGTCGGCCTGGCGCGACCTCGTGCGCGAGATCAACGGCGGCCTCCCGCCTCCGCCGCGCGCGCGCGACGAGGAGGAACTCGGGCGGTTCCTCGAGATGGGCCTGGGCCAGGAACGCGCCTCGGCCGTTCTGTCCGAGATGCGCGAGCGACGCCGCATCGAGAACCCCTTCGTCAACGTGGTGGACGCTCCGCCCGCGCGCCTCGTCAAGGCGCTGGCGGGCGAGTCGACCGCCGTGCGCGCGCTGGTGCTGGGCCACTTGCCGCCCAAGGCCGCGGCCGGCGTGCTGGCGGCGCTGGATCCGGAGGAATCGCTGCGCGTCGTCCAACGCCTCTCCAAGGCCGGCGCGCCGCAGCGCGAGACCGTCGACCTGGTGGCGCGCAACCTGCAGGCCGAGGTCGAACGCCTGGCGAACGAGCCCGCGCGGCCCGCGCCCGCCGAACGCCTGCGCTCGATCGCGAACATCCTGAACAACGCCGGCGGCGAGGTGGGCCGCAACGTCCTCAGCGCGCTCGACCAGTCCGACAAGTCGGCCGCCGACGGCATCCGCGAGCTGATGTTCACCTGGGACGACCTGGCGAAGCTCGACCGCAAGGCGATGCAGAAGGTGCTCTCCAAGGTGGAGACCAACGCCCTGGCGCTGGCGCTCAAGGGCAGTTCCCCGGCCGTCGAGGAGAACGTGCTGTCCAACCTCTCGCAGCGCGTGCGCGAGATGCTGGCCGACGAGCGCGAGATGCTCGGCCCCCGCCCGCGCGCCGAGGTCGAGGCCTCGCGCAACGAGGTCCTCAAGAACGTCCGCGAGCTGGTCGAGTCCGGCGAGCTCTCGGGCGCCGTCTCGAACGAAGAGATGTTGACCTGATCCATGGACGCACCCCTCACCGTCCGCCTCCCCGCCACTCCCGCCGCCGCGCGCGTCGTCGACGGCGCGCTCGTGGCGGCCTGCGCACAGGCCGCGGCGCGCGGTCGCGCAGCGGGCCTCGTCGAAGGCGAGGCGCGCGCGCTGGCCGGCGCGGCGGGCCGCCTCGACGCGGCCGTCGAGCGCTTCCTGGAGACGAGCGAGGCCGCCGCGCGCGGCGTGGCCGAGGACGCCGCGAACCTGGCCGTCGCCATCGCGCGCGAGATCCTGCGCGTCGAGCTCGACGCCGGCCGCTATGACCTGGAGCGCATCGTGCGCGAGGCCCTCCAGGCCTCCGGCGCCGGCCGCTCGGCCTGCGTGGTCCACCTGCATCCCGACGACCTGCAGCGCCTGCAGGGCGTCGCGTTCCGCTCCGGCACGCGCCTGGAAGCCGATCCCGAGATCGCGCGCGGCGACGTTCACATCTCGACCTCGCGCGGGACGCTGATCCGCGACGTCGACGCGGCCCTCGCCGCGGTGGCCGAGCGCCTGAAGGAGGAATGCGAGTGAAGCGCATCGACAAGGAACGCGCCGAACGGCACATCCGCACGGCCTGCGCGCCGGCCTACCGCGGCCGCGTCGAGCGCGTCTCGGGCGTGCTGGTCGAGGCGCACGGCGTGCCCGCGGCCGTGGGCGAGACCTGCCGCATCCGCCGGCCGGGCGGCGGTTCGGTCGACGCCGAGGTCGTGGGCTTCGACGGCGCGCGAACGCTGCTCATGCCGCACGGCGAACTGGAGGGCGTCGCGCCCGCGCAGGAGGTCATCGCGCTCGGCCGGCCGTTCGCGGTGCCCGTCGGCGACGCGCTGCTGGGCCGCGCGGTCGACGGCTTCGGCCGCCCGATCGACGCGCTCGGTCCGCTCGGCGCGCGCGAGGAGCGCATGGCGCGCGGGCCCAGCCCCGACCCGCTGACGCGTCGCCCGATCACCGAGGCGCTGCAGACCGGCGTGCGCGTGGTCGACGGACTGAACACCATCGGCCGCGGCCAGCGCATCGGCATCTTCGCCGGCTCGGGCGTGGGCAAGACGACGCTGCTGGGACAGGTCGCGCGCGGAACCGACGCGCAGATCCTGGTCGCGGCGCTGGTCGGCGAGCGCGGCCGCGAGGTCGGCGCCTACGTCAAGGACGTGCTCGAGCCGCGCGGCATGCAGCGCTGCGTGCTCGTCGCGGCCACGTCGGACCGGCCGCCGATCGAGCGCTTCCTGGCCCCGTTCACGGCCACCGCCATCGCCGAGGGCTTCCGCGACGCGGGCCACGACGTGCTGCTGGTCGTCGACTCGATCACGCGCTTCGCGGCGGCATCGCGCGCGATCGGCCTCGCCGCGGGCGAGCCGCCGACCGTGCGCGGCTATCCGCCCAGCTTCTTCGCGACGGTGCCGACGCTGCTCGAGCGCATGGGCACCGCCTCGCGCGGCAGCATCACCGCGCTGCTCACCGTGCTGCTGGACGGCGACGATCCCAACGATCCGGTGGCCGACACGCTGCGCGGACTGCTCGACGGGCACCTGGTGCTCTCGCGCGAGCTGGCCGGCGGCGGGCACTTCCCGGCGGTCGACGTCCTGCAGGGCCTTTCGCGCCTGATGCCCGAGCTGGTCGGCGCGGACCACCTGCGGGCCGCGACGCGCCTGCGCTCGTGGCTGGCCGCGCACCGCGACGGCCGCGACCTGGTCGAGATCGGCGCCTACAAGCCCGGCACCAACCTGCGCCTCGACGAGGCCCTGGCGCGCATGCCGGCGATCGAGGCGTTCCTGCGCCAGACGCCGCACGAGACCAGCTCGCTGGCCGAGACGCGCGAGCTCCTGCAGCTCGTCGCGGGCGCGATCGGAGCCGCCGCATGAACCGCTTCCGCTTCCGGCTCGCGCGCGTGCTGCGCGCGCGGCACGTTGCCGAGGAGGTCCAGCGCGCGCAGCTCGCGTCCGCCGAGCGCTCGGCGCGGGAGCTCGAGGGACTCGCGGAGCAGCGCGGCGAGGCTTCGCGCGCGGCCTGCGAGCACGTGCGCGCGGAGCAGTCGGCCGAGGCACTGGAGGCGCACCGCGTGCTGCTCTCGCAGGCCGCGCTGGAACGCACGCGGACCGCCGAGAGCGAGGCGCGCGCGCAGGCACGGACGGGCCGCGCGCAGGCCGAAGTGCAGCGCACGCTGTGGCAGGGACTGCGCAGCGACGTGCGCGGGCTCGAGCGCCTGAAGGAGCGCGCCTGGGAGAGCTTCAGGGAGAGGCTCGAGGCGCAGGAAGAGCTCTCCATCGAACAGTTCACGGCGCACCGCATCGGTGCCGGGCGCCAGTCCGGAGGCAGCACATGAGCAAGGTCGGGTCGTTGATCGCATTGTCCACCGGCGGGGCCGCCGTCTTCGCGGCCGCGTATGCCGGCGTCGCCGCGTCCAAGGGCGCCTCGATGCGCGAGATCCCGCCGCTGTCGTGGATCGCGCGGCCGGAGCCGGCGGCCGCGGGCGAGACGCCGCCCCCGACGGGCGCCGAGCCGGCGCCCTCCTCCGCCGCCGCGCCCTACTCCATGCCGCTCGCCGCGAGCGTTCTCGACGGGTTCGTGCTGCCCTCGCCGTACGACGCCGGCGAGTTGCACACGCTGGAGAAGCAGCTCCGCGACGGCGTCGCGCGCGTCCGTGCCGAGGACGAGCGCCTCGCGCGGCTCGAGGGCGACTTGCAGGAGTGGCAGGCGAGCCTGGAACTGCGCGCGACCGAACTCGAGGCGCTGCGCCAGTCGCTGGACGCCGCCGGCGGCGCGCCGGCCGCCGCGCCGGAGTCCAAGGCCACGGCCGAGCCGGCGGTAGCGCCCGAGAACTGGCGCACGCTCGCGCCGCTGTTCGAGGAAGGCGACCCCGAGGACGTCGCGGAGCGCATCGCCGAGTTCGATCCGGCCGCCGCGGTCCAGATCCTGCGCGCCCTCGATCCCGAGCGCGCGGGCGCGATCCTGAACGCGCTGCCGAAGGAGCGCTACAAGTCGTTCCTGGACGCCTGGCTGCGCGCCGGCAAGTGAACCCGCGCCGGCGCCGCGCAGGACGCGGTCGCGCCGGTCAAGCCGGCCGCCGTTCCTGTCGAAGAAGGACCCGGAGTCCCCCAGCACCAGCGTGGCCCGCAACGTGAGCAACCAGGAGATCGATGCTCTCCTCGCGACCGAGGAGGCGCCGCGGCCGACCGTCGCCGCCCGCGACTTCGCGGAGCCGCGGCGTTTCGCCGCGACGGATCTCGAGTCCCTGCGCCGCCCGGCCGAGACCGCGGGCGCCGCCGTGGCCGAGGCGCTGCGCTTCGCGCTGCCGCTCGAGATCGCGCTCGAGGGCGTCGAGGTCGGCGAGCTGAGCCTCGACGCGGCGCTGCGCGGCGCCGAGGCCGGGATCGTCGGTGCGCTCGCCCAGGGACCGGGCGGGCCCTCGCTCGTCACGCTGGATCCCGCGGGCGCGGTCCTGATCGCGGAGCTCGCGCTGGGCGCGGACGGATCCACGGCGCCCGAGGCGCGAGCGCTGTCACCGATCGAGTCGGGCCTGCTCGAGCGCCTGCTCGCGCGGCTGCTCGAGCGCGCGACGCAGCCCTTCCAGATCGGCGTGAAGGACGCGCGCCTCGTGCAGAACCGCACCGCGTTCGCGCGCGAGCTCGGGACGGACGGCGACCGCCGCCGCTTCTGCCTGCGGATCGCGCTGGTGCTCGGCGAAGCCAGGCTCGTCGTGCAGGCGCTGCTGGCCGGCGTGAAGGCCCCGGCCCCGAAGGCCGCGCCGAGCGCCGCGTCCAAGGACGCCCGCAAGGCCGCGCTTCCGCCCGAGCTGGCGCCGACGCACGTCGCCGTGAGCGCCGTGCTCGCGCGCACCGACATTCTGCTCACCGAGCTGCTCGCCCTGGAGCCCGGGGACGTCATCCCCCTGGCGATCCGGCCCGGCGAGCCGATCGAGATCGAGATCGAGGGCGAACCCCGCGCGCGCGCCCGTTTCGGCGAGCGCAACGGTCGCGTCGCCGTCCGACTGACCGAGATCCTCCGAACCCCCGCGAAACGATGAGCCAAGAGACCGAGAAACCGGCCGACACCGCCCACATCGAGCGCGTGATCGAGGACGCCACCCAGGCGATCGCCGTGCAGACCAGCGCACTCGAGCAACTCGAAGCCGGCGCCCCCAGCGGCGACCCCGTCGGCCTCGACGGTCTGCGCGACATCCCCGTTCCCGTCACGATCGAGATCGGCCGCACCCGCCTGCCCCTCCAGGAACTGCTGGCGCTCGCCCCCGGCTCCCTTGTGGCGCTCGACCGCGGCGCGCACGAGCCGGTGGATGTGTATGTGGGAGGGAAGCTGTATGCGCGGGGTGAGGTTGTGACGGTCGGGGAGAACTACGGCGTGAGGATCACGTCCCTCTCCTAACGCGGGTACTGTCCCAGTCGAATGCACCTTTCCGCCTGAGCACCCGCAACCCTCC
>CAZKIO010000021.1:0-70422 GCA_964552795.1 uncultured Planctomycetaceae bacterium
CGACCTGCGCGTGCGCGTCGGTGTCCGGGTCCGCGCCGGCGCGCGCGTGAACGATTCCGACCTTCATGGGGCCCCTCGACGAGGGGCCCGCAGGCTAGGGTGCGCGCTACAGGATGTCGAGGATGCCGGCGGTGCCGTCAGCCAGGCTGGGCGGCGCCGCGCGGTAGTTCACCCCGATCGAGATGCGCGCGTTCCAGGGCACGCGCTCGCGGTCGCACACCATGCCCAGCGCCACCGCCACGAACGCGCGCGCGCCGGCCGTCAGCGTGCGGTCCTCGAGCATGCGCACGAGCGGGTCCACGGCCGCGAGGTTGCCGGCGAAGCCCAGCGCCCGGGCGCAGGCCGCTTGCGACGCCAGGCTCCTCGCGGCCCGCAGCGACTCGATCAGAGCGGGCGCGACCTCCGCGTCGCCCAGCAGGACGAGCGCGATCGCCGTCTCGCGCAGCAGGTCGGACTGGAACCGCGCGCCGGCCAGGATGGCGCGCAGCGGAAGCCGCGCTTCCTCGACGCCCAGCATGCCCAGCGCCGTCGCGATGTGCCCGCGCGCACGCGGGTCGCCCGTCTTCTCCAGCTTGAAGAGGAGCAGGGGCGCGGCGCCGCGGTCTCCCGCCAGGCCCAGGCCCAGGGACAGCACGGCGATCTCCTCCGAGCTGGAGGCGTCGCTCAACTCGCGGCGCAACGCGCCGCGCACGGCGGTCGACCCCTCCGCTCCGCGCGCCGCGCGCCCGTGCTCGAGCACGCCCAGCGCCAGTGCGGCCCACGCGCGCTCGCGGCTGCGGCCGCGCGTCAGGCGCTCGAGCAGGGCCTTCTGCGCCTCGACCTCCACCGCGGCCGGATCCTCCGCGAGGCCGCGGCGGGTCGCGACCTGCGCCGCGGAGATCATCGCGTAGAGGCGCGTCTGCAGGTCCGGGCTCTGCAGCGCGCGCTGCAGCGCGGCGCGCACGCGCACGTCGGCGGCCTCGTCGTCGGCATCCCCCAGGCGGCCCAGGGCCTGCACCGCCCCGCGCGCGGTCTCCATCTCGCCGCGCGCGTCGCGCGTCACGCTCTCGATCAGCTCGCGCGTCACGGTGTCGCGCAGCGCGGGACTGCCGTCCGCCGCGAGGCGCGCCATCGCATCGGGCGCGTGGGCCCGCACGAATGCGTGTTGCTTGCGGTCGCGGAGCAGCTCCGCGAGCTGGGCGATGGCCGCCTCGCGCGTTCCCGGCCTCAGGTCCGCGCCCGCGCGCAGGCCGTTCGGCCCCCGGACCAGGATCTCGCGCGCCGCTTCGTCGGCGGACTCCGCCAGCGGCACGAGGCCCAGCGCGATCACGCAGGCCGCGGGCAGGTCCGCGGCGGCCGCGTCCCCCGCGCCGATCAGCTCGCGCTGCAGGTGGTGCGTGGCGAACACGCGCAGGTCCTCGCGCTCGGATCGCGCGGCGCACAGTCCCAGCGCGTAAGCCGCGAAGGCCCGTGTGCGCAGGGACACGCGCGATCCGCCGGTCACCTTGCGGCCGGCCGGTTCGTCGTGCAGCACGGCGGCCAGCGTCGGGATGGAGCCCTCGTCCATCAGGATGCCCAGCGCCACCGCCGCCGTTTCGGCCACCTCCTGGTCGGGATCGGCCAGGAACGGCAGCAGCTTCGCCGCGATCGCCGGCGCGTGGACGCGCGCTTCGCCGTCGCACGCCCGCGCGAGGGCGATGATCAGGCTGGAAAGCAGATCCCGCTGGCGCTCCTGCTCCAGCGCCTTCAGCATCGCCGCGATGCCGCGGTCCACTGGATCGACCGACGGCGCGCCGTCGTCGCGGGTGCGCACCCAGTTGGAATCGGCGCGACCCTTGAGATCGAAGTACGCGTGGCGGTTGTAGAACCACCAGGTCTCCCACGACGTCGGATCGGGAGCGACTTGCGCGCCGGTCGTGGGGGCAGGTCCCCGGACCCCGCCCGTGCTCCCCGGAAGCGGCTGGCCGGTCGATGCCGGCACCGGCGCAGGGCTGCTGGGGGCACTGGATCCGCCCGTCGCGGGGCCGCTCGGCGCGGGTGTCGATGGCACCGGGGCGCCCGGTCCGCTGGGGCCTGGGCCGCTCGGGACGGTGTCGCCCGGACCTCCCCAACTCCCTCCGGCAGGCGGGGGGCCGCTGCCGTGGGGCACGGCGGCAAGCGACAAGGGCAGGAGGAACAGTGCGGAGAGGTGCTTGGTCATGTGCGAGTCTCGTCGGCGGTTCAGTTCCATGCTCACGCGGCCGGGCCTCCGGGCCACCACCGGGCGTCTGGCGCTCGCGGGTCGGGCGATTCCGCACCCGGAGGGCCGGAATCGCCCGGTTCTTGCTGGGCTTCGGCCGTCACCGGTGCGTTGCATTTCGTGTGCCCGGAGCGTCCCGGCGGGGCTGGAAACCGCCGGCGGAGGCGTCCTCACTCGCGGCCGACCACGCGCACCTCGACCGCGTGCACGATCGCCCGCAGCGATCCCGGACGCACGCGCAGCGGGGGACCCACGCGGTCGCCGTCGTACTCGGCGAAGAGGGTCTGCCGCCCGCGCGCCACGCGCATCTCGAGGATCTGGTAGCGGTTGTACCCGGCGCGCTCGGGGCCGCGATGGAAGACGAGCCACACCCCGCGCAACGGGCACGTGATCTCCCAGCGCACGATGGCGCGCTCGCCGTGCGCCAGCTCGAACGGCGGCAGCTCGAACCAGTACGGGGCCGCGCCGATGGTCACCTCGGCACCGTCGTCTGTGTCGCGGACCCGCGCTCCCTCCAGCGGCACGAGGGGCGGCGTGTCGCCGGCACCGACGTAGGCGAGGCGCACGTCGGTGGAGGCCACGAAGGCCGACTCGAGGCGTCGGGCCTCGTCCGCGCGGCGCGCCGCGCCGTGGATCGCCTCGTCGAAGGCCGCGTCCATCTCCTCGCGGACGACGTCGCGCGAGAGGTGATAGAAGGGCGTGTAGCGTCCGGTGAGGTCGGGCGACTCGACGCCGACGAACTGCAGGTAGCGCGTCCACAGCACGAGGTGCGCGGCGGCGGTGACCAGCACCAGGGCCAGCACGGCGCGCGCGCGCGCGGCGCCCGCGGCGGCCAGCGCGTCGAGCCGCCAGGCGACGAGCACGGCGACCGCCGGTGCGAATCCCAGGCCGTAGTGCTCCACGCGGCCCACGCGCAGCAGCGTGTGCACGGCCCACACGCCGACGAGCAGCGCGGCCGCGAACGACGCCAGCTCGAGCGCGGGCGTCAGCGGCGCGCCGCGCCGCGCCGCGCGCACGCCGCGCACCGCGGCGACCAGCGCCCACGCGACCGCGGCTGCGCACACGCCGAACCAGACCCACGACAGCGCAGTCTGCGCGCGCACGTCGGCGAGATCCATCCACCGCGCGTGCGCGGCGGCGCCGAGCGGCTCGATGAAGTCCGTCGCGCCCAGGAGCTTCAGCGGCAGGACCAGGTGCGCGACCAGACGGTCCAGGGGCGATGCCGGCACGGTCTCCAGCGTCGCGCGCACGTGCAGGAACATCTCGACGTCGGACAGGCCGATCCGCAGCCGGTGCACCAGGTAGGGGATCCACGCGAGGGATCCGGCCAGCGCGGCAGCCGTGGCGTGGCGCCAGGGCACGCGCACGCGCGCCAGCCAGGCGTACAGGAGCCAGGCCGGCGGCAGGAACCACGCCGAGGGGTAGACCTGCAGGAGCAGCGCGACGGCGAGGCCGGTCCCGGTCGCGCGCGCGAGCGACGGCCGTGCGCGGTACGCGAACCACGCGGTGTAGGCGACCATCGCGAGCGGGAACACGAGCTCCTGGGCCCACAGCCGGCGCGCGAGGAGGATCGACCACGGCGCGCAGGCCTGGGCCAGCGTGGCGAACCACGCCGCGCGCTCGCCCATGTGCCGGCGCACCAGCCGGTACAGCAGCCACAGCCCCGCGACGTTGGCCGCCATCACGCAGCTTGTCACCAGCACGGGCGAGCGCGTGAGCAGCACGGGGATCGAGATCAGCCAGTAGTAGACCGGCGGCATGTCGATCCCGATCGACAGGCGCGTGCCGTGCAACGCGAGGCCTTCCTGCATCGAACGCCATGCGCCCACGACCGTCTCGATCTCCTCGCCGCTGAACTGGATGCGCGCGGGCCAGGCGAAGCGCGCGACGCAGGCCGCGAGCACCAGGCCCAAGAGGGCGGAGCGCGCGAGCTGCGGCAGCGAGTCCGCTCGGGCGGGCGGCTTCATCGGCAGGCGGGGTCGGGGGAAGGCGTGACTGTGGCCATGCGGCGCCGCGGCGCGGAACGGTATCATCCCCGTCCGCGGCCGCGAGGTCGCGGGCGCCGCCGGCCCGATCATGCTCGCGACCACTCCAGGGACCATGACCGCCGACCGTGGCGTCCGCGAGGCGCGCGGAGCATTGCGGGTCGTGCTGGCGGCCTTCGCCGCGCTGCTCGCGCTGCGCGGCGCGGTTCTCCTGGATCCGCCGTACTGGGATGCGCTGCTGGGGCTGTTCCCGCAGGCGAGCTGGCTCGCGCGCCACGGCCTCGATCCGCTGGCGCTCCTGCGCGAGCAGCCGGGCTACGTCGAAGGCGGCGCCGCGACCTACCCGTTCAGCGCCGTGCCGTACGCGATCGCGCTGCTGCAGCGCGGCGTCGAGGACCTCGAGACGCGCCTCGCGCTGCTGCACCTCGTCAGCTTCGCCGCTGCCGCGCTGGCCTGCGGCGCCGTCTGGCGACTGGTGCGCCCGCTGGGCGACGGGCTCGCCTGGCTGGCGGCCGCGGCGTTCCTCGCGCAGCCGACCTCGCAGGCGATGGCCTGCCAGATCGGGCTCGAGATGGCGTTGACCGCCGCCTGCGCGTGGGCCGTCGTCCTCCTGGTCGAGCGCCGCTGGGCCGGAGCGTTCGCGTGCGCGCTGGCGGCGCTCTTGATCAAGCCGACCGGCGTGGTCGTCGCCGCGGTCGCCGTGACCGTGCTCGCCGCGCGGCAGATCCTGCCGCGCGCCTTCGGCGCGGCGGAACGCAGGGAACGCGGCTGGATCCTGGCGCACGCGGCGCTGCTGGGGCTGTTCGCGGCCGAGTGGATCGTGACGCAGAGACTCGGACGCATGCCGCCCGGCGCCGGGTGGTTCGGCGGCCTGACGGCCTTCGCGGGCACGCGCGTGTGGACGCTGCCGGGCTTCGCCCTGGCGCTGCTCTCCCTCGTGCTGGCGCTCCCGTTCTGGCTGCGGCGCTGCGTCGCGCGCGGCCGCGCCCCCTGGAACGAGTTCGTCCCCGCGACGTTCCTCGCACTCTACGTCCTGCTGCTCCTGCAGTGGTCCAACCCGCTGCCGCGCTACTTCGTGGTCGCCTACCCGATGGTCGCCGCGGCCCTCGTCGGGATCCTGGCGGCGATCGTGCGCTCGCGCGGGGCCGTCGGCGCGGCCGTCGGTGCCGCGGCCTTGTCGGGGCTGCTCGGCGCGCACGGACGCTTCCACCCGGACCGCCCGGCGCGCTACGCGGCCCCGGGCGAGAGCGCGCCGCTCGCCTCGAACGACGGCTGGCTGCTCGAACGTTCGATGCGCTACCGCGACGGACTGGCGCTGGACCGCCGCGTGGCGGCCGCGGCGGAGGCGCGCGCTGGTGTCGTGTTCGTCGCGCCCTGGCCGCTGCACCAGGCCCTGCTGGATCCCGCGCTGGGCTACGTGCGCCGGCCGGTCCCGACGGCCTGCGCCGAGGTGCCCGTGCGCTGGGCCGATCCGCCGCCGGTCGAACTCGACCGCGCCCTGCGACGCGCCGGCGGGCGGCACGTCGTGTGGATCCTCTCGCCCAACGATTTCTGCGGCGCGGCCTCGACGCCCCGGCCGGGCGACGAGGTGCTGGAGCGGTTCACCAGCGGCGCTCAGCGCGCCTTCTTCGTGCGGCGCGCCGCCTGGGAATGAGGCGCGGGCGCCGGTAGCCTCGCCGCGTGCGCAACCCCGTTCCCAGGACGACGACCGGCTCCCTGCTCCTCGCGCTGGGCGCGCTCGCGTTCGCCGCGTGCGACCGTCGCCAGCCGACGGAGGGCGGGGGCGCCGCGGCCCTCGCCTGGAACCTCGTCGCGGCACGGTCGGTCGAAGTGCACGTCGACGAACCGGCGGCGCGGGAGCCGCTCGCGCGCCTCGCCGCGCTCGAGCGCGCGCGCACGGGCGCGGACGTGCGCGTCCTCGAGCGCTCCACGGGCGACCGCGCGGCGGCGCGCATCGTCGTCGGCTCGGCGCGATCTCCCGGCGCGCGCGCGCTGGCGCAGGTCGCGGGGGTCGCCGTTCGCACGGACCCGCGTCCGGGTTTCTCGGTCGGCGACGTCGCCTTCGACGGCCCGGCGGATCTGCTGTGCGCGACGTTCGAGGACCCCGATCGGCCGGGCTTGCCGCTCACGGTCTGGCTGGGCAACGACCTCGACGCGCTGCTCGCCTCGATCGAGGACCTCGCGCCGCGCGCGGAGCCGCGGCTCGACTGCCAGCGCGACGGCGAGCGCGCGCTGTCCGGGCCGCTCGGCGTCCGCGGCGGCCTGCGCCTGGCGGAGTTCGAACGCCTGGGCGTGCTGCGCATGGCGCGGCGCGGGCCGCTCGCAGCTCCGCTGCGCGTCGAGGGCTTCGTGTTCGAGGTTCCCGAGGCCCTGGACCCCGCGAGCGCGCTCTCGGCCGTCGCCGCCGCCGGTGCGGCGCGCGCGCGCGCCCTGGCCTGGGCCGCGCCCGCGGGGCCGGTGCCCGACGTCGAGGTCGCACTGCTTGCCAGCGTGGAGGATCTCCTGCTGGCGGGCGAGCGCGGCGCGCTCGGCCGCTGCAACCGCGCGCTCCCGGCGGCCGACATGTTCGTCGCCGGCGGCGTCCACGACGGCGGGACCGCGGCGGCCCGCGCCGTGCTGCGCGCCGCGCTGCGCCCGGCGGTCGCGCCCTGGCTCGAGGAGGCCGCCAGCATCGACGCGGCCGACACCTGGTGGGGCCGCGATCTCGACCGCTGGCTGGCGCACCTCGCGCGCGCGGGCCGCGTGTTGCGCGTCGCGGAATGCGTGGATCCGCGCTCGGATGCGCGCGTCTCCCCGCACGTGCTGGGGCCCTCGCGTGCCGCGCTGGCGCGCTTCCTGCTGGAGCGGGAAGGCGCGGCGTTCGTGCGCGAGCTGTGGAGCGGCAGCCGCGCGCTCGTCGCGGCGCCGGAACTGGAGTCGGAGTTCGAGGCGGCGTGGCGCGCGCGCGTGGCGCCGTACCTGTCCGAGGTCGAACAGCGGGGACGCGCCCGCCGCCAGTCCCTGCTGGACGCGGGCCCGCGCGCGGGCATCGTGCTCGGCCCGGCCGGACCCGGCGAGCTGGACGGCTACGGTGCGCGCGCCGTCCACGCGAGCATCGCGGCCTGGAGCGCCCTGGGCGCGCGCGGCGTCGCCGTTCCGGCGACGTTCCTCGACGACGCACGGGGTTCCGGCCCGGGGACGGGCGCGGGGGACCGGTTCGGTCCGCGCGAGGGCGACGCGGCGCTGTTCGGCCTGGGCCTCCTCGCTCCGCACGAGCACATGGGCTTGACGCTGCACGTGCGCGTGCTGACCAGCGATGCGGGCGGCGACACGGGCTCGTGGACGCGCGGCCACGAGGCCGAGTGGCAGGCCGTCTTCGCGTCGCTGGCGCGCGCGGTCGAGCACGCGGGCCTCGCGGCGAACTTGTGCGGCGCCGAGTGGCTCGTCCTGGGATCGGACCTGCAGGCGATCTCGGGCCCCGAGCCCTGGGCGCGTCCGGGTGCCGCCGACGAGGACGCTTGGCGTCGCGACGGTTGGCGGCGCGTGATCGGCGCGGCGCGCGGCGCCTTCCCGGGCCTGATCACGTACGCCGCGGCCGACCTGGAAGAGGCCGCGCGCGTCGCGTTCTGGAAGGATCTCGACGCGGTCGGCCTCGAGCTCCTGCCGCGGATCGAGGGACGGACGGGGATCGCGCCGGCGCAGGAGGCGCGCGCCGCGGTGACGGCCGCGCTGGCGGGGATCGCCGCGATCGCGGCCGACGCGGGACTGCCGGTGATCCTGTTCCCGGCCGGCTGCGCGCCGCGGCCGTCGGGCCTGTCCGCCACGGCGGCGGGCCGCGAGTGGACGACGTCACAACTCGCGCTCCTCTCGGAGTCCCTGCGCGACGCGCCGTGCGCATTGCAGGCGGCGTGGCTCTCGCGCGCCAGCACCGATCCGGGCGACCACGGCGTCAACGCCGCGGATCGCCTGCTGGATCCGGCCACGAACGCTGCCGCCGCGCGCGCGTTCTTCGCCGGCGCCGCGGCCTGGCCTACAGCATCGTCCCCGCGAGCAAGGTGACGGCCACGCTGAAGTAGAGCAGGAGGCCGGTGACGTCGACGAGCGTGGCGACGAGCGGCGCGGAGGCGCTGGCCGGGTCGAGACGCAGGCGCTTGAGCGCGAAGGGCAGCAACGCGCCGGCGAGCGTGCCCCACAGCGCGACGCTCATGACGCTCAGCGCGACGGTGGCGCCCAGCAGCAGGTAGTGCTCGCCGTAGAAGCCCAGCGTGGAGTCGTCCGGGTGCTGGAACCCGTGCTGCCACAGGGCGATCCTCAGGAACCCCAGCGATCCCAGCAGCAGACCCAGCGCGAAGCCCGCGGCGAGCTCGCGCAGGAACACGCGCCACCAGTCGCGCAGCCGCAGCTCGCCCAGCGCGATCGCGCGGATCACCAGCGTGCTGGCCTGCGAACCGCAGTTGCCGCCGCTGGAGATGATCAGCGGGATGAACATGGAGAGCACGGCCGCGCGCTGGATCGCGTGCTCGAAGCGCCCCATGGCGCTGGCGGTGAACATCTCGCCGACGAACAAGAGGACCAGCCAGCCGCCGCGCTTCTTGACCATCTCCAGGAAGCCGACCTGCAGGTAGGGCGCCTCCAGCGCCGCGCTGCCGCCGATCTTCTGGATGTCCTCGGTGGCCTCCTCGCGCACGACGTCGACGATGTCATCGGCCGTTACGATGCCCTTCATGCGGCCCGCGTGGTCGACGACGGGTATCGCCAGGAGGTCGTGCTGCGCGAACAGGCGGCCGACCGCCTCCTGGTCCATCTCGTCGTGGACGGTGACGACGTCGCGCGCCATCACGTCGCGCACGCGCGCGTCGCCGCGCGCCATCATGAGCTGGCGGAACGAGACCACGCCGAGCAGGCGCGACTCCTGGTCCAGCGCGTAGGCGTAGTAGATGCTCTCGACGCGCTCGCGCGTCTGGCGCCGCAGGTAGCTGATCGCCTCGTCGACGGTCATGTCGGGGCGCAGCCGCGCGTAGCGCGGGTTCATCAGGCCGCCGGCCTCGTCCTCGGAGTACGCCATCAGCGCGTTGATCTCGCGCCGCGAGGCCTCGTCGAGCAGGCCGAACAGCAGCGGTCGCTCCTCCTCCGAGGCCTCCTGCAGCACGTCGGCCAGGTCGTCGGGCGGGAGCGCTCGCAGCCACCAGCGCTGCTCCGCGCTGGGCAGCGCGAGCAGGAGGTGCGCGCGGTCGTAGGCCGGCAACTCGAGGAAGAACTCCTCGGCGTCGGCCGAGGTCAGATGCCGGAACCCCTCGACCCGCGCCTCCAGGTCCAGGATCGGCCACGCGTCGCGCAGGTCGAGCGCGGCGACGCGCGGCGCGGCGTCCTCGTCCGTCTCGTAGGGCGACATGGGTCGGGGTGGGTTCCGCGCGGCATGACGCCGTGGTTCTACCCTGCGAACCGTCCGCCTCGAACCGGCGCCCGCGGGATTCCGGCGCGCGAACCCGGTCCCGCGGCGGTCAAACGGTCCACGGGGAGGAATCGGCGGGCTTCTCGATGCGCGTGAAGCCGCGGCCCCGCAGGTCCGTCTCCAGGGCGGCGCGCGCCGGATCCTCGCCGTGCAGCAGGAACACGCGCGGGTCGTGGCCGGCGAGCGGCGCCAGGGCCGCCAGCAACTCCTCGCGGTCGGCGTGCGCGGAGTAGCCCAGCATCGACGTGACGCGGGCGTGCACCGGCCGCATCTGGCCGAAGATGCGGACCTCCTCGCGGCCTTCGAGCAGCCGGCGCCCCAACGTGTGCTGCGCCTGGAACCCGACGATCAGGATTTCCGTGTCGGCGCTGCCGACGTGCCAGGCCAGGTGGTGCAGGATCCGTCCGCTCTCGCACATCCCCGACGCCGAGATCACGATCAGCGGGCGCGGATCGGCGTTGACCGCCTTGCTCTCGTCCACGGACTCCGTGAAGCGCAGGTGCGAGCGGAACGACTCCGCCGCGCCGAACCGGCGGAACTCGGCCAGCGCCTCGGCGTCGAAGAGCTCGGGGTGGTCGAGCACGATGCGCGTCGCGCGCGTGGCGAGCGGGCTGTCGACCACCACGTCCACGGCGGGCACCGCCTTGGCGTGGTACAGCCGGCTCAGCTCGTAGAGCAGGTTCTGCGTGCGCCCGATCGCGAAGGCCGGGATCAGGAGGCGCCCGCGGCCGCGCGCCGCCAGCCGCCGCACCGCGTCGGCCAGCCCCTCGCCGGGTGCGCGCTCGCGCTCGTGCGCGCGGTTGCCGTAGGTGCTCTCCGTCAGGAGGACGTCGCAGGGCACGAGCGGCTCGGGGTCGCGCAGGATCGGCTGGCCCTGGCGGCCGTAGTCGCCGGTGAACACCACGCGCACCTTGCGGCCGCGCTCCTGGAACTCGGCCTCGATCCAGGCGGAGCCCAGGATGTGGCCGGCGTCGTGGAAGCGCGCGCGCACGCCGGGGACGGGCTCGAACCACGCGCCGTACGCGTGCGTCCGGAACAGCGGCAGCGTCTCCTCGACGTCCTCCTCCAGGTAGAGCGGCAGGACCTCCTGCCGGGGGAGCAGCAAGGCGGCCTGCGGATCGTCGCCTTCCTCGTGTCCGTCCGCATCCGCGCCGTCCGCCGGCTTGCGGCGTCCGCGCCTGGATCTCCCCGGCGAACGGCGCGTCTTGCGGAGCTTCTCGCGCATGCGCTGGCGGTTCAGGTACTGCGCGTCCTGCAGCAGGATGCGCGCGCAGTCGTGCAGCAGGATGCGGCACAGATCGCGCGTGGCCGGAGTGGAGTGGATCGGCCCGCGGTAGCCGTGCCGCACCAGCATCGGCAGCTTGCCGGAGTGGTCGATGTGCGCGTGCGACTGCACGACCGCGTCGATGGAGCCGGCCTGGAACGGGAAGCGCGCGTTGCGGCGGTGCGATTCCTCGCGCCGCCCCTGGAACAAGCCGCAGTCGAACAGCACGGTCCGACCGCCCGAGCGGATCATGTGGCAGGTCCCGGTCGTGCCGCCGGTGGCGCCGAAGAATCGCAGGATCATCCGGACGGTGGGCTCCGTTCGCGTTCGCGATCCCGCGGTCCGGCCGTGCGCCGCGCGGGGCGATCGCCACCCCGAGACTACCCTCCGCCGCCGGCCGCTACTTCAACCGGTTTTGCGCGCTGCGCGACGCGTCGCGGATCGAGCGCAGCGCCAGCGTCGCCTTCTGGAACACGTCCTTGCCGTACACCTCGGTCAGGACGCGCTCCTGGTCCTCGACCGGCATGTTCCAGTTCGGGATCCGTTCCCACGAGAAGGGGCCCGTCGCGCGTCGATCCTTCTCGTCGCGGACCGCGCGGTAGCCGTCCAGCAGCTTCGACAGCAGCGGACCGCGGTCGCGCTGCGCCCCGACGAGGTGGTGCACGAAGCCCCAGGCGAGGCGGGCGGCCTCGGGATCCCAGGTGCCGCGCGGCCACTTGGCGAACTCTTCCATGCGCAGGTGCTTCGAGGCGCGGTCCTTAAACGCGATCCGCAGGTCGCTGGGCCAGCCGGTGTGCTCGACCTCGAAGACGAAGCCGTCGCGGAACGGGTAGCAGTAGATCGAGCCGTCGAAGCTCATCTCGGCTTCCCAGGCGATGCCCTGCACCAGCCAGTTGGGTTGCTGACCGAAGCGCCGCAGCGTGAGGAGCTGCACGGTGCGGTTGAGCAGCTCGTGGTCTCCGTTCCACTCCTCCTGGCCGGCCGCGTTCTCGGCGTAGGCGCCCAGGAGCGGGTCCTCGAGGGTCAGCCCGGTCTGCTGGCGCGCCGGCTCGATCCAGTCCTTCAGGTAGGGGACCGTCTTCTCCAGGTGGTCGAGCAGGCGGCCGTAGTCCGCTTCGTCCTGCAGCACGATCAGCACGCCGGTGACCGAGTCGGGGGCCACCGCGCCGCTGCCCCAGGCGCGGGTCGTCGCCGGCTTCTCGGGCGCCTTCGTTCCCGACTGCCCGCCCAGGCCGGGCGGCGGCGCCTCGGGATCCTCGGGCAGCGGCGGCGGCGGCGCGGGCGTCGCGGGACGCTCGCCCGTGTCGGCGGCGGGCGTGCCAGGTGCGGGCGCGACGGCCGGAAGCACCGCATCGAACCAGGTCTCGGCCCGGCCGACGATGCGCATCAACTCGCGCGAGCGCGTGCCGCCCTTCTGCGGCGTGAGCAGCAAGAGGCGCCCTTGCGCGTCCAGGTCCATGCGGTAGCCCTGCGTGCCGGCCCAGCCGGTCCAACGCGCGATCGCGTCGAACGCGGGTTGCGGCAGCCCGGCCGGGAGCTTCTCGGTGGTGTGGTCCTTGTCCTTCCAGCCGACCGGCACGCCGCCCGGCGCGCCCGCGGCCAGAGCGGGCGTCAGCCCCGCGCCGAGCAGGAACAGCATCGTCAGGATCGGATTCGCGCGCATGGTCCTCACTTGTCTTCGTTCGTCGAGCGTGATCGTGTGCGAGCCGTCGTTCAGCGCCGCTCGGACAGCCAGCGCACGAGGCGTTCGTGGAGTTGGATCGGCGTGAGGTCCAGCAGCTCCACGCTGTACACCGCCGGGTCCTCGCGCGCGGCGCTGCGGCGCACGAACTCGGCGGCCGCGTCCGGCCGGCCCTCCAGCAGGTACGCGGTCAGAGCGTAGGCGGTCAGCGCGCCGCCGACGCCGAGCTGGTCGAGGTCGCGCTGCAGGAGTTCCGCGACGGGCACCGGCCGCGGCGAGGTCAACACGACGAACGCCTCCTGGATCCAATTCGACTCGGGCGTCATCAGCTTGCCGCGCATGCCGGCGGTGGCGGGATCGGCGTCCTCGGAGACGAACCACGTGAGCCGCGTGCCGACGAGCTCGCGCGTGAGGTAGAGACCGATGCCTTCCCAGGCCCAGCCCGTGCGCGGCTCGACGGCCAGGTTCAGCGAGAGCAGGTGCCCGATCGTGTGGCGCACGGCGGCGTCCAGACGCCGCGCGGGATCGGTGGAGAACAGCGCGACGTTGCGCGTCTGTGGCAGGCCCGTCCCCTCCAGCGCCATCATCCGCTCGCGATCCTGCGCGCCGACGCCGGGCAGGTGCTGCAGGAACGCTTCCTTCTCGCCGGGAGCGGTGAGGACGTAGATCGTGTAGCCGCCGGGATACGCGTACTCGCCGCCCAGCCCGGCGGCGAGCATGGTGGCCGCGCCCTCGCTCGCGCGGGCGAGCTGCAGCGCCTCGGCCTCGGCGCCGGTCGACAGCACGCGCACGTTCGGTCCCTGCACGACCGCGCGCCACTCGACGCCCAGCGCCTTCTCCTCGGCGTAGGCCTGCTCGGTGCGCAGCGTCGCGCCGGCCGCGAGCGCGGCCTGGGCGCCGGCGCGGAGGAACGCGCGGCGTTCCTTGGCTGTGGCCGTCTCGGGGATCACCCAGCGATCGCCCATCTGGACCTCGCCCAGCCAGGCATGCAGCCCGGCGTGGTCGGGCGCGTAGGCGCGGATCTCGGCCAGCAGGCGCTCGCGCTCGGCGGATGTGCGCGCCTCGTCCTGGGCCAGCGGCAGCAGCGCGTCGCCGTAGGGAGCAGCGGCTTCCAGCTCGCGCTGCGGCAACTCGTCCAGACCCTGCTTGCCGATGTTCTTGACCTCGCGCGGCGCGGGGTCCTTCCACGATCCGTCCACGTTGCGCGCGTAGCGCAGGCCCTTGCGGGCCGTCGGATCGTCGGGCGCGATCTCCAGCACGCGGCGCCACAGGCGGTCGCGCTCCGCGAAGAGCTGCTTGCCGTTGCACCAGGCCGCCAGCGCGTTGAGACGGTCGACCAAACCGGCGCGCGCTTCGGCGATGCGGGTCTCGAGGCCGCTCGCGGCGACGTCGTCGGCCCGGACGGCGGCGGCCTGCCTCGATCCCGTACCCGCGGGCGCGGCGTCGGACGAAGGGACGGGCAACGCAAGGACGACGGCAAGCAGGATGGCGTGGCGCACGGCAACTCTCCTGGATCGCGGGGCGAGGCTCTCTCGTTCCTCGGCGGGACGGGGCGGGGACTGGAGTCGGGGACCGCCGGAGGGCGGACCCGGCGCGCGGGGGGGAAACCCCTCGACGCCAGGAGAGGAAACGGCACCGATCGCGGAAACTTCGTAAGAACTCGTCAAAGCCTCGCAGCATATCCTCCGCAGCGCCTCCGGTGGACCGCGCAGCGTCGAACTCCCTGGGGATTGCGATGGACTCCCTCCCGCGCTCACCGCCGCCGATCCCGCTGTCCGACCTCCCCGGCGTCGGCCCCACGCGCGTGCGGCGGCTCGAGCGGCTGGGCGTGCGCGAGGCGCGGGATCTCGTGTACTTGCTCCCGACGCGCCTGGAGGAGTGCCCGGCGCCGATCGCCATCGCCGAAGCGGCGACGCGCATCGGGCGAGAGGTGCGCGTGCGCGGGGAGGTCGAGCGCCACGCGCTCTCGCGCTTCGGGCGCCGCTCGGTGCTGCGCCTCGCGCTGAAGGACCACAGCGGCACGCTGGAGGTCCGCTTCCACAACCAGCCCTGGCTGCAGCGCCGGATCCGCGTCGGCGAGACGCTCGAGCTGTGGGGCCGCATGGTCGAAGCCCAGGGGATCGCCCTGGCTTCGCCGCGCGTGGGGACCGCCGAGCGGCCGCTGCCCGCTCCGGGCAGCGTCACGGCCGTGCACCCCTCGACCGAGGGGCTGACCGCGGAGTACGTGGGCCGTCTGTGCCGCGACGTCAGCGAACGGCTCGCCGAGTACGAGGTCGAGCCGCTGGCGGAGCGCGAATTGGAGCGCCTGGGCCTGCCGCCCCTGGCCGCGGCGGTGCGCGCGGTGCACGCGCCCGCGACGCGCAGCGAGTTCGACGCCGCGCGCCGCCGGATCGCGCTGGAGCGCATGCTGCAGTTCCAGGCGCGGCTCGCCGTGCGGCGGCGGGAGCGCACACGCGGTTCGGCGCTCGCCTGCCCGCTCGACACAGGCGCTTCCGCGCGCCTGCGTGCCTTGTTTCCCTACACGTTCACCGGCGCCCAGGACCGCGTGGCGCGGGAGCTGGCCGCGGATCTCGCGCGCAGCGTGCCGATGCGACGCCTGCTGCAGGGCGACGTCGGCAGCGGCAAGACCGCGCTGGCGGTGTGGGCGGCGGTGATCGCGGCGCGGTCGGGCGGGCAGACGGCGATCCTCGCGCCGACGGAGCTCCTGGCCGAGCAGCACCACCAGGGCCTGGCCGCGATCCTGGAGCGCGCGGGGTTGCGCGCGGCGCTGCTCACCGGCTCGCTGCCCGCGGCCGAGCGACGCGCGGTGCACGCGGGGCTCGCCGACGGGAGCGTCGACGTCGTCGTGGGCACGCACGCCGTGTTCTCCGCCGGCGTCGCCTACCGCCGCCTCGCGCTGGCGGTGATCGACGAGCAGCACCGGTTCGGCGTCGTGCAGCGCGGCGACCTCCTGGACAAGGGCCGCGACGTGCATGCGCTCCTGATGACCGCCACACCGATCCCGCGCACGCTGGCGCTGGCGCTGTACGGCGACCTCGACACGAGCGTGCTCGACGAGAAGCCGCCCGGGCGCGGCGCGCTGCGCACGCGCTGGGTGCGCGGCAACGCGCGCAAGGACGTCGAACGTTTCCTGTGCGAGCGCGTCGGCGCCGGCGAACGTCTGTACTGGGTCGTGCCGCGCATCGCGGCCGGCGGCGACGGCCCGGAGTCGGCCGGCGGGCGCCGCGCCAGCGCCGAGGGGCGGCACGCGCGTCTGCTCGATTCGCCGCTCGCCGCGCACGGCGTCGAGCTCGTCCACGGACGCATGCCGGCCGCCGAGCGCGTCGCGCGCCTGGACCGTTTTCGCCGCGGCGAGGTGCGCACGCTCGTCGCGACGACCGTGGTCGAAGTCGGCGTGGACGTCCCCGAGGCCACGGTGATGGTGATCGAGGGCGCCGAGCGCCTGGGCCTCGCGCAGTTGCACCAGCTCCGCGGCCGCGTCGGGCGCGGGCCGCGCGAATCGTGGTGCCTCCTGTTCGGCGCGGCTTCCGCGCGCGCGCGCCTGGAACTCATGGAGGAGTCGTGCGACGGTTTCCGCCTGGCGGAGGAGGACCTGCGCCTGCGCGGGATGGGGGACCTCGCGGGCGTGCGCCAGGCCGGGGCCAACGCCGAGGGCCTGCTGGGCGAGGGGGCCGGCGACTGGGCGCTGGACCTCGGGTTGTTCCACGCGGCGGGGCGCATCCTCTCCGAGCAGGCCGACCTGGTGGACCGCTATGCGGCGCCCGCGTCCGTCGGGGCGCGCATCTGAGGCCGGGCCGTCGGCCGGGAAAGCGGAAGGAATCCGGCCTTTCCCGCGCGCCGGCGACGGAATACGGGGGCTCCGGCCCCGTCGTCCCCCGTCCCCCCCCGATGTTCTCCCTGATCCCCAAGGAAGACGCGTTCTTCGACCTGTTCGACAAGGCCGCGGCCAACGCGCACGCCTGCGCCGAGGCGCTGGCGGAATTCCTGGAGGAGTACGACGACCTCGAGGAGCGCATGCGGCGCATCAAGGAGCTCGAGCACGTCGGGGACGAGCTGACCCACAGCGTGATCGTGCGGCTCAACCAGTCGTTCATCACGCCGCTGGACCGCGAGGACATCCACGAGCTGGTGTGCCGCATCGACGACGTCCTCGACCGGATCGACACGGCGGTCGACCGCATGTGCCTGTTCAAGATCCAGGCTCCGATGGAGGAGGCCAAGCAGCTCGCGCGCTGCCTGGTGCGCTCGACGGCGCTGATCGTCGAGATGATGCCGATGCTCCGCAACATGAAGTCGCCCGACGAGGTGCGCATGCGCGTGCGCGAGGTGCACCGGCTGGAGAGCGAGGCGGACACGATCGAGCGCGCCGCGCTGGTGGCGCTGTTCGAGAACAACCCCGACCCGATCTTCGTGATCAAGTGGAAGAACGTGATCGAGGTCCTCGAATCGGCCACGGACAAGTGCGAGGACGTCGCCAACGTGATCGAAGGGATCGTGTTGAAGAATGCCTGAGCTCTGGGTCGTCGTCGCGATCGTCGCGCTCGCGCTCGTCTTCGATTTCATCAACGGCTTTCACGACGCGGCGAATTCGATCGCGACCGTCGTGTCCACGCGCGTCCTGTCGCCGCGCTGGGCCGTGATCTGGGCGGCGTTCTTCAACTTCATCGCGTTCCTGTTCTTCGGCCTGCACGTGGCCAAGATGATCGGCAAGGGCACCGTCGCGCCCGAGTTCATCACACTGCCCGTGATCACCGGCGGCCTGTGCGGCGCGATCTTCTGGAACCTCCTGACCTGGTGGAAGGGTCTCCCGTCCAGCTCCTCGCACGCGCTGGTGGGCGGATTCGCCGGCGCGGCCTGGCTGAGCGGCGGCGTGCAGGCGCTCGTTCCCGCGGGCCTGATCAAGATCGGCGCGTTCATCTTCATCGCGCCGCTGGTCGGGATGTGCATGGGGTGGGCCATGATGGTCTCGACCTACTGGATCTTCCGCCGCGCCTCGCCCGCGCGCGTCAGCGGGCTGTTCCGGCGCCTGCAGATCTGCTCCGCCGCGGCCTACAGCCTGGGCCACGGCGGCAACGACGCGCAGAAGACGATGGGCATCATCTTCGCGGTGCTGATCGCCTCGGGGCACCTGGCGCCCGAGACGCCCGAGCCGCCCTTGTGGATCGTGCTCACGTGCCACGCGGCGATCGGCCTGGGCACGTTGATGGGCGGCTGGCGCATCGTGAAGACGATGGGGCAGAAGATCTGCAAGCTGCAGCCCGTGCACGGGTTCGCGGCCGAGACGGCCGGCGCGATCACGCTTTACGGCGCGACCGGCCTGGGCATCCCGGTCTCGACCACGCACACCATCACCGGCTGCATCGTGGGCGTCGGCGCGACGCGCGGCATCCACGCGGTGAAGTGGGGCGTGGCTTCGCGCGTCCTGTGGGCCTGGGTGCTGACGATCCCGGCATCGGCCACCATCGGCGCGCTGTTCTGGTGGAGCTTCGACGTCCTGGGCTGGAAGTAGGAGCCCGTCCAGGGAGGGAAAGCCCGCGGCGCCGCCCGAACGGCGCCGCGGGGGCGAAGCCCTGCCGTAGCAGGGCTTCGCGCTGGTTCCCATCGCGCCGCTCCCGGCCGGCGAATCCCTCAATCCGCCCGGGCCGTCGCGACGCGTCGGCCCACCGGACCTCGTCCACGCACCAGGCAGGAGCGCGGACGGGGGCCTTGGACCTGGATCCGGGACCTCCGCCTGGACCTGGCCGGAGCAACCGGGCGCCAGGGGGATGGTTTCGCGGAACCACGGAATGCGCGCGCCCGGACCGTGCCCCGGGAACCGTCGGCGGCCGGGCGGACGCCTCACCCCGGGCGCCGGCGCCGCCTTGACAGCGCGGGCTCCCGTCGGCGAGGTCAGGCGCAACCCGTTCCCGCCCCGGAGGCATCGATGGTCGCCTGGTCCGATCTCATCCTGCCGATCCTCGTGTCGGCAGCGTTCGTGTTCATCGCGAGTTCCGTGATCCACATGGTCCTGCAACTGCACAAGGCCGACTACCGGCGCCTCTCCAACGAGGACGAGGTGTGCGCCGCGATCAGGAAGGGCTCGCCCGCGCCCGCGCAGTACGTCTTCCCGCACTGCCTCGACCAGAAGGAACTGGCCAGCCCGGAGATGGCGCGCAAGTTCGAGCAGGGTCCGGTGGGCGTGCTCTACGTGCGTCCGAACGGCATGACGAAGCTGGGGCCGTTCCTGGGGCAGTGGGTGGCGTACACCGTGCTGATCGGGATCGTGGTGGCGTACCTCGCGCGCATCACCGTCGGTCCGGACGGATCGTTCGGGCACGTGTTCCGCGTCGTCAGCCTGGGCGCGTGGCTGGCCTACGCGTGGCAGGGGCCCTCGGACTCGATCTGGAAGGGCAAGCCCTGGGCGATCACGCTGCGCGGCTTCGGCGACGGGCTCGTGTACGCGCTGATCACCGGCGCCACGTTCGCGTGGCTGTGGCCGTGAGAGCGCGGCGCGCTCAGTCGGCGCCGCGCTTCTCCAGCCTGGCCCACGTGTCGCGCAGCGTCACCGTGCGGTGGAACACCGGCTTCCCGGGGCGCGAGTCGATCGGGTCGACGAAGAAGTAGCCGACGCGCTCGAACTGGAAGTGCTGGCCGGCCCTGGCGTCCTTCAGCGAGGCCTCGAGCTTGGCGTGCTCGAGCACCTCCAGCGACGCGGGGTTGAGGTTCGTCTTCCAGTCGGCGCCCTCCGGCACGTCGTCGGGGAACTCGGCGCTGAACAGGTGGTCGTACAGGCGCACCGGCGCTTCGACCGCGTGTTCCGCGCTGACCCAGTGGATGATGCCCTTCACCTTGCGGCCGTCGGGCGTCGCGCCGTCGGCCGTCGCGGGGTCGTAGGTGCACACGAGCTCGACGATCTCGCCCGCCGCGTTGCGCTTCACTTCCTTGCACGTGATGCAGTACCCGTAGCGCAGCCGCACCTCCTTGCCGGGCGACAGGCGGAAGTACTTGGGCGGCGGCGTCTCGCGGAAGTCGTCGTGCTCGATCCACAGCGTGCGTCCGAACGGGATCTTGCGCGTGCCGGCGGACGGGTCCTCGGGGTTGTTGACGGCCTCGATCCACTCGACGTGGCCCTCGGGCACGTTCTGCAGCGTGACCTTCAGCGGCCGCAGCACCGCCATCGCGCGCAGCGCGCGCCGGTTGAGGTCGTCGCGGATCGCGTTCTCCAGCACGACGCGGTCGACCGTGCTGTTGAAGCGCGCCACGCCGATCCCTTCGCAGAACGTGCGGATGGACTCGGGCGTGTAGCCGCGCCGGCGGATCCCGCTCAGGGTCGGCATGCGCGGATCGTCCCAGCCGCTCACGTGCTTTTCGCGCACCAGCTCCAGCAGCTTGCGCTTGCTGAGCACGGTGTAGGTGATGTTCAGCCGCGCGAACTCGATCTGCCGCGGGCGGTGGGGGGCCGGCACGTGGTCGAGCAGCCATTCGTACAGCGGCCGGTGGATCTCGAACTCCAGCGTGCAGACCGAGTGCGTGATCCCCTCCAGCGCGTCGCACTGCCCGTGCGCGTAGTCGTACATCGGGTAGATGCACCACGCGTCGCCGGTGCGGTGGTGGTGCGCGTGCAGGATCCGGTACAGCACCGGGTCGCGCAGGTTGGGGTTGGGCGAGGCCATGTCGATCTTGGCGCGCAGCGTGCGCGCGCCGTCCGGGAACTCGCCCGCGCGCATGCGCCGGAACAGGTCCAGGCTCTCCTCCGCCGGCCGCTCGCGGTACGGGCTCGGCCGTCCGGGCTTGTCGAGAGAACCGCGGTAGTCGGCGACCTGGTCGGCGCTGAGGTCGCACACGTAGGCGTGGCCTGTCCGGATCAGGTGCTCGCCCCAGGCGTACAACTCCTCGAAGAAGTCGCTGGCGTAGGTCAGGCGGTCCCATGCGAAGCCCAGCCAGCGCACGCTCTCCTGGATCGAGTCGACGTACTCCTGTTCCTCCTTGGTCGGATTGGTGTCGTCGAAGCGCAGGTTGCACTTGCCGCCGTAGGCCTTGGCGAGGCCGAAGTTCAGGACGATGGCCTTGGCGTGCCCGATGTGCAGGTAGCCGTTGGGCTCGGGCGGGAAGCGCGTATGCACGCGGCCCTCGTTGCGTCCGGCCGCGAGGTCGGCGTCGACCTCGTCGTGGATGAAGTGGCGGTAGCCCTCCTTGCGGGGCCCGCGCGGTTCCACGGCCGGTGTCGTGTCGTTGCTCATCCTCGGGCTCCTGGGCTCGGCGGTCACGGAGACGCGCGGTGCCGCGCGCGAAGCGCGGCAAGATACCAAGCCCGACGCCCCCCGGGACGGCCCGCGGGCAACGGCGGCCCGCTCAGTTGCAGATCGTGACCGAGAGACCGTCGCTCAGGTTGAAGCCCGCGCCGCCGGCGGCCGGGTTGCGGTACCAGAACTGGAAGTTCCACACCTGCCCGGCGCTGGCCGGGCCGCTGGGCAGAGCGAACAGATCGAGCGTGCGGTCGGCGTCGCCGAACGCATCGGTGGTCTGCACGCCCAGGCGGTGCGTGGTGCCGCCGACGCAGCGCCAGCCGTTGCCGAAGGGCGTCTGGATCTGCGTCGGGCCGTAGTAGAACTGTCCGGTCGTGCCCGGCGGGCAGGCGTAGACGAACAGGCGCAGGTTGTTCGTGATCAGGTTCCCCGTGCCGGTCCAGCCCATCACCGCACCCGACCCGACCGAGTTGGGCGACGTCGCGCAGAACGGCGCCGGCGCCGGGCACGGCGGGACGATCGGCGAGAGCCAGAACACCGACAGGTCGTCGACGGCCCAGCCGCCGAAGTTGTTGGTCGCGTTCGAGCGCAGGCGGAACTCGATCTGCACGGCCGGATTGCCCGCGGCCAGGGCGGAGATGTCGTACTCCTGCATGCCCCAGCCGGTGTCCACGCGCGTCGCGGCCGGATTGGCGTAGACCTCGACGCCGTTGACCAGCACGCGCGCCTGGTCGTTGGCGCTGCCCTCGACGGACAGCCAGCTCGAAAAGCGCAGGCGCACGTTGGCGGTGCCCGAGCAGTTGATCACCGGCGAGCGCAGGAAGCTGTGCACGTTGGCCGAGTAGGCGCCGTCGTTCGAACCCACGCCCAGGTCGTTGGCCCAGCAGAACAGGCCCGAGACGGAGCCCGAGGGGTCGCGCCAGGGCGTGCCGCTCACCGTCCCGCCGCGTCCGGCGGGCCCGCCGCGCGCCCAGTCGCTCTCGGGGTTGCTCGTTCCGCCGACGGTGCCGGTGGTCCAGCCGTCGTTCGTGACGCCGTCGAAGGCGAACGTCGCGATCGGGTGCTTCGTGCCGACGTCGAAGGACTGCATCTGGTCGGGGGCGCTCGACGGCCAGGTCACCGAGCGCCCGATGCTGTCGACCGCCTGCACGTAGTACTGCACCAGCGCCGGGAAGACCTGCCCCGGGATCGAGGCGCGGTACCCGTCGCCGCCGATGGACGCCATGGACGTGGACTGCAGCGCGCCGCCGCTGACCCGCCACACGAGGGTCGCGGCGATGACCGGCGGATTGGAATTGGCCAGCACCGTCGCATCGACGGTGTAGGAGCCGACGGTGTCCTCCGTGTCCTGCAGCCGGGTGACGTCCTGGATGGCCAGGGGCACCAGATCGATGCCCGGGAACCCCTGCGCACGGAAGCCGCCGTCGATGTCCGCGTAGTGGGGCGTCCCGTTGCCCAGGTTCGCGTCGTCGTCGTCGAGCGTGAGCCACTGCGTCTCGATGATCGAGCGCAACAGCGTCTGGTCGTAGGCGTTCATCCAGGACAGGAACAGGGTGTCCGCGATCAGGTCACCGGCGGCGTTGCCGTGCGTCTGGTTCAGGCGGTCGCGGATCTTCCAAGCGGCGCCCATCCAGACTTCGCCGTTCTGGTGCTGTCCGTTGTGGCAACCGGGGCTGCCGTCGCCGCAGAACTGCCGCGTGTTCCAGCCCGTGCGGATCGGCAAGCCGTTCCCATAGAGGTCCAGGGCTACGCCCGGCGTGTCCCACACGTACATCGCGAACACGTCGGCGTTGCCCTCGCCCATGCCGTCCGAACCGTTGCCCGTGCCGTACAACACGTTCATCCAGTGGCCGTGCTCGTGGCTGATCACGGTCGAGAAGCTGCTGTTGGCGCAGGAGACGCCGGGCGGGACGCTGTCGCCCGGCAGCCTGAAGCCGATCGAAGTGCCGTTGAAGTTGGCGAAGAAGTCCGGGCAGTTCGGCACATCGTTGACCCGCGCCTGGAACAGGCGATCCGCGGTACCGTCCGTGGGGAGGACGGAGCGCACCCAATCCCTCAAGCGATTCACTGTCATGAACGCGTTGGCCTGGGCCGTCACCTCGGCCGTCCGACTCGAGTTCAACGTCAGCGTGTTGGGGATGACCGGGTGCACGACCTGCGTCAGCGTGTGCTCTGCACCCGCCATGTTCCGGACGTCGCCGAACGCGCCGAAGTAGCGCACCGTCACCGCCAGCGGCGTGTCGACACCCGCGAAGGTGAAGTTGCCGTTCGCGTCGGTGAGGACCGTTCCGGCCGAGCTTTGCAACTCGACGTGCTTCATGGCCTGGATCGTCGGCGGATTGCCCGCCCCGTCGGGCGCGAGGCCCGGCGTGGCCCACGTGACGACGGTGCCCGTGACATCGAACGCGTGGACCAGGGCCTCCCGCCCGAGCAGGGCCCCGTCCGCGGCGTCGACCCACATGCGCTCCGCGACGGGCGCGTGTCCTTCGATCTCCCGCAGCAGATCGATCCGCCACGCCGCGCGCGCGACACGCCGGCCGGCGGTCGTGGTCCGGAACGCCATCAGGACGGCGTCGGCCCGCGTCCCGGGCGCCACGTCGAGGCGGGCGTGAAAGGCCGTGCGCGCGATCTCGGCCGCCACCTCGGCGGAGAGCGCGGGCAACTCCATCAAAGCCGCCTGCGCGGGCACCGCCGTCGACTGCACCGAGAGCAGGCGGCCCGCGGCATCGATCAGCACGTTCACGTGCGCGTCGGCAACCGCGAGGCCACCGACGGTCTGGGAGAACCGCACGGTCCACTTGTCGCCGCTGCCAATCTGGCCCAGCGGGAGGAACAGCGCGCGCTCCGCGACGAGTGTGGCCACTTCGACACCGTGCAGGGCGGCAGACTCCAGCACCGCGATGCGGGCCAGCGCGGTCGCCTCGACCTCATCGCGCGGTGCGATGCCCAGCGCTGCCCCGCCGCCGAACAACATCTCGGCGAACCCCGTCTCGGGGTCCGTGCGCATGCGCCACTGCGCGCCGTGACGGTCCTGCCAGGCCGCGAGAGCAGCGTGGGGCAAGGGTGCGGGGGCGTCCGTCGTGGGGCGCATCGGCGTCACGAGGAAGAACGCGGGCAAGACCGTCCATAGCATGGTTGTGCTCCCGTATCGAAGGACGGCCGCACCGCTGCTCGAAGTCTCACGATTCCACGAGAAAATCGCGCGCGTCGGGCACGCCGACGCTCCATTCGACCTCGGAGCGCCGCATCCGGCCACCGGAATCCTCGTCGACCGGAGTCGGCCGACCCATCCACTCGGTCAGTTGCAGATCGTGACCGAGAGACCGTCGCTCAGGTTGAAGCCCGCGCCGCCGGCGGCCGGGTTGCGGTACCAGAACTGGAAGTTCCACACCTGCCCGGCGCTGGCCGGGCCGCTGGGCAGAGCGAACAGATCGAGCGTGCGGTCGGCGTCGCCGAACGCATCGGTGGTCTGCACGCCCAGGCGGTGCGTGGTGCCGCCGACGCAGCGCCAGCCGTTGCCGAAGGGCGTCTGGATCTGCGTCGGGCCGTAGTAGAACTGTCCGGTCGTGCCCGGCGGGCAGGCGTAGACGAACAGGCGCAGGTTGTTCGTGATCAGGTTCCCCGTGCCGGTCCAGCCCATCACCGCACCCGACCCGACCGAGTTGGGCGACGTCGCGCAGAACGGCGCCGGCGCCGGGCACGGCGGGACGATCGGCGAGAGCCAGAACACCGACAGGTCGTCGACGGCCCAGCCGCCGAAGTTGTTGGTCGCGTTCGAGCGCAGGCGGAACTCGATCTGCACGGCCGGATTGCCCGCGGCCAGGGCGGAGATGTCGTACTCCTGCATGCCCCAGCCGGTGTCCACGCGCGTCGCGGCCGGATTGGCGTAGACCTCGACGCCGTTGACCAGCACGCGCGCCTGGTCGTTGGCGCTGCCCTCGACGGACAGCCAGCTCGAAAAGCGCAGGCGCACGTTGGCGGTGCCCGAGCAGTTGATCACCGGCGAGCGCAGGAAGCTGTGCACGTTGGCCGAGTAGGCGCCGTCGTTCGAACCCACGCCCAGGTCGTTGGCCCAGCAGAACAGGCCCGAGACGGAGCCCGAGGGGTCGCGCCAGGGCGTGCCGCTCACCGTCCCGCCGCGTCCGGCGGGCCCGCCGCGCGCCCAGTCGCTCTCGGGGTTGCTCGTTCCGCCGACGGTGCCGGTGGTCCAGCCGTCGTTCGTGACGCCGTCGAAGGCGAACGTCGCGATCGGGTGCTTCGTGCCGACGTCGAAGGACTGCATCTGGTCGGGGGCGCTCGACGGCCAGGTCACCGAGCGCCCGATGCTGTCGACCGCCTGCACGTAGTACTGCACCAGCGCCGGGAACACCTGTCCCGGGATCGTTGCGCGGTACGCGTCGCTGCCGATGGAGGCCATGGGCGTGAACTGCAGCGCGCCGCCGCTGACGCGCCAGACCAGCGTCGTGGCGACGACCGGCGGGTTGAAGTTGGCCAGCACCGTCGCGTCGACGGTGTAGGGGCCGGCCGTGTTCTCGGTGTCGCCCAGTGCCGTCACGCCGGTCACCACGAGAGGCACCAGCGTGACGCCCGGGAAGCCCTGGTCGCGGAAGCCGTTGTCGATGTCGGCGAAGTGCGGCGTGCCGTTGTCGAGGTTCGCGTCGTTGTCGTCGAGCGTCAGCCACTGCGTTTCGATGATCGAGCGCAACTGCGTCTGGTCGTAGCCGTTCATCCAGGACAGGAAGATCGTGTCGGCGATCAGGTCGCCGGCCGCGTTGCCGTGCGTCTGGTTCAGGCGGTCGCGGATCTTCCAGGCGGCGCCCATCCACGGCTCGCCGTTGGCGTGCGCTCCGCCGTGGCAGCCGGGGCTGGCGTCGCCGCAGAACTGCTGGTTGTTGAGGCCCGTGCGGATCGGCTGGCCCACGCCGAAGAAATCCTGCGCGACGACCGGCGTGTCCCAGACGTACATCGCGAACACGTCGGCATTGCCCTCGCCCATGCCGTCCGAGCCGTTGCCCGTGCCGTACAGCACGTTGAGCCAGTGGCCCAACTCGTGGCCGACCACGGTCGAGTAGCAGGTGTTGGGGCAGCCGTTGCCGGGCAGGAAGAAGTTGATCGACGTGCCGTTGTAGTAGGCGTTGCACGTCGAGCTGAGGTTGACGTTCGAGAGGAAGCGCTGGTCCGCCGTGCCGTCGGTCGGGATGACCGCGCGCGTCCAGTCGCGCACGCGATTGACGCCGATCATCGCGTTGGCCTGCGCGGTGACTTGTCCGGTCGGGCTGGAGTTCAGCGTCAGCGTGGTGGGCGTGTTGGGCTGCACGACCTGCGTGACCGTGTGCTCCGCGCCCGCGGTGTTCTGCACGTCGTTGTAGGCGCCGTAGTAGCTGACCGTGATCGAGAGCGGCGTGTTGACGCCGGGGTAGTTGAAGTTGCCGCTGGCGTCCGTCTCGATCGTGCCGGCCGAGCTTTGCACGCGCGCGTACTTCAGCGGCTGGACCGTCGGCGGGTTGCCCGCGCCGTCGGGCGCGAGGCCCGGCGTGGCGCGCGTGACGACCGTGCCAGTGACGTCGAAGGAGTGCACCCGCGACTCGCGGCGCAAGAGCGCGCCATCCGCGGCGTCGATCCACAGACGCTCGCCGATCGGGGTCTCCCCCTCGATCTCGCGGTGCAGGTCGAGTCGCCACGCCGCGCGCGCGACGCGGCGACCGGAGGCGGTGGCAGGCGCCGCGACCAGGACGCCCTCGGTCTCGTGGTCGGGCGCCACGCCGTGGGAGGCGGAGAACGCGCGGCGCGCGATCGCCGCGGCCGCGTCCGCGGACAGCGCCGGCAGCGCGACCAGCGCGGTCTGGTCCGGCACCGCCGTCGACTGCACCGAGAGGAGCCGTCCGGCGGCGTCGATCAGGACGTTCACGCGCGCGTCGTCGACCGGCAGGCCGGCGATGCTCTGTGTGAAGCGCACGGTCCACTTGTCGCCGCTGCCGATCTGGCCCAGCGGCAGGAACAGCGCGCGCGCCTCGACGAGCGTGGCCGGAACGATGCCGTGCAGCGCAGCCGTCTCCTGGACCGCGATGCGCGCCAGCGCGGCCGCCTCGGCCTCGTCCCGCGGCGCGATGCCCAGCGTCGCGCCGCCGCCGTGCAGCATCTGGGCGCGCCCGGTCTCGGGGTCCGTCGCGACGCGCCACGCGGCTCCGTGCTGGCGTTGCCAGGCAGCGAGCGCGCCCTGCAGCGAGGATTCGGAGGCTGCGGGCGACGGCGTCGAGACGAGCAGCATTGCGAAGGCGGTCAGAAGCATGGGACGTACCTGAGGGGGAGGGCGGCGCGCGCCGCCGGGGAGAGAGTCACGGTTGGAGGATGAACTCGATCGCGTCGGACAGGCCGCTCCCGAAGCCGGCCGGGTCCAGCGGGTCACGGTACCAGTACTGGCAGTCCACGCGCTGTCCGGGCACGAGCGCACTGTGCGCGCCGCCCTGCACGTAGGCGTTGAAGTCGAACGCGAACGAGCCCGAGCAGTCGACGGGGCCGGTGCTGCCGCCGGAGTTCTGGACGGGAGTGCGGCGGACGGGGGCCGCCAGGCACAGGGTCCCGCCCTGGAACGGCGTGCTGGCGCGCCCCAGGCCCCAGATCAGGATCCCCGGCTTCTGGCTCAGGACGTTCGAGCACGTGACGAGGAACGGCGCGGCCGAGGTCGTGCTGGGCACGCCGCTGGAAGCGGTCGCCGCCGCGCAGCCCTGGCTGTTGATCTTGGCGACGCAGTAGCCCTCGGGGCCGACCGGCGGGCAGCCGATGTCGTAGATCGAGAAGTCGTCGATCGCGGCTTCGACGTTCGACGGGCTGCCGAGGTCGGACGCCACGAAGCGCAGGCGCACGGTGCTGGTGGGCGCGACGACGTCGGCCACCGCGAACTGGTGCAGGATCCAGCCGCCCGATGTGCCCGGGCCGGCGGGGCCGACCTGCTCGACGAGGTGCCAGCTCGCGCCGCCGTCGTTCGAGATCTCGATCACGAACACGTCGGTGTTCGGCGCGCCGCCCAGGTCGTTGCTGTACCAGCGCCAGTAGGAGATCACCGGCCGCTGCAGCGCCGACAGGTCGTAATCCGGCGTGGTGAGCGTCGTGATCCCGTTGTCCACGTCGGCCGCGCCCATGTTCTCGAGTTGCATGGCCTGGCCCGTGAACCAGCACTTCGTGCCCGCCAGCGTGTGGTCGTCCTCCGGCTGCGCGGGCGTTCCGAACGGATCGCCGTGCACCCAGCGTCCGCTGGTCGCGGTGTCGCCGGGGGCGGTGCCGGTCCAGGCGCCGGCGCTCTCCAGGCGGTCGACGAGGAACGCTGTCTCGCTCGCGGCCGCGGTCGCGTGCGCGACGATCGTCGGCGCGCCCTGCGGATAGGACCAGGTGATTCCGTTGGTCGTGCGCGCGGTCAGGTACCAGGCGACGTCCGCGCCGCACGACGACGGCGGGAAGGAGGCGAGGTGCGCCGCGCCGCCCTGGTGCGCGAGCGGGTACTCGTTCCACGTGCTGCCCTGCAGCACGTGCAGCCGCGCGCTGCCCGCCACCAGGAGGCCGGCCTGCGCTTCCTGGATCTCGACCGCGACGGCCTCGCCGCGCGGATCGACGCGCGCGGGGAACGCGACGGGGAACGCGAAGTCGAGGTCCGGCGCGCCCAGGCGCCACACGAACAGGCCCTTCTCGATGTCGCTGCCCAGGATCGTGCCGCTGGGCAGGAAGGGATAGTTGTTCCACAGCGAGTTGAACTGCGCCGCGTCGTTCTCGGGCCACGTGTCGAACCACGCCGTGCGGACGGGCGCCGCAGGGTTCGAGAGGTCGAACACCGACAGGCCGCTGGTGTAGTTCGACTGGTACATGCGCCCCTGGTGCACGTACAGGTTGTGGTCGATCGAGGTCGAGCCGGCGCTGACCGAAGGGTGCTCGACCGGGTTGGTGAGCGACGCGACGTTGATCACGCGCGTGCGCGTCAGGTTCGTGCCGTTCTCGTCCAGCTCGTCGTTCAGGTAGAACCACTGGCGGTCCTCGGACAGCCAGCCCTGGTGCGAGTAGGCCGGGTTCGAATAGCGGAAGCGCTTGAGCAGCACGATCGAGGACTTGTTCGTGACGTCCAGGATGTCGAGCGACGGATCGACCCAGCCGTTGTTCAGCCCCGTGCAGGCGAAGGCGATCTGCTTGCCGGCGTAGGGGCCCGACGTGTACGTCACCACCTGCGCTTCGTGCACGTAGCGGTCGCTCCAGGCGCCGACGTAGACGGGGTTCGCGGGACTCGCGAGGCTGTAGATGCGCAGGCCGTTCCCCGCGCCGCCGCAGCGGTAGAGGAATCCGCTGGTCGAATCCAGCGCGACGGTGTGCGTGCCCGTGGCGCCGCCGGTCGTCACCTCGGTCGCGAGCGTCACGACGCCGGCGTCGATCTGCGCGAGGTCGATGACCTGGATGCCGAAGCCGCCCTCGCTGACCGCGTAGCAGAAACCCTGGTGGACCTTCATGTCGCGCCACAGGCTCTCGGGCCCGTCGATGAAGCCGACGATGCGCGGGTCGCCCGGATCGGTGACCTCGACGAACGCGGTGCCGCGCGACAGGCCCACGATCGCGTACTCGCGCCCGCCGGGCGACACGTAGCCGCTGCACGAGTTCCCCGTCTCGTTGAACGGGCCGAAGTCGCGCACGGGGATCCAGGCGAGCAGGGCGATCCCCTGCGCCGGGAACTGCATCGACTCGCTGGCGAGCGGCAGGTTCGAGGACGCGCTGCCGGCCGTGCCGCGCGCGACCTCGTAGCGCGGCCTTCGGTCGCGGAGCTTGGCGTCGCCGTCGTGCGCCGCGGCCGGGCTCGCGACGCACAGGAGCGCCAGCGCTCCCAGGGCTCCGGCTCGGCGGGTCGGCGAGGGCGCGCGGGGCGCGCGCGGGGCGGTCGGGGAGGCAGGGATGCGCATCCGACCAGCCTAGGAGAAGGCCGGCGGATGCGACAGGGCCCGAAGGGGCATCGCCCGGCCGGTGCGCGTACACTGCGGGGCATGAAGGACGAGCCGTTGTCCGGCGGATCGTCGCAGGCCATTCCCGAGGTGCAGAGCTCGCTGTACGCCGGGTTGCAGCGCCATGCCTCGAGCCACCTGCGGCCCGGCATCGATCTGCCGGGCCCCAAGGGAACGCAGGTCTCCGCCGGGCCGGAATGGCTGGTCAAGGCGGTCGCCGCCGGGGCGCAGGAGCGGCGCCGCTACGTCATGCGCTCGGAGATCGGTCGCGGCGGCATGGGCGCGGTGTACGAGGTGATCGACACCGACCTGCGGCGCACGCTGGCGATGAAGGTCGCGCACACGACGCCGTCCGCCGATCCGTCGGTCGAGACCAGCACCGATCCGTCGATGCTGTCGCGCTTCCTCGAGGAGGCGCAGGTCACGGGCCAGCTCGACCACCCGGGGATCGTGCCGCTGCACGAGGTGGGCATGGACGACGCCGGCCGCATCTACTTCACGATGCGGCTCGTGAAGGGCCTCGACCTGCACCAGGTGTTCAAGCAGGTGCGCACCGGCTCCAAGGACTGGAGCCAGGAGCGCGCGATCGTGGCGATCGTGCGCGTGTGCGAGGCGATGGCCTACGCGCACTCCAAGGGCGTCGTGCACCGCGACCTGAAGCCGGCCAACATCATGACCGGGCGCTTCGGCGAGGTGTACGTGATGGACTGGGGCCTGGCCAAGGTCGTCGGCCGGCCCGAGAAGGAGCAACCCTCGATCGAGGACTCGCTGCGCTCGGCGGTGTTCACCGAGCGCGCGGCCGAGGGCGGCGACGACGACGCGCTCACGACGCAGCACGGCACGGTGCTGGGGACGCCGGTGTACATGGCGCCCGAGCAGGCGCGCGGCGAGGTCGAGAAGATCGACGCGCGCTCGGACATCTACTCCCTGGGCGCGATCCTGTACCACCTGCTGGCCGGCCAGCCGCCCTACCTGCCGCCGTGCACGCGCCTGCCGCCCACGCAGGTGCTGCGCTTCGTGATCGAGGGCCCGCCTCGGCCGCTGCGCGAGATCGTCCCGGGAGTCGCGCCGGAGCTGGCCGCGATCTGCGCCAAGGCCATGGCGCGCGAGCAGGCCGACCGCTACCAGGACATGCGCGAGTTCGCCGAGGACCTGCGCATGTTCCTCGTCGGCCGACCGGTCAGCGTGCTGAAGCTGTCGGGGCCGCAGCGCGCGCTGCGCTGGTGCCGGCGCTACCCGATGGCCACCGTGTCGATGCTGGCGCTCTTCCTGGGCGCGCTGGTCGTCGTGTGGCGCCTGGACTCGCTGGCGCACACGCTGGTCGAGCAGGCCGCGATCGACAACGCCGCGATGGAGGCCGACCTCCTGCAGGAGGTGAATTCGTTCTACGTCGAGGCGGTCGCCGGGCGCGTCGACCGCTCGCACGTGCCGGTGACGGCGGCGTGGGCCGCGACCGCGGGCGCCATCCCGCTGCCCGCGACGTTCCTGACCGAGCTGGGCGAGCGCGTGTCGGCGCGCGCCGGCGACGTGCGCGTGCGCCACTACAGCGACTACCCGTTCAAGAACCGCGGGGACGTCCCGCTCGATGCGTTCCAGAAGCAGGCGCTCGAGACGTTGCGCGCTGCGCCGACGCAGCCCCTGATCGAATTCGACACCGTGCGCGACGAGCCCGTGCTGCGCTACGCGGTCGCGCGGCGCATGGAGCAGGGCTGCGTCGACTGCCACAACACGCACCCCGACAGCACGAAGAAGGACTGGAAGCTGGGCGAAGTGCGCGGCGTGCTCGAGATCGTGCGGCCGCTCGCCACCGACGAAGCGCGCATCCGCGCGGGGATGCGCGGCACGCTGATCCTGGTGGCTGCGGTGGTCGGCGGCCTGGTCCTGGCCGCGCTGGTCGGCGTGCTGGCGTTCACGCGCCGCGCCGCGGCGAAGCACGAGCGCCCGGCGGAGCGCTGACCTGGGCTGCCAGGGCGCCTGCTCGCGTATCAACTGTCGCCGCCGAGCGATTGGTCGGGCCGGACTGCTCCGACAATAGGACCTGGGGCTGATCTGCCATGACCACGGTGTTCCGCGGCTGGCGCGGGGCGGCACGATGCGGGCAGGGCCCGCGAGGCTTGCCGGGCAGCCTTCGCTCGCGTGCGCAGGTCGGAGGCTTTGCACGCCAGCCTCAATTCGTCGCTGACCTCCCGGGCGCCGCGAGGCAGGCAGCGTCGGAAGCCTCGGGCTGCCTGGATCCGTCCGAGCATTGGCTCGACGACCTGCTTCCGCGGGCGGTACCGACCCCGCCCCTCTCGCTAGCCTGGCGTGGCGCGCGTACGCTGGTTGAGGGACGCCACAAGCCCGCGTCCGGAGGAACCGCTCGTGAAAGCTCGACCGATCTCTCTCTCTCTCTCTCGTTCCGGTAGTTAGCGCCTTGTGCGCGCCGAGCGCGGCACAAAGCCCGCCGCCCACTCCACCCGTGACGATCCACGACCGGGGCATCGCCGATCTCGGCCCGGCAGGAGCGGACGTGCACGAACCGGCACTCGCGATGACCCGGGCGAATCGGATTGCCGTGGCACAGCACTTCTCACTCGGCGGGCCGCTGCGCTACGCGCTCGGCAGCAACCAGCACGCGACGTGGAGTTCCGGCCCGATTCCCGGCATCCACCTGCAGGACCCTACGACCTGCGTGGTCGACGGCACGCAGGGTCAGAATCGTTTCGCGATCTTCGGCATCACCGCCACGTTCGGGAGCGAGAACGCGCTGTGGTATTCGATCTACGCGCCCGGAACGACGCCCGAGTTCACGGTCTGGCGCCGCGCGTACAAGCCCGCAGCCGGGCAGGCCAAGGTGGACAAGCCTTGGGTGATTCAGCGGGCTCCGGGAGACTTCTTCGTGTTCTTCTACCGCGGAGGACCGGCGGGATACGCGTACTTGCGGTCGGCGAACGGGCAGTACTGGGGCGAGGAGATGAACGAGCTGCCGCGCTACGACGTGGCCGGACCGGGCGGCGGCGCCCCGATCCCCGGCAGCTTCTGCTGCCAACCCGCCGTCGGGCCGGACGGTGCCATCTATCTCGCCTACGCGACCGACGAGTTCGGTCCGAGCGGCGCCAACGGCAGGATCCAGTTGCTGCGGGGCACCGACCCGGAGGGCGACCACTCTGGACCATTGGAGTTCACGCACCTCTTGGGGGAAGACGGGCAGCCGGTTTCGATCAGCCCTCACCATAGCCAGAACCAAGCGCTACCCGTGCCAGCCGCAACACTGGAGCCGATTTGCAAGACCGTGCCCTATCTGCTGTGCGATTCCACCGGCGGCCCGTTTGGACCAGACCGCTTGTACGTGCTCTACCACGACACGGCCGAACCCGGCTCCTCCGACGTCGACGCGATGATCGCGCGGTACACGCGCAACCCGGTCACCGACCGCTGGTCGGTTGTGACGGGCGAGTTGAGCACGGACCTGCAGTCGCCCAGCGGCCAGCATGCCGATCAGTTCCTGCCGGTCGGCGTGGTGGATTCCCAGGGTCGCGTCCACGTCATTTACTACGACAACCGCCCGGATGAGCGCAGCGGGTGTACGCAGGAGGACGGGTACGGTCCCGCCTTCGACGTCTACTACGCGGTGTCGGCCGACGGGGGGCAGGCATTCGCCACCTACAACCTGCGCACGGACTGTGAAGCTAGTCGTCCGCTCGACTTCTCTCTGCAACGGCCAGTTGGCTCTTCCACTGGCCCCGGGGTTGAAGCCGGTTGGTCGCCCCGTGAGTACAACGGCATGGCGTTCTACGAGGCGAACGGCGTGACCCGCATCTGGCTCGTCTACAGCGGTGCAGTCGCCGACCCGAGCATTCCGGATGATCCCAACGCGCAGTCCCTCATGTGGGGCCAGCAAGTCGTGGTGGGAGGTGCTCCGTGATCCACTCCGCACTCCGCGCGCCGGGCCGAGCTGAGAGTCGCAGGGTCTGCCGCGCAATCCTGATCGCGTCCTGTCTCGCGTTCCCCCCGACCGCGCACGCCAACCAGGAGCGGTTCCAGCCCATGCCGTCCAACGCGCCGACTCAGGCATCCTTGCCCGGGGAGCCGCAGCTTGCTGGTCCCGCAGGGACTCTGCCGGGGGCAGACGTCATCTACAACCACTCCTCCCTCACCGGCTTCTACATCCAACTGTTCCCGGGCGAGATGGCCTTCGATTCGGGCCAACTGCCGAGCCCCTCGTTCCCCGGCAACAACGGCTGGGGACCGGGCTGCGCGCAACAGTACACGGTCACGGGTATCGAATTCGGGTACTGCACCGACCGACCCGCGATCGACATCGAGATCGCTCTAGCCAGCCAATACGACCTGTGCAACGTGAATCCGTTCATCCCTGTCGCCACCCTGCTTTACCAGGGGCTACCCGGGTCGGGCAGCGGCGCGGTGGAGTGTTTCGTGATCCGGGTGGACCTGCGCAGCCAAGGACCGACTGGCCCTTTCACCCTTCTCGCAGACGGCGACGGTGACTGGGACCCCTTCACTTCCTTCAGGAACGTGTTTGGTGCGCGGTTTCGCTTTCCAAACGCGACGGCGGGAACGACGGGGCTGATCTTCTCCGGTACCCCCGCGGGCGACTTCCGCGGCGCGCGCTGGTCCATCTTGGGCGTCGACTACTCGCTGCCGGGAAATGGCTGCTACAACTACGACACCGTCGAAATCGAGCCCGGAGATTACTGTCTCGGCGGCGGACCTGGCACCGGGCCCTACCTGCGCCTGTTCGCCGATGCGTGCGGCACCCTGCAGGGCCAGGCGTTCTGCACCGGAGACGGCAGCGCCACCGCCTGTCCGTGCGCGAACCACAGTCCGCCCCTCAACCAGGAAGGCTGCCGAAGCTCCGTGAACGGCATGAACGGCGGGCGTCTCGAGGTGACAGGCGTGGCGAGTCTCTCGGCCGACACAACCCTGCTCCGCGCTCTGCGGCTGCCGGACTCGACCTCGGCCCTCTTTTTCCAGGGGACCACGCAGGTGAACGGCGGAGCCGGTCAGGCCTTCGGGGACGGCCTGCGCTGCGCAGGCGGGAGCGTGATCCGCCTCGGCGCGGTCACGGCGGTCGGCGGCCAGGTGGAGTATCCCAGCGGCGGCGCGCCTTCCGTGTCGGTCCAGGGCGCGATCACAAGCCCGGGAACGCGCACCTACCAGGTTTGGTACCGCAACAGCGCCGATTTCTGCACGGCCGCCACGTTCAACCTCACGAATGGCTGGACTCTCGACTGGTCCTCGTGACGATCCGCTGCGATGGCGGCGCCCTCTTGCTGGCGGAGAATGAACGGAGACTTCTCCGGTTGGTCCGCTTCGTCGGGTGCCTGGAGGATCACGACTCAACCTTTCGACCGGAGGGCAGTCTGTCGGCAAAGCCCCGTCCGGGCGAGTCGACTGGGTGCCGCGAGGCACGATCTGAGCCGTCGTCAGAGGCCGCCCGCGTTCGACGGGAGACGCTGGCGGCACCCTGCGGAACCGCGGAACCACTGCGGCACGCGGATGAGTGCCCGGGAGGAAATCGCGGCGCGCAGGTCGTGACGTGGGTGAGACTCTCGGGCTACCGGTGCGGCGCCGTCAGCGGTCCCGGCACCGGTTGCCCGGTGAGCGAACGCAGGAACGCTTCGAGGTCGTCCATCTCGGCGACCGTGAGGTTCAGCGGCTTCAGCACCTGTTCGCCGTGGTGTCCGGCCGGGATCGCGCCCTCCAGCGTCGAGTAGAACTCCAGCACGGCGCGCAGCGTCGCCTTCTGGCCCTGGTGCATGTAGGGCGCCGTCAGCGCCGCGTTGCGCAGGCTCGGCGTGCGCACCTGGCCCCACTGCTCGGCGCCGTTCACGAGCTGCGCGATCTCCTCGGCGCGCGTGCCCTCGGGATCGTCGCTGAACGGGCCCGCGGCGTTGCGCCGGTCGGCGCGCAGGAGCTCGATGCCGCGGCGACGCAGGGGATCCCTGGGCTTGCCCCCGGCCAGCGGCGGCATGCCGATCGTGTGGAACTCGCCGTCGGAGAACAGCGGGCCGGCGTGGCACGAGCGGCAGTCCGCGCGGCCGGCGAACAGCACGAACCCGCGCAGCGCGTCGTCGGGGTACTCGGCCTGCGCGGCGCGGTCGCCGTCGCGCACCGCGCGCGCGAAGCGGTCGAACGGTGCGTCGCGGCTGACCAGCAGCGCCTGGTAGGCCGCGAGCGCCTTGGCGCCCAGGACGGCGGTCCGCTCGGCGGCTTCGCCCTCGATCGACGGCTCGGCGTCGAACGCGGCGCGGTACGCGGCGCGCAGCGCGTCGTCCGCGTGCAACAACCGCGCGAGCCCGGCGGCGCCGACGCCCAATTCCTTCGGGTTGTCGAGCGGTCCGAACGCCTGGCTCCACAGGGAATCCGCGCGTCCGTCCCAGAAGAACCAGCGCTGGTAGGCGACGTTCAGGAGTCCGAGCGTGTGGCGCTCCGACGCGCCCGGCGGCTCGGGCAGCGCGAGCCCGTCGGCGAAGCCCCTTGCGGGCACGTGGCACGTGGCGCACGAGCGGTTCCCGTCGATCGAGAGACGCACGTCGAAGAACAGGTCCTGTCCCAGGCGCGCGGCGGCGGCGTTCTGCTCGAACCGGTTGGTCGGATCGGGCTCGGGCGCCTCGAGCGGGCCGTGCTGGAGCACGCGCGCCGCGAGCTTCGCGTCGACCTCGGGCCGCACGGCGGCGGGCGCGGCGGCAGGCGCGGCCTGCAGCACTGCGGCGAGGAGCGCCGCGATCATTCCAGGTCCACGCGCAGTTGCGCGCGCTCGGTCCACGCGCCGCGCGTCACGTCCAGGTGGAGGTCCCACCAGCCCGGCATGTGGAAGTACAGGCCGCTCGCGACGAAGATCCCGTCCGCGCGCTGCTCGATGCGCGGCACGCGGTTCATGCCGTGCAGGTGCTCGGGCATCCAGGCCTCGACGCGGAGCGCGACGTCGCGCAGCGGCACGTCGGGCCGCGCCGCGTCGGCGATGCGGACCTCCAGCGCGAACGCCCGCCCGCGCTTCCAGCCCTCCGCGGGCCGGCGCAATCCGACGACGTAAGTGCCGGCGTTGCTCGCGAAGACGTCGTCCACCGGCCAGGCGGGGGCGATCGGCGCGGCGTTCGCCGGCGAACCCGGCGCGGGCACGACGGCGGCGACGGGAGCCGCTGGCGTGTCGGCCGGGCGCTCGGGCGACGCGCAGGCGGCCAGCGCGGCCGCGGCGAACAGGCAGGATCGGATCGTGCGCACGTCGGGCTCCTGGGGCGGGTTCAGCGCGGCCGCAACGCCGGCTCGAGGAAAAAGCGCGCGCCCCACGCGTCGAGGAATCCGCCCTGCGCGTCGAGGATCTGGAAGCGGTGGTTGCCCGCGTCGATGACGAACAGCCCTCCGTCCGCGCCGCGCGCGAGGCCTTCGGGCTTGAAGAACTCGAGGCGCGAGAGGCCCGGGGCGTCCGCGGTCCCGACCGTGCGCTGCGTGCGGTCGGCGAGATCGACGGCGAGGAGCGCGTGCCCGTCGACCGCGCTGATCCACAGCGTGCCGCGCCCGTCGAATGCGAGGCCCGCCGGCCGGTAGCGCGGGCCGCGCGCGCGCGTCGCCAGGACCTCGCCGTCGGACGCACCGTCGCGCGCGAAGATCTGGACGCAGCGCGCGCGCGCGTCGGCGACGAACACCGTGCGGCCGTCGGGCGCGACCGCGATCGCGCTCGGCTCCAGCAGGCGACCCGGACCGGTGCCCGGCGAGCCCAGGACGCCCGCGGGCCGCAACTCGTCGTCGAGCACGAGCACGCGCCCGTTCGCGCGGTCGGCGACGAACAACTCGCCCTGTGCCGAACGGCAGAGCGCACCCGGTTCGGGCGGCCAAGTCGCGGCGGGGAAACCGGCGAGCGCGAGATCGAGCGCGCGCACGAACCGCGACATGTGCGGCTCGAAGGCGAGCGGCGCGTTCTCCGCCCGCTCCAGCGCGAACTCGCTCAGGCGGTGCGCCAAGGGGTCGCTGACCCACACGCGCCGTCCCGCGGGATCGAACGCGACGCCCAGCGGCTGCAGCAGCCGGCCCGGTTCCGTGCCCAGCGTGCCGATGCGCGTGATCTCCACCGGCGTGCCGATCGAGAGGTCGAAGATCGAGAGGTTCGGCCCGGCCGGTTCCAGCACGGCCAGCAGGTTCCCGGCCGCCGCGCAGCCGCCCTCGTAGTGCGCCGTCGTCGTGCGCTCCGCCAGCGGGCCGGCGTCGCGCGCCTCGGATTCCCGGCCGAAGAGCTGGACGCGGTCCTCGAAGCCCTCGACGACGGCGACGAACGACCCGTCGGGCGCCAGCGCGATGGCGCTGGGATAGTGCAGCTTGCCGCGGCCCTCGCGCGGCAGGATCGCGTGCACGCCCCAATCGTGGAGCGCGTTCCCGTCGCGATCGAAGACCTGCACGCGGTGGTTGTCGCGGTCGGCGACGTGCACCGCGTCGCCGCGCGCCGCGACCCCCGTCGGCGCGTGGAACAGGCCGCTGTAGGGACCGCGTCCGCCCCACGCGCGCTCGAACCCGCCGCCGGCGCCGAAGCGCGCGATGCGCTGGTTGCCCAGGTCGGCGACGAAGAGCTCGCCGCGCTCGCTCACCGCGACGTCCGTGGGCCACAGGAGTTCGCCGTCGCCGTGGCCGCGGCGTCCGATCGTGGTCAGCGGCTTGCCGTCGGTGCCGAACACGCTGATCCGGTGGTTGCCCGCGTCGGCGACGTACAGGCGCCCGCCGTGCAGCGAGAGGCCGCGCGGCTCGCGCAGTTGGCCCGGATCCGATCCGCGCTTCCCGATCGTGCGCAGGCGCTTGCCCTGCGCGTCGAGCACGAGCACCGTCTGCTCGAGCGCGTCGCTGACGTACAGCGCGCCGTCGGGGCCCAGCGCCAGGCCGCGCGGCTCGCGCGGCAGGCCGGGCAGCGCGTCCAGGCGCCAGCTCGTGAGCTCCTCGCCGTCGGGAGCGAACGAGCGCACGCGTCCGGCGAAGGCCTCCGCGATCCACACGGTGCCGCGCGGACCGACGACGGCGGCCGAGGGTTCGGCGAGGCCCCGGATCTCGGCGCGGAACTCGCCGAACCGGGGCGGTGCGTCCGTGGCGGCCGGGCCCTGGAGCAGGCACAGGAGGAAGGCGATCACTCCCGCGCAGCGTAGCGGATCCGCGCCGCCCGGCCAGCCTGCGGGGGCGCGGATCTTCCGCGCGCCCGCGCGATCAGAGCGCGTCCATCGCCGCGCGCAGGGCGTCGAGGGCGGCCTGCTCGGCCGGCGTCAGGACGTGCGGCGGGACCATCAGGTCGACCAGCTCGCACGGGTCGGCCGCCGTGTGGAACAGCTTCTCGGTCAGGTTCCCGAAGTCGTCGTAGTAGCGCATGTAGCGGAACGTCCCGTCGTGGATCCCGCGCCGGTACGCCAAGAGCAGCGGCGGCGGCGTGCCGTTGGGGAAGGCCTCGCTGTACGAGTACGTGCGCGGCCCCGTCCCGCCGGGCAGTTGCAGGCGCGCCAGGAAGCTCAGGCTGTCGACCGTCGTCCCGGTCATGGCCGTGTCGATCGCCGTGTTGGAGATGCCCGTCACGTTGGCGATCGTGCGCCACAGGTCGACGCCGTCGAGCAGCGCGCGGCAGGCCGTGCCCGCGTGCGCGGCGACCAGCGGTCCGGTCACGACGAGCGGCACGCGCGTGCCCAGTTCGAACAGCGTGCGCTTGCCGTGCCCGACGAGCGCGGGGTCGCTGATCATGTCGCCCGGCGTGCCGTTGTCGCCGATCACGAACACCATCGTGCGCGCCAGCACGGCGGGCGTGACGGCCGCGAGCAGCTTCTGGAGCTGCTTGTCCTGCCCCTCGACCATCGCGTGGTAGATGAGCTGCTTGTCGGCCGGCTGCCCCACGCGCGGACCGTCCCCGGCGTCGAGGCCCTGGAACGAGAGGCGCGCCTGCGTGCGACGCGACAGCGAGCTGTACGGCGGCACCTCCTGCGGCGCGTGCGGGGGACTGAAGCACACGTACGCGAAGAACCGCTCGGTGTCCGCCAGGGAGTTGATCCAGGCGGCCGCGTCGGCGCGCGCCACGCCGGCGTTCCAGTTGTCCTCGGAGGGCGTCGCCCCGGGCACGGGCGGGATGTCCTGCGTCAGCGTGGACGTGCAACCCGCGAGGCTGCCGCCGAGCGAGGTGACCTTCTCCCACTCGAAGTGGCTCTCGGGGTTGGCCATCAGGCCCTCGAAACGCTCGAAGCCCGCGTTGGCCGGGTGGCACTCGTCGCCCTCGTAGCTCGTCAGGTGCCACTTGCCGAACGCCGCGCGACGGTAGGCCGTCGCGTTGAGGTCGCGGATCAGCTCCGCCAGGCACACCTCGCCGGCGGGCAGCGCGTAGCCCGGATCCTCGCCGGGGTTGATCGCGTGTCCGATGCCCGTGCGGCGGCCGTAGCGCCCGGTCAAGAGCGCCGCGCGCGTCGGGCTGCACGTCGGGTTGACGTAGGCGCGCGTGAACAGGAGTCCCTCGGCGGCGAGCGCGTCGAGGCCGGGCGTCGGCACGGAATCGAGCTGCGCCGAGCTGCAGAAGCCGGGCGGGCCGGCGTCCTCGGCGTAGACCTTGAGCTTGTCGGTGCCGAGGTCGTCCAGGACGACGAGCAGGACGTTGTACTCGCCCGGCTCGGGCAGGCGCGCGGCGGAGAGGCGCGCGCGGTTCGCGACGCGCACGGCTTCGTGGATCGATTGCGCCGCGAGCGCCGGGGCGCACACCGACAGCGCGAGGGCCGCGCATCCGCCGATCGACAGGGCAGGGTGGAGCAGGTGTCGCATGGGAGTCTCCTGGATCACTGGCCGCGCGCGAAGCGCGCCGCGGGCCGGGTGTCGATGACGGCGAAGGCGCCGCCCACGAAGAGCGCTTCGGTTCCCGCGAGCACGGGTTGCGAGCGCAGCGCGTGCACGGCGCCGTCCGTCCCCTGGCCGACGGGCGACCAGAGCGCGCCGTCCCACCGCGCGAGGTTGCGCGCCGGAACGCCGCTCGCGGCGTCGAACGTGCCGCCCGCGATCAGCGCCGGCACGCCGCCGATCTGCGTCGCCGCGAGCGCGCGCACGACCGTGGGCCGTCCGCCCTGGAAGCCCGTGCCCACCGCCGACCAGGTCTGCGACAGGGGGTTCCAGCGCGCGACGCCGTCGACGCGCGAGCTGCCGTTCACCTCGAACGATCCGCCGGCGTAGAGCGCCGGGCCGCCGCCGGCGTCGAACACGGCGAGCGCGTGCACGCCGCAGCACAATCCGCCGCCGACCGGCGTCCACTGCGCGCCGTCCCAGCGCGCGACCCCGCTCGCCACGACGCCGCCCGCGCGCAGGAACTCGCCGGCCGCGAACAGGCGCGGCCCCGCGCCCTCGTCGAACACCGCGAGCGCGTGCACCAGATCGTCCGTGCCGGCCCCCAGCGGTTGCCACGCCGCGCCGTTCCAGGCCGCGACGTGGCTGGCCGCGACGGCGCCGGCCGCGCGGAACGCGCCGCCGGCGACGAGCTGGCCCTGGAACGAGCGCAGCGCGTGGACGCGGCCGGAGGTTCCCGTGCCGACCGGCATCCAGCTCGCGCCGTTGAACTGCGCGACGTGGGGCACGGAGACGCCGCCCGAGCTCTCGAAGTCGCCGCCGGCGAACAGCGCGCCGCCGTGCAGCTCGAGCGCGCGCACGGTGTCGTCGAATCCCGCTCCCAGCGGCGACCACGCGGCGCCCGCGTCGTTCCAGCGCGCCACGCGCAGCGCGCGCACCGGCCCCGTGGTGGTGAACGAACCGCCGACGAACACCGGCGAGCCGGGGAGCGCCAGTCCCGCGCAGGCCAGCACCTCGCCGTCGAGTCCGCGACCCGATCCCAGCGGCTGCCACGCCGCGCCGTTCCAGCGCGCGACGCCGCCGGCGGGCGCCGTGCCCGCGGCGCTGAAGAACCCGCCGACGAACAGGCTCGGCGTCCCGTCGAGATCGTGGTCGAAGGCCTCGAGCGCGCGGCCGGCTCCGTTGACGTTGTTCGCGATGCCCGCGCCGAGCGTGGTCCAGGCCGATCCGTCCCAGCTCGCGACGGAGAGCAGCGGGTCGTCGTTCAGCGCGTCGATCGCCACGGTCGTCGCGCCGGCCGACTGGAAGCGGCCGACGGCGAAGAGGCGCGGTCCCGCGCCCAGGTCGAGGGCGCGCAGCGCGCGCACGCTGGGGAACGAGCCCGGCGCCGCGACGCCGTTCGCGAGCGGAGCGTAGGCGTTGCCGTCGAAGCTCGCGACGCCCGAGCTGGGCACGCCGCCCGCGGTCGTGAACGATCCGCCGACGAAGAGGCGCGGCGGCTGCGGACCCGGGCCGTCCGCGTCGAAGACGGAGAGCGCCGTCACGGCGGGCGCGCTCTCCGACCCCGCGATGCCCGCGCCGGCCGGCTGCCACGCGAGGCCGTTCCAGCGCGCAAGGCCCTGGGCCGGCATGCCGCCCGCGCTCGTGAAGAAGCCGCCCGCGTAGAGTTCGCCGTGCCCCGGTCCTGGGCCGTCGGCGTCGAACACGGCGAGGCTCATCGCCGGCGCGTCGAGCCCCGCGCCGAGCGGTTCCCAACCGAGCCCGTTCCAGCGCGCGACGTGCGCCGCCGGGATGCCGCCCGCCTGCTCGAACAGGCCCGCAGCGTACAGCGCCGCCGGGCGCGGACCCGGGCCGTCGTCGTCGAACACCGCCAGCGCCGTCACGACGTCGTCCGTGCCCTGGCCCAGCGCCGACCAGGATGAACCGTTCCACCGCGCGATGCGATTGGCAGCAACGGAGCCCGCGCGCGTGAAGCTGCCGGCGGCGAAGAGGCGCGGAGGCAGAGGACCGGCGCCGTCCTCGTCGAACACGAGCAGCGACCCGACGCGGCCGTCGACGCCGCCGCCCAGGCTCGTCCAGGTGTTGGCGAGGCCGTTCCAGCGGGCGATGCCGTTGGCCAGCGCCGTGCCCGCAGCGGCGAACTCGCCAGCCGCGTGCAGCGCGGGGCCGGTGCCGCCGTCGAACACCGCGAGCGCGTAGACGCCGCCGCTGGCCCCGGGAGACTCGAAGCCGGGCGCGAAGTTCGGGATCTGCGCGGCCAGCGGGTTGCCGGCGGCGAGCGCCGCGACGAGGAACGCGGCGGCGTGGGCGGGGGGGGAGGGGATCATGCTGGGCCTCGCGCTGGCTGGAGCGGGCGCAAGCCCAGGACGGCGTGCGCCGCACCGGATGGGATTGCATCCGGCACGTGCGCGTACGCACTGGCCGTGGAACGGAAACTCGCGGAAACCGTGCGGACCGGTGTCCGGAACGCAGGGCGGGGCCGGCCGCTCACGGCCGACCCCGCCCGTTCGGGACGACGGTCGCGTCACCCGGCGGGCGACGCGATCCGCTCGCTCACGGGTGCCAGTAGACCTGGATGCCGTTCGTCAGGTTGAAGGTCGACGCCGTGCAGAACGCCGCCGAGTTGCGGTACCAGCCGCCGTAGTAGCGCGTACCCGGCGAGCCGACCAGGCCGCGGACCGAAACGGACGGATCGCCCGCCTGCGGGTACTGCGACGCTCCGCCGCTGTTCGTCACGGTCTTCAGCCGCACGACCGTGCCGCCGACGCAACGGATGCCGTCGCCGAAGAACGCGAACGACTGCGCCGTTCCCTGGAAGTAGGTGCACGGCGCGGTGGCGCCCATCAGGGAACCCTGCAGGACCAGCGTGTCCGCGGACAGGTCCGGCAGTCCGACGGCGATCAGGCGCGAACTCTGCGTGAACGAGTTCAGGCATCCGCCGATCGTGCCCAGCGAGGCGTTGTTGCCGCACGGGCAGCCGACCAGCGCGCCATCCCCGATGCAGGTGGCCACGTACGCGGCGCACGACGTGCGCAGCGTGAACGGGCCGGGGGTGCCTCCCCCGAAGGCCGTCACGCGGATCAGCACCACCTGCCCGGAGGTGACGGGCACCTGCAGGTTCGAGTCGCGCCGGATCCCCGTGTCGAGCGTGCCGCACAGGAAGCTGTCGTCGTTGCACAGGGAGTCCGCGCCCCCGCAGGCCGAGTGGACCGAGAGCACCGTGTCGACGCCGGCGTCCACGCCGCCCGTGTCGTGCGTCCCGCAGGTCGTGACGTTCAGCAGGCCCGTGCACGCGGCCGTGTAGCGGTACCACACGTCCGGCGCGGTGGCCGCCGCGCCGCACGACGCGGTGCCGTCGTTGGTGGCGCCGACCAGTGTGCCGGCGAACGTGCCGTTTCCGATGTTGGTGGCGGCGGCGCAGTTGTCGTTCGCCGGGCGCAACTCCAGGTTCAGGCGGAAGGGCTTGCGGCCCTGGAACGAGCTGAAGCGCGAGACTCGGATGCGCACGACCTGGCCCGAGGTCACGCTGGCGCTGACCCAGGAGTCGCGCTGCGTGCTCGCGTCCAGCGCGCCGCAAGCGGTGCCGAAGTTGTCGTCGTTGCAGGCGAGCTGGTTGCCCGCCGTCGCATCGCAGGCCGAGTGCAGCGAGAGCACCGTGTCCGGTCCGGTGTTGACGCCGTCCATGTCGTGCGTCCCGCAGGTGGAGACCACCAGCGTGCCGGCCGACGTGGCCGTGTAGCGGTAGTACAGGTCGGGTTCCTGGTCGTTGGGACAGGTGGAGGCCCCTTCGCTGGCGAACACGCCCTCGAAGCTGCCGTAGCGCGTACCCACCGGAATGGTGAGCGCGCCGGTGCACAGCGAATTGGCCGAGTCCGGGCCCGAGATGTCCAGCTTGAGCGGCCCGGATGCGCCGGAATAGCCGCTGACCCGGATCAGGTAGGTCGCGCCAGGCGTGGGCGTGAACTCGAGGAACGACTGCAGCGTGAAGTACGGGGAGCCCGCATCGTCGTTGCAGAAGAGCTCCGTCGTGCCGGTCGCGTTGAACACGGTCAGCACCGTGTCGTACAGCGAACCGAACGTGGCCAGGGTCACGACCTCCGAGTTGTAGGGCGTGTAGCGGTACCACACGTCGGGGCTCGTGGCCGATGCCCCGCACGAACCGGTGCCGTCGTTCGTCGCTCCGCTGGTGTTGGCGTAGTACTGGCCCGGCCCGGCGTCCATCGCGTTGGCCTGGGCGTCGTTGATCGGCGCGCGGCAGGCGGGGCCGGTGACGTTCAGCACGAAGTTGCCCGTTGCGCCGGCGTAGCCGCACACGCGGATCCAGTAGGTCTCGCCGGCAGTGACCGGCGCGGTGGCGGTCGAGGCCAGGGCCGGGGCCCCGCAGGTGTCGTCGTCGCACCCGATCTGGTTGGCGCTGGTCCCCGGGCACGCCGTGTGGATCGAGACGATCGTGTCGAAGTTCGTCGACGCGTTGCAGGTGGTGGCCGTCAGCGTTCCGCTCGCCGCGGGCCGGTAGAAGTACCAGACGTCGTTGAAGCCCAGGTTGCCGCCGAAGCCGCAGCCGCTCGAGCCGTCCGTCGTGGAGCTGGAGTTGGAGTCGAAGTAGGAGTTGCCCGGGCACACCTCCAGGGCGTAGGCGCAGTCGTCGTTGTAGACGCTGTCGCCCAGGCAGCCGTTGTTCGCGTCGCGGTGCGCGTCGATCTCGCCGCGGCTGGTCGGGCCGAAGCGCAGCGGGCACGGCCGGTAGCTTGGGTTCATCGTGTAGGCCGGGCTGGCGCAGGTGCAGTGGTTCGCGCCCCAGTTGTGCCCGAGCTCGTGGGCCAGCACGTTGGCGAGGCAGGTCAATCCGTTCGTGCCTCCGATCAGGTTGAACGCGCACGACGAGAGCCCGTAGGAGAAGCCGGGGTCGTTGCACACGACGCCGACCCAGGCGAGGCCCGCGCCGCCGAAGCGGCCCGTGAGCAGGTGGCCGATGTCGCGCGCAATGCCGCCCTGGCTGGCCTGCCAGTGGGCCCGGAAGGCGTCGAGCAACTGGTTGGTGTTGGCGGCCGAGGCGTAGCCGGCCGGCTCGCTGCCCGCGGAGGTGCGCACCAGCGTGGCCGTCAGACGGTGGCGGATGCGCAACTCGCGCTCGTACTGCACGTTCGCGACGTTGAGCGTGTGTGCCGCGATGTCCTGGGACAGCGACGTGCTCGAACCCCACACCTGGTAGAAGGGGAAGTCGCAGTCGAACGCGATCTCCGCCAGGCACAGGTCGCCGGCGCACGCCGGCGTCCAGCCCTGCGACGGCGGCAGCAGGACCGGGCTGAGGCGCATGCTCTCGGTCACGCCGCAGGTCACCTCGCAGCACGGCGTGGCGCGCGCGGAATCGAAGACCAGGAAGGAACTGCGATCCCCGGCCACGAACGCGTCGAAGTCCGGCTGGATCTCGATGTGCCGGCCGTCCTCGAGTAGGACGACCGCCTGCATGCCGGACGCGAGCAGCGTGCCCACGACCACCGCCGACTTGTCGTCCTCGACCGTGCCGCGGAAGGTGCGGATCTCTCCCGGGTCGTAGTCGGTCTGGACGCCGCCGTCGCCCACCGCGATCAGGCGGTACCCGGGCGCGCGCACGTCGTGCAGCGCGAGCGTGAGCTGGTGGTCGACGCCGTCCCAGGGCACGACGATCGAGAACGGCGCGGCGAGCGTCTCGGGCACGGCCAGGGTCACGCGCGCGTACTGCGCGATCTCGCGCCGCTGGTGCTCGAGATGCAGCGGCAGGAGCTGCTCGGCCGGGAGCGGCGGCAGCGGTGCGAGCTTGGGCTTGGCCAGGGACTGGGCTTGCGCCGCGGGTGCGAGCGCGAAAGCGCACAGGATCGATGCGAGTGCCAGGGAGCGGGGGGGCTTCATGGTCGAGGTCCGATTGCGAGAGAGGACGGTGGAGCACGGGGGCTCCGGAACGGGGAGGCCCGGGGGGGCGCCGCGCGTGTCGCGCGGACATCCGCCAGGACCGCCGTCACTCCACCATCCGGCCGCCGGCCACGGTAGGGGGTGCGAGCGCCGCCCTCGCCCCCGGCGTGCGAGCGCCGAGGGAATCCGGGAAAGCGTGTCTCCTGGCGGCGGCGCACGCAGGTCGTGGATGCGGGCCCGCCCGCGCGGCGGCCCTTCACGACCCGACCGCCCGATCGCACGGGCACCCGCACGCCATGAAGACCCCCCTTGCCTGCTCCCTCGCGCTGCTCCTCGCCTCGCCCCACACCCTCGCCGGGCAGTCGCCGCGTCCCTTCGCGCCGTTGCCCCTCGCCGTCGACGTGAAGACCGCGCCGGAACCCTCGCGCGCGCCCGAGCCGCTCGCGCCGCGCGTCGTCGCGGCTCCGACGGAGGGGACCGCCGGGTTCGCGGCGCGTCCCGCGCCGATCGACGCGCGCGCGCCGCTCTCCCGCGCGTCGGGGATCGACCGCTCGCGCGTGTACTTCGATGCCCCGGGCGACGGCTCGGTGTGGGCGCGCGGCCTGAATTACAAGGCCGGCTTCGACGCGGACGGCGCGACGTACTACCCGCTGTTCGGCGCGGGGCAGGCGCAGCACCACCCGCACAGGCTCTCGCCCGACCTCGTCACCCTGGGCGGTGCCGAGATCGCGTTCGAGCGTGGACAGGCGGCCGACGTCGCCGGCGACCGCGTCCAGATCGAGCGCGGCGCGTTCACGGAGATCTACGACCTCACGGCGCTCCAGATCGAGCAGACCTTCGTGTTTCCGGAGCTGCGGGGCGCGGGCGACCTCGTGCTGCGCATCCCGATCGCGAGCGACCTCGATGCGGCCGAGTGCGATGCGGGCTTCGAGTTCCGCGCGCCGCGCGGTCGCGTGACCTACGGACGCGCCGTGGCGATCGACGCCGACGGCCGGCGCGTCGCGGCGCCGACCGCGCTCGTGGATGGCGCGATCACGATCCGCGTGGACGCGTCGTTCCTGGCGACCGCCGCGCTGCCCCTCGTGATCGACCCGGTCGTCACGACGCTCACGATCGACACCAGCTCGTTCAACAACTACCTGGCCGACGCCGCCTACGACGCGACCTTCGACCGCTGGCTGGTCGTCTATCGGGAACTCGCGACCGACAGCGACTACGACGTCTACTACGTGATGCTGAACGGCGCGGGCATCTACCTGTGGGGCGGCTACATCAACAGCAACCCCACGCTGTGGTGGGAGCCGCGCTGCGCGAACCTGAACTCGGCCGACCAGTTCCTGGTGGCCGCGCCGGCCGGCACCGCGGGCGACATGGAGATCAAGGGCCGCACCGTGCAGGCGGGCCTGAGCTCGGTGAGCGCCGAGTTCTTCATCAGCGGCGGCGAGAGCGGCTGGAACGGCTCGGTAGCCGTCGGCGGCGACCCCTATCCCTTCGCCCCCGCCAGCTACTGCGTGGCCTACGAGCGCATCTACGGCCCGGGCGACAACGACATCCTCGTGCGTCTCGTCGGGTCGAACGGCAGCGCCACGCCGACGACCTACCTCTCGAACTCCGGCAGCACGCTGGACGGATCGCCGTCGGTGTCCAAATCGAACGGCGGGTCGACGTGGACCATCGTCTGGGGTCGGGTGGTGGGTTCCGACACCGACGTCTGGGCCGGGCGCATCCGCTACGACGGCCTGGTCGTGAACACGCCGTTCCAGATCACCTCCGGCGGCCTCGACCGGAGCCCGTGCGTGTCGAGCCCGCTGATCGGGAGCCAGCGCACGTTGATCGTGTTCCAGCGCAACTACGGCACCGACTACGACATCCAGGGCGTGCTCATGGACGGCGCGACGCCGATCCAGCACGTCGACCTGACGATCCTGGAGAACGCGCAGGTGTTCCAGAACCAGATCGCTCCGTGGGTGGACAGCGACGGGCAGCACTTCCTGGTGGGCTACGCCGAGAACGCCGGCTCGAGCACGAGCAACTACGACGCCTACGTGGCCGACTTCTACGTGTCGCAGAACAGCCTCGGCGTCCGGCAGGCGCACGTGAACCTGGCCGCCACGGGCTCGCGCGAGAGCAACGTGCGCGTCGCCTCGGCGCAGGGCTCGGCCGGCGCGGGCCGGCGGTTCATGGCCGTGTGGGACAAGCAGACCACGTCGAGCAACCACGACATCCTGGGCGCGCTGTTCGACGTCTACGAGGGCGGGGCGGCGACCCCCACGTGCTTCGGCGACGGCAGCTTCGGCGCCTGTCCCTGCGGCAACAACGGATCCGCCGGCCGCGGCTGCGCGAGCTCGGTGAATGCGGCGGGCGCGCTGCTCGCGGCGAGCGGCAGCCTCTCGACGTGGTCCGGCGCGACGGTCCTGACCGCCAGCGGGCTGCCGTCGACGTCGGTGTGCCTCTTCTACCAGGGGACGACGTCGGGCGGCGCCAGCGCGTTCGGCGACGGCCTCAACTGCACGGGCGGCACGGTGATCCGCATCGGCACGAAGACAGCGTCGGGCGGCGTCGCGTCGTACCCGGGAGCGGGCGACACGGCGCTGCACGTGCGCGGCAACGTGCCGCTCGACGGCGGCACGCGCGGCTACCAGTGCTGGTACCGCAACAGCGCCGCGTTCTGCACGCCCGCGACGTTCAACGTGACGAATGGCGTGCGGATCGCGTGGGCGCGCTGATACGGAGTCAGGACGACCAGCACAACTTGGCTGACCTGCGGCTTGCGCGCCCACCGCTCCGCTGGGCCTGCAAGCCGCCGGTCAGCCAAGTTGGGCTGGTTGTCCTGACTCCGTATCCGTGACTCCGTATCCGCGGGGACGGAGTCCCACCGCGCCACGGTCACATCTGCCTCCAACGCACCCGGATCGGCTCTCGGGGCCGCCGGACCGAGGATCCGGGGGTCATGGAGGCTCCCGCCGCCCCTCCCGCCCCACCTGCGGACAGGCGTACCCGGCCCCGGCCGGCTACCCTCTCGCCTGGCTCGTGCGTTCGGACCGACTGCGCCATCTGCTCGCTTCGAGTCGGGCCCGATGCGCCGACGCCCAGGCCCTTCGCGGCGCGTGCCGGGCGCGCGTAGTGCCTGCCACGGGTTGTCTTCCGTCGCCCCGGGATTGGTGCGAAGCTGTCGAGTGTCGGACGCCCTCTGTTCGAGACTCGCTGACGCAGAGAACAATGCCATGTCCAGATCCGTTCCTCGATCGCGCAGCGTCTCCGCGGGCCTCATCACGGGTGTGTTGGTGTTGGCGCTCGGTGGCCGGGTCGGCTTCGCTCAGATGGCCTGTCAGCCGGCCTGGCAGCCGACCTTCGGCGCCGCGGAAGGCGTGGGCAGCGGCGGCCTTGGCGACCTTGCGGTCTTCGACGACGGTAACGGGCCTGCCCTCTACGCCGGCGGCGCGTTCGAGCGCGCCGGCGCGGCGACGGCGAACTTCATCGCCAAATGGGACGGAACGAGTTGGGCGCCGCTCGGAAGCGGCATGAGCAGCGGTGTCGGTTCCGGTCAGGTGCGAGCTCTCGCGGTGTTCGACGACGGTGGCGGAGCGGCGCTCTACGCGGGCGGGCGATTCGACGTCGCGGGCGGTGCGGCGGCGAGCAACGTCGCGAAGTGGAACGGAGCGAGTTGGTCGGCTCTGGGCACCGGTCTCAACGAGGTCGTGTACGCGCTAGCTGTCTTCGACGACGGCAGCGGGCCCGCGCTCTACGCCGGCGGGAACTTCACGCTGGCCGGAGGCACCTCGCGCGGCATCGCGAAGTGGAACGGATCGAGCTGGATCCCGCTCGGCGCCGGCGTCAGTTGGTACGTCGACGCGCTGGCGGTTCATGACGATGGCTCGGGCGCAGCGCTCTTCGTCGGCGGCGACTTCACGACGGCGGGCGGCGTCCCGGCGAGCGACATCGCCAAGTGGAACGGCACGAGTTGGTCGGCGGTTGGCGGTGGAATCACCGGAAGCGTCGCCGCGTTGCGCGTCTTCGACGACGGCGGCGGACCCAAGCTGTACGCGGGCGGGCAGTTCACGAGCGCGGGCGGCGCTCCCGCGAACTACATCGCCAGGTGGAACGGCGCCGCGTGGTCGGCGCTCGGCAGCGGAACGAACTTCACCGTCTCCGCGCTCACGTCGTTCAACGACGGCAGCGGCCCCGCGCTGTACGCCGGCGGCCGCTTCTCGCAGGCCGGCGGCATTCCGGCCGCGCGCATCGCGAAGTGGAACGGAACGAGCTGGTCCCCGCTCGGCAGCGGCATGGGCGGACTTCAGGGCAGCGCGCAGATCGGGTCTCTCGCGGCGTTCGACGAGGGTAGCGGCCCACGCCTGTTCGCGGGCGGCAGCTTCACGTCCGCGGGTGGAGCACCCGTCAATCACATCGCACGTTGGAACGGTTCCAGTTGGAGCCCGATGGGCGGGACCGGCCTCGGCGGGCTCGTCTCCGCGCTCGTTCCGCACGACGTCGGGAGCGGCCCTGGGCTCGTCGCCGGAGGCTGGTTTCTGTCCGTCGCCGGCGCGACGGTGAACCACATCGCGCGCTGGAACGGCTCGGCCTGGTCGGCGCTCGGGACGGGCACGAACGCTCCCGTGCACGCACTCGCCGTGTACGACGACGGCGGTGGGCCCGCGCTCTACGCCGGTGGGATGTTCACGTCCGCGGGAGGAGGCTTCGCCAGCCACATCGCGAAATGGAATGGAACGAGCTGGTCGCAGGTCGGAGGCGGGTTGGGCGGCGGGAAGCTCGTGGACGTGCTTGCGCTGGCCGTATTCGACGACGGCAGTGGTCCGGCGCTCTACGCTGGCGGCGAGTTCTTCGACGCGGGCGGCGTGACGGCGCTCGGCATCGCACGCTGGAACGGCACAAGCTGGTCGGCGCTCGACGGAAACTCGCACTACGTCGTCGCGCTCACGGTGCATGACGACGGCAGCGGGCCGGCGCTCGTCGCGGCGGGTGCGATCCGTGTTGCGGGCGGCACGGCGGCGATCGCGAAGTGGAACGGCACGGCCTGGTCGCCGCTTGGTAGCGGCATGAGCGCGGGTACCGGCGCGGCGTACGTATACTCGATGAGCGTCTTCGACGACGGCTCAGGCGCCGCGCTCTACGCCGGAGGCTCCTTCACGAGCGCGGGCGGAGTTCCGGCGAACTACATCGCGCGTTGGAGCGGTTCGAGCTGGTCCGCGCTCGGCAGCGGCGTCGGGGGAGGTTCGTACACGGCGGTGACCGCTCTAGGCGCGTTCGATGACGGTGTCGCAACCGCGCTGTGTGTCTCCGGCAACTTCACGATGGCCGGCGGCTCACCCGCGCAGCGCATCGCGCGCTGGGACGGCGCAGGCTGGTCCGCGATGGGTGGCGGACTGAGTAACGGCGCGGCGAGCGCGCTCGCCGCATTCGACGCAGGAGGCGGCCCGGAGTTGTACGCCGGAGGGAGCTTCGCTGGCGCGGTCGATTCAGGGGACAGCTTCCTGGCGCGCTGGGGCAACGTCGAGGGCTGCGGCGTGCCGGGCGTGTCCGTCTGCCACCCGGGCGTCGGCGGCGTCAGCGGGTGTCCGTGCTCCAATCCACCCAGCGTCCCGGATCGCGGCTGCAACAACGGCTCGGGATCAGGCGGCGCGCTCCTCTCGGCGACGGGCATCGCGCGGCTCACGTACGACACGCTCGTGTTCACGGCAATCGCTCTGAACCCCTCGTCCGTGAGCCTCGTGTTCCAGGGCGATGCGCTGTCGGCGAGCGGAGTCGTGTTCGGACACGGCGTGCGCTGCGCCACGGGCAGCCTGAAGCGTCTCTATTTGAAACATGCCGTCGCTGGATCGATTCAGGCGCCGGAGCAGTCCGACCTGGGCGTGCACGAGCGCTCTGCGGCTCAGGGCGACGTGATCATGCCCGGCTCGACGCGCGTGTACGGCGTCTTCTACCGCGACCCGCTCGTGCTCGGGGGCTGTTCACCCACGATCACGTTCAACGTCACGCAACAACTCAGCGTCGTGTGGGCGCCGTGAGTGCGTCCAGCGACGCCCGTGCTTCGTGGAGTAGCACGACGAAGTGAACTGAATCGAAGCGGGACCCAGCGTGTACCCAGCCCCGTCGGGAACGTACCGCCGGCATTGCGAACCTCGGTGGACCCGTGGGATCGGATTACGCAGGCTCCGACGGCAGGCGGCCACCGGCGCGGTCGCTCCTTGGATCAGAGGGCGTCTCAACGCCGCGTGCGCGCTCGATCCATCGCGCCCTTCTCGATCAGGTGAGGTCGACCGGCGCTCAAGGCCGCCAAGCAATTCTGAGCGTGTTGGACCGGATACGGAGTCCGGACAACTAGCACAACGTGGCTGACCTGCGGCGTACAGGCTTACCGGAGCGGTGGGCGCGCAAACCGCAGGTCTGCCAAGTTGCGCCAATCGTCCTGACTCCGTATCAGAAGTCCCAGACCACCCGCAGCGCGTCGGTCAGGTTGGACGTGTCTGCCGTGCAGAACGCGGCGACGTTTCGGTACCAGACCTGGTACATCCGCGCCGTGCCGGCCGCCACGATTCCCCCGCGAACCGACACAGGCAAGTCGCCCGGACCGGGGTACTGGGATGCGCCGCCCACATTGGTCTTCGTTCCCAGGCGGACGACGGTTCCGGCCACGCAGCGCAAGCCGTCGCCGAAGGGTGCGCCGAGCCCCGCGTTCACGTGCGTCGTGCCTTGGAAGTAGAGGCACGTGCCGTCCGGCATCTGCGACCCCTGCAGCACGAACGTGTCTGCCAGAATGCGCGCTACGCCGCTGGAGGCGAGGCGGCCGCCGGTGCCGAGTGAGTTCTGGCAGCCGCCGTCGCCGGGCGTCGAGTGGTTGCCGCACGGGCAAGGCGTGCCTAGACCGTCGCCGAAGCAGAAGGCCACGATCGCAGGGGCCTGCCACTCGACCGCACCGATGTCGACGATCGGAGCCGCGCCCGCGCCCGTGTCGGGAACGGTCGTGTCGTCGACGAGCCGCGCGTTCCCGATCCAGTCCAGCGTGAAGCCGGCCGGCAGGCCGGCATTGTTGCCCGCGTCCACGGCCGGGGAGGAGAACCTGAGCGCGAAGACCACGCCCGGGGAGGGTTCGAACCGAGGATCGAGGCCGAGGTTGCCTGTGCCAGCGAAGCCGCCCTCGACGATCGAGTACGTGACTGCGGTCGTCCCGGTGATCTGGTTCGCCGAGCCCTGCGCGCCTCCCGGCCCGCGGTTCTCCCACAAGATGCAGTTGACGATCGACGGTGCGCCCCCGCTGGCCAGGATCCCCGCCGTCTCGTTCGTGCTCGAACTGTTGCGCACGATCGTGCAGTTGCGGATCAGCGAGTTCGCGCTGGTCCAGATGGCACCGCCGCCGCCCGGGCCGGTCGAAGTGTTGTCGTAGAACAGGCAGTTCAAGACGCGCGGGGTGCCGGCGCCGAAGAGCTCCAGCGCGCCGGCGCGGGCGGCCGTGTTTCCCGTGAAGTAGCAGCGGTCCCAGGTCGTCGAGGTCGTGTTGCAGTCGACCGCGCCGCCGAAGCTGCCGCCCACGTTGCTCTCGAAGTTGCAGCGGATGAAGGTCGGGCTCGAGCCGTCGACGTAGCCGGCGCCGCCGCCGGACGTGGCGCGGTTGAAGAGGAATCGGCAGTTGCGGAGGGTCGGCCCGTCGCCGCCCTGACACAGGATGCCGCCGCCGCGGTCGTTGGGGTTCGCGCCGTTGGCGTTGCCCGAGGCCACCGTGAACCCGTCCAGGACGGCCGTAGCGTTCGTGCCGGCCGCGTCGACCACGTGGTAGCTGTTGTCGTTGTAGAGCCCGCTGCCGTCGTCGCCGTTCAGGTCCCCGAAGAGGAAGCTCTGCGACGTCCAGAACGGCGGCCGCTGGTCCGGCGACGTCTCGCCGCCGGCGAACGCGCCGTACACAGTCACGCCGTTCTTCAGTTGGAACGACACCGTGCGGTCCGTCCCGCTGGTGGGCTTGTAGGCGCCGCGAGCCGCCCAGATCTCATCGCCGCTGACCGCCGCCGCGAGCGCGGCCTGCAGGCCGTGGGGTCCCCGAAACGCGTTGGACCAGGACGTGCCGTCGTTGGCGCCGGTCGCAAGGTTGGCGTTCACGTAGAGCGTCCCGGCCCGGGCCGTAGCAGAGAGGATCAGGGGAGCAAGAGCGATGGCAACGCTGATCCGAGAGAGCTTCGTCATTGGATGGGGGGAAGGGCGCTGGAAATCGTCGAGTGCCAGGCGCGGCGCTCGAGCGATGGGTGAAGTGTACCCTCCCTGTTCGTCCGCCGGGTGCAGCCGCCGCGCCAGATCCGGACCGCGCGCGGCTTCCAGGGGATGGACCTGACGTGCGAGACGTGGAGGGTGGGGTTTCGGGCTCGGCGCGGCTCGCTACCGCTCGTTGCGTATGGAGCGGGGAGCGCGCCGGCACGACGCTGGACTCGCACAGGCAACGCCGCCCGGCGGCCCGCTGCTTGCATGCAATCGAAGGGCCGGCTCCGTGAGCAAGGAGCCGGCGCGGTGCGGCGATGGCGGATCCATGGCAGGACAGCAGCAAAGAGGAGGAGGACGAGACATGAGCAGGTGGCGGTTCGGCGCAGCCTTGGTGGTGTCGACAGGGATCCTGGGCGCCCGATTCGCGATCGGTCAGACTGCTCCGGTCTACCGCGCGGAGTACCTGGGCTCGGCGCTGGGTGTCACGAGCCTGAGCCACGCCGGCGTGCTGGTCGGCACGACCACGATCGGCGGCGCCGAGCGCGGCTGGGTGGCGCGCTCGGGCTCCCCGCTCGCGCCGCTGCCGCTGCCGCCCGGCCGGGCGAGCAGCCGCGCGAACGACGTGGACGAGTCGGGCGTGATCGTCGGCGTCGTGGGGACGGGCAGCTACGCCGACCCGTCGTTCGGCGGAACCGCGGCGCGCTGGACGCCGAACGGAGCGGGCGGGTACACGGTGCAGGAGCTCGGGCGGCTGCCGGGCCACGTCGGCAGCGAAGCGTCCGCGCTCAACAACGTCGGCGACGTCGTCGGCTACTCGACGAACGGGACGTACCGCTACCCGGTGCTGTTCACGGCACCGGGCGGGGTCCAGGACCTCTCGGCGACGGGCGTGTTCGACCCCGTCGCGATCAACGATCTGCGCGTGCTCGTGGACCAGTCGTTCACGGCGAAGCGCCTCGACCTGAACTCCATGGTCGTGCAGGACCTGGGCGTGCCGACCGGACTGCCCAGCAATTACGTCGCGACGCGCAGCGCGGCCATCAACGCTTCGGGGTTCGTCGCGGGACAGGCCATCCTGGCCACGAGCACGAGCTGCGACCGCGTCGCGGCGCGGTTCACGGACGGCGTGGGCTGGGAAGTGTTCGGCACCTGCGGACCTGGCAACGGCGTCCACGACCTGAACGACCTGGGCGACTTCGTGATGCGCGTGACCCTCGACGTGTACGTGCGCCTGGAAGGCGTCGGGACGTACCGCATCGGCGACCTCGTCGTCGCGCCCACGGGGAGCTGGACCCTCTACTACCTGCCCGGCATGGCGATCAACAACGCGCGCCAGATCGCGTGCAGCGGGACGAACGCGGGGACCGGCGAGACCGGGATCCTGCTCTTGACGCCCGTCGCGCAGGGCGCGGCCGGCGTGTGCGCCGGCGACGGCACGGCCGCCGCGTGCCCGTGCGGGAACTCGGGCGCGGCAAGCCACGGTTGCGCGAACTCGGTGAACCCGCTCGGCGCGAGCCTCGCCGCGACGGGCACGACGAGCCTGTCGTTCGACACGCTCGTGCTCCTGGGCACGGGGATGCCGAACAGCCCGGCGCTCTACTTCCAGGGCACGGGCACGCTGAATGGCGGCCAGGGCGCAGCGTTCGGAGACGGGTTGCGCTGCGCGAGCGGCGCCATCGTGCGCCTTGCGACGCGCTCGAACGTGCTCGGAGCGTCGGTCTACCCGTCCCCGGGAGATCCGCCCGTGTCGGTGCGCGGTGGCGTGACCTCGCCCGGTCCGCGCACGTACCAGGTGTGGTACCGCAACGCGGATCCGCTGTACTGCACGCCCGCGACGTTCAACCTGACGAACGGCCTCGAAGTGACCTGGTCGAGCTGACATCGTTTCGCCTGGTCGGCGCTGAAATCGGAGGTCGAGGCCTCGGCGCCGGCCCTGTCGTAGGTGGTCGACATCGCCGGGGCCGGTTCCAGCGTCTGGAGCACCCGGCTGGCGGGCCGGGTCCCCCGGGAGTAGGCTGAACTCCAACCCTGGGCCGCGACCCGGGCGGGGAGGAATCCATGATGACGGCTCGCTCTCTCGCTCTCTGCGAGCGGGCGCGACGCTCGCCTCGGCCAGCGTCCTGAGCGCCACGGTTCTGGCGCAAACACCCAACCTGCTGGTCAACGATGTCAACGTTGCGGACTGGGGACCCGCAGGCGGAGATGTCCAGGAGGCGGCGCTTGCCATGACACGCGCCTACCGGATCACGGCCTTCCAATCGAAGTTCGGCCTCGGCAACGGACCCACGCGGTCGGCGAGAGGCAACAACCAGTCCGCCAACTGGACCGCGGCGGACATCGCCAGCTACGGCGGTCTCGACTCATCGATCGCCGTTGCTGACGCCACCGTGGGTTCGGTCAAGTTCGTCATGTTCGCAATGAACAATCCAGGCGGCGGCCACATCAGGTATGCCCTGTACCAGCCGGATGCTGCGATCCCCTTCACCGAGTGGACGGTTGCATTCGATGCTGGTGGAACGACCCTTGGAAACGACAAGCCGTGGGTGATCCGCCGGACTGCGCAGGACTTCTTCCTGTTCTGGTTCAATGGTGGACCCACGGGTTACTCGTATCTTCGGACAAGTGATGGCACGAACTGGGGTGGACCGGGAAACTACCTCGAGCGCTACTCGGTCCGTCCGACCCCAGGTGACCCGCCATACCCGGGGACGTTCTGCTGCCAGCCGGCGGTGAGCGCCGATGGCAGAATCCACCTCGCTCACTCGCTCGACCTGATGTCCACGGGCGGGACGATCCGTGTGCTCGTCGGCAACCATCCCGAGGGCGACAACAGCGGCCCGCTCGACTTCGAGTACCTCCTGAACTCCTCGGGTACTCCGCTGGAGATCCCGCTGAGGACGTGGGCCAACGACTACCTTCCGGTTCCCGACGTGTCTGGCCTCCTCAAGTCAGCCCGAGTGCCCTACCTGGTGTGCGACCCTACCAGCCAGGACCGCGCCTACATCTTCTTCCACGACGTAGCTGCCGACGATCCGGACGACGTCAACGTATACTGCGCGCGGCTGACCGGGAGTGCGGGTGCATGGAGCGCCGCCGTCGATCTCATCCGTGAGGATGCCGTGCAAACCGAGCCACCCTTCGCTCGCGCGGACCAGTTCACCCCAGTCGCCGCGACCGACAGCAAGGGTTGGCTTCACGTCATCTACTACGACAACCGGCCGGCACCGGGCCTCGCAGGCTGGTGGAGACAGTACGACGTGCGTTATGCGCTCTCCACAGATCATGGCCTGACGTGGACCCACCGCAATCTGCGCACGGATCCGGAGGCGCTGCCCATTTTGGACCTAGGCCTACAAGGTGCCGGAATTCCCGTTGATTGGGGGCCCAGGGAGTACAACGGAATCGCCACCTACGAGAGCGGTGGGGCAACGCACGTGTGGGTCACCTACATGGGCGCCAACGCAGACACGTCACCCGAGGAGGACCCACAGCATCTCTCGCGGATCTTCGCTTCCCACATCGTCGTGGGGCCCTGACCGGAGGTATGCCATGCGAACATCCGCATTCCGATCGGTCCCGCTAGTTGCCGTCATGTGGTCGGTCGGGTCCGCGGTATCACCTGCACTGAGCCAGTCGGTCTCCATCCCCGCCGGCACAATGCGCATTGCGCCAACGCCTGCGCGCTTCCCCTGGAGCCTCCATCCCGGAGCCGGATCATGGGTTCAGCTCGGCACGTCGATGCCTGGGGCCGACGTGGTCTACAACAACACGTCGGATCCCGGATTCTTCGCGGCGCTCTCACCCGGGGAGGTTCTCTTCGACGTAGGGAGAATCCCCAGCGACACCTATCCATCCAGCGGCGCCGCGACCTCGGGGTGCGCGACGAGCACGCTCATCACGGGCTTTGAGATCAGCTACTGCACGGACATGTCCAGCGTCGACGTGCGGGTGAGGTTCTACAATCAGCACAACGAGTGCTTCTTCGCACCTACGCAGCCAGTGGCGGCGCTTGACTTGAACGGGCTGCCCGGTTCCGGCTCGGGGGCCATGGTCTGCTGGATCGTGACCGTGGCCCTGCGTGGATCTCCGGATCTGTCCTTCCCTCTTCTCAACGATGGTGATGGTGATTGGGATCCACCGACCGTCACCGACGATACGTTCGGGTGGAGCATCGAGTTCACGAATGTCTCCGGGCCTCGAACTGGACCGTATGCAGGCGGCGATATCCTGACCGGACCGAAGGGCACCCGCTTCAGCCCCGGAGTGGTCGACTACTCGGAGTCGGGAGACGGGCTGTCGAACGGTGGTGGTGTCTACGTGATGCCGCAGGGAGTCTGCTCGGACTGGTGGCCCTATGCACGGGGCCCGTACCTGCGGCTGTTCGCCGACGCGTGCGGCACGCTCGCCGGAGCGCCGTTCTGCACCGGCGACGGCAGCGGCACGGCCTGCCCCTGCGGTCCGAGTCCGGGACTCAATCGCGAGGGATGCCCGAACTCCGTGAACGGTGTCAACGGCGGACGCCTGGAAGCCATCGGCACGGCCAGCCTGTCGGCCGATTCGGTCCTCCTGCGGGCGCTGCGGTTGCCCGGTTCGACCTCGGCGCTCTTCTTCCAGGGCACCCAACGCGTCCAGGGCGGGGCCGGCGAGCTCTTCGGCGATGGGCTGCGCTGCGCGGGCGGCAGCGTCTTGCGCCTGGGCACGAAGCAAGCAGTGGCTGGCCAGGTCGAGTACCCCGGTGCCGGCGATGCGCGCGTCTCGGTCCGAGGTGCCATCGCTGCACCGGGAACGCGCACCTACCAGGTCTGGTACCGCAACACGGCGAACTACTGCACGCCCGCCGCGTTCAACCTGACGAACGGCTGGGAACTGGACTGGCAGGCCTGATCGATCCCGGCGCGCGACGTTACGAGCGGTAGTCCGCGTTGATGCGCACGTAGTCGGCGCTGAAGTCGCAGGTCCAGGCCTCGGCGCCGGCGCTGCCGGCGGCGAGGTCGACGCCCAGCACCACCTCGTGCTTCTGCAGGAGGTGCATGTGCGCGTCCTCCTCGTTCTCGGGGTGCGGCTTGCCGTTCGAGTACACGTCCGCTTCGCCGATCCACACGCGCGCGTTCACCGCGTCGAACGCGACGCCGGCGCGGCCGGCCGCGGCCAGGATGCGGCCCCAGTTGGGATCGCGGCCGTGCACGGCGGTCTTGGTCAGCGGGCTCGTCGCGATCGTCCGCGCCACCAGCGCCGCGGCGGCCTCGCTCGGCGCTCCGGTAACCTGCACGGTCACGAGGCGCGTCGCACCCTCGCCGTCGGCGGCGACGGCCTTCGACAGCTCGCGCGACACGTCGAGCAGCGCGCGCGCGCAGGCCTCCTGCTGCGTCGCTCCGGCGCCGCCGGCGTGCGAGCTCCACAGGACGACCGCGTCGTTGGGCGAGGTGTCGCCGTCGACCGTCAGGCGGTTGAAGCTGCGGTCGGCGATGCCGCGCAGCGCGGCGCGCGGGTCGGCCGCGAGCGGGCCGTCGGTCAGCAGGTAGCCCAGCATGGTCGCCATGTTGGGGTGGATCATCCCCGAGCCCTTGGCGACGCCCGTCACGCGGAACGACGGGCCGTTCTTCTCCTCGACCGCCAGCGTGCGCACCTTGGGCACGAGGTCGGTCGTCATGATCGCCTGCGCGAAATCCCCCAGGCCGCGCTCGTGCGCCGCGCCGGCGAGCGCCGGGAGCTTCTCGAGGATGCGCTCGACCGGCAGGCGCAGCCCGATCACGCCGGTGCTCATGAACAGGACCTGCTCCGGCGGGCAGCCGACGAGCTCGGCCAGCGCGCGCTGCACGCGGCGCGCGTCCTCGACGCCTTCGGCGCCGGTCGAGCAGTTGGCGTTGCCCGAGTTGACGAGCAGCGCGCGCACCCGGCCGCCGCTCTTCTCGAGCGCGTCGCGGCACAAGGGCACGTGCACCCCCAGGTGCTGGTTGGTGGTGAAGACGGCGGTCGCCGGGAACGCCTCGGCGGCGACGATCAGGCCCAGGTCGAGCTTGTTCTTGCGCGCGCGGATGCCGCAGTGCGCGCCCGCGGCCTTGAAGCCGGCGGGCAGGACGGGGCGCGTGTCGCTGGCACGGGTGTCGTTCATGGTCACTGGTCGTCTTCCTCTTCGGCCTGGTCGCGGTCGATGGCGGCGAACTCCTCGCGCCAGCGCTGGATCTGCGCACGCACCTGATTGGGCGCGGTGCCGCCCACGACGTCGCGGCGCGCCAGCACCGCGTCGACGTGGAGCTCGCGCGCGAGGTCCAGGCCGACGAGCTCGGGCAGCAGCTTCTTGAGCACGTCCTTGGGCAGCTCCTCGATCTCGCAGCCGTGCTCCAGCGCGGCGCGCACCACGGCGCCGGTGCGCTCGTGCGCCACGCGGAACGCGACGCCCTTGCGCACCAGGAGGTCGGCGAGATCGGTGGCGTTCATGCCGCCCTTCGCCGCCGCGGCGCGGCAGCGCTCGGGCACGTAGCGCACGTTCTTCACCAGCGTCACGGCGACGTCGAGCTTGGCGAGCATGTCCCCGATGCCCAGCAGCAGCGTCTGCTTGTCCTCCTGCAGGTCGCGGTTGTACGCGAGCGGCAGGCTCTTCAGCGTGGCGAGAAACCCCGTCAGCTCGCCGATCGAACGGCCCGCCTTGCCGCGCAGGAGCTCGAACCCGTCGGGGTTCTTCTTCTGCGGCATCAGGCTGGAGCCCGTGGCGATCGCGTCGGACAGCTCGAGGAAGCCGGCCTCGTGGCTGGAGAAGAAGATCCAGTCCTCGGCGAGGCGCGAGACGTGCACCGCGATCAGCGCGCACACGAACAGGCCCTCGGCCAGGTGGTCGCGGTCCGACACGGCGTCGAGGCTGTTCTGCGTCGGCTCGGCGAACCACAGGTCCTGGGCCAGCGTCCCGCGATCGATCGGGAAGGCCGTGCCGGCCAGCGCGCCGCTGCCCAGCGGGCACGTGTCCATGCGCGCCAGCGCGTCCGCGAGGCGCGAGCGGTCGCGCGCGAACATCTCGGCGTAGGCGAGGGCGTGGTGGCCGGCCGAGATCGGCTGCGCGCGCTGCAGGTGCGTGAAGCCCGGCAGCGGCAGGTCGGCGTTGTCCTCGGCCAGGTCGACGAGCGCGCGCTGGAGCAGGTCCAGGCGCGCGTCGATGCCGGCCAGGAGGTCGCGCTGGAAGAGCTTCAGGTCGGTCGCGACCTGGTCGTTGCGCGAGCGGCCGGTGTGCAGCCGCCGCGCGAGGTCGCCGACCTTCTCGGTCAGCGCCTCCTCGACCAGGGTGTGCACGTCCTCCGCCTCCGAATCCGTCAGCGATTCGGGGTCCTCCAGCGCCGACTCGAAGATCTGCGCCAGCGCCTCCTCGATGCGCCGGCCCTCGGCCGGCTTCAGCACGCCCGCGTCGACGAGCGCCTTGGCCCAGGCCATGCTCGCCGTGACGTCCATCGGCAGGAGGATCTGGTCGAACGGCAGGCTCTTCTGGAACTCGAAGAACTCCGGGTCGGTCCGGCCGGCGAAGCGGCCGCCCCACATGCGCGTCACGGGCGCACCTTGGCGGGCAGCGCCGGCGCGCGGCGCGCGGTCTTGGGCTTCGCTGCCTTGGTCGCGCCCTTGGCCGGCTTGCGGTCGCCGCGGCGCACGCTGGCCGCGACCATCCCCGGCAGCCCGTACAGCTTGACGAATCCTCGGCTGTCCTTGTGCTCGAAGCCCGCGCTCTGGCCGAACGTGGCGAGGTCCTCGCTGTAGAGCGAGAAGGGGCTGGTGCAGGACAAGGCGGTGGCCGTTCCCTTGAACAGCTTGACGGTGACCTCGCCGGTCACGGTCTCGGTGGCCTTCAGGAAGAACGCATCCAGCGCCTCGCGCAGCGGCGCGAACCAGCGGCCCGTGTACACGAGGTCGGCGTACTCGGGCATCAGCTTCTCGCACTGGCGCAGCGTGTCGCGGTCCATCGTGAGGGCGCGCAGCGTGCGCAGAGCCTCGATCAGGATCGTGCCGCCCGGCGTCTCGTACACGCCGCGCGACTTCATCCCGACCAGGCGGTTCTCGACGATGTCGACGCGGCCCACGCCGTGGCGGCCGCCCAGCTCGTTGAGCAGCGCCAGCAGCGCCTCGGGCGCGAGGCGCTTCTTGTTGACCGCGACGGGGACGCCCTTCTCGAAGCCCAGGACGACGGTCTCCGCGACGCTCGGCGCCTTCTCCGGCGCCACCGTCAGCATCCACACGTCGTCCGGCGGCGCGTTGGCCGGGTCCTCCAGCGCGCCGCCCTCGTGGCTGATGTGCCACAGGTTGCGGTCGCGGCTGTAGATCTTCGTGCGGCTCGCCGTGATCGGGATCTTGCGCGCCTCGGCGTAGTCGATCGCGTCCTCGCGGCTCGTGATGTCCCAGTCGCGCCACGGCGCGATGATCCTGAGATCCGGCGCGAGCGCCATGTAGGTCAGCTCGAAGCGGACCTGGTCGTTGCCCTTGCCCGTGCAGCCGTGCGCGACTGCGGTCGCGCCGACCTCGCGCGCGTAGTCGACCTGCACCTTGGCCAGGATCGGCCGCGCCATGCTGGTGCCGAGCAGGTAGCGGCCCTCGTACACCGTCATCGCGCGCAGGCACGGCCAGACGTAGTCCGTCAGGAACTCGCGGCGCACGTCGACGACCTTGCAGCTCTTGGCGCCGGTCTTCCTGGCCTTCTCGGCCAGGCCCGCGAGCTCCTCGGCGCCCTGGCCCACGTCGCCGCACACGGCGTGAACCTCCAGGCCGTGGTTCTCCTTGAGCCAGGGGATGATGATCGACGTGTCCAGTCCGCCGGAGTACGCGAGGACGACTTTCTCGGCCATGGTTCGGAATCCTGAGTTGGGGGGATGCGTGCGTGGGTTCTGGTGCAGGCCGCTCAGCGCTTGTCGCCCATGAGCAGGACGAGGATGGCCTTCTGCACGTGCAGGCGGTTCTCGGCGATGTCGTACACGACCGAATTGGGCCCGTCGATCACGCCGGCCGTGACCTCCTGCCCGCGGTGCGCCGGCAGGCAGTGCAGGAACAGGGCGTCGGGGCTGGCCAGCGCCATCATCTCCTCGTCGACGCGGTAGTCGTTGAAGATCGCCGAGCGCTCCTCGATCTCGTCCTCCTGGCCCATGCTGGCCCACACGTCGGTGTAGACCGCCTCGGCGCCGCGGACGCCGTTCTCGACGTCGTTGGTGATCTGGATGTCCGAGCCCGACTCGCGCGCGATCAGCATGGCCTCGCTGACGACGCGCGCGTTGGGCTCGTAGCCCTCGGGCGAGCACACCGTGATGTGCGCGCCCAGGCGCGCCGCGGTGTGCAGCAGCGAGTGGCACGTGTTGTTGCCGTCGCCGACGTAAACGACGCGCCGGCCCTTCACCGCGCCCCAGCACTCGGTCAGCGTGAAGAAGTCCGACAGCGCCTGGCAGGGGTGCACGTGATCCGAGAGGCCGTTGATGACCGGGATCGAGCAGTTCGCGGCCAGCTCCTCCAGCGCGCGCTGCTTGTAGACCCGCGCCACGACGCCGTCGACCCAGCGCTCCAGGTTGCGCGCGACGTCCTTGATGGACTCGCGCGAGCCCAGGCGGTTGTCGCGGTGGTCCATGAACACCGCGCTGCCGCCCAGGTCCTGCATGCCGACGTCGAAGGTGAAGCGCGTGCGCAGGCTCTCCTTCTCGAAGATCATCGCCAGGCGCTTGCCGCGCAGCGCGCCGCTGAACGCCTGGCGGTCCTGCTTGATGGCGCGCGCGGTCTCGAAGATCGTCTCGACGTCTCCCGGGCCCAGCTGCGAGATCGTGAGGAGGTCCTTGCTGGGCAGCGTGCCGAACGTGGTGGTGGTCATGGTCGTGTCGTGGATAAGGGGGGAAGCCGGCGCGGCCCCGGAGGGAGCCGCGCGTCGTGTGCTACGCGCGGCCGGCGCGTTCCTTCGATGCGCCGGCGGTCGCCGCGGGACCGGCGGCCGCCGCGAGGGCGTCGCGCAGGATCCCGAGGCCGCGCTGGATCTGCTCGCTGGTGATGACGTAGGGCGGCAGGATGCGGATCGTGTCGCCGCCGGTGCGGTTGGTGATCAGGCCGCGCCGGTAGAGGTCCTTCTGCAGCGCCTCGGCGCCGTCGGCCAGGCGCAGGCCCTGGATCAGGCCGCGCCCGCGCAGTTCGACGACGACCGGGAAGTCGCGGCGCAGCGTCTCGAGGCCGGCGCGCAGTTCGGCCCCGCGCGTGCGCACGGCGGCCAGGAGTCCGCCCTCCTCCAGCGCCTCGAGGAACACGAGGGCGCCGCGGCAGACCAGCGGCCCGCCCGCGAAGGTCGAGCCGTGGTCGCCGGGCTGCAGCACGCCGTCCAGGCGCTCCGCGACCAGGCACATGCCCAGCGGCAGGCCGGCGCCGATGGGCTTGGCGATCGTGGCGATGTCGGGTTTCACCCCGGCGTGGTCGCCGGCCAGGAAGGTGCCCGTCCGGCCCGAACCGCACTGCACTTCGTCGTGCACGAGCAGCGTGTCCGTGCGGTCGCACAGCTCGCGCGCGGCGCGCAGGAACGCGGGCGACACGTCGCGCACGCCGGCCTCGCCCTGGATCGGCTCGACGAACAGCGCCGCCGGCTTGTGCTCCGCCAGCGTCCGTTCGAGTCCCGCCGCGTCCTCGGGCGCGACCCAGGCGCACTCCAGGAGCGGGCCGAACGGCGCGCGGTACTTCGCGTTGTGCGTCAGCGACAGCGCGCCCAGCGTCCGGCCGTGGAACGCGCCCTCCAGCGCCACGAACGAGGTGCGCTCGGGCCGCCCGGCCTGCTGCTGGAACTTGCGCGCGATCTTGAGCGCCGCCTCGTTGGCCTCCGTGCCGCTGTTCGTGAAGAACACCGACGAGAGGCCCGACAGGCGCGCGACGCGCGCGGCGACGTCCTCGGTGTAGGGATGCCGGAACAGGTTGCTGAGGTGGATGACCTTGCCGGCCTGGTCGGCGATCGCCGCCGCGAGGCCCGGGTGGCCGTGGCCCAGCGCCGAGACGGCGATGCCGCCCAGGAAGTCGAGCCACACGCGGCCCTCTGCATCCCACAACTCGGCGCCGCGGCCCGCGACGAACACCTCGTCGGCGCGCAGGTAGGTCTTCAGAACGTGCTCGTCCATGTCAGATCGCCTCTCCCTTGCGATGCGTGTCGAAACGCGTGCCGACCTCCGGCCGCAGCGCGCGCAGCACGGCGTCCGCTCCCGCCGCCGGAGCGATCTTGATCAGCGCGCCGGGGTTCTCGCGCAGCGCGAGCAGCGCCGCGTCGACCTTGGGGATCATGCCGCCGTGGATCACGCCCGCGAGGCGCAGGCGCGCGCAGTCGTCGGGCGAGAGGTGGCTCTGCAGCGCGCGCGCCTCGTCCAGCACGCCCGGGACGTCGGTCAGGAACACCAGCGCGTCGGCGCGCACGGCGCGCGCCAGGGGGCCGGCCGCCATGTCGGCGTTGACGTTGTAGAAGCGGTCCGACGGCGCCTCCTCGCCCGGCTGCAGCGGCGCCGCGGTGGCGAGCACCGGCAGGAATCCGTCGCGCAGGAGGATGTCGACGAGGCGCACGTTGGTTCGGCCGACCTCGCCCACGTAGCCCAGGTCGACGCGCTCCTCGCGCCGCTTGCGCGCCAGGAACGTCGCGCCGTCCGCGCCTGACAGCCCGCAGGCGCGCACTCCGGCCTGCTCCAGCGCGTGCACGAGCTCCTTGTTGACGAGGCCCGCCAGCACCATCAGCACGACGCTCGCGGTCGCCGCGTCGGTGATGCGCAGGCCCTCGTGGTAGACCTCCTGCAGGCCCAGCTTGCGCACGAGGTCGCGGATCTGGTTGCCGCCGCCGTGCACCAGGATCAGCTCGTGCCCCGCGGCGCGCGCGGACGCCACCGCGCGGCACAGCTCCGCGCGCGCCTCGGGCTGCTCCAGTTGGGCGCCGCCGACCTTGACCAGGATCCTCATGCCAGCCCCGCGGCCTCGTCGAGGCCCAGCACGAGGTTCATGTTCTGCAGCGCCTGTCCCGACGCGCCCTTCAGGAGGTTGTCGATCGCCGAGGTCACGACGACGAGGTCGCCGGCGTCGGCCGTCGCGATGTGGCACGCGTTCGTCATCTGCACGCGGTTCAGCTCGGGCTGGCCGCGGTCGTAGACCTTCACGAAGCGCTCGCCGGCGTAGGTCTCGGCCAGGCACGCGCGCAGGTCCGCGGCGCGCGCGCCGGACTTCGGTCGCAGGTAGAGCGTCGCCAGGATCCCGCGGAACACCGGCAGGAGGTGGGGGACGAACACGAGGTTCGACGTCCCCGCGTGCAGCGCGATCTCGGGCGCGTGGCGGTGGTCGCCCACGCCGTAGGCCAGGAAGTTCTCGTGGCTCGCGCCGAAGTGCGTGCGCGCGCCGGGCTTCTTGCCGGCGCCCGAGACGCCGCTCTTGGCGTCGACGACGATCGTGTGGCCCGCGTCGACGAGGCCCGCGGCGAGGAGCGGCTTCAGCGCGAGCAGCGTCGCGGTCGGATAGCACCCGGGGTTGGCGACGAGGCGCGCCGGCCGGATCGCCTCGCGCGCGAGCTCGGTCAGGCCGTACGGTGCCGCGGGGAGAAGCTCCGGCGCCGGGTGCGCGTGCTGGTACACGCGCTGGTACAGCGCGGCGTCGCTCAGGCGGAAGTCGGCCGACAGGTCGACGACCTTGGGGCCCAGGTCGAGCACCTTCTTCGCGAGCTCGGCCGACGCGGCGTGCGGCGTGCACAAGAAGACGCCGTCCGAGCGCGCGATGCGCTTCCAGTCCAGCGGCTCCACCGCGAGATCGAACGGCAGCTCGGGCGGCTCGGGCGCCTCGCCCTCGCGCGCGCTGAACGCGCCCGCGAGGCGCAGCGTCGGATGGTCGCGCAGCAAGCGCGCGAGCTCGCGCCCGGTGTACCCGGACGCGCCCAGGATCGCGGCCATCTTCATCGCGTGCGCGGCTCCGCGATCTGGACGAGTTCCTCGGTCACGCGCCGCGCCTCCTTCGGGCCCGGCGTCGCGACGAAGACGGTGTCGTCACCGGCGATCGTGCCCAGGACGTCGCGCAACCGGGCGCGGTCGAGCGCAAGGGCCAGCGGGTTGGCGCCGCCGACGGGCGTCTTCACGACGACCAGGTTCTGCGCGGCGACCGCGCTCGTCAGCCATGTGCGCGCCGCGGCGTAGAGCGCGGTCATGGCGTCGTCGCTCTCCAGCGTCGCGGCGGCCGGGATCTCGTAGCCCTGCGGTCCCTTGAGGAGGCCCAGGTCGCGGATGTCGCGCGACAGGGTGCCCTGGTTCACGTGCATGCCCAGATCGTCGAGGCGCTTTTGCAGCTCGATCTGGCTGGGCACGCGGCCGTCGCGGACCAGCGCGAGGATCTGGGCGCGGCGGCGCTCGCGGGCGCTGGCCTCGGGGGGCGTGCTCTGGGTGGGGGGAGGCATAGAATGTGCCTGTGAGCGCATAACCATGCCTCCAGGGCCGCCTCAGGTCAAGGGGTCCGCCCCGGGTCCGCATATTCCAGGCATGGCCGTGCAGTCCCAGGCTCCGTCTTGAAGGTCGGGCCGGTCCGGACCGTAGGCTCTCCGCCCCTCGTCCCGCCCCCCGGAGCCCCCCGTGACCGAAATCCTGACCACCGAGAACCTGGTCGCCCTGCTGACGCTGACGCTGCTCGAGATCGTCCTGGGCATCGACAACATCGTCTTCATCTCGATCCTGACCGGAAAGCTGCCGCCCGAGCACCGCTCGCGCGCCTGGCGCATCGGCCTGACGCTCGCGATGGTCATGCGCATCGGCCTCCTGTTCGCGCTGTCCTGGGTCATGACGCTCACGGCGCCCCTGTTCGCCGTGCTGGAGCACGAGGTCTCGGGCCGCGACCTGATCCTGCTCGGCGGGGGCCTCTTCCTGATCGCGAAGGCGACGTGGGAGATCCACGACAAGCTGGAGGGCCACGAGGGCCACGGCGCGCCGCGGGCCACCGCGTCCTTCGGCTCGGTGCTGGCGCAGATCCTCCTCCTGGACATCGTGTTCTCGCTCGACTCGGTGATCACCGCCGTCGGGATGGCGCGCCACATCTGGGTCATGATCACCGCCGTCGTGATCTCGATCGGCGTCATGCTGATGTTCGCGCAGGCAATCGGCTCGTTCGTCGAGCGCCGCCCGACGGTCAAGATGCTGGCCTTGTCGTTCCTGATCCTGATCGGCGTGCTGCTGGTGGCCGACGGCCTGGGCCAGCACATCAACAAGGGCTACGTCTACTTCGCCATGGCGTTCTCGCTGGTGGTCGAGATGCTGAACCTGCGCCTGCGCAGCAAGACCGAGCCCGTCCACCTGCGCCACTCCGGCGCGCCGCAGGCGCCGCAGTGAGCGGCCCGCCCGCCCGCGGATTCCCGCGGGCGGGGCTCGCCCGCGCGCCCGGAAGGACCTACCCTCGCGTGCCTGGAAACGACGGCCGTGGGCCACCCAGGCCGGTACGGCCGCGATTCACGGAGGAGATCGATGATCACCGGCGCCTTCCTGGACGAGATCACGCGCGACCTGCCCTGTGCCAACTGGGGCCCCGACGAGTGGAAGCGCGACTTCGCGGCGATGCGCGCCGACGGCATCGACACGGTCGTGCTGACGCGCTGCGCGCTGGGCCAGCGCGCGGCGTTCGACTCGACCGCGCTGCGCAAGCGTCACCCGCACCTGATCGTGGGGGACGACCACCTGGCGCTCTTCCTGTCGCTGGCGCGCGACAACGGAATGGCGCTGTGGGTCGGCACCTACGAGTCGGACAGGCGCGGAGACGCGCAGGCCCAGATCGACACCGCGCGCAGGCTGGCCGACGAGGTGTGGGAGCGCTGCGGAAGATCGTCCGCGTTCCGCGGCTGGTATCTGGGTCACGCGACGGACGCGGACGACGCCGACCAGATGCGCGCGTGCCGCGAGATCGGCCGGCACCTGAAGCAGGTGTCCGACCTGCCGATCCTGATCGCGCCGCCCTTGTGCGGGCTGGACGAACAGGCCGGCGCACGGACGCTGGAGCAGCACACGCGCGCGTGGGACGCGGCGCTGTCGGGGCTGGAGGGCGTGGTGGACGTGCTGGCGTTCCGCGACGGCGGCGTGGAGTTCGACGCTCTGCCCGAGTGGCACGCCGCGAACGCGGAGCTGGCGCGCAAGCACGGGACGAGCTCGTGGACGACGGTGGAGGCCTTCGACCGCGGCGTGCCGTTCCGCTTCCCGCCGACGGCGTGGCCCAAGCTGCGCTTCCAGATGGAGACGGCGCTGGCGGCGGGCGCGGCGCGCCTCGTGGCGTTCGAATACAGCCGGTTCCTGTCGCCGAACTCGATCCTGCCCGCTGCGCACATGCTGCACCGGCGCTACCGTGAATGGCTGGCGCGCCGCGAGACGGCGGCGGCCGCGCGCTGACCGGAGTGCACACGTTCCAGGCGCCGCGCCACGGCGTGGCGGCCTCTCGCACGAGGCGGCCGCCCCACCCTGCCAGAGGCGTCGGGCTCATCGGGAGCGTCGGACGCAGGAATCCGGGATTCCCGGAACCGGCGGACGGTTGGGGAACACCATCCCCACAGGCGTCGTCCCACCCCGGTCGCGCCCCGGAGGACAGTCCGGCATCCCGCGGTGGGCGGAGCCGGGCTGGCGGCGGCTCGTTCGCCCCAGAGCCCACCCTCTGAACACGCCCCCTAAGGTCGCCCGCACAGGAGTCCGCCATGCGCCGCCCGTTCGTCGCCCTCGCCCTGATCGTGCTGACCGTCCCGCTCGCAGCCCGCCAGGGAACTCCCGATCCGCGCATCCGGCCCATCACCGCCCCCCTGCGCAACGCCGGGACCCTGCACCTCG
>CAZKIO010000022.1:0-29367 GCA_964552795.1 uncultured Planctomycetaceae bacterium
ACCAGGCCGGCTGGCCGGTCAGGCATCGGGGGGTGGGTTTCCCCGAACGGCTACCTCCGGCTTCAGCCATTCGATCTCCGCGGCACGCGCAAGCACCTCATCCGCATCGTTGCCCCACAGTTCCCGGAGCGCGGACTCCGCCGATGCAACCGGTGGTCGGGGAACTCGCGTCTGCTGGGCCTGCGCCGGCGGGTCTGGTCGAGGCCGTTCGGTTGCATCCTCGGGCGCAATGTTCGCGACCAAGCCGTCGCGGACCTCAGGACCATGACGTTGCAGGGCCCACGAGAACAGGACGGCAGCACCGATACCGCCCAGGGCAAGGGCACCCCATCGCGCGCTGAACATCATGGCTTGCGGACCCCGGCTCTCACTGCTCTGTGCAGGACGTGCAAACGCCGGTTACGGAAGCCGTCAACCAGCCGTTCTGGGCACTCGCGCATGCCGCTCGCGTCGTCCACGTGAGCGGAACCACCCCGCACTCGAGTCCATACGTTCTGTAGTCGTCACCGCTCCCGCCGGTCGGTGCCAGCGGCGGCTCGATGCAGTAGCGCGCGGAGCCGTATTGGACACAACCGTTGGTGTGGCCCGTGGTATCCGTCCACGAGCGATAGACGTGCGCCGTGCAGTCGCGCTGGATCACGCAGTTGCCGTCGACCCGCCAGCATGCGCCGCCATCGATGTCGACGTAGATTGCGACATCACCGCATAGACCACCCGAGGCTGCGTCCGCGCCGGCAGCGGGAATCGTCGTGCCCACGCAGCCGGTGCATTGCTCGAGGACGGTGGGGGCGACTGCGCTCGGATGGAGAAGCAGGGCTGCCAGAATGAAGAATGAACACGCCATGTTGATCATGCCGACAAGACTCCTGTTCTGCCGGCTCAAGCTGCCGGCTCAAGCTGCCGGCTTCGACGAGTTCGAGAAACCAGGGTAGGGTAGCGCCAGCCTACCAGTCAAGCCGGCCCCGACGTCGTGCCAGCCTCCACGACTGAGGAGGCCGGACGCCTACCGGGGCGGCGCAGGTCGGCTCGGTGCGCCTTGCAGAGAGTCTCCAGCCCGGGGGCACTGGGTGTCATTCGGAGACATGCTGCTTGCGCCGATGGAGCACCCCCACGGATCGCCGGAGTTCCACACCACGCACTGGAGCGTCGTCCGCGCGGCGGGCCGCGACGGTTCGCCCGAGGCGCGCGCGGCGTTGGAGAAGCTGTGCGTGGCGTACTGGTACCCGCTGTACGCGTTCGCGCGCCGCTCGGGGCACGCGGCGGACGACGCGCGCGACCTCGTGCAGGGCTTCTTCGCGCGCTTCCTGGCCCGGAACACGCTCGCGGACCTCGGCCCGGAGGGCGGTCGCTTCCGCTCGTACCTCCTGGCGTCGCTGCGCAACCACGCGGCGAGCGAGCGTGAGCGTGCGCAGGCGCAGAAGCGCGGTGGAGGCGTGGCGACGCTGCCGCTGGAGTTCGACGCGGCGGAACGGCGCTACGCCAGCGAACCGGCGGACGTCACATCGCCGGAGCGGCTGTTCGAGCGCCGCTGGGCGCTGACGGTGCTCGACCGCGCCCTGGCGAGATTGCGGACGGAGGAGGAGAAGCGCGGTCGCGGCGCGCAGTTCGCGCGGCTGGAGGGCACGCTAGCGGGCGACGCGCCCTCGGGCGGCTACGCCGCGCTCGCGAGCGAACTGGGCACGACCGCCAACGCGCTCACGGTCGCCGCGCACCGCCTGCGCCGGCGCTACCGCGATCTCGTCGCGCTCGAGGTCGCGCCCACTGTGGACCGGCCGCAGGACGTCGAGGACGAGATCCACCGGTTGTTCGACGCCCTGTCGGGCTGAGCGCCCGCGGGCGTCACTGCAGGCGGAAGCGGCCTTCGCGCGTCGTGTGCCGCGTGCGCACCAGCTTCCAGTCGCCGTCGCGCTCCTCGAAGCCTGCCTCGATCTGGACGCGCCACGCGACGCGGTCGCCGCCGCCGCGCACGTCGTGGATCGCGAGCGGGATCGAGACCTGCGCCGACTTCGGCTCGCCGGGCTGCACCGCGATCGTGACGCTGTCCGGGTCGATCACCGCGCGGAACGGGAAACGCTTCGTCGCCGGGTCCTTGGCCTGGAAGAACACCGCGGCGAGGCCGGCGCGCAGGTCCTCGCGGCGGTACGTCGAGGTCTCGTCCTCGAAGTCGCCGGCGAGGAGCGCCAGGACCGGATCCATCCGCGTGCGGTCGAACCCGTCCCGCGCGTCCTCGATCGCGTCGCGGATCTTCGTCTCGTCGGACGCGAAGGTGTCGAGAAGAGCCCGGCCGCCGAGCCACAGGAGGGCCAGGGCCATCAGCGCGATGCCGAAGCGCAGCATGCGGTGATTTTTCCGGCCGGCGGGCGGGGGAACAACGCCCGGGACCGGCTGCCGCGCGGGGCGGCGGCCTGGGTCGCGACGTTGCGGGCGGAAATCCGGTAAGGATGCGCCCGCCGCCCGGTGGGAAGGGCGCCATGGAACCGCAAGAGCCCCAGACCCAGTCCTGTCCGCGCTGCGGCGCGCCCCTCCCCGCCGACGCCGCGGGCAACGTCTGTCCCAAGTGCCTGATGGCCGGCGCGCTGGAGCCGCCGGCGGTGCCCGCGGACGATCCCGCGACGCTGCGCAGGATCCGCGAACAGGTCGCGCGCGCGGCGCCGGACCTGGAGCTGGGCGAACTGCTCGGTCGCGGCGGCATGGGCTACGTGTTCCGCGGCGAACAGAAGCGCCTGGGCCGGCCCGTCGCGGTCAAGGTGCTGCTCCCGGAACTGGCCGAGAAGCCGCTGTTCGCGGAGCGGTTCGAACGCGAGGCGCGCACCTTGGCGCGATTGAACCACCCGAACGTCGTGCAGGTGCACGATTTCGGCCGCGCGGGGCCGCTCTGCTACCTCGTGCTGGAGTTCGTCGAGGGCACGAACCTGCGCCAGGCGATCCGCTCGCGCTCGATGAAGCCCGCGCAGGCGCTCGCGGTCGTGCGCGAGATCTGCGACGCGCTCGAGTTCGCGCACCGAGCCAACGTCGTGCACCGCGACATCAAGCCCGAGAACATCCTGCTCGACCGCGACGGGCGCGTGAAGATCGCGGACTTCGGCCTGGCGAAGCTCCTGGGCGAGGCGCCGGCGGGCGTCGCGCTGACCTCGACCGGGCAGGTGATGGGCACGCTGCGCTACATGGCGCCCGAGCAGCTCGACCGGCCGCTGGAGGTCGACCACCGCGCCGACATCTACTCGTTGGGCGTCGTGTTCTACGAGATGCTCACCGGCGAGATCCCGATGGGCAGCTTCCCGCCGCCGTCGCAGAAGATCGACATCGACGTGCGCGTCGACGAGGTCGTCCTGAAGTCGATGGCCAAGGATCCCGAGCGCCGCTACCAGCACGCCAGCGAGGTGCGCACCGACGTCGAAGGTCTGGGCCGGCCGGCGCCCGCGGGGCGCGCGGCATCCACGGAACGTCGTCTGTGTCTGCTCGGTCCGATCGGGCTGTTGTCGATGGCGATCGCAACGGTGTTCTACAGCCTGGGCGCGCTGGTGCTGCTGGAACGCCACATGCAGGTCCAGGAGGAGGCCGCGCGAGCGGACGTGCTCATCGCGCAGGGCGTCATGTCGGCGTCGGAGCGCATCCCGGACGGTCACATGAAGTTCGTCGCGAGCATGGCCGGGATGGGCTTCATCATCCTGGTCGGCCTGGTCGTCGGCAGCTACCTGGGTTGGAACGGTCTCGCGCGCATCCGCCGCGACTGGCCGCGCTGGTTCGGCGTCGGCGCGGCGGTCACCGCCGCCTGGCTGCCCGTGATCCTGGTCGCGAACGCGGTGCTCGCGGCGCTGGTGCTGGTGCCCACGGACATGGCGGGTCACGTGCCGGCCTTCGTGCCCCTCGTGCTCGTGCCCGCGCTCCTCGCGGCCGACGTGTGGTTCGTCGTGTGGTACCGCGCGCGCTGGCTGCGGCGCGTCACGGACACGGCCGCCTGAGAGGTGCGTTTCCGCGCGCCGGCCTTTACAACTCCTTGATCCCCGACTGTTCGCCGTCTCACGGCCGGCGCGCAGCCTGGGATCCCGATGAAGCGATCCCGCATCCTGCTCGTCGACGACGAGCCCGACATCGTCGAACTGGTCCGACACCACCTCGCGCGCGAGCACTACGAGGTCGTCACGGCGGCCGATGGCGAGACCGCGCTCGCCGAAGCGCGCCGGCGCCTGCCGGACCTGGTCGTGCTCGACCTGATGCTGCCCGGCATGGACGGCCTGGAGGTGTGCCGCCGCCTGCGCGCCGATCCGCGCACGGCGCACATCCCGATCGTGATGCTGACGGCCAAGGGCGAGGAGACCGACGCGGTGATCGGTCTCGCGCAGGGCGCCGACGACTACGTGCGCAAGCCCTTCGGCATGAAGGAGCTCCTGGCGCGCATCGCCACGCGCCTGCGCGGCACGGAAGGGCGGGCGGCGGCCGGACCGGCCCGCGTCGTGCGCTTCGGCGACCTCGTGATCGACTCGGTCAAGCACGAGGTGGAGCTCTCGGGCGAGGCGCTGCAGCTCACGCTGACCGAGTTCAAGCTGCTGCGTCACCTGGCCGCGAACCGCGGTCGCGCGTTCACGCGCAACGAGCTTCTCGACGCCGTCCTCGGGCCCGACACGGTGGTCACGGACCGCAACATCGACGTGCACGTGGCCACGCTGCGCAAGAAGCTCGGCGCGTTCGGCACGAACATCGTCACGCTGCGCGGGGTCGGCTACAAGTTCCGCGAGGAGCCGGCGGCGACCGAGTAGGATCCGTCCGCCCTTGAAGCTGGACACCCTCACCGCCCGGCTGTTCCTGGCGCTGGCCGGGCTCCTCGCGTTGCTCCTGGCGCTGGCAGCGGTCTTCGGCGAGTTGCGCCTCGCCGAGCACGAGCGCGCGCTGGTCGACGAGCGCCTCGCCAGCACCGCGGCGGCACTGGCCGGACCGGCGGCCGACACGCTCGCCGGCCGCAGCGAGCGCGGAGCCTTCGAGGCACGGCTCGTCGACGTCGGTCGCGCCACCGGACTGCGCCTGACGCTGATCGCGGCCGACGGCAGCGTGCTCGCCGACAGCGACGTGCGCGGCGCGCTCGCGAACCACGCCGACCGGCCGGAGTTCGTCGCCGCGCTGCGGGAGGGGACCGGAACGGCGCAACGCAGGAGCGCGACGACCGGCGAGCAGACCTACTACGTCGTGCGGCGCCTGGACGAGGGCGGCCGCGTCCTGGGGGCGATGCGCGCGGCCACCGAGGAGCCCCGGCTGCGCGCGGCGCTCGACGCCTTCCGCTCGGACCTCCTCCTGTTCGCGTTGGCCGCTCTCATCCTGGGCGCCCTGGTCGCGTGGCTCTTCGCGCGCTGGCTGGTCCGGCCGCTGGAGGCGGTCGGACGCCACGCCGCCGCGCTGGCGGCCGGGCGCGAGGAGACGCCGGCGGCGCTCCTGGGCCCGGTCGAGGTGCGTCGCCTCGCCGACGCGTTCGACGCAGCCGCGCGCGAGGTGCGCGAGCGCGCGCGCGGCGAACGGCGCGCGCGCACGGAGCTCGAGACGATCCTGGCCAGCCTGCAGGAGGGCGTCGTGGCCGTCGACGCGAACGAGCGCGTCGTGCTGATGAACCGTGCGGCGGCGCAGCTCCTGGGCCTCTCCGCGCCGCTCGGCCCCGGCGGCGCGCTGTGGGAGAAGCTGCGTTTCCCCGAGCTGGAGCGCGCGCTGCGCGGCGTCCTGGGCGGGGAGGCGGCCTGGCACGGCAGCGCGCCCGCGCCGTCGCGCGACGGGCGCGTGCTCAGCCTCTCCATCGCGCGCACGCCGCCGGCCAGCGCGGCCGGCGCGTTCTTCGGCGCGGTCGTGCTCCTCTCCGACGTCACGGCCGTGCGGCGACTCGAGCAGGTGCGCATCGACTTCGTGGCGAACGTCAGCCACGAGTTGCGCACGCCGCTGGCGGCTGTGCTGGCCGCGCTGGAGACGCTGCAGGAACCGGGCTGCGAACCGGGAGCCCGCGACCGGTTCCTGGAGATCGCGCAGCGCAACGCGGCGCGGCTGCAGGCCATCGTCGCCGACCTCCTGGAGCTGTCCGCCATCGAGGCCGAGGGCGAGCGCATGCCGCTGGAACGCGTGCGCGTCGACGCTCCGCTGCGCACCGCGGCGGCCGCGCTGGCCGGCGCGGCCGAGAAGAAGCGCCTGCGCCTGGAGGTGCAGGGCGCGACGGGCGAGCCGGCCCTCGTGCTCGGCAACGCCCAGCGCCTGGAGCGCGCCTTCACCAACCTCCTGGAGAACGCCATCAAGTACACTCCCGCCGGCGGGCGCGTGAGCGCCCGCGTGCGCCTCGCGCCGGGCGAGGTGCGCGTGGAGTTCGAGGACACGGGCATGGGCATCCCGGCCGCGGCCCTGCCGCGCGTGTTCGAGCGGTTCTACCGTGTGGACCCCTCGCGCTCGCGCGAGATGGGCGGCACGGGGCTGGGCCTGGCGATCGTGAAGCACGTCGTGCGCGCGCACGCCGGGCAGGTCAACGTGCAGAGCGAGGAGGGCCGCGGAACGACGTTCACCGTCACGCTGCCGCGCGCGCCCGCCGAAGGGATGGAGTGAAGCATGTCGAAGCAGAACGAAGAGGACCTGGCGCAGATCAGCAAGCGGATCCAGCACGTCGGCGGGCTGGTCGAGACGGCCATCGACTGCTCGCTGCGCGCGCTGCTGGACCGCGACGCGACGCTGGCGCGCGCCGTGATCGTGGGGGACTCGGCCGTCGACGACCTCGAGAACGAGATCGAGGAGGAGTGCCTGGAGTTCCTGGCGCGACGCCAGCCCGTGGCCCGCGACCTGCGCTTCGTGTGCGGGATCATGAAGGTCAACTCCGACCTCGAACGCATGGCGGATCTGGCCGTCAACATCGCCGAGCGCGCCGAGGTGCTGGCCGAGGTGCCGCCGCTGCCGTTCCGGCCCGACGTGTCGCGCCTCGCGGCGGTGGCCAAGCGCATGACGCGCGAGGCGTTGGATGCGCTGGTGCGGCGCGACGCGGACCTGGCGCTGCGTGTGTGGCGCTCCGACCCCGAGGCCGACCGCCTGTACCGCGAACTGATCGGCGAGGCGATCCAGTTCATGCGCGAGCACCCCGACCGGATCGGCGACGTGATGCACCTGATCGGCGCCCTGCGGAACCTGGAGCGCCTCGCGGACCACGCCACGAACATCGCCGAGGACCTGATCTTCGTGGTCCGCGGCCGGATCGTGCGCCACCACATGCTGGAGTTCTCGGCCCAGCAAGGGCCTCGCGAGGACTTGCCCCAATCTTGACGCGATCTTCGCGCGGGCCGGGTGTGCTGTGACCCGCGGGCCGCGCCCAGCCATGAACGCCAGCCTCCAGGACCTCGCACCGATGCGCACCCACGGCCCCGCCCCCGAGTCGGTCCCCGCGCCCGCGGAGACCGGACGCCTGAACCCGGTCCTGGACGCGATCACGCAGGCGGCGACCTTCGCGACTGAGACCCACGAGGCGGTCCGGAGCGAGGAGGCCGCGCTGCTCGTGCAGGACTTCCGCCTGTGGTACGGCAAGAAGCAGGCGCTGTACTCGATCGACATGCCGATCCCCAAGGGCAGGGTCACGGCGCTGATCGGGCCGTCGGGCTGCGGCAAGTCGACGCTGCTGCGCTCGGTGAACCGGCTCAACGACCTGGTCGACTCCGTGCGCATCGAGGGCGACATGCTGCTCCACGGCGACTCGATCTACGGCTCGGGCGTCGACGTGATCGACCTGCGCAAGCGGATCGGGATGGTGTTCCAGAAGCCCAACCCGTTCCCGCTCAGCATCTACGAGAACGTGATCTACTCGCTGCGCATCGACGGCGTGCGCGACCGGCGCGTGCTGGACGAGGCCTGCGAGCGCAGCCTGAAACGCGCGGGCCTGTGGGACGAGGTGTCGAGCCGGCTGCGCGACAGCGCGCTGCAGCTCTCGGGCGGGCAGCAGCAGCGCCTGTGCATCGCGCGCGCGATCGCCGCCGACCCCGAGATCCTGCTGCTCGACGAGCCCTGCTCGGCGCTCGATCCGATCGCCACCGGGCGCATCGAGGACCTGATCAAGGAGCTGAAGGGCCAGTACACGCTGCTGATGGTCACGCACAACATGCAGCAGGCCTCGCGCACCAGCGACTACACGGCGTTCCTGTACATGGGCCGCCTGATCGAGCACGGCCCGACGAACGACATCTTCCTGGCGCCGCGCCTGCGCGAGACCGAGGACTACGTGACCGGCCGCTTCGGCTGATCCGCCGGACCTCAGCGCTTCGCGCCGCGCACCGAGAGGCGCACCAGCAGGTTCAGCGCGAAGATCAGCGTGATCAGGACCAGCATCCCGGCCCAGGCGAGGTCCTGCTCCTCGCGGTAGGGTCCGGTGGCGTAGTTGAAGATCTGCACGGTCAGCGACGGCATCGGCTGCGACGGGTCGAGCGTCATCAGCCGCGATCCCAGCGCCGTGAAGAGGAGCGGCGCGGTCTCGCTCGCGACGCGCGCCACGGCCAGCATGACGCCGGTCAGCACTCCGCCCGTCGCCGTGGGCAGCACGACGCGCAGGATCGTCTGCGCGCGCGTCGCGCCCAGGCCGATCGAGGCCTCGCGATAGCTGCGCGGGACCAGGAGCAGCATCTCCTCCGTCGCGCGGGCCACGATGGGGACCATCAGGATGCTCAACGCCAGCGCTCCGGCGTAGCCGTTGAAGTTGCCCAGCGGCACGACGAGCAGCTCGTACCCGACGATGCCGATCACGATCGAAGGGATTCCGGCCAGCACGTCGCACACGAAGCGAACGGTTCCCGCGAGACGGCTGCCCGCGGCGTACTCCGACAGGTAGATGCCGGTGAGGACGCCGACGGGAATGCCGACCAGCGACGCAAGCCCGATCAGGATCCCCGTGCCGACGATGGCGTGCGCCATCCCGCCGGGGTGTCCATCCATGCCGCGCGGGATCGGGAGCTCGGTCAGGAGGTCCCAGCTCATGGCACCGGCGCCCAGGGACACGAGGTATCCCAGGACCAGCATCAGGATCCCGACGACGCTCAGCGCCGCGGCCACGCACGCGGCCTTCGCCACGGCGCTGGTCCAGCGCGCGAAGCGCGCCCGCGGCCGGCGCCGGATGGCCGTGCCGCGCGGGCCGGCCGGGACCGTTTGCGTGAGGCTGCTCACGCGGGCCTCACGGAGCGTCCGACGACGAGCCAGCGGGCGACGACGTTGACCGCGAGCATCGTGAGCAGCAGCACGAGCGCGACCTCGATCAACGCGGCGCGGTGAATCTCGGTCGTGGACTCGGCGAACTCGTTGGCCAGGAGGCTGGACATCGTCTGCGCCGGCGCGAACGGCGACGGATGGATCTGGTTGTTGTTGCCGATCACCATTGTCACGGCCATGGTCTCGCCGGCGGCGCGCGCCAGGCCCAGCAGCACCGCGCCCAGGAGACCGGAGCGGCTGTAGCGCAGCATCGCCCACGAGCTCTGCCACCAGGTCGCGCCCAGCGCCAGCGAGCCCTCGATCTGCTCGCGCGGAACCGCGCGCAAGACGTCGCGGGAGATCGCGGTCAGGATCGGCAGGACCATGATCCCGAGCACCAGGCCGCCGCACAGCAGGTCGCGTCCGGCGAGCGGCAGCTCGCGCTCCACCGCCTGGCCGCCCAGGACCAGGGTCTCGCGGAACATCCAGTGCAGGCCGGGGATGTCGAGCAGGCCGCGCAGACCCGGCTCGATGTGGTCCTGCAGCATCGGCGCGAGCACCATCAGGCCCCACATCCCGTAGGCGATCGACGGGATCGCCGCGAGGAACTCGATCAGGAACGACAGCACCGCCGACGATCGTCCGCGCCAGACGCGCGCCAGGACGAGCGCGGTTCCCAGCCCGATCGGGACGGCGAACAAGAGCGCCAGGAACGAGCTCGCGACCGTGCCCCACAGCACCGGCAGCGCACCGAACTCGGGCGGGATCGTCTCCGTCAGCGGCTCGCCGTCCTCGAACACGATGCGGCCCTGGGCGTCGCGCACCTGGACCTCGAGCGTGTTCGGGCGCCACTCGTCGTTGGTCAGGAACTCGAGGCCGAAGGCCTGGATGCTGGGCATGGCCGGGCCGATCAGCACGACCACGATCCCGACGAGCAGCACCAGCGTGTAGATGGCGGCCGTGCCCGAGATCAGCGCGAGTCCCTTGTCCATCAGCCGCCGGCTGGCGGGCATGGGACGACGCCGACGCTGGGCCCCGGAGGGCGTCGAGCCCCCCGGGTCACCAGCCTTCACGGATGCGGGCGGTGCTCCGCCGGTCGCGCGTTCCAAGTGTCGTGATCAGCCGCGCGGCAGCGGCTGTCCGGCGTAGCGCAACGTGGAGAGCGCCTCCTCGACCTTCTTGAGCATCGCCGGGGCGAGCGGCGCGTAGTCGAGCTTGGCGGCGAACTCCTGCCCTTCGTGCGTCGCCCACCACAGGAAGTCGGCCAGCGCGGCGGCCTGCTCCTTGGACTTCAGGTTCTTCAGGTCCTGGTAGACGATCAGGTACGTCAGCGCCGCGATCGGGTAGCTCTCCTCGCCGGCCTGGTTCCACAAGTTGGCGGCCAGGACCGGACCCTTCAACTCCTTCGCCGCCGCCTCGCCCGCCGCCATGATGCTCTCGGGGCTGGCCTTCACGAACCGGCCGGCCTGGTTGCGCACGGCGCCGTAGGGGATCTTGTTCTCGTTGGCGTAGTTCTGCTCGATGTAGCCGAGCGCGCCCTTGGTCGTCTGGATGACGGCGGTGACGCCCTGGTTGCCCTTGCCGCCCTGGCCGATGGGCCACTGCACTTCCTTGCCCATGCCCACCGAGCCCTTGAAGGCCTCGCTCTGCGTGCACAGGTAGCTGGTCCACACGTAGGTCGTGCCGCTGCCGTCCGTGCGCCACACCGGCGTGATCGTCAGGTCGGGCAGCGCGACGCCGGGGTTCAGGGCCTTGAGTTCGGCGTCGTTCCACTTGCTGATGCGGCCCTGGTAGATCGCGGCCAGCACCTCGCCGGTGAAGCGCAGGTCCTGCGCCAATCCGGGCAGGTTGTAGGCCGGAACGACCGCTCCGGCGCAGCTCGGGATCTGGACGACGTTGCCCGCGCCCAGCTTCTCCAGGTCCTTCTTGCCGAGCGGCGCGTCGGAGGCGCCGAAGTCCACGGTCGCATCGGTGATGGCCTTGACGCCGCCGCCCGAGCCGATCGCCTGGTAGTCGATCTTCACGTCGGGGTTGGCCTTCTGGTACTCCGCGACGAGGCGCTGGTAGAGCGGGGCGGGGAAAGTGGCGCCAGCGCCCTGCAGGCGCACTTCGGCGTTCAGGGTCGCGCCGGTGAGCGCGAGCGCGAGCAGGCTGAGCGTGATCCGCATGTCGTCTCCTGGGTGAGTGGGTCGTCGTTCGTGTGCGGGGGCAAGCTCGCATCGCCGATCCAGGGCCCGGCCAAGCGAGTGTGAAGAGTCGATGAAGGCCCCCGGGAGTCGCTCCGGCACGGTATCCAGCGGTTCCGCGCCGGAGGAGAATGGACGGCATGCGGCGCCCGAGCCTGATCCTGCTGGCGGCCTGCTGCCTGGCGGTCGCGCTGGCGCTGTTCGCGCTCCCGATCGCGTCCAAGAGCGACGCGTCCGGCGCCGAGCCCACGCCGCCGATCGCGTCCGGCAGCACCGCGACCCGCGAGCTGCTCGAGCCCGAGCGTGGCGCGCACCCGCCGCGCGACCCGGCGGCGACCGTCGCCTCCGGCGCCTACCGGCCGGACTTCCCGGGTCCGGGCGCGCCGTCCGCGGCGCCGCCGGTTCCGACCCCTGGCCTGCTGCGCGGCCGGGTCGTGCGCGACGAAGACGGTGAGCCGATCGCCGGCGTGCTGGTCGATGCCTCGCTGGCCGACGCGGGCCAGCCGACGGAGTCGTTCGCCGCGGGGCCGGCGGTCTCCTGGGCGACCACCAACGCCGCCGGCGAGTTCGGCTGCCTGATCCCGGCCGACGGGCGCTGGACCGTCCAGGCCTCGACGCTCGGTCGCGATCCCGTCACGCGCGACGTGCTCGTGCGCGAGCGGACGCCCGAAGAGTTCGTCGAGCTGCGCATGTCGAGCCTGCGCGTCCTCGCCGTGCGCCTGGTCGACGCGCGCGGCGCGCCCGCCAGCGCGGCGGCGCTGGGGCTGGATCCCCTGTTCGAGGACCGCGTGCGCGTGGTGCTCGCCGAACGCTGCGTGGCGCCGGGCGCCGTGGTGCCCACGTCGTCGCTGCTGCCGCTGCGCGCGCGGGCGGCCGGGACCTTCGCCTGGACGGTCGAGGCCGCCGGAGCCGCGGGCCGGTGCCTGTGCGTGGCGCTGGGCGACGCGGTGATCGCGGCGCACCTCTTGACGCGCGGCGAGACGGAGGTCGCGCTGCGCATCGATGCGGCCGACGTCGCGCTCGCGATGGGCTCGTGCGCGATCGAGGCCGTGGACGAGCGGACCGGCACGCCGGTCGCGGGTGGCACCGTGCGCATGATCCTGCCGGGAGGCGTGGCGCTGGAGCGCGTGCTCGACGCGGCCGGCCGCGCGTCGATCCGAAGCTGTCCGCGCGGCGAGGCGCGCATCGAGGTTCTGGCCGACGGATTCGCGCCCGGGGAGCGCCGCGTCGCCGTGCCCGGGGACGCCGTTCACGTGATCCGGCTCCAGCCCGCGCGTCGCTTGGCGGGCGTCGTGCTGGATGCGAGCGGCGCGCCCGCCGCGCGCGTGCAGGTCTACCTGCGCCGACCCGAGAGCGCGGACCCCCTGCGGTCGGCCATCTCGGACGCGAGCGGCGCGTTCGAGTTCCAGCGCCTCGCGCCCGGCGACTACGTCGTCGGCTTCCGGGGGAGCGCGGGGAGCCACCAACGCGGGCCAACACCGGCGAGCGAGCAGCCGGTGTCGCTGCGGGGAGCGGACGTCGAGGGGCTCGTGCTGCGCTTCTGAGCGCGCGCGGGCGGCTACGGCGTCCAGGTCGTCTCGACGCCGTTCGACAGGTTGAACGTGCTCGGCATGCAGAAGTCCGCGGCGTTGCGGTACCAGACCTGGTAGCGGCGCACGCCGCCGGCGGCCGGGACCAGACCGCGCACGGACACCGGGAGATCGCCGCCGGCGGGGTACTGCGACGCGCCCGCCGCGTTCGTCTTGGTGCCCAGGCGGATGATCGTTCCGCCGACGCAGCGCAGCCCGTCGCCGAAGACCACGCCGTTGCCGCCGTTCTGCGCGTCGGTCCCCTGGAAGTACAGCGCCGTGCCGTTGGGCATCTGCGATCCGGAGAGCACGAACCCGTCGGCTGCCACGCTCGTCGATCCGCCGCCGGAGAGGTGCGCCCCGTCCGGAGAAACCGAGCTCGCGCAGCCATTGCCGGTCGCGCCGGGGTTCCCGCACGGGCAGGCCGTCGCGCTGCCGTCGCCGAAACAGTAGCCGGCCGCGCTCGACGCGCCGTCCAGCCACGCGATCACGTTGGTCCACAGCGCCTGGTGCTGGCTCGTGTACGACGGCGGGTAGCAGAAGTAGTTCGTGTCGTTCACGAACACGGCGCGGCCCGCGCCGAACGTGAGCGTGAACATCGCGCCGCTGCCGTCGGGGTTCGTCGCCACCATGGTCGTCGCGGCCGTCGGGTTGATCCAGCGGCCCGGCACGTTGATGCCCGCGATCGTGCTGACGACGCCGCCCGGCCCGCCGACCAGCGGGTGCCCGGGCAGCACGATCGTCATCGCGAGGCCGGTGCCGGTGAGCTCGCCGCCGTGCACGGGGCCGCCGAGCATCTGGCCGAACTGGTCGTTGGTCGTCGCGCTGTTGTTGTTGTCGCCGATGTAGAGCAGCGCGCCGCCGCCCGCGATCCAGGACTGCAGCGCGGCGTGTTCGGCGGGGGACAGCACGGTGCCCGACGCGATGCGGCCCGTGACGAAGACGTCGACGCCCGAGAGCGCCGCCGGCGTGATCAGGCCGGTCGTCTGGACCGTGTGATTGTCCGCGATGAGCTGGTTGTAGGGCCCGGTCATGCCGTTGCCCGTCAGCCAGTACTGGTACGCGCCGCTGTTGCAGCGCGTGCCGTCGAAGGCCAGGACCACGCCGGCGCCGGCCGCCGTCGCCAGCGCCGCGAGCGCGCACGCCGCCAGGCCCGCGGCTCTCAGGGCGTCCACGTCACCTCGACGCCGTTGGACAGGTTGAACGTGTTCGGCGTGCAGAATCCGGGATCGGCGTTGCGGTACCAGCACTGGTAGAGGCGCGGTCCGCCGCCCGGCGGGACCATGCCGCGCACCGAGATCGGGAGGTCGCCGGCCTCCGGGTACTGCGACGTGCCGCCGGCGTTGACCTTCGTACCCAGGCGCAGGATGGTGCCGCCGACGCAGCGCAACCCGTCGCCGAACACGATGCCGTTGCCTCCGCCCAGCATGCTCGTGCCCTGGTAGTAGAGCGCGGCCGCGTCGGGCATCCCCGTCCCGATGAGCTTGAACGTGTCGGCCGCCAGGCTGGCGAGGCCGCTGCCCGCGAGGTGCGCGCCGGCCGGGACGATCGAGTTGGCGCACCCGTTGCCCGGGGACCCGCTGTTCCCGCAGGGACAGGCCGTCCCCGTGCCGTCGCCGACGCAGAAGGGCGTCGTCGGCGAGCCCGTGCGGTCCAGCCACGCGATCACGTTGTCCCACAGCGCCGCGTGATCGGCGCTGTACGCCGGCGGGAACGCGAAGTAGTTGACGTCGTTGGTCAGCACCGCCTTGCCGGCGCCGTACAGCACGGCGACCAGCGCGCCGCTGCCGTCGGGGTTCGTGGCGACGACCGTGCTGCCCGGTCCGGGGCTGCTCCAGCGGCCGACGAAGTTGAGGTTCGAGATCGTGTTGACGACGCCGCCGGGTCCCTGGACCAGGGGGTGGGTCGGCTCGGCGATCGAGAGCGTGATCCCCGTGCCGTTGAACTGCCCGCCGTAGGCCGGCCCGTTGACGATCTGCGCGAACTGCGCGTTCGCCGCGGAGACGCTGTCGTTGTCGCCCATGTAGAGGAACGCGCCGCCGCCCGCGACCCAGGCCTGGAGCGCGTCGGCCTCGCTCTGCGCCAGCGAGGTGCCGACCAGCAGCGCGCCGCTCACGAAGATGCGCGCGCCCGCCAGAGCGGCCGGCGTGATCGTCGTGATCGTCTGCACCGTGTGACCCTGCAGGCCGAGCTGCGCGAGCGGACCGGTCATGCCGTCTCCGGTCAGCCAGTACTCGTTCGCGCCGACGGCGCAGCGCGTCCCGTCGAACGCCACGACGACGCTGGCCGTGGCGGGTGTCGGCGGCATGGCGGCGGCCAGGAGCGCGAGTGCTGCGGCTTTCATGCGGTCTCTCGTTCCGTGCGCGGGAGGCGCGCCCCCGCGCTCTCTGAACCTAACCGGGATCGGCGCGCACCGTCAGCCCCGGCCGTGACGTCGGCCGGGCCGCTCTCGCGCCCGGGACGCGCGCGCGCGGTGCCGACCCTGGGCCGCGCGCTCCCCGGGCGCTAGAATCATCGCCCCGCATTCCGCCGCGACCCCTCCGCGCGGCGTCCGTGATCCGAGGAACCGCCATGAGAGACGCCGTCATCGTCAGCGCGTGCCGCACCCCCGTCGCCCGGTTCCAGGGCTCGCTGAGCGGCTTCAGCGCCCCGCAACTTGGCGCGCTCGCCATCCAGGAGGCGCTGCGCCGCGCCGGCGTGCCGGCCAAGGAGGTCCAGGAGGTGATCTTCGGGAACGTGCTGACCGCGGGCCTGGGACAGAATCCCGCGCGGCAGGCGGCGCTCAAGGCCGGCATCCCCGACACGGTTCCCTCGGTCACGGTCAACATGGTGTGCGGCTCGGGCCTGAAGAGCGTGATGCTTGCCGCGCAGGCGGTCCGCGCTGGAGACGCCGACGTCGTCGTGGCCGGCGGCCAGGAGAGCATGACCAACGCGCCCTACCTCTTGCCCGAGGCGCGCGCCGGCGTGCGACTGGGTCACGGCAAGCTGATCGACTCGATGGTGTGGGACGGACTGTGGGACATCCACAACGACTTCCACATGGGCAGCACGGCCGAGCTGGTCGCCAAGAAGTACGAGATCACGCGCCGCGCGCAGGACGAATTCGCCGCGCTGTCGCACAAGAAGGCCGGCGAGGCCGCGGCGGCGGGGCGCTTCGACGCCGAGACGTTCGCCGTCGCCATCCCGCAGCGCAAGGGCGACCCCGTGCAGTTCAAGACCGACGAGAACGTGCGCGCCGACACCACGGCGGACGGGATCGCCAAGCTGAAGCCCGCGTTCGAGTCGAACGGGACCGTGACGGCGGCCAACGCCAGCTCGATCAACGACGGCGCGGCGGCGCTCGTCGTCATGAGCGCCGAGAAGGCCAAGGCGCTGGGCTGCAAGCCGCTGGCGCGGATCAGCGCCTACGCGGCCGGCGGCTGCGCGCCGGAGTGGGTCATGATGGCGCCCGAGCGCTCGATCCAGGCCTGCTCGAAGCAGCTCGGCAAGAAGCCGTCCGACTTCGAGCTGCACGAGATCAACGAGGCCTTCTCGGTCGCGGCAATCGCGCTGATGCGCGTCCTCGATCTCGATCCCAAGAAGGTCAACGTGAACGGCGGGGCGGTCGCGCTGGGGCACCCGATCGGCGCGTCGGGCGCGCGCATCCTGGTGACGCTGCTGCACGCGATGCGGCAGCGAAACGCCAGGACGGGCATGGCCAGCCTGTGCCTGGGCGGCGGCAACGCCGTGTCGGTCGCGGTGGAGCGCGCCTGACGTGGCGGGCGAAGCGGCCGGGAAGTCGACGCTGGCCCGCGTGGCCGTGATCGGCGCGGGGACGATGGGCAACGGGATCGCGCAGACCTTCGCGTCGCGCGCGGCCGATGTGCTCCTGGTCGACGTGTCCGAGGAATCGCTGCGCAAGGGCGTGGCGGCCATCGGCCGCTCGCTGGCGAAGTTCGTCGAGAAGGGGAAGCTCCCCGAGGCGGAATCGCAGGCGATCCAGAAGCGCATCCGCGCCAGCACGCGCGTCGAGGACGTGCGCGACGTGGACCTGGTCGTCGAGGCGGTCGTCGAGCGCGCCGACGTGAAGCGCAAGGTCTTCGCGCAGCTCGACGCGCAGTGCCCGGCCGCCACGATCCTTGCCAGCAACACCAGTTCGATCTCGATCACCGAGATCGCGGCCGCGACGCGGCGCGCCGACCGCGTGATCGGCATGCACTTCATGAACCCCGTGCCGCTGATGAAGCTGGTCGAGCTGATCCGCGGCCAGGAGACCAGCGACGCGACGATGAAGGCGGTGCACGACTGCGCGCTGTCGCTCGACAAGGTGCCGGTCGAGGCCAGCGACTACCCGGGCTTCGTCTCCAACCGCGTCCTGATGCCCATGATCAACGAGGCCGTGTTTTGCCTCATGGAGGGCGTCAGCACGCGCGAGGGCATCGACACGGTCATGAAGCTGGGCATGAACCACCCGCTCGGGCCGCTGGCGCTGGCCGACCTGATCGGCCTGGACGTGTGCCTCGACATCCTCGAGGTGCTGCACGCGGGCCTGGGCGACGACAAGTACCGGCCCTGCCCGCTGCTGCGCCGCTACGTCGCGGCCGGACGACTGGGCAAGAAGAACGGCCGGGGCTTCTACGACTACGAGACCGCGCCCGCGCGCGCCTGAAAGGACCCAATCACGATGGACTTCGCACTCGACGAGGAACTCACGCTGGTCCGCGACATGGCGCGCAGCTTCGCCGACGAGGACCTCGCGCCGCGCGCCACGCGCCACGATCGCGAGAGCGCGATCGATCCCGCCGTCTTCGAGCGCATGAAGGAGCTGGGCCTGTGGGGCCTGACCGTGCCGGCCGAGCACGGCGGCGCGGGCCTGGGCAACGTGGCGCTCTCGATCGTCCTGGAGGAGGTCAACCGCGCCTGCGCATCGACGGGCGTGACGCTCTCGGTGCACAACAGCCTGGTGTGCGCGCCGATCCGCAAGTGGGGCACCGACGCGCAGAAGAAGGAATGGCTGCCGCGCCTGGCGTCCGGCGAGCTGATGGGCGCCTACTGCCTGACGGAGCCCAACGCCGGCTCCGACGCGGCGGCGCTGGCCACCGCGGCGCGCCTCAACGGCGGCGACTACGTGGTCGACGGCACCAAGGTCTGGGTCACCAACGGCGGCTGGGCCGGGGTGTTCATCGTGTACGTGCGCACCGGCGAGCCCGGCTCGCGCCACAAGGGCATCAGCGCGCTGCTCGTGCCGCGCGACGCCAAGGGCGTGCGCGTCGGCAAGGCCGAGAAGAAGTGCGGCATCCGCGGCAGCTCGACCACCGAGATCGAGTTCTCGGGCGTGCGCGTGCCCAAGGCCAACCTGCTGGGGGCCGAGAACGAGGGCTTCAAGGTGGCGATGGACACGCTCGACGGCGGGCGCATCGGCATCGCCAGCCAGGCCGTGGGCATCGGCCGCGCGGCGCTCGAGGCGGCGATCAAGTACGCCGGCGAGCGCGAGCAGTTCGGCAAGCCCATCGGCCAGTTCCAGGCGATCCAGTGGAAGCTGGCCGACATGAGCACGCGCCTGGAGGCCGCGCGCCTCCTGACGCTCAAGGCCGCGTGGCTGCGCGACCGCGGCGAGGCCTGCACCGACGCGGCGGCGCGCGCCAAGCTATACGCCAGCCTGACCGCCAACTTCTGCGCGGACGAGTGCCTGCAGATCCACGGCGGGGCCGGGTACACCGACCACTTCCACGTCGAGCGGCTGTTCCGCGACGCGCGCATCACCGAGATCTACGAGGGCGCGACCGACATCCAGCGCATCGTCATCGCGCGCTCGCTGGCGGCGAGCTGACGCGGCGGTCGTCCGGCCATGCTCGAGCGCTTCCTGGCGGGCGACAAGGCGGCGCTGGCGCGCTGCATCTCGTGGGCGGAGAACTCCGACCCGCGGCTCGCGCCGCTCCTGCGCGAGGTGTGGCCGCGCGTCGGGCACGCCTGGCGCACGGGCGTGACCGGCCCGCCCGGCGCGGGCAAGAGCACGCTGGTCAACGAGCTCGCGCGCGTGCTGCGTGCCCGCGAGCGCACGGTCGGCATCCTCGCCGTCGATCCCTCCAGCCCGATCAGCGGCGGCGCCCTGCTGGGCGACCGCATCCGCATGGAGGAGCGCACGACCGATCCGGGCGTCTACATCCGCTCGATGGCCAGCCGCGGCAGCCACGGCGGCCTCTCGCGCGCCGCGGCCGACGCCTGCGACGTGCTGGACGCATTCGGCCTGGACGAGGTGCTCCTCGAGACCGTCGGCGTCGGCCAGGCGGAGTACGACGTCGTGTCGGCGGCCGACACGGTGGTGGTCGTCCTGTGCCCGGGCGCGGGCGACGGCATCCAGGCGATGAAGGCCGGGCTGCTGGAGGTCGCCGACGTGCTGGCGATCAACAAGGCCGACCTCCCCGGCGCGGACCGCTTGATCGTCGACATGGAGGAGGCCGTGCACATCCGCCACGCGGGCCGGACCGCGTGGACGCCGCCCGTCGTGGCCTGCAGCGCGGCGAAGTCCGACGGCATCGACGAGGTGCTGGCCGCGGTCGAGCGCCACCGCGAGCACCTCGCCGCCGCCGGCCTCGACGCCGCGCGGCGCGCGAAGCAGGTGCAGCACGTCCGCCGCGTCCTCGACGAACGGCTGGCGGAGCAGCTGTGGGGCGGAGGGGCGATGGAACAGCGCGTGCGCGCGCTGCTGGACGCGGGGCGCTCGCCCCACGAGGTGGTCGAAGAACTGTTCGCGGCGCTCATCGCCGCCGCCGGAAGGGCGCCGGCCGCGCGTGCCTAGCGGCCCGGCCCGCCGGGGCGCTCCCCGACGCTACCTCGCGGGAACTCGCTGGGACTATACTGCCCCGATGATGTTCGTCCCCGCCACGACCGCCGACGGCCCGCACGGGCGCGGGAGCTCTTCGGCATGAGGTCCCAGGAAGTCGTCCGCACCGACCTCGCGGCTGCCTGGAGCGCGGCGTTCGAGCGCGCCGAGAAGCGCGACGCCGAGTTCACGACCATCTCGGGCGCGCCGCTCGCGCCCGCGTACGGGCCCGCGGACCTCGAGCTCGACTTCGAACGCGACCTGTCCTGGCCCGGCCAGTTCCCGTACACGCGCGGCGTCCATCCCACGATGTACCGCGGCCGCTTGTGGACCATGCGGCAGTTCGCGGGCTTCGGCAGCGCGCGGCAGACGAACGAGCGCTTCAAGTACCTGCTCGCGCACGGCCAGACGGGCCTGTCGACGGCGTTCGACTTCCCGACGCTGATGGGCCACGACTCCGACGCCGACGTCAGCCGCGGCGAGGTCGGCCAGGTCGGCGTGGCGATCTCCTGCCTGCGCGACATGGAGACCTTGATGGACGGGATCCCCATGGGGGAGGTCTCGACGTCGATGACGATCAACGGCCCGGCGCCGATCCTGCTGGCGTTCTACATCGCCTGCGGCGAGCGCCAGGGCGTGGATCCCGGGAACCTGCGCGGCACGGTCCAGAACGACATCCTGAAGGAGTACCAGGCCCAGCACGCCTGGCTGGTCCCGGTCGAGCCCGCGCTGCGCATGATCACGGACGTGATGGGGCACTGCGCCCGGCACGTGCCGCAGTTCAACACGATCTCGATCAGCGGCTACCACATCCGCGAGGCCGGCTCGACCGCCGCGCAGGAGCTGGCGTTCACGCTGGCCAACGGCATGGAGTACGTGCGGCGCGGGATCGCCGCCGGGCTGGAGGTCGACGCGTTCGCGCCGCGCCTGTCGTTCTTCTTCGACAGCCACCTGGACTTCTTCGAGGAGATCGCCAAGTTCCGCGCCGCGCGCCGCATCTGGGCGCGCGCGATGCGCGACACGTTCGGCGCCAAGGACCCGCGCTCGTGGATGCTGCGCTTCCACACGCAGACGGCGGGCGTGTCGCTGACGGCGCAGCAGCCCGAGAACAACATCGTGCGCACGGCCTTCGAGGCGCTGGCGGCGGTGCTGGGCGGCACGCAGTCGCTGCACACGAACTCGATGGACGAGACGCTCTCGCTGCCGACCGAGAAGGCCGTCAAGATCGCCCTGCGCACGCAGCAGATCATCGCCGAGGAGACCGAGGTGGCGCACGTGGCCGACCCGCTGGCCGGCAGCTACTTCGTCGAGGCCCAGACCAACCGCCTGGAGCGCGACGCCGAGCGCTACTTCGCCGAGCTGGAGAAGCGCGGCGGCGTGGTCGCGGCCACCGAGGCCGGCTGGGTGCAGCGCGAGATCCACCGCTCGGCCGTGGCCTACCAGCGCGCGGTCGAGCAGGGCAGGAAGCGCGTGGTGGGCGTCAACTGCTACGCCGAGGAGGAAGGCCGGACGCCCGCGATCGAGATCCACAAGATCGATCCGGCCGTCGAGAAGGAGCAGCACCAGCGCCTCTCCGAGGTGCGCCGCAAGCGCGACGCGAAGAGGGCGCAGGCCGCGCTGGACGCCGTGCGCGACGCCTGCGGCGGGAAGGACAACCTGCTGGAGCGCTTCGTGGCCGCGGCGCACGCCGAATGCACGCTGGGCGAGATCGCGGGCGTCCTGCGCGAGGCCTTCGGCGAGTACAAGGAGCCCAAGATCCTGTGACGGCGCGAGCCCACCACCCGGACGCGCCGGCGAGCCGCCGCGGCGGCTTCCCCTGGCGCAGCGTCGCCTGGGCCGGCGCCGTCGCGATCGGCGCGAACCTCGTCGCCTACTTCGCGCTGCGGGCCGTGGGCGCCGAGGGCGACCGGCGCCTGCACGACCTCGCGGCCGCATTCGTGATCGCCGCCGCCGCGGCCCTGTGGGTCGCGTGGACCGCGCGCCGCGCCGGCGAGAGCGCGCGCCCCTGGCTGGTCTTCGGCGTCGTGTGGGCGGGGCTCGCGCTCCTGTCCCGTGCTGCCGACTGGCTGAACGGAGCGGCCTGACATGCCGTTCCCCGGATCGCGCGGAGGGCGGACCGTGCGCGCGCCGCGCGCGGCGGGCCCCGGCCCCGAGGAGTCACCGAGACCGTGAAGCGGTTCCTCTTCCTGATCCTCGCCTGCGCCGCCGCGGGCGCGGTCGCATCGCTCGGCCTGCACTTCGTGCTGCGCGACGCCACGGGCTTCCTGGCCGAGAACCGCGCGGCGGTCACCGGAGGCGTCGCCGGGATGGCGGCCGTGCTGGTCGTGAACCTGTTCTTCCGCAAACCCGCCAAGCAGTGAGCGCCATGCCCGAACGCAAGATCCGCGTCCTCGTCGCCAAGCCGGGCCTCGACGGCCACGACCGCGGCGCCAAGACCGTCGCCAGCGTGCTGCGCGACCGCGGCATGGAGGTGATCTACACCGGGCTGCACCAGACGCCCGAGATGATCGCCGAGGCCGCCACGCAGGAGGACGTCGACGTGGTCGGCCTGTCGATCCTGTCCGGTGCGCACATGGAGCTGTTCCCGCGCGTGCGCGGCGAACTGGAGAAGCGCGGGATGGGCCACGTGCTGCTGGTCGGCGGCGGGATCATCCCGGGCGACGACATGGAGCGCCTCGAGAGCCAGGGCTTCGCCCGGCTCTTCGGCCCCGGCACGCGCACCGACGAGATCGGCGAGTACATCGAGACCGAGATGAAAAAGCGCTGGGCGCACAGCGCCTGACCGGAGACCTCCCCATGGCCGAACGCGACATCCTGAACATCGACGAGGCCGCCGAGCTGCTCGGCGTGTCGGTCAAGACCTTCAACAAGGTGCTGCACGGCGAGGACGTGCCGGCGCGCAAGGTCGGCCGCGAGTGGAAGTTCTCGCGCCAGGCGCTGATCGACTGGGTCGGCCGCGGCCGCAGCCTGTCGTTCTACAAGGACGGTTCCGCGGCCGAGGAGGAGCCGGCGGACGAGATCGTGCCCGCGCCGCGCGGCGCGGAGCGCCGCGACGGCGTCGCCGCCCAGCGCGGGCGCCGGACCGTCGGCTGGCAGATCGAAGAGTGACCGCGGCCACGCCGCACGCGACCGCGACACGAGAACCACAGCACATGCAGACCAAGACGCCCAGCTCCAGCACCTACCAGTTGCCCGCGATCCAGCACGCGTTCCAGCTCTCGCCCGATCAGCAGATGATCCGCGACATGGTGCGCGAGTTCGCGCGCGCCGAGGTCGCGCCGCTGGCGGCCGAGATCGACGAGCAGCACCGCTTCCCGGTCGAGACCTGGAAGAAGATCGTCGACCTGGGCCTCCTGGGCATTCCGTTCTCCGAGGAGTACGGCGGCAGCAACGGCGGGACGCTGGCCTACTGCCTGGCGGTCGAGGAGATCAGCCGCGTGTGCGGCTCGACCGGCCTGACTCTGGCGGCGCACGTGTCGCTGGGCACCTGGCCGATCTACAAGTTCGGAAGCGAGAAACTGCGCCGGACGTACCTCCCCAAGCTGATCAGCGGCGAATACATGGGCGCCTACGGCCTGACCGAGCCCAACGCCGGCTCGGACTCGGGCGGCACGCAGACCACGGCGCGGCTCGACGGCGACGCGTACGTGCTGAACGGCGCGAAGTGCTTCATCACCAACGCCAACCACGCCGGCACGTTCATCGTCACGGCCGTGTCGGAGCCGGGCCAGGGCGTCAAAGGCATCAGCGCCTTCGTCGTGCCGCGCGACACCCAGGGCTTCCGCATCGAGAAGGGCGAGGAGAAGCTGGGCATGCGCGGCAGCGACTGGGCCAGCCTGGTCTTCCAGGACGCGCGCATCCCGCGCGACCACCTGCTGGGCCCCGAGGGCGAAGGCTTCCGCACGTTCATGAAGACGCTGGACGGCGGCCGCGTGTCGATCGGCGCGCTGAGCCTGGGCATCGCCCAGGGCGCGTACGACGTCGCGTTCCAGTATGCGCAGGAGCGCGAGGCCTTCGGCAAGAAGCTCAGCGACCAGCAGGCGGTGCAGTTCAAGCTGGCGAACATGGCGCTCGACATCGAGGCCAGCCGCCACCTCGTGTACCACGCCGCGCGCCTCAAGGACGCCGAGCAGCCCTATGGCAAGGAGGCCGCGATGGCCAAGCTGATGGCCTCGGAGTGCGCGATGCGCGTCACCTACGACGCGATCCAGATCCACGGCGGCTACGGCTACTCCCGCGAGTACCCTGTCGAGCGCATGTGGCGCGACGCCAAGCTGTGCGTGATCGGCGAGGGCACCAGCGAGATCCAGCGCGTGATCATCGCGCGCAGCCTGCTGCGGCCGCGCTGACGCAACGGCCCGCGGGCCAAGGAGAGACGCATGCGCACGATCCTCACGCTGACGCTGGCCGCGCTCGCCGGCGCCTGCATCGTCACGCGAGGCGAGGTCGTGGATCCGCGCGTCGCCGAGGCGTCCTCCGCGGCGCAGTTCGGGATCCTGAAGGGCCTGGTCGGCACGTGGAAGGGCACCGCCGGCGAGGGCGAGCACGCGCTGCCCGTCGAGGTGCGCTACCGGCTGACCGCCGGCGGCACCGCGCTCGAGGAGACGCTCCACCCGGGCACGCCGCACGAGATGGTGACGCTGTACCACCGCGACGGCCCCTGGCTGATGCTGACGCACTACTGCAGCCTGGGGAACCAGCCGCGCATGCGGGCCGTGCACACGACGCCGCCGCCTTCCGGCGATCACGCGCGCATCGACTTCGTGTACCGCGACGCGACCAACGTGCTCGAGCCGGGAGCGCAGCACATGGGGTCCTTGCGCCACGAGTTCCTCGGCCCGGGCCGCGTGCGCACGACCTGGACCTTGTTCCAGGGCGGCAAGCCCGACCACGCCGCGCAGTTCGAACTGCGCCGCGTCGAGGGCTGAGGGCCTGCGCCATGGCCCTGGCCGCAGCCTCGCAGTCACCCCCGGCGTGGCGGCCGCGCGCGATCCAGGCCGGATCGTGGAAGGTCACGGCGCTGAGCGACGGCTGGCTGCGGCTCGACGGCGGTTCGATGTGGGGCGTCGTGCCCGCGGCGTTGTGGCGCGCGTGGACGCCGCCGGCCGACGACAACACGATCCTGCTCGCGCTGCGGCCGTTCCTGGCCGAGCGCGGCGCGCACAAGGTGCTGATCGAGCCGGGCGTGGGGGGCCGCTGGAGCGCCAAGCTCGCGCGCATCTACGGCCTGGTGCGCGCGCCGACGCTCCTGGACTCGCTGGCGCAGGTCGGCGTGCGGCCCGAGGAGATCACGCACGTCGTCGCCACGCACGCGCACTGGGACCACATCGGCGCCTGGGTGGTCGAGCGCGGCGGCGGGCTCGCGCCGCTGTTTCCCGCGGCGCGCCACTGCCTGCCGCGCGTCGAGTTCGAGATCGCGCGCGTGCCGGGCCACGCGCGCGCCGCGAGCTACCGCGCCGAGGACGTCGAGCCGATTGCCGCGGCCGGGAACCTGACCCTGCTGGAGGGCGAGACGGAGATCCTGCCCGGGCTCGTGCTGCACGTGCTGGGCGGCCACTCGGACGGCGTGTCGGTCGTGACGCTCGACGCCGAACGCGCCGACGGCGCGATCTTCTGGTCCGACGTCGTGCCGACCGCGCACCACGTGCAGCCGCCGTACATCATGGCCTACGACCTCGACGTCGTGCGCAGCTTCGAGGTGCGCTCACAGTGGCTGGAACGCGCCGCCGCGCGCGGCTGGACCGGCCTCTTCTACCACGACGTGGACCACGCCTTCGGGCGGATCGTGCGGCGAGGCGCGCGGTTCGAGGTCGAGCGGATCGGGGAGCCGTGATCGAGATCCGCCGCTTGTCGGGGCCCGGGATCGAGCTCGCCTTCGAGGTGATCGCGGAGCTGCGCACGCATCTCGATCGGTCCGAGTTCCTGCGCCGCGTCGAGCTGCAGTCTCCGTCCGGCTACGAGCTGTGGGGCGCGGTGGAGGGGGGGCGCGTGATCGGCGCGGTCGGATTCCGGCCCGCGCACTCCCTGGCGCGCGGCCTGTACCTGCATGTGGACGATCTGGTCGTGACCGCCGGCCGGCGCGGGCAGGGGATCGGACGGATGCTGCTGGTCGCCGCGGAGCGCGAGGCGCAGCGGCTGGGCTGCGCGAGCGTCTTCCTCGACAGCCGTCCCGCCGCCTTGCGCTTCTACCAGGACCTCGGATACGCGCTGCACCCCTCGCCGCTGGTGCACAAGCCGGTTCCCTGACGCCGTCGCGCTACCGAGGACGCTCGGCGAGGATCTCGGAGATCCGCTCGTGCGCGCGCATCGCGCGCCAGCCGACGATCATCCAGAACACCGTCGTGATCAGGCCGACGATCGCCGTCAGCACGGCCAGGATCGCGCCAAAGCCGCCGACTCCCATGTCGGATTGCATCATCATTCACCTCCGGTTCAGAAGCGGGTCATCAGGATCAGGGCGAGGATCCCCATCAGCGCGTACAGCGCGAGGACGAGGATCAGGAACAGCTTGAGCGTCGGGTCGGCCCACCCGGACCGGCCGCGGACGGTGGTCGTCGGCGCGGACGGGACCGGCCGCGTGGCGAGGCGCGGCGCACGCCGGTTCTGGACGTCCTCGACGTCGCTCTTCACGTCGCTGACCTGCTGGTAGCGCCGTTCAGGCTCGCGCTCGAGCGTCTTCAGGACGACCTCGTCCAGGCGCACGTCGAGCACGGCGCGCCGCGACGGCGGCGGGAAGCGTCCGACGGGCAGCTCGCTGGTGAGCAACTCGTAGAACACGACGCCCAGCGAGTAGATGTCCGCGCGATGGTCGACCTCGAGCGGCGTGCGCCACTGCTCGGGCGCCATGTACAGCGGCGTGCCGACGATCTGGTCGGTGCGCGTCAGCGTCCCGCCCACGCCGTCCGGGTGGATCAGCTTCGCCAGGCCGAAGTCGAGCACCTTCACGCGCCCCGACCGGTCGACCAGCACGTTCTCCGGCTTGATGTCGCGGTGCACGACGCCGCGGTCGTGGGCGTACTGCAGGGCATCGCACATCTGCGCCACGATCGACAGCGCCTCGCGCGGGGCCACGCGCCCGGCGCGGATCATCTGGCGCAGATCGGCGCCCTCGACCAGCTCCAGCGCGAGATAGCACCACGGCCCGGCGCGCCCGCCGTCGTGCACGGCGACGATGCCGGGATGCTGGAGGCCGGCCAACGTGCGCGTCTCGCGCTCGAAGCGCTCGGCGAAGCCCGGTCGCGCGGCGACCGCCGGCGCGATCACCTTCAGCGCGCATGCGCGGCCCAGCGCCTTGTGCCGCGCGCGGTAGACCGCACCGGTTCCGCCCTGTCCGAGCAGCGCGCCGATCTCGTAGGCCGGGAAGTGCGGCGCCAACTCCGCCTGCGCCGGCGGCGGATCGCGCGGCGCTTCGGCGCCGGCATCGTCGTGCTCCCGCGCCTGCTCCAGCACGCAGCGCGGGCACAGGCCCAACGTCCCGGCCGATGTTTCGAGCGGCATTCCGCAGCGCGGGCAGGTGGCGGAGGACGTCATGGGGAGGCCTTCACCAGCAGAGAAGCGCCCGCGACCGTACGTTACCGGCCCCGTCCGGATTCTTCGCCGCCCAGCGCGCGCAGGAGCTCCCCGATCTCGTCCGCCACCCGTTCGCGTCCGTCGACGGTCTCCGACACCTCCTGATCGAGCGCGTCGCGGAAGCGGCGGCGCAGCCGGTGCACGGCGACGCGCACGGCTCCCGGCTCCAGCCCCAGGCGCACGGCATCGGCCTGGATGTCACCGCCGCCCTGCAGGTGCGGCGCGAGGACGCCGAACACCTCGCCGCGGCCCGTGCGCTCGTACTCCTCGCGCAGCCGCTCCAGACTGCGCGCCAGCACCTCGCGAGCCCAAGTGCGTTCGTAGGCGCGCTCGGGGCTCTCGTCGGGGGCCGCGCGTTCGCTGACGAGGCGCCGTTCCGCATCCGACAGATCGATCGCGAGCCGCACGCGTCCGCCGCCGCGACGGTCGGCGCGCGCGCGATCACGGAGGTTGGCGACGTGGTTGCGCAGCGCGACGCGCAGGAACGAGCGGAAGCGGCCTTCGCCGCGCACGAACCGGGCGAGATCGCGCTTCTCGACCCAGCGCGCGAAGAAGTCCTGCACGACGTCCTCGGCCTCGCCGGCGGGCACGCCCAGGCGGCGCGCGAACGCGTACAACGGATAGGCGTAGGCGCGTGCCAACTCGCCCAGCGCCTCGCGCGCCCGCTCCGAGTCGCCGGCGGCGGCCACGAGACTCCAGCGCGTCGTGAGGAACCGTGCGTCAGGGTCGGGGGCTTGCATGCGCTGCCGGATTCGATCCTCGGGGCTGCCGCGGGTGATCGCAAGGGGGCGCGCGGGCTGGCGCGGCATGCGATCGCCGGTATAGTCAGTGCCTCCTCGCCGCCCAGGACCCGTGCAATCCAGGGCGCAGTCCGTTCCACCTGAAGTGGCCCCGCGCCACGCACCCACCATGATCCACACCCTGAAGTCGCCGCTCGCGGCGGCCCTGCTCGCATTCGTCGCGCCCCTCGCCGCCGCACAGCAGATCTGTCACACCCGCGATGTCCCGCTGACGACGACGAACTGGCGCGTCAACCTGACGTTCCCGCAGTTCGATCCGGCCCTCGGGATCCTCACCGGAGTCAGCATCGAGATGACGAGCCGCGTGCAAGGCTCGCTCGGCATCGAGAGCCTCGACGCCGCACCTTCCATTTCGACCTCGCAGTACGCGGCGCAGGTGACCCTGCGCTATCCCGACGCCACGGTCGCGCTGCAGGACTCGCCTTCGGTCGGGTTCACCGACTCGCTGACGGCGTTCGACGGCGTGATCGACTTCGGCGGCACCTCGGGCGTGTTCCACGGCGGCATCGACGTGTCGTCGATGAGCACGACGAACGCGCCGCCGGCCCTGCTGCCCGCGTTCGTGGGTCTGGGCACGGTGACCTTCGGCTCCAACGGCAACGGCACCTCCGTCGTGACGGGTCCCGGCAACGTCGTCTCGCAGATCCAGACGCGCGCCGGGACGAGCGTGCGCGTGTGCTACTCGTACCTCCCCGACTGCGACGGCGACGGCATTCCCGATGCCGACGAGATCGCGATGGGCGCGCCCGACCGGTACGGTCCGAACACCTGCGTGGCGGACGGCATCCCCGACAGTTGCCAGCCCGAGCCGGACTGCGACAGCGACGGCCTGCCGGACCGCTGCGCGCTGCTCCTGGGCCTGGCGTTCGACCGCTACGGCGTCACGACCTGCACGCCCGACGGCATTCCCGACAACTGCCAGCCGCAACCGGATTGCGACGGCGACGGCGATCCCGACCGCTGCGAGATCCTGAACGGCACCGCGACCGACCTCGACGGCGACGGGATTCCGGACAACTGCCAGCCGGACTGCGACGGCGACGGCATCCCGGACGTGGTCGAGATCGCGAACGGCGCGCCGGACCGCTACGGCCCCGGCACGTGCACGCCGGACGGCATTCCCGACGAATGCCAGCCTGAACTGGACTGCGACAACGACGGCATTCCGGATCGCTGCGAGATCGCCGCGGGTGCTCAGGACATCTACGGCGCCATGTCCTGCATGCCCGACGGCATTCCCGACGTGTGCCAGCCGCAGCCGGACTGCGACA